>NZ_QTWY01000010.1:0-44256 GCF_003461365.1 Clostridium sp. AF17-21AC
AGTCTGAGTCATATTCATATGGTAAAGGATGATTTACTTGGCGAACAGGACTGGAAAGGCAATCTGGATATCCCTAACATTGTGATGATCGGGCTGGCAAAGGAGATTCCGCCAAAGGAAGAACAATATGAATTGCATCGATTGCTTGGAACGCTATTGTCACAGACAATGACGGCAGAACAAAAATTAAAGCTTATGAAACAGGAGTATAACATACCGGTAGACAGAAATGGTATAAAGGAAGAGGTGAGCGTTATGTGTAATCTGAGTGAAGGCGTAGAAGAGATGGGATATGCCAAGGGCGAAGCCGCTGGAATAGTCAAGGGTGAAGCACAAGGCAAGGTCATTGGAAGAACGGAAGAAAGAGCCGATATTATCCTGAAAATGCATAAGAAAGGCTACTCCTTAGAGCAGATCATGGATGTAACCGATATGAACGAAGCTGAAATTAAGGCAATTATAGGATAAAGACATAGGCAGAACAGGTAATATGTATATTTTAGTAGAAGGATAATGCTGCATTTGAAAAGATGGGTGTCAGGTATAAATAGAATTTTGTTTATTTGTACCTGGCACTTGTTTAGTTATCTGCTGCCTGCTTTATTCTCTGTTTTTCTTCCTTGCATTTAGACATAAAACGTGGCATTATCATAGTTGAGTTTTAAGGAGGATAAGAAAATGCAGTTATCAGATTTTTACTATGATCTGCCTCAGGAGTTGATCGCACAGGACCCACTCTTAAAGCGTGATAATTCGAGATTAATGGTTTTAAACAGAGAAGAAGGAACCATCGAACATAAACATTTTTATGATGTAATATCATATCTGAAAGAAGGCGACTGTCTGGTTATTAATGATACAAAGGTGATTCCTGCCAGACTGATCGGCGAGAAAGAAGGAACCGGGGCAGCTATCGAGGTACTGTTATTGAAGCGCTTGGATGACTGTACCTGGGAGACACTTGTAAAACCGGGAAAGAAAGCCAGAGTTGGTGCAAGGATCATCTTTGGTGGCGGTAAACTGGTTGGTGAAGTCATTGATATTGTGGAAGAAGGAAATCGTATCGTTCGGTTTGAATATGAGGGAATCTTTGAGGAGATTTTGGATGAACTTGGACAAATGCCGCTTCCGCCATATATCACACATAAACTGGAAGACAAGAACCGTTATCAGACGGTCTATGCAGAGCATGAAGGTTCTGCGGCAGCACCGACAGCCGGACTTCATTTTACAAAGGAGCTTCTAGAGGAGATCAAGACCAAAGGCATCAAGATCGCACATGTGACGCTTCATGTCGGACTTGGAACATTCCGTCCGGTAAAAGAAGATAACATTCTGGATCATCATATGCATTCGGAATTCTATGTGATCGATGAGAAAGCAGCAGAAACGATCAATGAGACAAAGAAAAATGGCGGTCGAATCATTGCAGTTGGAACGACCAGTACGAGAACGCTGGAAACAGTAGCCGATGAGAATGGTATGCTTCGTGCCTGTAGCGGTTGGACAGATATCTTCATTTATCCGGGTTATAAGTTCAAAGCCATCGATGGATTGATCACGAACTTCCATCTGCCGGAATCCACGTTGTTGATGCTGGTATCAGCTCTTTACAGCCGCGAGAAGATTCTCGAAGCTTATAAGGTAGCAGTGGAAGAACGCTATCGTTTCTTCTCCTTCGGCGATGCTATGTTGATTCTGTAAAATACCTTGCGCTCATCTGGTTGATATTTAGTTATGACCTGAGCTGCACATAAATACTGCCGGGATTGTTATATACAAAGACAAGTATATTTTCTATTCGGTTTGCACGCTGATTTGTCAGCAGTCGCCCAAACTCACCCTTATGGGTTCAGACATGGGCTTGATGCTGACAGCTAGTGCAAAACTCATAACGAAAATACAACTAATGTCTTGTGTATATAACAACCCGGCAATATTTTTATGCACAGCTTCAGGTCAAAATTAATTCGCCAATCAGATGAGTCACAATGTATTTTACAGAACTTCTGTATTGCAGCGATTTGAAACCGTCGGACGCTGGGATGAGTTATATCAAGATATTATATAAGGAAATTACAATAAAAATCCTGCTGCCCTGCTATGTACAAAAGACATAAGCGAAGTTTTCGTTATGAGGTTTGCACGAATTGTCAGCACCAAGCCCATGTTTGAACTTGCAAAGCTAAGAGATGCTGATAGTCAAATTGAATGAGCGAATTATTATTAAGCTGGAACAAAGAGAAGAAAATAAGAAAGCCCTGGCACTGTTATGAAACAAGCCTTGTCCGAGGCTGGTACTTAGGCTGCGTATTGTGCAGCCTTATGTACCACTGCACAAGGACTAGAACGGAAGTGTCTTGTGTAATAACAGTGCCAGGGCTTTTTTATTTATAAAAACCATATCCTGCTTAATAATGATTCGCTTATTCCTGTTTACTTCAATCCGGCGAGATCCTGATAGAAGGTCGGGTAGGAGATGTTTACGCAGTCGCTGCCAAGAATCTCTGTGTCGCCGTCGGCGTTAAGTCCGGCAATGGCAAAGCTCATGGCGATGCGGTGGTCGAGGTGGCTGTCGATGACAGCACCGTGAAGCGGCTTGCCGCCATGGATGATCATGCCATCATCAGTAGCAGTAATATCTGCGCCCATCGCAGAAAGATTCTGAACCATTACATCGATCCGGTTTGATTCCTTCACCTTCAGTTCCTGTGCATCTTTGATAACGGTTTGTCCCTTTGCAAAGCATGCCATGATGGCGATGATCGGAATCTCGTCGATCAGCTTCGGAATCAGGGAGCCTTCGATCACACAGCCTTTTAAATCTGAGGTCTGTACTGTGATGTCTGCAGCAGGTTCACCCGGCTGATCCAGTCGGTCGTAGGTGATCGTACCGCCCATCATTTTTACAACTTCTAATATTCCATCACGGGTATTGTTGATACCCACATTCTTGATCGTGATACAGGAATCCGGTGTGATAAGTCCGGCTGCGATAAAGTAAGCCGCCGAGGAGATGTCTCCCGGGATCATGATCTTCTGACCGTATAATTTATCCGCAGGTTTTACAATTGCGGTTGTGCCGGAGGTCTTGATATCGACACCGAAAGCATCAAACATCAGCTCCGTATGATTTCTGGATACATATGGTTCGGTTACACTGGTTTCGCCGGCGGCATACAGACCGGCAAGAAGAATACAAGATTTGACTTGTGCCGAAGCAACCGGTGAATCGTAGTGGATGCCATGTAATGGCTTTCCGGTGATCAGAAGCGGCGCACAGTCATTTCCATTTTCACTGACGATATCAGCGCCCATCAGAGAGAGCGGGGTCATGATTCGTTTCATTGGGCGGCGGCAGATCGATGCATCACCGATCACGCGGCTCTTGAAATTCTGTGCCGCAAGAATTCCGGACATCAGTCTGGTAGTTGTTCCGCTGTTGCCAACATCGAGAGTTTCTTTCGGAGCCTGCAAACCATGAAGCCCTTTACCGTGAATGATAACGGTATCCCCATTGTGGTCGATCGTTACACCCATTTCGCGGAAGCAGTTCATAGAAGAAATGCAGTCGGCACCGTTTAAGAATCCATGTACTTCGGTTATACCATCTGCCAGTGATCCAAGCATGATCGAACGGTGGGAGATGGATTTATCTCCGGGAATCGTAAGGGTTCCTTTTAATCCTGTTCTTTTGGAAAATATCATAATGTGTTACCTGTCTGGAAGCTATATCGTCCATTTCCTTTTTATGTAGTCTTATCTGTTATATAAACGGTATCCGGCATCTGCAAGAAGGTCAAATGCTTTCCGGCATGCATCCGTATCGTAGAAAGATAAACGTAGAACGCCTTCCTCGTCTTCACGATTATGGGAGATTCCGAAGTTCTTCAGATTGATGCCTGCATCAGCAAGCAGTACCGTAACCTTTGCCAGAGCGCCCGGTTCATCCGGGATATCGACAAAGAGTTCATACTGCATACGGATAACACCGCTTGTATTGTTCGGGATTGAATCTCGGTATTCTCTGGATGACTCAAAGAAAGCATTGATGTCCTTTGCGTCATTTCTTTCAATATCATAAATCATTTTATTTAGAAGCTCAATATATTCCTTCAATCCATTCACGATGTTCTTCGGATTGCTGAGGAGAATGTGCTCCCAAACCACCGGATTTGAGGATGCGATTCGTGTGATATCTTTAAAACCTCCGGCTGCCAGAGATTTAAAGATTCCGTCCGGAGAATCGGCATGCCGTACCAGATTGACCAGAGACGCTGCGATCACATGCGGTACATGGCTGATATAGGAAGTGATCTTATCATGCTCGTCCGGGGAATACCGGATCGGGATAGCACCCAGATCGCCGATAAATGTCATAAATTCCTCCACGCGGTCTGCCGGAGCATCCGGAGATGGAGTAATGAAATAATAAGCATTCTCAATCAGACGGTCGGTTGCTGCATCGTAGCCGGAGCGTTCCGATCCGACCATTGGATGACCACCGATGAAATGAGAACCAAGTTCCAGTTCCTTTACAGCATCGTAGATATCGGATTTGACACTGCCAACATCAGATAGGATACAGGAATCAGAGATCAGTGGTTTTAAAGTTTTCAGATATTCAATATTATAATGAACCGGCGCACACAGAAAGATATAATCACAGTCTGCGATGTCACTGATATTTGTTGTATAATGATCTAAGGTGCCATCCTCCTGCGCTTCTTTTAAGGTCGCAGTGTTGACATCATAGCCGATGATCGTATAGTTTGGGAAAATACGGTGAATAGATTTTGCCACCGATCCACCGATCAGACCAAGACCGATAAAACCAATTTTAAATGCATTCATAGCTGTTTCTCCTTTTTGAGATTTAACGCGTTAAAGCGTGTAACAACATTATATACACATAAAAACAAAATAGCAAGAAAAACTAAAAAGGTGTACAATGGAAAACAGAGTAAAAAGACAGGAGAACAGAGCATATGGAAAAAAGAAAAACAGAAGTTGACCGCACATCAGGAAAACCGGAACAGGAAGGTTTATTAAAATATATGTTAGAAAACGGAATGACCCAGTTCCATGTTGTAAAGCACGGAGAAGAATATCTGAAAGAACACGGATTTTCCGAGCTTAAGTTAGAGGATAAATGGAAGCTTCAGGCAGGAGCAGATTATTACGTCAGACCATACAGTTCTGTAATGATCGCATTTCATCTGCCAGAGCAGCTGCAGCATATCCGGATAGCAACCAGCCATACGGATTTTCCGATGCTGAAGTTAAAGCCGTCAGCCGATATGGAAAAAGGCGGATATCATATGTTGAATATAGAGACCTATGGCGGACTGTTAATGAAGACATGGTTTGACCGTCCACTGGGACTTGCCGGCAAGGTAGTGGTAAAAGGCAGTGATGCATTTCATCCGGAGGTACGATTATATGATTCGGAGAAGCCGGTTGCGATCATACCGAGTCTTGCACCGCATCTGAAACGAGGAGATGCAGAGACAAAATTAGATCCGCAGAAAGAACTGATCCCGGTATTTGGGCTTTGGAAGAAGGATGAACCGCATAGCTTTTTAGATGAGGTTGCAGAAATGCTTCAGATCGATAAGGCGGACATATTAGACTATGATCTGTATTTATATAATTGCGATTCCTGCCAAATGATCGGAGACAGTGGCGTATTTACATCACCGAGAATTGATAATGTATCTTCCGTTAGTGCTATTCTGGAATCTCTTACACAGACCGGCAATAAGTGGCAAGAAGAAAAAGGTAAGGAAACAGAAGCTGCATCGCCAGATGAAAGAATTTCGGAAGCAGATGGATCTGATACGAATCTCAGCATTGGAGTATTCTTCGATAACGAGGAGATCGGAAGTCTGTCCAAACAGGGAGCAGATTCCGGACTGCTTCGGATGATAACGGAACGTATCTTAAAAGACAGCGGAGAGGGACGCACCATACAGGAGCTGCTTCCGGAGATATTTTTGATCTCTCTTGATGTGGCACATGGAACACATCCGAATTATCAGGAGAAATCCGATCCGGTCAACCGGGTACTGCTTGGAAATGGGGTTGTCTTAAAGAGCAGCGCATCTCAGCGATATGTGACAGACAGCGAGGCTGCTGCAGTAATTCAGGTGCTCTGTGAGGATGTAGGAGTTCCGTTTCAGCGTACGGTCAATAAGACAGGAATGCCGGGTGGAACCACGCTCGGTCCGATCGTTTCATCCTATCTTCCGGCAAAGGCAGTCGATATGGGAATGCCGGTACTTGCTATGCATTCCGCATGTGAAATGGCACATTTGTCAGACTATGAGTCCATGAAGCGTCTGCTTGTCGCTTTTTGGTTGAAATAGAGCTGTATTTATGCGATAATAAACGGTAAGTATATAGAAATATGGACGGAGGTTACTTATGAAGAAGGTTTACAGAACACTACTTGTATGTATGATGATCATTCTTTCAGCATTTGTACTTGCAGCCTGTGGGAAAAAGGATGCAGGAAAAAAGACGACCACCGAGAGTTCAACAGAAGCTTCTGAAGATGTAGCATCCACAGAGGATACAACAGAAGCGACGACGGAAGCACAGGTGGATGAAGAAGGATTTACGATCGTAAATGACAAGGTGACAACGACTGATTATGTAAATGTCAGAACAGCGCCATCCACGGATGGAGATCCTGCAATGCAGCTTGCAGATGGTGTAGAACTTGACCGGATCGGGTATAACGATGAATGGAGCAAGGTATCGATCAAGGGTGAGACCTATTATGTTTATTCGGAATTTGTTAAGGCAGAAGGAGCAGCATCCAGTGGTGATGACAGCAGCACAGAAGAATCAACACAGGAGACAAGCAATGTTGGCGAAGGCAAGCTGATCTGTATTGATGCAGGTCATCAGGCAACGCCGAATACGGATACAGAGCCGGTAGGTCCCGGTGCGGAAGATAAGAAAGCAAAAGTCTCAGCTGGTAATACAGGTGTTACAACCGGTACAGAGGAATATGAACTGAATCTTGAGGTAGCGTTAAAGCTTCAGAGTGCATTAGAGGCAAGAGGCTATACTGTGAAGATGATCCGTACATCCAATGATGTCGATATCAGTAATGCGGCAAGAGCCGAACTTGCAAATAGTGACAATGCAGATGCATTTATAAGGATCCATGCCAATGGTTCCACAGATACAAATGCAAGTGGTGTCATGACGGTATGCCAGACAAAGGACAATCCATACAATGCAGATATCTATGATTCCTGTAAACGGTTGTCTGCCGATGTATTAAGCGGAATGGCAGCAGCAACAGGGGCAAACAGCGAGGGTGTCTGGGAGACAGATTCCATGAGTGGAATTAACTGGTGTAAGGTTCCGGTTACGATCGTTGAGATTGGTTATATGACGAATTCAGAAGAAGACCAGAAGCTTGTAACATCAGATTATCAGAACCTGCTTGCAAAGGGAATTGCAGATGGTATAGATGCATATTTTGCAGGTAAGTGATCTGTAACAGATAATGAGATGATTTATCGAATACATTGAGTGAGTTATACTTGCGATATATGTAAGAAGATACAAAAGATATTTATAAAAATACAGGAGGATATAACATGGAAGCATTAGAATGTATTAAGACAAGAAGGTCGGTAAGAAAATTCAAAGAGGATATCATTCCGGATGAAGTGATCCGTGAGTTGGTAGAACTCGCATCCTATTCACCATCCTGGAAGAATACACAGACGATCCGTTACATCAGTGTTTCTGATCCGGAGAAGATCAAGAAGATCGCAGAAGAAGGCGTGATGGGATTTGCATTAAATGAGAAGACAGTTTCCAGAGCACATCAGTTGATGGTTGTGACACAGAAGAACGGTATTTGTGGATATGAGAGAGATGGAAGCTTCAGTACAAGCAAAGGTGCCGGATGGGAGATGTTCGATGCCGGTATCGCAGCCCAGACATTCTGTCTTGCAGCACATGAGAAGGGAATCGGAACGGTTATCCTTGGAGTATTTGATGATAAGAAAGTTGGAGAGATCGTAGGTGTGCCGGAAGGACAGACAGTTGCCACTGTTATCGCAATGGGATATCCGGTATTTGCACCGGAGATGCCGCCAAGAAAATCAGTTGATGATCTATTAACGATCCAGTAAGAGCTATTTTATTCATTATATAATGAATACTGACAGAAGATAGATTTGGAAGAAACAAAAGTCTGTCGGAATAGCCAACAAAACGAATAGTGTCTCGAAAGAGAAAAAATATACTGCACTTTAGTATAGATGATATGGTCTGCTAAGGTGCAGTTTTGTTGTAGAAGGTGATTTTTTCATGGTTTTGACAAAAGCAGATACATTAGATTATTTGAAAAACAGAATAACAAAATCGAGAATAGAAGACCTTATGATCGTAACCGGGAAAATGTATGGTGAGAACCGGAAACAGATCCTTGCCGATATTCAATCACAGTTTAAGGGACAGACGATTGTTGTTCGAAGCTCCTGTTCCAATGAAGATTCCTCCGAGACATCAAATGCGGGTCATTATGACAGTATATTGGATGTCGATGCTGATGATCGCGATGCTGTATGTCATGCGGTTGAGACAGTATTTGATTCCTATAAAAAAGATCTGCCAGATATCAGGAATGAACAGGTGTTGATCCAGACGCAGACGAAATCTATCATCAGCAGCGGAGTTATCTTCTCCAGAGAGATCAAATCAGGAAGACTGTATTATGCAATCTCATATGATGAAGATTCGACCGATGCGGTAACCAGTGGAAGCGGAGGAAAGACGATCTATATTGCAAGGACAGCAGAGAGTTCATCTCTCCCGGAGCGCTGGGGTGTTCTGGTCACAGCCATGAGGGAATTAGAAGACATCTTTCCGGAGTATCCACTCGATGTGGAATTTGCAGTTGGAGCAGATCTGATAGTTACGATCTTTCAGGTGCGTCCGCTTGCGGCCTGTATTAAGAAGCTGGAAAATCCATCTGACTACAAAGAAGACAGAGCAAAGAATGATCGTATATTTGGAGAATTGATAAACAAGATAAAACAGCAGTATCAAAAACTCAGTGATCTGTTGTATGAGAAACAGGCAATCTTATCCGATATGGCATTCTGGAATCCGGCAGAGATCATAGGGGTAAATCCGCATCCGCTTGATTTCTCCCTTTACAGAGAGATCATAACGAAGGCTGCATGGAATCAAGGACTTACCACTATAGGATATCGTGTGGTGGACGGTGATCTGATGTACAGGGTCGGAAATAAACCATATATATCCTTGCGGAAGTCATTTCTGTGTCTGATGCCTGCGGATTTAGATGAGGACATGGTGAAAAAACTTTTGGCATTTTACGACCGGAAGATTTTATCGGATATAACAGCACATGATAAGATTGAATTTGAGGTAGTATTTTCCAATTATGATTTTACAACGGAGGATCGGTTACAGGAATTATTAGAGTATGGATTTACGAAGGGAGAGATTCAGGATCTGTCGGGCAGTCTGTTTCGTCTGACGGATCATGTAATCTGTAATTTCAGGCAGAATCGGATGCAGGATATCCGTTCATTAAATGGGCTGAAGGTGCATCGGGAGAATATCAGGAATAACTGGCTGATGGCAGCAAAAGATGTGAATACTTCCATCCGTTATTTTATAGAATTGATCGAGAGTATCAAACAGTATGGAACACCGAAATTTGCAAGACAGGCAAGACTTGCATTTATCTCAAAGGCTCTTTGCAGGTCGCTTAGTGCAAAGGGATATTTTACGAGCCGTGAGATTGATGACTTTATGATGTCAATCTACACAGTAGCATCGGAGTACGATTCGGATTTTCAGGATTTTGCAGAAGGACGGATTACCAGGGCAGCCTTTGATGAGAAATACGGGCATCTTCGTTCCGGCACTTACGATATCACCTGTGAGACGTATGCGGAACAGGATTTTGACAGCTCCAAGGCAAGTGAGACAGCAAAGAAGCAGAGACAGAGGATTGAGCGGTTAAAGCATACACCGCTTGATCCGGAGAAGGTAGAACAGGCACTTTCCGATATCGGCTTTGATGTTGATGCAAAGAAATTTGTGGAATTCTTAAAGGATTCCATGGAAGAACGGGAATATTTTAAATTTGAATTTACAAAATCCTTAAGTCTGGCGATCGATATTCTGATCAATATTGGAGAAATGTTGAATTTTTCAAAAGAAGATATGGCATATCTCACAGTAGATGATATAATTGCAGTGTATCATAAACCAGAAACGGAGATCCGAAGGATATGGGAACAGGTGATCACAGAGAACCGGAAAGCATATACAGATGCTTCTGACCTGATCCTGCCGGATGTGATCTGCAATAAGCAACAGTTGGAATATATCGAGATGGTAGAGGCTAGACCGAATTTTATTACCTCGGAGATCGTGACCGGAGCAGTTGTCGTATTGGAGGATGAGGAATCGAAGCGTGATGATGCCGGAGCGGTTGATGTTGCAGATAAGATCGTAGTGATCCCGAAAGCAGACCCCGGCTATGACTGGATCTTTGCAAAAGGAATCCGGGGCTTTATTACGAAGTATGGTGGTGTTGCATCCCATATGGCGATTCGATGTGCGGAATTCAATATTCCGGCGGCTATTGGATGTGGCGACGTTATTTATAATTATGTAACAGGACTTGACAAACTGACACTTGATTGTAAAAATGGAAAGATACTGAAGGAGGAATAGGCGTATGCTTCACGCACTGATAACACAACGCGAAGGTCAGAATATGTATGGAAAATCCACGGATGTTCTGGAAGCTGCCTATACGGAATTTTATGAAAGCATGGGAATAAGACTTCATCCGGTGTCGAATTTCACCAGAGATTTTGAAGCCTTATTTGAAGATCCGATTGACGTACTGATCGTAACGGGTGGCGGTACGCTTCACCCGAAATATTATGTAGAACCGCATAAGGCAGAGCTGCAGCCGCATCGGGATGCGATGGAGGAACGGCTCATTATGTACTGTGTGGAGAATGAGATACCGATCATCGGGGTATGCAGAGGTATGCAGCATCTGAATGCTCTTTTTGGAGGAAAGATCTCATATTCTGCACCGTTTGTAGTGCCAAGACCGCGAGGTGTTGACCATATGGCAAAAATCTGTAAATCGGATCGATATATAAAGATAAATAATTTTCACAGTGATTGTGTATATCTGGAAAACCTTTCAACAATGTTTTATCCGTTGGTTGTAGATGAAGAAAATGGATCGGTTGAGGCATTTGTGTCACCAACCATGAGTATTCTTGCGTTTCAGTGGCACCCGGAGCGGTATTTTGAAAGTGAAGAAGGAAGGCTTTTCAGCAGACATCTGATCCAGGATTTCTTAGGTATTCCAAGAGATGATAAGAAACCGGATCTGTAAATAAAATCCTATAAAGCCATAGTTGGAGGAAGTAATAGACATGGAAAAAGGAAAAGCAAAACAACTGCTTGATAAGATGCAGGTATTGATTGAGGACGGACAGAATGTTCCATTTGCAGCAGGAAAGGTTCTTGTAAATAAAGAAGAAATGCTGGAAATGATAGAAGATCTGAAAAAGACGATAGATATAGAATTAAAAGCGTATCATGAGATCACGGATAAGCGTGGCAAGATCATAAAGGATGCGAATAAAGAAGCCGAGGACATTATCGTAGAGGCAGAAGAATCTGCAAGCCGGATCCGAATGAGCAAGCCGAATCCGCTCTATGTCCAGAGGCAGGTAAAGGATCTGAACAAGAAAGATAAGATGGCACTTCGGACAGCAAATGAGATCTATGCGGCATCGATCATTTATACGAATGAGATGCTTATGGAGATCAATGAATCGGTACGTCAGGCATATAATATGATCAGCGAGGAAACCGACCGTGTGCTGGATTCCCTCAGACAGAAATCCGATGTCATTGAGCAGAATAAGCGAGAGCTGATGGATGGACTTCTGGATATGAAAAAGCAGGAACGGTATGCCGATATCTTAGAGATCAGCCAGCTCCTTGCAAATGAACTGTACTATGAGAAGAACCGGTTTGAGGAAGAAGAACAGAAGACGAAGAAGCAGGCAGAAGAAAATGAGATGGTTCAGTGGGAATTTGATTTTGAGGATAAGAAGGAAGATCCGATCAAGGTAAAACCATCCAGACAGCCGGTGAAGCTTCATGATGATATTTTGCATGATGAGGTTGTGGATTCAGCATTTGAGATTGCGAATGAATTAAAGGAAGAAAAGAAAAAGTCATTATTTGAGGATCGGACACCTGTGCCGTTAGAGGAATCAATTACGGATGCAGGGGTTGCAGGAAAGACAGCAGAAGGATCTTCTAAGAAGATTCCGGAGTTCCGGATCGGTGGAAACATCCATAAGAGCCTTGACGATGAACTTTAAAGCCACCTAAGAACAGAAGCGTGATACTTTACATTTAATTCATGATTCAGGCGTTGCGGAGCGTACGCCTGTTATGATATTATGGGTTTGTGAGCACGAAAAACAAGAAACCATAAAGTGTAAATATATACAGGAGGTAATTATTTATGGGGATTTTAAAAAGATTTAAAGACATTATGTCAGCAAACATCAACGCTATGCTTGATAAGGCAGAGGATCCGGAGAAGATGATCGACCAGTATCTCAGAGACTTACAGGAAGATCTTAGAAACGTAAAATCAGAGACAGCAACTGTTATGGCAGATGAGACCAGATGCAAACGTGCACTCGATGACTGCGATGCAGATATTGCCAAGATGCAGAACTATGCAGAGAAGGCACTCCTTGCAGGAAATGAAGCAGATGCCATGAAGTTCTTAGAGAAGAAGAACCAGTTAGCATCCAAGAGAACGTCTTTACAGCAGTCATATGATATGGCAGCCGGAAATGCAGCAAAGATGAAAGAGATGCATGATAAGCTGACAAAGGATATCATGGATCTGAACAACAGAAAGGACGCCATCAAGGCGAAGGTTCAGGTTGCAAAGACGCAGGAGAAGATGAATAAGATGATGGGAAGCGTAACGGATACAGCCGGAACGATCTCAGCATTTGACAGAATGGAAGCAAAGGCTGATGCGATGCTTGACAAGGCAAATGCAATGGCAGAATTAAATGCCAGCGGCAAGGATGAGACAGATGATCTGATGAGTAAATACGATGCAGAACCATCATCAGCAGTTTCAGATGAACTTGCAGCATTAAAGGCAAAGATGGGACTTTCATAGGAGGAAACAGATGGGATTATTTTCAAATCAGTTTGCCAATGTAGTTGAGTGGGAAGAATACAGAGATGACCTGCTCTTCTGGAAATGGACAAATCGAGAGATAAAGAAAGATTCCAGACTTATCATTAAACCGGGACAGGATGCGATTTTCCTGTATAACGGTGCGGTAGAAGGTATCTTCACAGAATCAGGAAGTTATACGATTGATTCGGATATCATTCCATTCCTTTCTACATTAAAGGGATTTAAGTTTGGTTTCAACTCAGGACTTCGTGCAGAGGTTCTGTTCATCAATACGAAAGAGTTTACCTGTAACTGGGGAACCAGTTCACCGATCCGTTTACAGGCACCGGGACTTCCGGGCGGACTTCCTGTACGGTCAAATGGTAAGTTTTCATTTAAGATTGATGATTACAATGTGTTGATCGAGAGAATCGCCGGGGTAAAGGCAATCTTTACAGTGGATGATGTCAGAGACCGTATTAAGGGAATCTTAGATGGACTGTTGATCAAATGGATCACAAAGGTCGGCGGTGACGTATTCAATCTGATGGCAAATGCAACGGATATTGCAAAGGGTATTTTAGAAGATCTGGATATGGAACTGATCAAGATCGGTCTGACCATGACAGATTTCAGAATCAGCGAATTTACATATCCTGAGAATATATCAAAACGTGCAGATCAGGCTGCTGAGTATACGATGCTTGGTGACATGGGACGGTTCCAGCAGGTGAAGATGGTAGATGCACTTGCAAATTCCAACGGAAAAGGTGGAACCAATATGGCAGATGTTGCCAGCGGTATGATGGGAATGCAGATGGGTATGATGATGGCAAATCAGATGACCGGTAATCTGCAGAACAACATGAACGGACAGATGAATCAGCAGGCAGCTCCAACCGGAAATGGTACGGCTCCTAAGTTCTGTCCGAACTGCGGAACCCCTACAAATGGAGCAAAGTTCTGTGGTAATTGCGGAACAAAGCTGATATAAAGGAGTACAAAAGCGATGGCTGGATTAAATGACATGCAGGATCTGGCATGCAGACATGTCGATGGACCGCTTCTGATATTGGCAGGTGCCGGATCAGGAAAGACCAGAGTAATCACCCACCGGGTAGCGTATCTGATGGATGAGATCGGAGTGAATCCATATAATATCCTTGCGATAACATTTACAAATAAAGCCGCAGCCGAAATGAGAGACAGAGTAAATAACATTGTTGGAGAGGGTGCTGAACGAGTATGGGTCAGCACCTTTCATTCGTTATGTGTACGGATTCTGCGACGGTTTTCAGACAGGCTCGGTTATGCAACAAATTTTAATATCTATGATTCGGATGACCAGAAATCTGCGGTCAAGAATATTCTGAAGGAATTGAAGATCGATCCGAAGAAGTATCCGGAGAAGATGTTCCTGGCGGAGATATCAAATGCAAAGGAACGGTATATTTCACCGGATCAGTATGCGAAGATGAATGCGACAGATTTTGTGAAGACACAGACGGCAACCGTATATTCCGAGTATATGAAGCGACTCCGTAAATTCAATGCATTTGATTTTGATGATCTGATCTACAAGGTGGTTGAGCTTTTTGAACATAATCCGGATGTACTGGAATTATATCAGGACAGATTTCGTTATATTATGGTGGATGAGTATCAGGATACAAACCACATACAGTTTCTGATGGTGAAGCAGCTTGCTTCCAAATACAGAAACCTTTGTGTCGTTGGTGATGATGACCAGTCAATCTACAAATTCCGTGGTGCCAATATTACGAATATTTTGAATTTTGAAAAGGAATATCCGGATGCGAAGGTCGTGAAGCTGGAACAGAATTATCGTTCCTGTGGAAATATTCTGGCGGCTGCAAATGCGGTGATCAAGCATAACGAAGGAAGAAAGGATAAAGCCCTCTGGACAGATCAGGGAGATGGCGAGAAGCTTGTATTTAATCAGAGTGAGGATGAATACATGGAGGCGGATCGTGTCGTAAATGAGATCATCCGTCTGACAGCAAATGGTGCACAGTATAAAGACATTGCTTTACTATATCGTACGAATGCACAGTCTCGTATCCTTGGTGAGAAGCTGGTTATGCGAGGAATACCACATCGGGTCTACGGTGGTCAGAATTTCTATGAACGAAAAGAAATTAAAGATATAATGGCATATCTGAAGGTTGTAAATAACTCTACAGACGATACCTATCTCAGACGAATCATCAATGTACCAAAGCGTGGAATCGGTGATGCTACCGTTGATAAGGTGGCCGCATTTGCCGCTGCAAATGATATGACACTGATGGAAGCCATGCAGATCATAGAGCAAGTTCCGGGATTACAGCGTTCGGTTGCAAAAATTTCCAGCTTTGTGGAATTGATCGATGGATTTCGGGGGATAATAGAGGAGCAGGAACCACTCAGTACATTATTTGACCGTATTCTGGAGGATACCGGATATGAAGATGAACTGATCGCGGAGCATACGGATGAATCGATGGCGAGACTTGAGAATATCGATGAGTTAAGAAACCGTGTGGTTCAGTTTGAAACCGATTATGAGGAAGCGACACTGGCAGATTTTCTGGAGGATATCGCGCTGGTTTCGGAGACCGATAAAATGTCCGATGATGATAATATGGTTAAATTAATGACGATCCATGGTTCAAAGGGACTGGAGTTCCCATATGTATTCTTATGTGGCATGGAAGAGCGAATCTTCCCAAGTGCGATGGCGATCAATTCGGATGATGAAGATGCGCTGGAAGAAGAACGCAGACTTTGCTATGTAGGAATTACAAGAGCGATGAAGAAGCTGTATCTGTCCTGTGCAAGAAACCGTATGCTGCATGGAAGTAGAAACTGCAATGACATCTCCAGATTTATTAAAGAGATTCCGCCGCTGCTGTTCCAGGATTCCGGTGATATTACAAGGCATGTAAAACGGATGGAAGAACGGCAGTTTGCAGACACCGGATATACCGGAAATAGGTATGGTAGCAGCGGACAGTCAGGATATGGAAAAGGCTCATATCATGGAAAATCGTCGCAAACAGGTTCCGGATATTCTTCATCGAATCCATACAGCAGCTACAGTAAGGCAAAGAAAGAGCCGATCAGTATAACACCATCGACCAAACCATCATTTGGCAAAGAATTTACCGTGAACCGGGAACTGGTTCTCGACTATGGAGAAGGTGATCGGGTGCGTCATATGAAATTTGGAAATGGAACTGTAACGCAGCTTGTAAAGGGCGGCAGAGATTATGAGGTGACGGTAGATTTCGATCGTGGCGGTACAAGAAAAATGTTTGCTTCCTTTGCAAAATTAAAGCGTCTGGAAGAATAAAGAAATTATAATAATTCCAAGATAATATAGAAATAGAAAAAAGAGTATGCTATAATGACGGCATACAGAAACTAAATGAAAGGGTGGTAGTTTATAATGAAAAATAATGATGTAATCTTAGTAAAAAGCGAACCAACAGAAGAAAAGGCAAAAGGTGTTGTATTTGTGATCCTTGCGATCATCGGTGCAGTAGCAGCGATCGCAGGTATTGCATATGCAGTATATTCATACCTGACACCTGATTTTCTTGATGATTTTGATGATGATTTTGATGATGATTTTGATGACGACTTCTTCGATGATGACGATGATGACGAGGAAGAAGCACCGGCAGAGCAGCCTGCCGAGACAGCAGAAGCACCGGCAGCAGAGCCTGTAGCAGACGCTGAATAATCAAAAATTTGAGCTGAATCAAAGTGAGTAAAATAACCGGATTAGTTTTTTGAATTATAAAGAGCTAATTCGGTTATTTTTATCTAAAAAGATATATGAAAAGTATTCATTTATAGTTAGTGGAAATTTTGTGGAAAAGGGAGAAACAGAGCGGAAGCGTCTTGCGAAATAAAGGTACATGTGCTTCGATGCCAAATCTTACTTCTTATTTTTGTTTTATAACTGACAAGACACATGTAAAGTGGTGTAAAATACTATATTGTCATATGCAACAGAACGTGGTATACTAAGGCAACGCTTTTTTATAATAAGAAGAAACAAATAAATACAGTTGGAGAAACAATATGAAGACAGATATTTTAATTGTTGGAAGTGGATGCGCAGGTTTATATGCTGCATTGAATCTCCCCAGTGATAAACAGATAACGATCATAACAAAGGATATCGTAGAACACAGTGATTCCTTCCTGGCACAGGGTGGCATGTGTATGCTGAAATCAGAAGATGACTATGACAGTTATTTTGAAGACACCATGAAGGCGGGACATTATGAGAATAATCCAAAGAGTGTAGAAGTCATGATACGTTCATCGGTCGATGTTGTAAACGATCTCGTAAAGTATGGAGCGGATTTCCATCGGGAGCCGGATGGCAGTTTCAGCTATACAAAGGAAGGAGCACATAGTCATCACCGTATCATTTTTCATGAGGATGTAACAGGAAAAGAGATCACAAGTGCCCTGCTCCGCAATGTAGAGAAGCTTTCGAATGTGACGATCTACGAACATGTAACCATGGTGGATATCCTGTGTAAGGATAATTGCTGTTACGGTGTGGTGGCAAGGGATGCGGAGAATAAGATTTTCCCGATCATGGCCAACTATACCATGCTTGCTTGTGGGGGAATTGGTGGTATTTACAGACATTCGACTAATTTCAGACACCTGACCGGAGATGCCGTTGCGATCGCATTAAAGCATGGGATTGAGACAGAGCATGTGAACTATGTCCAGATTCATCCGACAACCTTATATAGCAAAGAGCCGGAGGACAGGAGTTTTCTGATCTCGGAATCGGTTCGTGGCGAGGGGGCGCTGCTCTATAACAAGAATCATGAGCGGTTTGTAAATGAACTTCTTCCGAGAGATCTGCTGACAATTGAGATTCGCAAACAGATGGAGAAGGACGGGACAGATTATGTCTGGGAAGATATGACTGTGATTGATAGAAAAGAATTAGAAGAACATTTCCCGAATATCGTTGAGCATTGCAAAGAAATGGGATATGATGTGTATACAGAATGCATACCGGTTGTGCCGGCACAGCATTATTTCATGGGCGGTATCAAGGTGGATTTGTCCAGTAAGACATCGATGGATCAGTTGTATGCGATCGGAGAGACTGCATGTAACGGAGTTCACGGCAAGAATCGTCTGGCAAGCAATTCGCTTCTTGAGAGCCTGGTATTTGCCAAGCGGGCAGCAAAGGAAATGACTGAGCAGTTCGACCGTACAAAGATGGAAGACATCTCTTACAGGGAAGACGATTATACGGATAAGAAGAAGCTGGCAGCAGAATATAAGGCACTGCTTAAGGCTGAGATTGCAAGGGAAAACGAAAAAGACCTGCACAGACAGGAAGCATAGAAAAATCATTCAGGAGGATATTATGTACGATCAGATTACTTTAAAATTAAATGTAGACCCTTTTATTCTTGGAGCATTAAAAGAAGATATTACAAGTGAGGATGTATCAACAAATTCCGTTATGCCGGAGACATGCATGGGAAAGGTAGAGTTGATCTGCAAGCAGGATGGAATCATCTGTGGTTTACAGGTGTTTAAGAGAGTGTTTGAACTATTAGATGATACAACCGTGACAGAATTCTATTGCAAGGATGGCGATGAGGTAAAGGCAGGACAGTTGATGGGAGTTGTAACCGGGGATATCCGTGTATTGTTATCGGGAGAACGGACAGCACTGAATTATCTGCAGAGGATGAGCGGTATTGCTACATATACACATAAGGTTGCAGGACTTCTTGCGGGAAGCAGGATCCAGTTGCTTGATACCAGAAAGACGACACCGAATAATCGTATTTTTGAAAAATATGCAGTTCGTGTTGGTGGTGGACATAATCACAGATACAATCTTTCGGATGGAGTCCTTCTGAAGGATAACCATATAGGTGCAGCCGGCGGAGTGAAAGAGGCAATCCGTATGGCAAAGGAATATGCACCGTTTGTCAGAAAGATCGAAGTCGAGGTTGAGAATCTGGATATGGTAAAGGAGGCTGTTGAAGCCGGAGCAGATATTATCATGCTGGATAATATGTCAGATGAAATGTTAAAAGAAGCAATCGGTATCATTGATGGCAAGGCAGAGATCGAGGTATCAGGTAATGTAACAGCAGAAAATATCGAGCGATTGAAGAACCTTGGTGTTGATTATATATCAAGTGGAGCACTGACACATTCCGCTCCGATCATGGATATTTCTCTGAAAAATCTTCATAGAATCTAACTGAATATTGTAACAAAATTTCTGGTGCCTTTGGGTGCAGGGAAGGTTTACATGAAAAATAGAATGGGCTAATGGATGATAAGATTGGGAGGAAGAACATGACAGGAGTTGAAAGACGGGAAAAACTGTTGTCGATGCTTGCGAAGAGTAAAGAGCCGATCGCGGGGGCGGAGATGGCAAAGAGGCTCAGTGTGAGCAGGCAGGTGATCGTACAGGATATTGCCCTGCTTCGTGCGGCTGACAATAATATTGTTTCAACAAACCGGGGATATGTGTTATTAAAGCCGGGAAAATGTGAACGAATATTCAAGGTGCGTCATACTGCGGAAGAGATAGAGAAAGAATTACAGATCATCGTAGATAATGGCGGCAGGATTCTGGATGTATTTGTATATCATAAGATTTATGGAGTTGTAAAAGCTCCGATGAACATAAAAACCAGAAAAGATATTTATGAATATGTAAAGACCTTGAGCAGTGGAAAATCATCGCCGCTTCTTAAGATAACCGACAATTACCATTATCACACGGTACAGGCAGATTCAGAAGATATCCTGGATAATATTCAGAAGGATCTGGAGGAATGTGGTTTTCTTGCGAAACTGCTGGATTTCGAACCGGTTGATTTTTGGGAAAAAAGTGAATGACATAGGATGACGAGGGGAAGAAATTAATAAGTCAATATTGTGCAACAAATTTATAAAAATAATGTAAGAAAAACGAATGGAAAGATAATATAATAACATTATCAGGTATAATAAATTATATACCAAATAAAAAGGAAAAGAGGGAATGAGAATGATAAAAAAATACACATATGGTAATCCGTTTTTTACAGAATCGGTTGTTGCGTCATTTGAGGCATCGGAAGGTATGCCTGAAGTTGGAACAGTAAATCTGGATGATGGCTTTTCATTTCTTTATGATATGAAAGCAGAGGATGCAGTATATGGACTTGGTGAAGCAAATCGTGGAATCAACAAAAGAGGATATAAATATATAAGCAATAATACAGATATTCCGAATCATCATGAGGATGTTTATTCTTTATATGCATCTCATAATTTTGTTGTTATATCCGGCGAGAGAACATTTGGATTGTACATAGATTATCCGTCTTCGCTGGTATTTGATATCGGATATACTAAGATGGATGAACTTCATATTTTCTGCGATAAAGCAGATTTGGATCTTTATGTGATCACAGGCGAAAGTATATATGATATTGTAAAACAATTCAGACAAATGATAGGAAAAAGTTATATTGCTCCAAAGTTTGCTTTCGGTTTTGGACAGAGCCGTTGGGGTTATAAGACACCGGAAGATTTTGCTTATGTTGTGAAGAAATACAGGGAGAATCATATTCCAATCGACATGGTATACATGGATATCGATTATATGGATCATTATAAAGACTTTACGATAAATGAAGCATTTGGTGATTTTTCTGAATATGTAGAAGAGTTGAAAAAAGAAAATATACGCTTGATCCCGATTATTGATGCGGGAGTGAAGATTGAAGAAGGATATGATGTGTATGAAGAAGGCGTAGCAAACAATTATTTCTGTAAAAGAGAGGACGGAAGTGATTTTGTTGCAGCTGTATGGCCGGGATACACACATTTTCCGGATGTATTGAATCCGGAAGCGAGAAAATGGTTTGGCGGGAAATATAAGCTTCTTACAGATGCAGGAATTGAAGGCTTCTGGAATGATATGAACGAACCAGCAATTTTTTATACACCGGAAGGCGTTTGTGAAGTAAAAGAGGCAATGCGGGAATTTATTGATAAAGAAGAATCCGTGGATGATGTCTGGGGAATTCGGGATATGGTAGCAGATCTGGCTAATAATGCCAAAGACTATGCTTCGATGTATCATAATATGAATGGAAAGATGGTGCGTCATGATCAGGTACATAACCTTTTCGGTTATAATATGACGCGGGCAGCAGGTGAAGCACTTCGGGAAATCTGTCCGGAGAAAAGATGCCTGTTGTTTTCCAGATCATCTTATATCGGAATGCATCGTTATGGTGGTATCTGGACTGGAGATAATAAATCCTGGTGGTCCCATATCCTATTGAATCTGAAAATGCTTCCATCATTAAATATGTGTGGTTTCTTATATACAGGAGCAGATCTGGGCGGATTTGGCTGTAATACGACCAGAGATCTTTTGCTCAGATGGCTCGCACTTGGTGTATTTACACCGCTGATGCGTAATCATGCATGCCTTGGCACAAGAGAGCAGGAGTGCTATCAGTTTGAGCAGATTGAAGATTTCAGACATATCATAGGTGTTCGTTATCGGTTGCTTCCATATATTTACAGTGAATATATGAAGGCTGCTTTAAATGATGAAATGATGTTCAAACCGCTTGCATTTGAATATCCGGAAGATCGTATGGCGGTAAATGTAGAAGACCAGCTTATGCTTGGTAATGAGATCATGATCGCACCGGTATATACACAGAATGCAATCGGAAGATATGTTTATCTGCCGGAGGATATGATGCTTGTCCGTTTCAAGGCTGAGGGTGATATTGAACAGACCGAGATGAAAAAAGGACATCATTTTGTAGAAGTGCCGTTGAATGAAGTGATTTTATTTATTCGGAAAGGAAAATGCATTCCTCTTGCTGACTTTGCCGAGTGCGTTGCGGATATTGATACGAAGAAGCTACAGTTACTTGGGTATGCGGGAAGCAGTTATCAGTTGTATGATGATGATGGATTTACAAGAGAGTATAATATGGAGATGTCCTGTGTAATTTTGAATAATTAGTAACAGAATATCAGATAAAAGAAAAAGGCAATCGATTATGATTGCCTTTTTTGATGCGGATAACAGGAGTTGAACCTGCACGTCTGTTGACACTAGAACCTAAATCTAGCGCGTCTGCCAATTCCGCCATATCCGCAGAGTTTCTTCTATATATAATAGAATAAAAGAATAGAAGAGTAGATATAAAAAAATCAGATATAAAATTATATCTGAAATTTTAATGAGCCATCGGGGACTCGAACCCCGGACAACTTGATTAAAAGTCAAGTGCTCTACCGCCTGAGCTAATGGCCCATATAAATTAAGTTTTTGACTGGGCTAGCTGGATTCGAACCAGCGAATGCAGGAGTCAAAGTCCTGTGCCTTACCGCTTGGCGATAACCCAAAAGCATCGCTTAATATGCGATAAAGAAAAGGGTGGATAGAGGGACTCGAACCCTCGGCCTCCAGAGCCACAATCTGGCGCGCTAGCCAACTGCGCCATACCCACCATATAAGTGAAACATCCATATGGAACAGCAGTAGTGCCACAGAATGAAACAAATAAATGTGCCCGAAGGGATTCGAACCCCCGACCCACGGCTTAGAAGGCCGTTGCTCTATCCAGCTGAGCTACGGACACATTTTAAATTCCCGCTATAAATATTAGCGAAAATAAAGAGCGGGTGATGGGAATCGAACCCACGTATCTAGCTTGGAAGGCTAGTGTTCTACCATTGAACTACACCCGCATGATTGCTTAACAGTGTTTAGATTTATGATTATCTAAGTCGGGGTGACAGGATTCGAACCTGCGACCTCTTGATCCCAAATCAAGCGCTCTAGCCAAGCTGAGCCACACCCCGGAACAAAGTGTTTGTCGTTTTTTTATGTTCGTCATATCTCTGACGCAAGACATATTATACATAAACACCCCTTTGATGTCAACAATAAATTTTATTTTTTTTTGCATTTTTTTTGGCAAAGCGGATTTCCTTAGGTTTTAAGCCACTTTCCAGTATTTATTTTTTTGAATATTATATATGGACTGATGATAATCTCATACATTTTAGCATGAATTTAAAGTTTTCGAGATCTGGCAGGTATGTATCTGTTGCATATAGATCTTTTAAAAAAATCGGATAAAAATTGAATCGGGTAACAAGCTGTGCTATAGTAAGGGCTGCGACAGTTTAATTAAGAAAAGAGAGAATGGAATGAGTGATTTTTTATTTAGTATAAATGCGACAGTGCCGATCTTTCTGGTGATTCTGTTGGGGTGGTTTCTGAAACGGATTGGGCTGATCAATGATGAATTTGCAAATATAGCAAATAAATATGTGTTTAAGGTATCCCTTCCGGTGCTTTTGTTTCGGGATATCGCAACAACCTCGGTATTAAAAGACGTAAATATGAAATTTGTGGCGTTTTGTTTCTTCGGAACTTTTATTATGTTTGCATGTGCATGGTGCTTTGCAAAGATATATTGCCGGGATAAGACGATGGTCGGAGCGTTTGCGCAGGCATCGGCAAGAGGAAGCGCGGCGGTGCTTGGAATTGCCTTTGTAGAAAATATCTGTGGAAGCTCAGGGATGGCTCCGCTTATGATCGTTGCGGCGGTACCATTGTTCAATATCCTGTCCGTTATTATGCTGACCTTTGGGGGCAGAGATAATATCCATGGTGCAGACGGAATCAAAACGGCATGCATTAATATTTTAAAGAATCCGATCATAATCGGCATCGTGCTCGGAGTTCCGTTTTCATTATTGAATATTCCGATTCCTGCGATACCGATGAAGACGATCAATTATATCGCACAGACGGCGACTCCGATCGCATTGATCGCCATAGGAGCAGGTTTTAATACAAAAGCAGCACTGGAGAAAATGAAGCCTGCGGTTACAGCAGCTCTTATGAAGCTAGTCATATTTCCTTTGATCTATATGCCGATTGCGGTTAAGCTTGGGTTTGCACCGAGTGAATTGGCAGCAATCCTGATCATGACAGGCTCACCGTCCACGGTAACCTGTTATATCATGGCTAAGAATATGAATAATGATGAAGTCCTGTCATCAAATACGATCGTGCTGACAACCCTGTTTTCATCGGTCACGATAACGGTATGGGTATATGTCCTTCGCGTTATGGGATGTATATGACACAAGTAATAATAAAAATCCTTGAATAAACAGAAATGGGATTAAATTAGAAGTAATGAATACAGAGAACAAATGAAAAGATTAGGATAATATAGAAAATTAAAATACAGAGAATGGAGAAAGAAGATGAAAAATATAGTTTTGATCGGAATGCCTGGTTGTGGAAAGAGTACGATCGGTGTGGTACTTGCCAAGGTTCTTGGATTTGATTTTGTAGATGCAGATGTGTTGATCCAGAAGAAGCATGGTAAGCTGCTTCGTGAGCTGATCGCAGAATATGGAGATGATGGGTTCCTTCAGATAGAAAATGATGTAAACAAAGAAATTGACTTAAAGAATACGGTTATTGCAACCGGAGGAAGTGTCGTATACTGTGATGAAGCCATGCAGCATTATGTAAAAAATGATATTGTAGTATATATCGAGCTTCCATATGGAGTGATCGCTTCCAGACTGGAAAATGTAAAACGGCGTGGCGTAGTGTTAAAGGATGGTCAGACTTTAAAGGATCTTTATAACGAGAGAATCTTATTGTATGAAAAATATGCACAGATCACGGTAAAAGCCGAGGGACTTTCCGTAGAAGAACTCATGGATACGATTGCAGAAAAAGTGTTGGCATATGAGAAGACACATTAATGTGAAGATCGAGCGCAAACAGCATAGATCCAAAGTAATGATATGAATTTGGATCTATGCAGCAGGTTTATGAAGTGCTAAAAACAGATTGGAAAAACGACTTCTGAACAGCAGAATGAAATATTTGGCGAAAGCTGAAAAAATATCTGCAAGGAAGTCGTTTTTTATATTGACGAAAATGGATGTATCCAATATAATCTATTTTGTGGTTTAAAACGTAGAACTTTAAAGCCGCTTGACTTCAACGCAATAAAGCAAAATGAGCCGGATTATGTCAGAATTCGAAAATCAGAAATTATAAGATGCGCTATTGTTGGTGGAAAGTTGACTGTAAAATTCTGCGAATACAAAAATGAGAAGTGACGGGAGGTCGACATGGTTATTAAAGTGATTATGCTTGTTGTATTCTTTGGCATAATGATCGGTGTAGGATTTTATGCAAGAAAACAGGCCACAGATGTGAACGGATTTGTACTGGGAGGAAGAAGCGTAGGCCCATGGCTTACAGCATTTGCATATGGTACGTCCTATTTTTCGGCAGTTATTTTTATTGGATATGCAGGACAGTTTGGATGGAAATACGGAATTGCATCCACATGGATCGGAATTGGAAATGCAATCCTTGGGTCTCTGCTTGCATGGGTAGTGCTTGGCAGAAGAACCAGACTGATCACGCAGAAGCTGGATTCCAGAACAATGCCGGAATTCTTTGAGAGAAGATATAACAGCAAATCCATGAAGATCATTTCTTCCTGGATCATATTCATATTCTTGATCCCATATACGGCTTCATTGTATAACGGTCTTTCCAGATTGTTTGGAATGGCGTTCGACATTGATTACAAGATCTGTGTTGTTGCTATGGCAGTTCTTACCGGTATCTATGTAATTGTTGGCGGGTATATGGCGACAGCGATCAATGACTTTATTCAGGGACTGATCATGCTGGTTGGTATAGTAGCAGTTATCTATGCAGTATTAAACGAGAGAGGCGGACTTACAGGTGCGTTAGACAAGCTGGCTCGTGTAAATGATCCGGCGGTTTCGGATACACCGGGTGTATTTGCATCCTTCCTTGGACCGGATATCTTCAATCTGGTATGTGTTGTCATATTAACCTCACTTGGAACATGGGGCCTTCCTCAGATGATCCAAAAATTTTATGCGATCAAAGATGAGAAATCAATCAAGACTGGAACGATCGTATCTACTTTATTTGCAACGATCGTAGCCGGAGGATGTTATTTCCTTGGTGGTTTTGGACGTCTGACCGAGACGGATGTAGCAACAGAAGGATTTGATGCGATCATTCCACACCTGCTTGAGAATCTTCCGGAAGTATTGATGGGACTGGTGGTTATCCTTGTATTATCTGCTTCGATGTCTACCTTATCTTCATTGGTTCTGACCTCAAGCTCCACACTTACGATCGACTTTATCAAAGCATCGATCGCACCGAAAATGTCAGAGAAGAAGCAGGTCCTTACAATGCGGATCATGCTGGTAGTATTTATCGCATTATCGGCGGTCATTGCAGTCATTCAGTATTCCAGCAAGGTGGCATTTATCGCACAGCTTATGGGTATTTCATGGGGTGCGATCGCAGGTGCCTGTCTGGCTCCGTTTTTATATGGTCTGTACTGGAAACGCACGACAGTGGCAGCCTGCCTTGTTAGTTTTATCTGGGGCGTAGGCATCATGACACTGAACTTTATCAGTAATACATGGCAGTTATTTAGTTTTCCACAGGCGTTACAGTCACCTGTAAACTGTGGTGCAGCAGCGATGATCGGTGGATTGATCCTTGTTCCGATCGTCAGTCTGATCACAAAGAAACCGGATCAGGAGCGCGTAGAGGAGGTCTTCTCCTGCTATGAAGCGACAGTAACCGTACCTCAGAAGGAAGCATTGGATTAATATTATACATAAAATATACATAATATGCATAAAGCCGGCAGACAGAAAAACATTCTGTCCTGCCGGCTTTAACATTTGTGTGAAATGCGTAAAAATGTGTTTGTACAAGAGTTTTTTGAATGTAAAATCAGTTTTCAAAACAGAAAGAAAGTATACGGACATATTAAAAATGGAATAAAAAAATAAATATCAAAATAATTTTTTGTATATTTATTAATTAATGCTTGAATATTATGCATAATAACTGTATAATCATGGAAGATTATACGAACTGTATTTTCCTATGAAAGCGGTTGACGGAAGAAAATGCAGAGAGTAAGATAAGTGAATGTGTAGAAATACAAATAGGACGATGGCTGTAACGGAAAATGACCGGTTGCAGCAGATTGGAGTAAGATATGATAAAGGCAGGAATTATTGGTTCAACCGGATATGCCGGTCAGGAAATAGTAAGAATTCTTCTTGGACATAAGGATGTGGAAATTGTCTGGTATGGTTCCAGAAGTTTTATAGATAAGAAATATTACGAAGTATTTGGAAATATGTTTCAGATCGTGGATGCAACCTGTCTGGGCGAGAATATGGATGAGCTGGCTGAGAAGGTAGATGTTATTTTCACGGCAACTCCACAGGGCTTATGTTCTTCTCTTGTAAATGAGGATATTTTATCAAAGGTTAAGATCATTGATCTGAGTGCGGATTTCAGAATTAAGGATGTTGCTACTTACGAGAAGTGGTACAAGATCGAGCATAAGAGTCCGGAATTTATCGACGAGGCCGTATATGGTCTGTGTGAGATCAACAGAGATAAGGTAAAGGGATGCAGACTTCTGGCAAATCCGGGCTGTTATACAACCTGCTCCATTCTTTCCTTATATCCGCTTGTAAAAGAGAAGCTGATCGATCCGAATACGATCATTGTAGATGCTAAGTCCGGTACATCAGGAGCAGGACGAGGAGCAAAGATCCCGAACCTGTTCTGTGAGGTAAATGAAAGCATTAAGGCATATGGAGTAACGACTCATCGCCATACACCGGAGATCGAAGAACAGCTGGGATATGCATACGGCAGTCCGATCATGATCAATTTCACACCACATCTGGTTCCGATGAATCGTGGTATTCTGGTTACGGCATATGCTTCATTAAAAGAAAAGGTAGATTACGATACTGTTCGTGCTGCATATGACAAATATTATGCAAACGAGAGATTTGTCCGTGTTCTTGACAAGGATGTATGTCCGGAGACACGTTGGGTAGAGGGCAGCAATTATGTAGATGTCAACTTTAAGATTGATGAAAGAACCGGACGTATCATTGCAATGGGAGCACTTGATAATCTGGTAAAGGGAGCAGCCGGTCAGGCAGTTCAGAATATGAATATTATGTTTGGACTTCCGGAAGAAGAAGGACTGCTGATGGCTCCGGTATTCCCATAAAGAGTAACGGCATCGGATATCGTGGAAGAACAGATGATATAAGGCGGTGATCGGTATGGAGATCATTTCCGGCGGAGTGACAGCTCCAATCGGATTTCTGGCAGCAGGTATGCACGCCGGAGTAAGAAAAAATAAAAAGAAAAAAGACATGGCATTACTAGTCAGCAAGTGTCCGGCGAAGACAGCTGGAGTATTTACACAGAATGTAGTCAAGGCTGCACCTGTTATGTGGGACAAAGCATTATGTGACGATATCGGCTTATGTCAGGCACTGGTTGTAAACAGTGGAGTGGCAAATGCGTGTACCGGAGAAGCAGGAGATGTTGATGTGGCGCATATGGCAGAGCTTGTGGCAGCAGAACTTCAGGTACCGGTTGATCAGGTTGCGGTTGCTTCGACCGGAGTAATAGGTATAAGGCTTCCGATGGAGACGATCGCGCATGGAATCCGCGAACTTTCAGGGATGCTTTCCGATGATTTGGAAAGTGGAAGTCATGCGGCGGAAGCCATTATGACGACCGATGTATATAAGAAAGAGATCGCGGTAAAGCTGCAGATCAAAGGGAAGACAATTACCGTCGGAGGCATGTGCAAAGGTTCCGGTATGATCAATCCGAATCTTGGAACGGTGCTTGGATTCCTGACAACGGATCTGAATATCAGTCAGGAGTTATTGCAGAAAACACTGAGAAATGATGTCATAGACACTTATAATATGTTATCTGTCGATGGGGATACTTCAACGAATGACACTGTTATGATATTTGCAAATGGCATGGCAGAAAATGATGAGCTGCTTGAAACGGATGCGGATTATCCGGCATTTGTGGAGGCGCTTCGATATATCAACACCTACTTCGTGAAGCTGATCGCAGCGGACGGAGAGGGAACGACGAGGATGTTTCAGGTACAGGTAGCAGGGGCGGAATCCAAGGAGGGCGCAAGAAAGCTTGCAAAATCCGTGGTGACCTCAAACCTTGTAAAATGCGCCGTATACGGCTCGGATGCGAACTGGGGACGTCTGGTGTGCGCGATGGGACAGAGCGGGATCGCATTTGACCCATATAAGGTAGATATCATAATATCCAGTGAGGCCGGTTCCTTAAAAATAGTTGAAAATGGGGTTTGTACCGATTATGATGAAGAAAGAGCAACGGAGATCCTGTCGCCGGATCAGGTATGTTTTTATGCGGATATGCATGCCGGTACAGAGACAGCTTCTGCGTGGGGCTGTGACCTTACATATGAATATATCAAGATAAATGCAGAGTATAGAAAGTGAGGAAGTAAATAAGATGGTAAAGGGAGATTATACAGTAGATCAGGTAATATCAAAAGCACAGACACTGATCGAGGCTTTGCCTTATATTAAGAAATTTCAGGGGAAAACAATTGTTGTAAAATATGGCGGAAGTGCTATGTTGGATGAGAATCTGAAATACAATGTGATCGAAGATGTTGCATTATTAAAGCTGGTTGGACTGAAACCGGTTATCGTGCATGGTGGCGGTAAGGAGATCAGCAAATGGGTAGAAAAGATTGGAAAAGAGCCTGAATTTATCAATGGACTTCGTGTAACAGACGGTGAGACAATGGAGCTTGCTGAGATGGTATTATCCAAGGTAAATAAGAGTCTTGTCAGCATGATGCAGAAGGTTGGTTTAAAGGCTGTGGGTATCAGTGGAAAGGATGGTGGACTGTTCACCGTTAAGAAGCGTCTGCCGGGCGGAAAAGATATCGGTTATGTAGGCGAGATCACAAAGGTTGATACAGAGGTGATCGATGCACTGGTCGATCAGGATTTTATACCTGTTATCGCTCCTATCGGTGTCAGTGAAGAATATGAGGATTATAATATTAATGCTGATGATGCTGCATGTGCTGTTGCAACAGCATTAAAGGCGGAAAAGCTGGTATTCTTAACAGATATTGAAGGTGTATTTATCGATCCGACAGATAAGTCTACCCTGATCTCAGAAATGGACATCCACGAGGCAAAGGATATCATTGAGAAAGGTGTTGTCGGCGGTGGTATGCTTCCAAAGCTTAATAACTGTATCACAGCCATGGAAAATGGTGTATCAAGAGTCCATATTTTGGATGGCCGCCTGAAGCATTGCCTGCTTCTTGAGTTCTTTACTCAGAAGGGTATTGGTACTGCAATCTTAAAAGAGCCATTATTCTAAGAAGCACATTCAATGAAAAGTTAAAAGTAAAACAGAAAAAGACCGGAGCTGTGCACCGATAACGAGAAAAATCGGATGCCGCATGACTGGTCTTTTTCTATTTTGCTATTGTAAAAGGAATCGAAGTTCGTTAAAATGGGGGTGTGCATGAGTGTACCGGCATATCAAGGAGGTATGCAGGTATGATAATAAAGAAAAAACTGTTATATGCAGGACTTGCCGGATGGATGTTGTTGTCCGGGATTACTCTGGTCGGATGCCGGAAAAATGGCATGATACTTGAGACGACAGAGCAGAATACCGGTTCACAGAATGATACGGCATATGCCGAAGACGCCGTGGCAGGTACTGTTACAGAAAGAGATCAGGAAGACACAGAAGCCATAATAGACACAGAAGCTATAAAAGACACAGGAATTTGTGTATTTGTCTGTGGGGCAGTAAAACAAGAAGGAGTATATGAACTCCCGATAGGTGCAAGGATCAATGATGCACTTCTTGCAGCAGGCGGATTTGCAGAGAATGCTGCGGAGCAGGTGGTAAATCTTGCAGACTTTATCGAGGATGGACAGAGGATTTATTTTCCGACGGAGAAAGAGGTGCAGGAGCAGCCGGAACGCTGGCAGGATCCGGAAACAGAAACGAACGGACAGACAATGGAAGCGGGAGCAGTGAATATCAATACTGCCGGGAAAGAGGAACTGATGTCATTGTCCGGGATTGGTGAAGCAAAGGCGGAGAATATCATAACTTACAGAGAGACACAGGGTGCATTTGAAAAAACAGAAGATATTATGAATGTGAATGGTATCGGAGAGAATTTATTTCAGAAGATAAAAAACGATATTTGCGTGGGTCGGTAGAGATATAGAAACAAAGGAAAGGTGGAAATCTGGTATGAAAAAGGTATTGGTCGTAGATGATGAGAAACTGATCGTGAAAGGTCTGAAATTCAGTCTGGAACAGGATGATATGGAAGTAGACGTGGCATATGATGGCGGAGAGGCGTTTGAGAAGATCAAAAACAATGATTATGATATCGTTCTGTTAGACATCATGATCCCGGTTTATACCGGAATTGAAGTATGTCAGATGGTGCGTGAATTTTCCAATGTTCCGATCATTATGCTGACGGCCAAGGGTGAGGATATGGATAAGATCATGGGTCTTGAATATGGTGCAGATGATTATATCACCAAACCATTTAACATACTGGAGGTAAAGGCAAGGATCAAAGCTATCTTAAGAAGAAGCGGAAAAAAGGCAGAGCCTGTAAAACCGGTAAATATTTTAGAAATCAATGGCATGAAGGTAGAATTGGATAGCCGCCGTGTATTTGTTCATGGAAAGGAACTGAATCTGACAGCAAAAGAATTCGATTTGCTGGAGCTTCTGATGGCGCATCCGAATAAGGTTTATTCCAGAAATGAACTGTTAGATACGATCTGGGGCAGTACATATCCGGGAGATGCCAGAACTGTGGATGTTCATGTAAGAAGACTTCGTGAGAAGATTGAGGAGAATCCGGGTGAGCCGGTGTATATTCATACAAAATGGGGCGTTGGCTACTATTTTAAAGGATGATGAGACAGGGAATGCGTAAAGCATTCCTATCTTACTGGATTTTTTTGGAATGGAAAAAAGTAAAGATGAAAATGTAGAAAATAAGAATAAAAATATCTGGAAAAACAGCAGGCGGAGGATCAGTCTTCAGGTTGTTATCTTTGTAATGATCATGGCAGGTTTTTATCTGATCTCAATCAGTATGAAAACGGTTCTGCTGCAGTTGATGTGGAATCAGAGATATAGTGATTGTGAAACACTGTTGCAGGAAAACGCAAAAAATCTGGAATATCTGATCAATGATATTAATTCGGGAACAGAAGGTACAAGCAAGACTTTTCATGGTATGAACACTCTGGCGTACAGCCTGTCTGCCAGAGTTATGATCGTAGATACTGATTACAGGGTAGCCTATGACAGCTTTCGTCTGTTGAAGGATACCTATATCATGAATAATGATATCTATGAGATCATGAAGGGAGACAGAGACGAACGGCTGGTACGGGAACAGTCCTACATTGAGTATATGTTTCCTGTGGTGAACCGGGAAGGTTATATTGATGATGTAGCTGTGATCGCAGTCAGTCTGGAAAGCATGAAAAACGAAAGAGGATATTTGTCATACCGTGCCAATATCTTGATCTGTATTTTTATGGTGATCGGGGTGCTGACAGCATTTTTCATTTCTTATATGGCGGTTCGTGATACCAGAAAGATCAAGAGTCAACTTGTAAATATGAAGGATGGATTTCTGGGACAGATTTCATCGGATGGTTTATGGCGAGAAGCTGGGAGCGTTGTTGACAATATGAATGGGATATTTGCCAAATCGCAGTTGTTGGAGGAATCCCGGCAGGAATTTGTATCAAATGTATCACATGAGCTGAAAACACCGATTACTTCAATGAAGGTTTTATCAGAATCGATCTTGATGCAGGATAATGTTCCGGTTGAGATGTACCGGGAATTCATGAACGATATTGTTTTAGAGATTGACCGTGAAGCGCAGATCATCAGTGATCTGCTGACGCTGGTCAAGACAGATAAGGGATCAGACAGCCTGAATATCGAGCGGGTGGATATCAATGAGCTGATGGAGGTTATTCTGAAACGGTTGACGCCTCTGGCAGAAAAGAGAAGCATTGAGATCACATTTGAAAGCTTCCGGGAAGTGGAAGCTGATATTGATAAGGTGAAGTTTACGCTGGCAATCTCCAATCTGATCGAAAATGGAATCAAATATAATGTGGATGGCGGATGGATCCGCGTATCCCTGAATGCCGATCATAAGAATCTGTATATTAAGGTTGCCGATTCCGGTGTTGGTATTCCGGAGGATTGTGTAGAGCATATATTCGAACGTTTCTACAGAGTAGATAAGGCGAGAAGCAGGGATACCGGAGGGACCGGTCTTGGACTTGCAATCTCAAAGAATATTATCGTTATGCATAAGGGTATTATAAATGTGTACAGTGAGCCTGGAAAGGGAACTACATTTACAGTACGTGTTCCGATGAACTATGTGAAATAAAGGAGCAGAAGATGGAGAAACGGATCATGCATATTATAAGCGGGATGCTGTTAGTTGTGGCGCTGCTGTCTATGACCGGATGTGGGAAAAGTGGACATGCGGAGAGTCAGAGAACAGATACCGGTACGGATGCCGGGATGCAGACATATTCCGTATATTATATGAATCAGAAATGGACAGAGTTTTCTGTCTATGATACGAAGATCGATCAGTTGGAATCAACGGAAAATGTGATAGATAAGCTGATGAATCTGTTGATATCAACAGAAGACGAGCAGCTTTATAAGATTCCGGTTGCAGATGGAATGACCTATCAGCGATATTCTTATGATGGAAAAGGACTGGTAACGATCATGTTCAATCTGGATTATGATACCGCAGAGAATTATCAGATCCTGTTGTGTAAAATGGCATTTACAAAAACCCTGTGTCAGGTAAATGGTATTTCAGGGGTTTCATTTGAATTGTCGGATCTGATTGGAGAGAAGAAGGTAGATACAAGTGTTTACAATGCGGAATCATTTTCAACGATCGGTGATAATTTTATGGAGGCTTCTTATTCTGTGACGATCTATACGCCGGATAATACCGGAAAACGGCTGGATAAGCAGACGACGGAGATTGATGCGTTGTCTTACAAAGCACCGGAGGAACAGATCATGGAAGCACTTCGGAATTCCCAGGAATGGAAGAGTCCGATCGATAAAGATGTAGATATTCTTGATATCTATGTGTTGGATCGGGTGTGTTATGTTAATTTCAGCAAGACCTTTTTGGATCATGTCGGTGATTATGATGACAAAGTGATCATTTATTCGCTGGTTGATTCTCTGACAGAGCTGTCAGATGTGGATGGTGTTGTATTTGAGGTAGAAGGCAGTCAGGATCTAGTATATGGAGAGAATTTGGATTTCTCAGAGACATACACAGCGAATTATTCAATGTGTAATTAGACAGGTACTGACAGATAGCGGAGGAAAAGAAAATAAAAAGACCACTATTTTGGGCCGCATGTGCATTTATGCTTGGAGAGGCGGAGGCGATTGCTGGCAGCAGGTGGTTTACTTTGGCTGCAATGATAGTTGCAGCCTTTTTTCTGTTTACGGGAGAAAAAGGGCAAAAACAGGGAAAAAGGCAAAAACAGCAAAAACAGAAAGAAGAGTCCGGCTGGGATGAAAAAATACGGATGTCGGACAGGCGAAGACAGACAAAGCAGAGTGTGGATGTAAAACGAACAGTAAGAGTAACTGTCGGAATTCTCATATATGTGCTGTTTGCCGGAATGGGGTATATGAATATCAACATATTGCATGAGCAGGAACAATATGCTTCCCGGCTGAACGGTTGTTCCGGAACAATTTCCGGAACGATATACGAGATAAAGGAAACGGAAAACAGGCAGCAGGTCTTTATTAAGATCGTGGATGCAAGAGGAATGTCCGGTGAAGAATGGACTGGGTTTCATGAAAATATGAAGCTGCTTGTGTATGTGGAGAAAGGTATAACCTTGTATCCGGGACAGGAGGCAGTATTTGCCGGCAGATTTGAACAGCCGGAGCATGCGGGAAATCCGGGAGCCTTTGATGCATATCGATACTACAGGAGCCAGGGGATCTTTCTTATACTTTCAGATGCAGAGCTGCAGAAAACAGGAAAACAGTACTCGCATATACGGGCGGGGCTTCGGAAGCTCCGAAAACGGATATCAGATGTAATTGGTAACTTATACGGCGAGGAGGATGCATCTGTGATTCGGGCGATGCTTCTGGGTGAACGGCAGGGGATGGACGGTGATGTGAAACGGATGTATCAGTTGAATGGTATTGCACATATTCTTGCAATATCGGCATTACATATTGCGATCATTGGTATGACCTTGTATCGGCGTATGCGAAAATGGGGAGTTTCCTACTGGAGTGCGGGAATTGGATGCAGTATTCTGGTTATTCTGTATGGACAGATGACCGGACTTGCAGGATCAACGATGCGGGCAATCATTATGATGGGGCTCCTGTTATTTGGGAAAGCCATTGGGCGTTCGGTGGATCTTCTGACCTCAACAGGAATTGCCGGGGTATGGATGTCGGTGATAAATCCTTATGTTGTATTAGATGCCGGATTTCAGCTTTCATTTGCAGCGATAATCGGGATAGCTGTGATCGTGCCGGTGTTACAACGGGTATTTAGCAAAAGGGGAAGTGCCGACCTAATCAATAAGCTTGGTGCAGGGACGGTGTTACAACACATATTTGGTGCAGGGGAGAAAATCCGGCAGTCGCTTACTGTCAGCATGGCAACCTTTCTGGCGACCTTGCCGGTGATCGTCTACTATTATTACCAGTTTCCATTGTATGGTATTTTATTAAATCTGATCGTTGTGCCATGTGTATCGGTCGTCCTGACCGGTGGGATCGGAACGGTTATCTGTGGCTGCATGTCACTTCAGGCGGCCGGATGGCTTACGATTCCGGTGAAGGGGATTTTGTGGTTATATGAAATGTTGTGTCAGGGGATGGAACAGCTTCCCGGAGCCTGTATCAATATCGGACATATTCCGGTGAAGCTGGTGGTGGGTTATTATATTGCGTTACTAATATCCTTATATTTTATGACCAGGATGAGAGCAGATAGAGGAAACAGAACGGAAGGCAAACAGACTCGAAAAATCGTAAAAAAGTCAAAATGGCAGGTCCGTAGAAATCAGGCAGTGGAAGAAAAGTGTGATCAGCAGACGATAAAGGAACGGAAACACAGAAAAATCCGGTATGGGATCGCAGAGATTTTTGTCGTGCTGATATTCTGTATATATGCAGGAAGCGTGCTCGACCGTCCATTTACGGTTGCTTTTCTGGATGTCGGGCAGGGGGATGGTATACTGATCCGGACGGAACAGGGAACGAATATTATGATCGATTGTGGTTCATCGGATAATAAGAAGGTAGGAGAATATGTTTTGCTTCCTGCTCTTCGGTATTATGGGATGGCAGAACTGGATTATGTTTTTATAACACATGGGGATAAAGATCATATATCCGGGCTTCAGGAATTATATGAGCTGGAGCATACCGGGATTCGGATCCGGAATCTTGTTGTGGCGGAATATGGCGACCGGGAGGGGCTACTGGAACTGATCAATCAGGCAGAACAGCATGGAACTGAGGTTTTATATATGGATGCGGGTAGCATATTTTCTGAACCGGAAGCCGGAGCTTCCGGGATATTTCGGATCGCATGCATATATCCGGGAGAATCGGATGTTCACGCAGATGCAAATGAAGCCTCTCTTGTGCTGCAGGCAAGTATCGATTCCTTTCATCTTCTGTTTACAGGCGATGCAGGGGAAAAAGCAGAACAGCAGATGACAGAGACTGGAAGATTGGGTGCGGTTGATGTTTTAAAAACAGGGCATCATGGCTCCAGATATGCAACCTCGGAGCCGTTTCTTCAAGATATAAAGCCGCAGTATGCGGTGATCAGTTGTGGAAAAAAGAACCGGTATGGTCACCCACATAAAGAAACGCTGGAGAGACTGCAGGCTGCCGGTGCAGAGGTTTACCGTACTGACAGCAGTGGCGCTGTAATTTTGCAGATACGGGCAGGGAAAATTATGCTTCATGGGTACGGAGGATAAAATTAAGCATTGATACCAAACGCACATCTGGAACGGTTCATGAAGATTTCAGGGTACGGAGGATAAAATTAAGGATTGATACCAAGCCCCAAATGAAATAATGGGTATATGAGAGAAAAGATTTGGATAATACCATCGATGAAAGAAGAATTTTGGGTATTATTCAAGAAAATGGACTGTTATACCAAGGCTAATGGCGGTGCAAGGGGTATGGAAGAAAGCAAGCTAATATAATACCCGCTACAGCGGATTGAACAAGGGTATGGATAAAGAAAATTAGACAATATACCACAAACAGGATGAGCAGAAGGGTATGCAAAGTGGGGAAATAGCCTGATACCATGGGAGAAGTGTTTTCAGGGGGTATTAACAAATAAAAATGGAAATTATACCAATAAAAATATTGCAGAAAAAGAACATAAAAGAAACGAGGAGAATGCGTATGATTAAAGATATAATAATAAAGAGAATCGTCAAATTGAAAAAAGAAATACAGAAGATAGAGATATTAGAGAAAACATTTCCGAAAGAAGAATTAATATGTGCCAAAAATGGAAAAGGATATAAGTGGTATTTGAAGAGTGCAGGAAAGCCGATATATCTGCCAAAGAAAGAGAGACTCTTGGCTGAAAAACTTGCTATGAAAAAGTATTATATGTTAAGAAAACAGGATTTAATGTGCGAGCTTGAAGCATGTAATGCATATATAAGAAAAGTGCAAAAGGAAAATAATGCATCTGATATGTTATTGGAAAATGATGGTTACATTGAATTGCTGGGAAAGGCATTTGGACCGCATTCAGAAAATTTAGAAGCATGGATGACAGAAGAATATGAAACAAATAAGAAATATCCGGAGAATTTGAATATAAAAGGGACGCAGGGCAAGTATCTTCGTTCTAAATCAGAAGCAATGATCGATAATGTTTTATTTCGGGAAAGAATACCATTTCGATATGAAAATCAGTTGGTGCTGGATGGGATAGTAATGTATCCGGATTTTACGATTCGACATCCAAAAACAGGAGAGTATTATTATTGGGAACATTTCGGTATGATGGACAATCCAGAATATGCGAGTCATGCCTGCAGGAAAATAAAAACATATTGTGATAATGGAATAATACCATCTATTAATTTAATTATGACATATGAAACCAGTGCTTGTCCTATCGGAATGGAAAGAATAGAGCAAGTGGCAGAATATTATTTCGGATAAATGACACATTTGATATAATGAACGCAAAATTATTTGCTCGCAAGGATGCTGATTTTGCGGAATGCATAGAATGTGCGAAGCACATGATATAATTAGTATAAAGAAACGGCAAACTACACTCTACAGTGCGTAGAATCCGCAGAAATTCACCATTTTCTACGCTTTATGGGTATGATGCCGGATGCAGGTATGTAATAATCTGGTCAGAAAGGAGGCAGATATGGATCAGATCAGTATAGGCAGGTTTATTGCAGCAGAAAGAAAAAGAAAAGGTTGTACACAGAAGCAGCTTGCAGAAAAACTGAATATCAGTGATAAAACAGTTTCTAAATGGGAATGTGGAAAGGGATTCCCGGAAGTGTCTCTGTTATTACCTTTATGTAAGGAACTGGACATTACGGTAAATGAACTGTTGTCCGGTGCAAGAGTGTCTGAGGAAGAATATCAAAAGAAAGCGGAGGAAAATATGGTGAATATGATTAAAGAAAGAGAAGAAAACAAGAAGAAATTAATTCCTACAATTATAACGGGTTTAATTGCAACGATATCATTTATTACATTGATCATGGTTGTTGCAGTGTATACAGAGGTGATCGCAGTACTGGTTAAGATATTACTGATAGTGATCGCATGTGTTATATTTGGTTGTGGACTTATGGTTGCGATGGAAGGTGAGCGCACCATCGGTTATTACAAATGCCGTCATTGCAATGAGCTGTTTGTTCCGACCTTTGGTGCATATACAATGGGAATGCATATGATTTCAACAAGATATTTGAAATGTCCAAAATGTGGAACAAAAACCTGGTGTAAAAAAGTTCTGGCAAAAGAGAAGTGATTTCTGTTATAGAAAACAACCTGTCTTTTGCCGGAACGATGAAGATTCAAAACCTAAATATGAAAAATATTGATCAAAAATACCATTGCCAGTCCGTAGTAGGTGATCACGGCAACCAGATCATTGACCGTTGTAATGAGTGGACCGGAAGCAACCGCAGGATCAATATGGATCTTGTGGAAGAACATAGGAATGATAGTTCCGACAAAGCTTGAGATCACCATTGCAACGATCAGCGAGATGCCGACACAGCCAGAGATCAGGAATGCAGATGCCCATATATATTTCTTAAAATAGTGGATATAGATTCCTAAAAACAGGAGTGCCATGATTCCAAGGCTTGCACCATTTAAGAAGCCGATCTTCATTTCTTTGATAAGAAGGGAAAGCTTCTTTTTAGTACTCAGGTCTTCGTCCATAAGTACACGGATCGTAACAGCGAGGGACTGTGTGCCGACATTTCCAGCCATATCAAGGACAAGGGACTGGAAGCATATTACGATTGGAAGTACCGCAACAACGGATTCAAACATTCCGACCACAGAGGATACCGCCATGCCAAGGAACAGAAGGATGATGAGCCATGGCAGACGTTTTTTCATGCTGGTAAAGGTAGGCTCGTTCAGATCTTCTTCAGATGTAAGACCGGCGAGTTTGGCATAGTCATCACCCATGGCATTATCAACCAGTTCTACGATGTCATTTGCAGTCAGGATACCGGCGATGGTTCCATTTTCGGATAAAACAGGGATGGAATCTTCTTCATAATCGGTAAGATCTTCGATACAGTCAGCAATCTTCACATGCTCATAGACAGATGGATAGGAGTGGCTGATAATATTTGACAAATGGTCATTTTCTCGTGCGATGATCAGATCTTTCAGATCGATAGCACCGGAAAACTGACCAGCCCGGTCGGTGGTATAGATCGTCGAGATATTATCATGTTCTCCTGCCTGCCGAACCAGTGCGCTCATAGCTTCACGGATAGACAGCGTGTCAGGAATACAGATATAATTGTTCGTCATACAGCTTCCGATCTCGTCATCCTCATAAGAAAGCAGTTTCTTTACATCTCTCCGGGAGTCGTCGTCCAGCCGGGCAACCATTTCCTGCTGTTGTTCGTCAGAGAATTCATCCAGAATATCCAGAGCATCATCTGCATCCATATCAGATATGACTCTTGCGGCTTTATCGAGTGACAGTTCATCCAGATATGGCTTGGCATCATCCAGATAGGAGAAAATTTCTGCAAGCCGTGGGGTGCCGATCATAGTGTACAGGCGGATTCGTTCTGTTTCGTTTAGCCGTGTGATTGCTTCTGCGACATCTTTGTCGTGATAGTTTGCCAAATGCTTCTGCAATACCTGTGCGTTCTTTGCATTACGAATGATTTTTACGAGTTCTGTTACATAATCTTTTTTAAATACTGTGATTTTTGTCATTGTGACCTCCTTCCTGCCTGTTTTCAGGCATAAAAATACATCGTCTCAGTGTGAAGACCGGATGGTCAGGATCGTCTGATGCGATGTATGAAAAGGCACACAACAATATAAGATGGGGTTATCGGAGCTTCATAGACAGCCACATCCATTTATGCTTCCTTATCCTAACATCGCATATTTTACTTCGTCCAATACGATCGCAGCTATCCATGAAAATTCACCTCCATTTGAAAATCGAATTTTAGATTTTGGTATTTGATATTCTCAAAAACCTTTGCTACTATAACAGAAAAGAGTTGAATTGACAACCCGGATAATCCGGATTGGATAAATTTTATATTTAGGTTATTTTTTTTAAGTACATAGAAAACAGGAGGATATCAGAGATGCGGATCGAACATGTTGCAATGTATGTAGAGGATCTGGAAAAGACAAAAGAATTTTTTATAAAGTATTTTGATGCTGCTGCGGGAGAACAGTATTATAATCCGAAAACAGAGTTTCAGTCGTATTTTTTAAGCTTTGAGGATGGAGCAAGACTGGAGATCATGCAGAAACCACGGGTATCCAATGTGAGAAAAGAGCTGGCACGAACAGGGTATATTCATCTCGCTTTTTCAGTTGGAAGCAGAGAGAAAGTCGATGCATTGACGAAAAGACTGGAAGAGGACGGATATAAAGTTGTCAGCGGACCACGGGTGACAGGTGATGGATATTATGAGAGCTGTGTTCTAGGTATCGAGGATAATCAGATCGAAATCACGGTCTGAATTTCGGTCTGGATTTGGTAATATCTCACAAACTATACGCAAAGCCGCTTGACTTCGCCAGTGCCATTTCTTACAATAGATCAGTAGATAAAAGTCTGGTAGATGTATGATACCAGATTTTTTTTGTGGTTTAAAGTCAGAAAGAGAAAGGTGAGAGAAAATGAAGTGGAAAGATCGATTGGGAATCCGGCTGGTGGCATATCTGGGAGGCTTATTTATCATGACGGCAGGAATAGCCGTATCGGTAAAATCAAACCTTGGGGTATCGCCGGTAAGCTCGATCCCATATACGATTACCTGTGTATTTGGTATGGAGATGGGAAACGCAACTATCCTGTTTCATGTTGTGCTGGTTTTGCTGCAGATCCTGTTATTACGGAAAAATTTTAAATGGATCAATCTGTGTCAGATTGTAGTTGGAATTATATTTGGAAAATTTACAACTTTATGTAATTCACTTGTGGCGTTGCTGCCATCTACCGATAATATGTTGATACGACTGGGAATGATGCTGATCAGTGTTGTTCTGATCGCTGTCGGAATCTTCTTCTATCTGCCGGCAAATATTATGCCGCTTGCAGGAGAGGGAGCGATGCAGGCAGTATCAGCGATCACCGGTATTGCATTTCCAAAGGTTAAGATCGGATTTGACTGCAGTATGGTTATCATATCGTTAGTTACATGTTTGATCGCAATACATAGTGTTGGCAGTGTGGGAATCGGAACAGTCATGGCAGCGGTTCTGGTAGGCTTTGCACTGGGACTGGTAACAAAAGCATTTGGAACATGGCGTGACCATCTGTATTACGGAAGAATATCATAGACAGGTGTTGAAAATCAAATCGGTATTTGGCATAATGGACTGGAACAGGAAAGAAAGGAGACATAGCTATGGCAGCAGGAAAAAAACAGAGCGGTAAGGATGCAATGGCGGTTATCAACGAGCATATAAAGAATGAAAGCTATGCTCCGGTATATCTGTTATACGGAGATGAAACATATCTTGTGAACCAGTACAGAGACAAATTGCTTTCGGCGGTAACAGACCGTGAGGACAATATGAACTTTGCAAAGTTTGCAGGAGAGAAGATCGACCCGATGGAGATCATAGGCTTCTGTGAGACAATGCCATTCTTCGCTGACCGGCGTGTGGTGCTGGCAGAAGGAACCGGATTGTTTAAAAAGAGCTGTGAGGAATTTGCGGAGCGGATCAAAGAGCTGCCGGATACTTCGCTGATCCTGTTTGTTGAGTCAGAAGTTGATAAGAGAAATAAATTATATAAAACCGTTGATAAGCTGGGAGAAGCTCTGTGCTTTGAAACACCAAATGAGAAGACGCTTGCTGTATGGGTTAAAGGAATGTTCAAGGGAGAAGGAAAACGGATAACCGATGATGCGATCCGTTCCCTGATCGAGCATACCGGATCAGATATGAATTCGATCAAGAATGAGATTGATAAGCTGATAAGCTATACGGTAGACAGGGAGGATGTAACGGTATCCGATGTGGAAGCTCTCTGTGTTGGCAATTCGGAGGGACATATATTTGAGATGATCGATGCCATATCCAGAAAGCAGCAGGATCGTGCACTTCACCTGTATCATGAGCTGCTTGAAAACAGGGAGCCTGCGATGCGGATTTTGTTTTTGATCGCCAGACAGTATGATCTGTTATTAAAAACAAAGATGTGTCTTGCCGAGAATAAAAATTATGCAGATACGGCATCGGTGCTAGGCATTCCGTCATGGTCGGTGAAGAAATATGCGGAACAGTGCCGGAATTATTCAGAACAGGAACTGAAGAAGATCATGGAAGCCTGTCAGGATACTGACTATAAATTAAAGACGAGTCAGGCATCGGATGTAGTGGCAGTGGAAGTGTTGTTAATATCATTGAGTCGGTAGATGGTATGTGACGCGCAGGAATGCAGTGAGTCAAAACATACCGTAGGTATTGCGATTTGGATGCCGGAATTATTACACAAAAAAACAGAACCTCAATAGGTTCTGTTTTTTTGACGGTTTTGATTATATATGTGCAGCCTTACATATGTAATCAATTATAAAAATATATATGAGTCAGATTAAGCCATCTTGTTGACAGCGGCTGTAAGACGTGATACTTTACGAGAAGCATTGTTCTTGTGGTAAACGCCCTTTGAAGCAGCCTTGTTAATCTCTGAGATAGCAACCAGAAGATTTGCCTGAGCAGCTTCTTTGTCACCAGCAGCGATAGCAGCTTCTACCTTTTTGATAACTGTCTTAACCTTAGACTTGATCATCTTGTTTCTTAAAGTCTTCTTGTCAATTACTTCAATTCTTTTCTTTGCAGATTTGATGTTAGCCAAAATTCTCTACCTCCATTTGAATTATAGATTATAATAAGGTTTTTACATTAAAACCGGACACGGACAATTCAATGTAAACATACTCATCAATATTAGTATAGAGAAATTTATTTGTCAAGGGGCGAAGTGAAAATATTTCCATTTCTGAAAAATAAGATCTGATCTTATTCCCATCAATTTTATTTCTATCCTATTTCTATTACTTGTTGTAGGATTACAATACATGTGTTACAACTGAATATAAAAAAAGCAGAGAAGCTTCTT
>NZ_QTWY01000011.1:0-35838 GCF_003461365.1 Clostridium sp. AF17-21AC
AAAGAAGCTTCTCTGCTTTTTTTATATTCAGTTGTAACACATGTATTGTAATCCTACAAAATACCCTTTTAAAATGTCAGGTAAAACTTGATTTCTCAGGGATAGCACTTTATACTGGAAAAGTAGTGTGCCTTTATGGAAACGAATGTAGCAGAATGCTTATCATAGGGCATAAAAAACAAAAGAAAATTTTGGAGGAGAGAAATTGAAGATCAAAAGAAAACAGATAGCGATGCTTATATTCATTGCGATCATAATCGTACTCATGGTGGTAACCGGTAAAACACCGGGGGAGATCGCAGATCCGGAGAATTATCAATGTAAGACCTATGCAACGATATTATCTCTGCTTCCACCGGTTATTGCGATTGGTCTGGCACTGATCACAAAGGAGGTTTATACCTCATTGCTTGCAGGTATTATCACAGGTGGATTATTATATTCGAATTTCAATCTGGAGTTAGGTATCAATACCATGCTGTTTAATGAAAATGGCGGTATGATCGCGAAGCTTTCAGATTCAGGAAATGCGGGTATTCTGGTATTTCTTGTTATGCTTGGTATTCTGGTATCCCTGTTAAATAAAGCCGGAGGTTCTGCGGCATTTGGGAAATGGGCATCAAAACACATTAAGACAAGGATTGGTGCACAATTATCCGTTATGGTTCTTGGAATCCTGATCTTTGTAGACGATTATTTTAATTGCCTGACTGTAGGCAGTGTCCTTCGTCCTGTAACAGATCGTCATAAAGTATCAAGAGCCAAATTATCTTATATTATTGATGCTACAGCAGCACCGGTGTGTATCATAGCACCGATCAGTTCATGGGCTGCCGCTGTTACATCATCCGTACCGGAAGATGCCGGAATTAACGGATTTGCAGTATTTATCCAGACAATTCCATATAATCTGTATGCGCTTCTTACGTTAGTCATGGTACTTGGAGTAACCATTCTTCGTGTTGATTTCGGTCCGATGAAGAGACATGAAATAAATGCGATCGCAGGGGATCTGTTCACAACTCCGGGAAGACCATATGAAGATAATGAAGAAGAAATTTTAAAAGAAAATGCACATGTGCTGGATCTGATCCTGCCGGTTGTTGTGCTGATCATAAGCTGTATCATTGCAATGGTATATACAGGTGGTTTCTTTAGCGGAACATCATTTGTAGATGCATTCGCAAATTCATCCGCATCGGTTGGTCTGGTGCTTGGTGGTGCTGTTACACTGGTATTTACGTTTATTTATTTCATGCTGCGTGATACCTTATCCTTCCGGGAATTTACGGAATGTATACCGGAAGGTTTCAAATCAATGATCGCACCGATCCTGATCCTTACAATGGCGTGGACACTTTCCGGTATGACGAATCTCCTCGGCGCAAAGGTATATGTAGCTGATCTGGTATCCAGTTCTGCCGGTTCCATGCAAGGCTTCCTGCCGATGATCATATTCATTGTTGCAGCCTTACTTGCATTTGCCACCGGAACGTCATGGGGAACTTTCAGTATTCTGATCCCGATCGTGATCGGCGTATTCCCATCCGGACAGATGATGGTAATCTCTATCGCATCCTGTCTGGCAGGTGCGGTATGCGGTGACCACTGCTCCCCGATCTCAGATACAACGATCATGGCATCTGCCGGGGGACATTGTGAGCATGTAAACCATGTATCTACACAGCTTCCATATGCACTTGTTGTAGCTGCTGTATGTATGGTTGGATATCTGTTGATCGGAATTCTTCAGGCTGCAAAGCTTGCCGCACTTTCATGGCTTGCGCTTCCGGTTTGCATCGTGCTGTTATTTGTAATTCTAATGCTTATTCGTGCAAAAACCGGACGTGAAGAGATTTAGATTTCGGATATTTTCACCGAAACGCATGGACATATTTAAGGGCGTACGATCTGAATTCGAAAAACCTGCCAGATTATAGTAAAGGAAATTAGTAGTAAAATATGTTAGAAACAATTGAATCAATCAACAATGTAGTCAATAACTTTATATGGGGAGTCCCTGCCATGATCTGTATTATTGGTGTCGGTCTGGTGTTAAGCTTCCGAACCCGGTTTCTGCAGATCCGGAAATTCCCATATGCGATGAAAGTTACGATCGGGCGAATGTTTCGAAAGAAGCAGGCTGCTGATGGAGCCATGACACCGTTTCAGGCGGTGTGTACCGCGCTTGCGGCTACGGTCGGGACAGGAAATATAGCAGGCGTTGCCGGAGCAATCGCTATCGGTGGACCGGGTGCCGTCTTCTGGATGTGGATATCCGCACTTCTTGGTATGTGTACAAAGTTTTCAGAAGTAACACTTGCCGTTCATTTCCGGGAGAAGAATGATAAGGGCGAATTTGTCGGCGGACCGATGTATTACATTAAGAATGGTCTGAAGAAACACTGGCACTGGCTTGCATATCTGTTTGCGGCATTTGGTGTGATCACAGTGTTCGGTACAGGAAATGCCACACAGGTAAACACGATCACGACAGCGATCGATTCTGCATTATTTAATTATGGAATTATTTCAAAGGATTCCGTATCAAACATAAATCTGGTCATCGGTATTGTGCTCGCAGTCCTGCTTGCATTGATCCTGCTTGGCGGGATTAAGAGAATCGGACAGGTAACAGAGAAGCTGGTACCATTTATGGCGCTGTTCTATGTGGTGCTTGCGCTTGGAGTCGTAATTTTAAATATCAATCATGTGCCGGCAGTATTTAAAGAGATTGTGGAAGGCGCATTTTCACCGGCGTCAGTAACCGGTGGTGTTGTTGGAAGCTTTTTCATGAGCATGAAGAAGGGTGTATCAAGAGGTATCTTTTCAAATGAGGCCGGGCTTGGTACAGGTTCAATCGCACATGCATGTGCAGATACAAGAAAGCCGGTAAAACAGGGATTCTTTGGAATCTTTGAAGTATTCGTAGATACTATAGTTATCTGTACCCTGACTGCATTGGTTATACTTTGCAGCGAAGTGCCGATCACATATGGACAGGCAGCGGGCGCTGAGCTTACGATCAGTGGGTTTACTGCTACATATGGCAACTGGGTATCACTTTTTACAGCTGTGGCAATGTGCTGTTTCGCATTTTCAACTATTATTGGTTGGGGATTATATGGTGCGAGGTGTATCGAGTTCCTGTTCGGAACAAAGGTAAATAAGCCGTTTATGTTTGTTTATTCACTGGTTGCTATCGTTGGTGCAACCTTAGATCTTGGATTGCTCTGGAGTATTGCAGAGACTTTCAATGGTCTGATGGCGATACCAAACCTGATCGCAGTATTCTTGCTTTCCGGTGTAGTTGTGAAGCTGGTCAGGGAGCATTTTGATCCGGAAGCAAGGGAAGAAGCATAATAAAAATAACAGATAAATAATAGATAAACAAAAAACATCTAATCGGATAACAGATATGAATATGTCGTTAACCGATTGGATGTTTTTTTACTTTATGGAAGGTTTTATTGTATAAAGCAAGGAACTTCAGATCGAAAGTTCGTCAAATCAAAATTTTTTCAAAAAATATAAATTTGTATCAACTTTTTCTCATCCTTAAACATCTAAATAATAGAAAACAAAGTAAGAAATACTTTTGAGATAGATAAGGAGGAACGGATAATGCGTCAGAATGGGAATAGAGTCAGATTACAAAAAAGAAGAAAGATGTTTTTAATGCAGCAAAAGAGAAAGAGAAGGAGAAGAAGACAGCAGATATTTATGCGTGGAACGGCAGCAGCAATGCTTCTGTTTGCGTTCTGCATCAGTATTCGGTTCATACATATGGCGAAAGACAGACCGATTGTAGAAGGATCAACGCAGGAGCCTGTGACAACAGAGGTAAGTACGACAGAAACAAGTACGACAGAGAGTTCCGGAACCGGTAATGTGAAAGAGACATTGCTGACAGGCCGGGGCGATGATACTACAACAGGATCAGTAAAAAACATGGATTTAAAGAGCGATGACAAATCAAATGATTTTTCGGATGCGGTATTTGTCGGAGATTCCAGAACGGAAGGCTTCGTGTTACAAACCGGTATACAGACAACCGCATATGTACACAAGGGATTAACTGTTGCAAGCGCATATACCGCAAAAGTAATCCATCAGGACGATGAAGACCGGTCAGTGATGGAGGCACTTGCCAGAACAAGATATAATCGTGTATATTTAATGTTTGGAATCAATGAGACAGGCTGGATCAGTAATGATATATTTATCTCAGATTACAAGCAGATCATTGATGATATTAAGGCACAAAATCCATCTGCAAAGATATTTATTCAGTCGGTACTTCCGGTAAGTAAAGCGGTATCGGATTCCGGCGGATATGTCAGAAATGATAAGATCGCGGAATATAATAAACGATTAGAGCAGCTTGCAGCGGATGAAGGTGCTACATTTGTGAATGTGCAGGAAGCGGTATCAACAGATGGAGTTCTGCCGGATGATGCGGCCACAGATGGAATTCATCTGAATAAGAAATATTGTGAAAAATGGCTTACATATCTGGAGGAACATACACTGGATAAATAAAAATATTAACAGAGGGAACAGAACGTGAATGAGCGTAGTATTTTAAGAAAAACGAAATATCAGAATGAACGTGCCGGTTATAAAAAGCAGGAATCACAAGATACGGGAATCCGGTCAACTGTGGTGATACGATTTATTGAGGATAATCAGGAGAAGTTTTATCGGATGGCATTTGGCTATATGAAGAATGAACAGGATGCTTTAGATGCGGTTCATGATGCGGTCGTTAAGATACTGCAGAACCGGAGCCAGGTAAAAAGTCCGGAATACTTTGAAACATGGGCGTATCGTATACTGATCAATGAATGTCTGATGGCTTTGCGAAGACAAAAAAAGGTTGTCTATCTGCAGGAGGATGATTCACTTGAAGACAGTACAGACAGAACGGGAAAGCAGGAGGAATATGTCGATCTGTATCATTCTATGGATCGGCTTCCGGCAAAATTGAAAACAGTCGTTCTTCTGCGTTTTTTTGAAGATATGCCATTTGACAAGATCGCAGAGGTTACAGGAGATAATATCAACACAGTAAAATCAAGGTTGTATAAGGCTTTGAAACTCTTAAAGCTGGATTTGGAGGTTTATGATGAAGTTTAATAAAGAGGAATATGAAAATATAAAAATCCCGGAACAATTGAATTCCATAGTTCAGGATGCGATAGAAGAAGGGCTGACGACAGAGAGCACAGGGATGTCGGATCAGAAGCCTGTTAATATATATACGAGACGGAAGAAACATATACTGCGTTATGCAGGAGAGGCCGTAGCTGCAATGTTTTTGATATTTGTGGTTCTGCTGAATGTATCTCCGACGTTTGCAAAGGCAGCAGCAGATACGCCGTTTATCGGTCCTGTGTGTCAGGTATTTACCTTCCGGGAATATGAATATGCGGATGAAGCCAAATATGTAAATGTGAAAGTTCCGCAGTTGAATAATACCGGAAATTCCGAACTGGAAAAGCGTGTGAATCGTGAGATAGCAAAGATGATCAACCAGGAAGTGGAAGCAAGTAAGAAGCGTGCGGAAGAAGAGTATAACGCTTATATATTAACCGGGGGAGATCCGAAGAACTTTATCCCATATGATATCGTTATTGACTATGAGGTCAAATGTCTGGATGAACATTATGTATCCTTTGTGATCAGTGAAAATGAGACCCGGGCAACCGGTTATTACCAGATGTTCTATTATAACATCGATCTGGATACAGGAAAGGATATTACATTAAAAGAATGGTTTGGCAGCAATTATAAGAAGATCATAGCCGATGAGGTTCAGAAGCAGATCAATACCTGGGATGACGAAAAGAAATTCTATCTCTGGGAAGATTTAGATCTGGAAGGTCTGATCAATGAAGATACACAGTTTTATATCAATGACAAGGATCAGGTTGTGGTATTTTTTAATAAATATGAGCTGGGTGCAGGAGCAATGGGAACGCCGGAATTTATAATTGATGTATCAAAATAATATAAAATAAAAAGCTGTAAAGGAAGTGTGAAATCTTTATAAAAGAGATTGACATTTCCTTTTTTTCTGGCTATATTGTTCTAAAAGAAACTTAGCACTCTTATATAGCGAGTGCTAATAGCTTTTCCTGCATAAGCAATACCAAAAGCTGTGTCAACACAGGTTAGCGATGATTGCTGCGATAATTTGCGAAACTCAGAAATAATACAGGAAAAGGCAGTACATATATGTAGAAATTACAGGTACCTGCCGGAAAGAGAGGAGACATATGAAAGAAGTAAAATCACCCAAGAAGCCGTTGATCTTCTATTATGGGATCGTGCTGGTCGTTCTTCTGGTTTTTAATATGTTTATTTATCCGCTTCTGATGAAGATACAGGTCAAGGAAGTAGATTACGGAACATTTATGAAGATGATCAATGAGAAAAATATTGGCGAAGTAGAGGTGGATGATTCCGAGATCATCTTCACAGACAAGGATAAGAACACATACTATAAGACCGGAGCTATGGATGATCCGGGACTGACGGAACGGTTATACGATGCCGGAGCGGTATTTTCAAAGAATGTTGATGAAACGGTATCACCGGTCTGGAATTTCCTGTTGAGATTTCTTCTTCCGATTATTATATTCATCGGACTGGGCCAGTATTTCAGTAAGAAGCTGATCGAACAGGCGGGCGGTAAGAATGCGATGTCCTTTGGAATGGGCAAGAGCAATGCCAAGGTATATGTGCAGTCGACAAATGGTATCCGTTTCTCGGATGTCGCAGGAGAGGATGAAGCAAAAGAGAATCTGGCAGAGATCGTTGATTATCTGCACAACCCTGCGAAATATACGGATGTCGGTGCTTCGATGCCAAAGGGTGTCCTGTTAGTAGGTCCTCCGGGAACCGGTAAAACAATGCTTGCAAAAGCAGTTGCGGGAGAGTCCAATGTACCGTTCTTCTCGATGTCCGGTTCGGAATTTGTAGAAATGTTTGTAGGTATGGGTGCCTCCAAGGTCAGAGATCTGTTCAAGCAGGCAAAGGAGAAAGCCCCATGTATCGTATTTATCGATGAGATCGATGCAATTGGTAAGAAACGTGACGGACAGATCGGAGGAAATGATGAAAGAGAACAGACATTGAATCAGCTCCTGACTGAGATGGATGGTTTTGAAGGAAACAACGGCGTTATCATTCTGGCGGCAACAAACCGACCGGAATCGCTTGATCCTGCACTTACCCGTCCGGGTCGATTCGACCGTAGAGTCCCGGTTGAACTTCCTGATCTGAAAGGAAGGGAAGCAATCCTTCAGGTACATGCCAGAAAGATCAAGGTTTCGGATGATGTGGATTTCCATACGATCGCAAGAATGGCAGCAGGAGCTTCCGGTGCAGAGTTGGCAAATATCGTAAATGAAGCAGCTCTTCGAACAGTACGGGCAGGCAGAACGATCGTTACAGAAGCAGATCTTGAAGAAAGTGTAGAAGTAGTTATCGCAGGATATCAGAAGAAGAATGCTGTTTTATCAGATAAAGAAAAGCATGTGGTTGCCTATCATGAGATCGGACATGCGCTCGTAGCGGCCATGCAGTCGCACTCAGCACCGGTACAGAAGATCACGATCATTCCGAGAACTTCAGGTGCGCTCGGCTATACCATGCAGGTGGAGCAGGGAGACAGATATCTGCTGACAAAAGAAGAACTGGAAAATAAGATTGCAACCTTTACCGGTGGACGTGCAGCAGAGGAAGTGGTATTCGGTGAGGTTACGACCGGAGCATCGAATGATATCGAGCAGGCAACGAAGATCGCACGGGCAATGATCACCCAGTATGGAATGAATGGTGACTTTGATATGGTTGCGATGGAAGCGAGAAATAATCAGTATCTTGGTGGGGATACATCCCTTACCTGTTCACCGGAAACCCAGAGGGAGATCGACCGCAAGGTTGTAGAACTGGTGAAGGTTCAGCATGAAAAAGCACGTAAGATCTTAGAGGAGAACCGGGAAAAGCTGGATGAACTGGCAGCCTTTTTATATGAGAGAGAGACGATCACAGGAGACGAATTTATGAGCATTTTACAGGATAAGAGGTGAGAATTATGAGGAAACGAACAGGATTTGGCTGGATGGAGCTGATACTTGGAATTATACTCACTATACTTGGCATCTTTACGATGATCCGTCCTGAAAGTATGTTGAACAGTATTGTCATCTGTTACGGAATCGTGGCAGCAGTCAGCGGTATAGCAGATATTATATTCTATGTAAAGATGGAGCGGCATATGGGAGTTGTACCGACAGTATCCCTGACCTCCGGCATCTTAAGTACCCTGCTTGGTATGATGCTGATCCTCTGTCCGGGAGCCGCACAACGGTTAGTGATCTGGCTCTTTGCACTCTGGATCATTATGCACAGTATATCCAGACTGTCCCATATCAGCACTGTACGGTATTTTGCAGGTAACAGCTTTGGACTTGTATCCCTGTTGTTGAATATCATCGGTATCGTGATCGGAGTTATGCTTCTGATAGAACCGATTATGGCAGTTGTCGCATTCGGTTATCTGATCGGACTGTATCTGATCGTGCTTGGAATTGATAGTATTGCATCAGCACTCAGCAAAATGGGATCAGACTGGTAGGCGTAAATAATCCGAATCATAAAAAAATACATTTCCAGTAGAATCTCGTCGAGAAATGATGTATGATTGTACTAATTGTTTGTTAAGGACGAAAGCAATCTCAAGGAGGAACTACAGTTGAATTTCTTAGAAGAAAGAATTGTAAAAGACGGAATTGTAAAAGAAGGAAATGTATTAAAGGTTGACAGCTTTTTGAATCACCAGATGGACATCCGGTTATTTGACCAGATCGGTGAAGAATTTAAGAAGCGTTTTGAAGGAACGCCGATCAATAAGATCCTCACGATTGAGGCATCCGGAATCGGGATCGCATGTGTGGCAGCGCGACAGTTTGATGTGCCTGTTATCTTTGCGAAGAAATCAAAAAGCATCAATATAGAAGGTGAAGTATATGTGGCAGAGGTAGAATCCTTTACCCACAAATGTAAGAATCAGGTTATCGTGTCAAAGAAATTCTTGAATCCGGATGACAATGTTCTGATCATTGATGACTTCCTCGCAAATGGCTGTGCGCTTCAGGGATTGATATCTATCGTGACATCAGCCGGTGCAAATGTTGCGGGAATCGGTATCGTAATCGAAAAAGGCTTCCAGACCGGCGGACAGATCATCCGGAATCTGGGATATCATCTGGAATCCCTTGCAATTGTAGACGAGATGGATGCAGCGACAGGAAATATCATTTTCCGGGAGCAGTAATTAAAGGAGTTTTTTATGGCAGAACAGAATGAGAAAGATTCTGTGCAGACAACCTCCGGCAGTGGAGAGCACAGAGAGAAAGATTTATCCATTATGGATTACAGTAAGACCTATGGCGGAATCTCCAAACGGTTTTCAAATGTAGCAAATGAGAAGATGGAGACACCGAAACCTGTCGCAATCGGAAGAGTTCTGATCGGACTTATGGCGATGCTTCTGATATGGGCAAACTTCCAGCCGTTCGTTCAGGCGACTGTGGATGGAACAACAGAATCCGTCAATTTCCTGAGTGGAGACGGAATCCTTGTTATATTTTTTGCATTGATCACAAGTATTATAATGGTATTTAAAAATGCAAGAAAATGGACGTTACTTACAGCGATCCTGACTCTGGCTGTGATCATGATCGATCTGGTCAATACACTGGTACAGATCAAGAATAATGCCAATGGCGATATAGTCTATAGTCTTGGCTATGGAACCGTCTTCCTGCTGATCGGCGCGATCGTTATGGTAGCCGGCGCAGCAATGATTCTGGTGACAGACTTGAAGAATAAGAAGAAATAATTAAAAGTGTAAAATAAAAGAACAGCAGTATCATTATGTGGCAAGGAGATGTCTTGTGAAATAATGGATACTGCTATTTTTTTATCCAATGGCTTTTCAGCTTTAAAATTAACAGCCTAAACCAAGGTACTTGCAGATCATATTCCAAAGATCTGAACAGTTATAATTAATACACATAATAAAATCCTCCTGTTGTAATTTATAAATGTATCGATCGAGTACAATGGGATTGTAACAATTCTGTAACATTTTCACAATATGAAACAATTACCAGTTTGATTTAGCTGCATGGATCCTTTCAGGAAGCCTTTTTCGTATGTAAAAAAACAAAAATTTCCACTTGAAAAATCGAACGTAAGTTCTTATAATAAACATATGTTCGAAATACAAGCGAATAAAACTATACAGGAAAAATTACATATACTGGCGGATGCGGCGAAGTATGATGTGGCATGTACATCCAGCGGTGTGGATCGAAAAGGAAAGGAAGGAATGCTCGGAAATGCACGATCCTGCGGAATCTGTCACAGCTTTGCATCAGACGGGCGCTGTATCTCTCTGCTCAAGATTCTGATGACGAATCATTGTATTTATGACTGCAAGTATTGTGTGAACCGAGTATCGAATGATGTCAAGCGTGCCACTTTTACGCCGGAGGAGATCTGTGAACTGACGATCGAATTTTATAAAAGGAATTATATAGAAGGGCTGTTTTTAAGCTCCGGTGTGATCCGTGATCCGGCATACACGATGGAGCAGATCTGTATAACCTTACAGCTCCTTCGTACAAAATACAGGTTCAACGGATATATACATGTAAAGACGATTCCGGGTGCGCCGGATGAATTGCTTGCGGCTGCCGGATTTCTGGCCGACCGCATCAGTGTGAATCTGGAGCTGCCGACTGCGGAGAGCCTGAAGAAGCTTGCTCCGAATAAGAGCTTCCAGACGATCATGACTCCTATGGGGAAGGTGCGTGATACGATCGCAGAGACGAGAACCCTGATAGGGAAAGATGCAAGAATGGAACGCAGTCTGGGGAATCGTTACCTGCCGGGAAGTATATTCGGGAAAGAACAGTTACGGCTGACCGGAGCACAGAGTAATAGAGGCGGCTCTCTTTGGAAGAAAGCTGCTTCCTTTGCTCCGGCAACTCAGGATACATGGAAGCCACGGGCATTTGCACCGGCAGGTCAGAGTACACAGATGATCATTGGGGCATCCGATGAGAGCGACTATACGCTGGTTCAGACGACGCAGAAGTTATACCAGAACTATGATCTGAAACGTGTCTTTTATTCCGCCTATATTCCGGTAAATGAGGATTCGGCACTTCCGGCGCTTGAGACTCCGGTTCCGCTTCTGAGAGAACACCGGCTGTATCAGGCAGACTGGCTGCTGCGGTTTTACGGATTTCAGGCAGATGAATTGTTGTCGGAGGAGCGACCGAATTTTAATGTCCGCATGGATCCGAAATGCGACTGGGCGATCCGGCATCTGGAACAGTTCCCGATCGAAGTACAGACAGCTTCTTATGATACGCTGCTTAGGGTGCCGGGGATAGGACCGAAATCAGCAGGCAGGATCGTAAAGGCGAGACGATACGGACATCTGGAATTTGACCATCTGAAGAAGATGGGAGTGGTATTGAAACGGGCGCATTATTTTATTACCTGTGGAGGACGGATGATGTATAAGATACCGATCGAGGAGCAGTATATTACCAGACAACTGGTTGGAGAACATGCGAAAGAGAACTGGCAGGTAGAGCATAAGGAAGAAGAATATAAGCAGTTATCCTTCTTTGATGCTCAGGGGGTATTTGGAGTTCCGAATTGATTTGTGGATAAATGTAAAATCCTATTTAAGAATAGACGATTGTATGAAGAAATATTGTCAGGATAGATTTTATAGATAGATGAGGATATAGATGGGAGAATGTAAATATGAGGATATTTACCTGTAAACATCAATTAGAAGATATGATGACCTGCATCTATGATGCATGGGTCTATGCACTCCGGGTCGGACATGATAAGGTGCAGTTACGGACGGAACCGATCGTGCAGGCAACTTTATTTGACGAGTATGTCCATGTGGATGCCGATGTAGAAAAGACGGAAAAGGTTCTGCGTTCCGTTCGAAATAAGATCGGGATGCAGGCATATATCGATGTGTATTATGCCTGTCTGATGGAAGATGATGTACTGGACGATATCTACCGGTTTTTGCGGATCGGATTTCAGGCAGGACCAAGGGTGATCGGGATGCTTGCAGAGCCTCCGGTCAGCCGGATGCTGGAGATTCGGCGGGCAGTTGGAAATGAAATTCATCATTTTCGGGAATTTGCCAGATTCAATTCGATCGATAATAAGGTGTATGTCTGTCATCTGGAACCGAAGCATGATGTGATCTATCAGGTGGCAGAGCATTTTGCAGACCGGATGCCGGATGAATATTTTATGATCCTTGATGATAACCGGAAGTATGCGGTGATCCATCCGGGGAAACATTACTCAGGACAGCAGGCAGATAGAGAAAGAGAGATTTCAGAACAGAACCGATATATGAAGGAAAAGGCTCAGAAGATGTATTTGCGGGAGTTGTCCGATGAGGAAATGAAGACGCTCCGACAGACGGAATTATTGAAGGATGAATATACCGAACTCTGGAAGACCTTCTTTCATACGATCGGGATTGAACAGCGGAAGAATCCGATCTGCCAGCGGAATCTGATGCCGATATGGAAGCGGAAGCATGCGGTAGAATTCATGCAGTAAACAAAAAGAATAAAATTTACTAACTTTTAGTAAAAATTTAGCAAAAACTATTGATTAGTTTATATTCTCGTGTATAATGATGATAGTGGTTATCGTAACAGAAAATCTGGTACCGATATGTGTTGTGGTAATCCAAAATTAAAAATTTATTTTACAGGAGGATTATGATATGAAGATCTTAGTAACAGGTGGTGCTGGTTATATTGGAAGTCATACCTGCGTTGAATTATTAGAAGCAGGATATGATGTAGTAGTTGTTGACAATCTGTATAATGCGAGTCCGAAAGTAATTGGAAGAATAAAAGAGATAACAGGAAAAGACGTAACATTTTATGAGAAGGATATCCGTGATCTGGATGCAATGAATGAAATCTTTGCAAAAGAAAAGCCGGATACAGTAATTCATTTTGCAGGCTTAAAGGCAGTTGGTGAGTCTGTTCGTAAGCCACTCGAATATTATGAGAATAACATTGCGGGTACATTAACACTTTGCAAGGCAATGCGCGAGAATGGATGCAAGAACATTATCTTTTCATCATCTGCAACCGTATATGGCAATCCTGCATTTATTCCGATCACAGAGGAATGTCCAAAGGGTGTCTGCACAAATCCTTACGGCTGGACCAAGCATATGCTTGAGCAGATCCTGACAGATATCCACACAGCAGATCCGGAATGGAATGTAATCCTGCTTCGTTACTTCAATCCAATCGGAGCACATAAGAGTGGACTGATCGGAGAAGATCCAAAGGGTATTCCAAACAACCTGCTTCCTTATGTAGCACAGGTAGCGGTAGGAAAGCTTCCTTGTCTTGGTGTATTCGGCGATGACTATGATACACCGGACGGAACAGGTGTCAGAGATTACATTCATGTTGTAGATCTTGCCAAGGGTCATGTAAAAGCGATCAATAAGATCAAAGAGAATCCGGGTGTAAAGATTTACAATCTGGGTACAGGAAAAGGATACAGCGTTTTAGATGTTGTTAAGGCATTTGAGAAGGCGTGCGGTAAGAAAATCCCTTATGAGATCAAGCCTCGTCGTGCAGGTGATATCGCAACCTGTTATTCTGATGCAACTCTTGCTAAGAAAGAACTTGGCTGGGAAGCAGAATACGGAATCGATGAGATGTGCGCAGATTCATGGAGATGGCAGAGCATGAATCCGGATGGCTATGGTGCATAATGAAAATATTCAGTAAATAAGTAACAGACAGGCAATTGTAAACGTGCCGGAATACAGGGCATAGAGAAGATACAATTGCCTGTTTGTTTAAGATAGAAAGGGGTTCGTTTATATGGCAGAATATACAGCTTCAAAGACCAGATATACAGAGACAGAAGGAACGGATTTTTACCGCCATTGCGGTAAAAGTGGTCTGATGCTTCCTCCGATCGCACTTGGTTTATGGCATAATTTCGGTAGTGTAGATAATTATGAGAATATGAAACAGATGTGCTTTACCGCATTTGATCACGGAATCACACATTTCGATCTGGCAAATAATTACGGTCCGGTATATGGTAGCGCAGAGGAAAATTTCGGCAGAATCCTCCGGGAAGAAATGAGTGCTTACAGAGACGAGATGGTGATCAGTACAAAAGCAGGATTTGATATGTGGGAAGGCCCTTATGGCAACTGGGGCAGCCGCAAATACCTGATTGCGAGTCTGGATCAGAGCTTAAAGAGAATGGGACTTCCATATGTAGATATCTTCTATCACCATCGCATGGACCCGAACACACCGTTAGAAGAAACGATGGAAGCGCTTGCACAGATCGTAAGAAGCGGTAAGGCTTTATATGTAGGTCTGTCGAATTATGACGGTCCGACGATGGCAAAGGCAGAACGGATTCTGGATGAACTGCATTGTCCGTTTATCATCAACCAGAATCGTTACAGTATTCTGGATCGGACAGTTGAGAAGAACGGACTGCTGAAGCAGACATATGCATCCGGAAGAGGACTGATCTGCTTTTCTCCACTGGCACAGGGTATGTTAACTGATAAATATCTGCAGAATATTCCAAAGGATAGCCGGGTGGCAAGAGATGGACGGTTCCTTCATGAGGATCAGGTCGTATCGATGCGTCCGCTTCTGACAGAGTTAAATGATATTGCAGCAGGCTATAATATGAGCTTGTCAGAGCTTGCGATTGCATGGCTGCTGAACAAACCGGAGGTTACAACCGTTTTGATCGGTGCATCGAAGCCGGAACAGATACTCAGTAATCTGAAGGCTGCTGAGAAGCAGAGAACAACCGAGATGGAAGAAGAGGAACTGGCACTGATCGAAAAGGCGGTCAACCTTTATCACGCATAGAGGATAAGTGTTATTTGACTTCACTTCAAAAAAGAATATAATATAAAAGACAGTTCTGAAAAGCATTTTCTGACAGAGAATGCTTTTGAAAGTAGGAATGGATCATATTATATGTTATTTTGAAAGAGGAAGACGGTATTGCAGGCACATCAGACAGATTTCTCAAGTGGAAATGTATATAGAAATATTATAGAAGTAGCTGTACCAATGATTCTGGCACAGCTACTTAATCTTTTATATAACGTGGTTGACAGGATCTACATCGGACGGATCCCGGAAGTCGGTACAACTGCACTGACAGGGGTAGGTCTGTGCTTTCCGATCATTTCACTGATCACAGCCTTTACCTATCTGTATGGAAATGGAGGTGCACCGCTTTGTTCCATGGAACGTGGCAAGGGTAATGATAAGGAAGCGGAGCATCTGATGGGAAATGCTTTTACTTTATTGATCGGAACAGGAATTGTATTGACGATTATCGGGCTGATCTTTTATAAGCCGATTCTTTATCTGTTTGGCGCAAGTGATGATACATTCCCATATGCAGGCTCCTATATTCGGATCTATCTGCTGGGAACGGTATTTGTCATGGTATCGGTAGGAATGAATCCGTTTATTAACAGTCAGGGCTTTGGAAATACAGGGATGATATCGGTTCTGATCGGAGCAGTTTTAAATATAATACTGGATCCTATATTTATCTTTGTTTTAAATCTGGGAGTAAGAGGAGCGGCTATTGCGACGATCATTTCTCAGTTTTGCTCGACAGTATGGGTTCTTGTATTCCTGACCGGAAAACGGGCAGTGCTTCATTTGAAATGGAGCTGTATGTGGCTGCGGTGGAAGCGGGTTTTGCGGATCATCAGTCTGGGAGTGTCCAGCTTTATCATGGCATTTACAAACAGTCTGGTACAGGTTGTATGTAATGCGACACTTCAGATCTATGGCGGGGATATCTATGTGGGCGTTATGACCGTGTTGAATTCCGTGCGGGATATCTGTACACTTCCGGTTATGGGTATTACAAATGGTGCATCTCCGGTCATGAGCTTTAATTATGGAGAAGGGGCATATGAGAAGGTACGGAAAGCCATCCGTTTCCTGACTATATTATGCGTAACCTATACTTTTGCGGCATGGGGCACTCTCAGATTGTTCCCGGAGCCGTTTATCCGTATATTTAATCATTCACCGGAACTGATCGCAAAAGGGGTTCCGGCATTACATATATATTTCTTCGGATTTTGTTTTATGGCATTGCAGTTTACCGGACAGAGTGTGTTCCTTGCGCTTGGAAAGGCGAAAAAGGCTACCTTCTTTTCTCTGCTTCGAAAGGCGTTTATCGTAGTGCCGCTTACCATTCTGCTTCCGAAAATCGGAAATCTTGGAGTGGATGGTGTATTCTGGGCAGAGCCAATCTCGAATCTGATCGGCGGATGTGCCAGCTTCTTTACAATGTGTGCCACGGTGTTGCCTGAATTAAAGCATGAAAAAGCTCGATAAAAAATATAAACGACCGGATAGGATTATTAATTAATTTATTCAATCTCCCGTAGTGCCTTTCTGAACTGGAAGAAGAACAGGATGGCGGTGAAGGTTACGGCGATCAGGTCTGCGATCGGTTCTGCCATGTAGACAGCCATTGTCTTATCTGCGGTGTAGATATGTGGCATAATGAAGATCAGTGGGATCAGCAGGACGAATTTACGCATGATCGCAACGATGATGGATGCCGGAGCGTTACCGAGGGCATTGAATGTCATTTGGCAGGAGATCTGGACTCCAAATAAGAACATAACCGCGAGGTAGTATCTAAGTGCAACTTTAGTAAACTCGATCAGAGCAGTATCCGGGGTAAAGATGGATGCAAAAACCTGAGGGAAACACATAATGCAAAGCCATAATAAAACAGAATATGTCAGGCTGACCTTCAGCAGAAGTTTGAATGCATCCTTTACTCTGGATGCATTTTTTGCACCATAGTTATAACTGATGATCGGCTGAGCACCCTGGCCAAGTCCCTGAAGTGGGAGCATGGCGAACTGCATGACGCTGGTAAGGATCGTCATAGCACCGACGGCCATATCTCCGCCATATTTCAGAAGGGAGGAGTTGAAGCACACGGATATGATACTTTCACTTCCCTGCATGATAAAGACGGCAGAACCGAGTGCCAGACATGGCAGGATATAGGAGGCCTGCAAACCGAGGTTTTTCACACGGATGCGGAGAGTTGTCCGCTTGCCGAAGAGGAAGCTTAAGACCCAGATGCAGGAACAACCCTGAGAAATGATTGTTGCAAGGGCCGCGCCTTTTACCCCCATATGAAGCGCAAAGATAAAGATCGGGTCTAAGATAATATTCGCGATCGCACCGATCAGTACGGACAACATACCTTCTTTGGCGAAGCCCTGTGCAGTGATAAATGCATTCATACCCAGAGTGAGCTGTACAAAGATTGTGCCGATTGCGTAGATATTCATATATGAGGTTGCATAGTTAATGGTATTCTTACTTGCACCGAATGCCAGAAGCAGGTCGCGATTCCAGATCAGAAGAACAGCAGTCAGTATAACGGATAAGATGATCTGCATGGTAAAACAGTTACCGAGGATTTTCTCGGCATCGTCTTTTTTATTTTTGCCCATATAGATGGTAGCCCGTGGAGCACCGCCATTTCCGACCAGAGCCGCGAAAGCGGAGATGATCATGATAAGGGGCATACAGACACCGACACCGGTAAGTGCCAGTGAACCGTTTTGTGGAATATGACCGATGTAAATACGATCAACGATGTTATACAGCATATTGATCATCTGTGCGGCGACTGTAGGAAGTGCGAGCTTTGCCAGTAATTTACCGATCGGTTCTTTTGCCAGAAATTCCCGGTCGGATGAGCCTGAGTTGTGTGCAATCCGATTCGGTTGATTGTCCCTGATGTTTTTCGATATGGATTCTCCGCCGGTTGGTGGTGAAGCTTTTGATGTGTTGTTTGGAGAATCGGTCATGCTGTAGGCTTGTCTTTGTTTCTTCATGTATATTCCTCGTTCCTTTGATTGATGTTTTATATTGTATAAAAGTTAATTGCAATATGAGCCTGCCTGAATATAGTATTGTACGAACAGCCCGGTATTCAGGCAGTAGTATTGTGACCATATTATTTTAAATGTGATAATACGTTGTCATACAAACGCTTGTTATAGGATGCAAAATTCTTCTTTTCGTCATCTGAAAAACCTTCAAAGATGCAGGAGATCAGTTCGTCCTGCTTTTTCTCAATCGCATGTACAACAGGAATTGATCGATCGGAGAGCTTCAGATGAATGATCCGTTTATCGTCAATATCCGGATGTCTGGTCAGATACCCTTTGTCTGCGAGAGAATCAATGGCTGTGGATACATTTCCGCGCTGTAGCATACGAAACTCTACGATATCTCTGGCAGTATCATGTGCCGGATTATTGTGTAAAAAAGTAATGATGATAACTTCAATCCGTGAAAGCTTATAGTCTGTCCGGATGCTTTCGAGATATTTTTCCTGAAGCTTCATCAGGCTTTTTGTCATATCAAAAATATTGGATGGTGATTGTAGGATCATATATATTCCTCATTTCCTCATTAAGTTCTTTTTAGAACTATTATAGCTTTAAAATAAAAAGAGTCAACCTGTTTATACAATTTTTATAGAAAGAGAAAAACACAGTCTGGGTGTTATCTGAAACAGAAAACTAGAGATAAAAATATTATTGACAGGAAAGAAATAATAGATATACTAAAATTTATAGTGTTTTTTGGAGAATTCAGATAACAGAATATATGAAAAAATATGTTTGACCAGAGGATAAATATACCACAGATGAACGAGAAAAACTGGATGATCATAGTAGCAGTAGTTATTGTGCTTATAGGATCACTGATCTACAATATCATTTCAGCAAGAAATCTGAAGAAAAAAAGACAACAGTTTGTAGAAAGTATCCAATCTTCATATACGCATATGAAGAGTATAGAAGACACCAGCAAAAAGATATATGAGATTTCAAACGAGATCAATGAAATGATCCGGGAGCAGAAAGACACCGAAGAGTACATAGAAAAAAAGAAGAAGGAGATTGAGGAGATCAGGCAGATGATTGTGACAAATGACACAATCCTTGACTGTGCGGTCTCAGATAAGCGGGATCTTGCAAGGAAGAAGCAGATTGCATTTACTTATAATATTCCAACCGGGTTACCGGAGATTCGTATGGAGGATGTCGATAAGATTCGTCTGTTTGCCAATCTGTTAGACAATGCGATCGAAGCAGCCGAGTGTGTGCCGGTGCAGGATGCAAATGGGGAAAATAAAAGATTCATACATGTATCGATATTGAATCGTGGAAGTAACTTCTTTATCACTGTTAAAAATTCCAAAAGAACGGAGATCGCCGTTATGGAGAATCAGTTCCATACAACGAAGTCGGATGCAGAAAACCACGGCAGAGGTGTTCGTATTATCAGGCAGATTGTTGCCAGGTATGATGGAACGGTCGAGTTCACGGACAAGGGTGATACCTTTGAAGTAGCGATCATGTTGTAAAAGGCATATAGAACAGCCATGGTTTGTGTGTTTGTAATTTACAACATAGCATGTTCGGAGATATATTTGAGGTAGTCGGCTTTGAATGGTTTGGCATAGCGTCTGCCGACAGGAAGTTTGATTTTGTTAATCAGTTCGGTTTCCTGTGAGGATAAATTTTTTACATATCTAAGATTGACCGTGAAAGAACTATGGCATTGTGAGAAATAGGACGGCAGTCGTTCGCTTACAGCCTGAAGGGATTCGTACACTTTATAGGCTTCCCCATTGTCAGTATAAATAATAATCTCGCGGCTGAGCCGTTCAATATGAGTGATTGTGTCGCATGGAAGAGTGTACCGTTTTCGGTTGGAGATAACGTCCAGAAAGCGTGTCTTTCGTTCAATTACAAGCTGAATCGCTTTATCCAGTGCCTTAGGCAGATATTCTTGTATGGAATCCTTTGTAACATAATATATGTGACGGACTTCATAAGAGTCAGAGATATAATCGGTATGGCTGGTAAGAAAGATGACTGAACACTGTGGGCAGCATTGATTAAGCTCGGAAGCAAAATCGATACCGTTGAAGTCTCCCATTTCGATATCTAAAATTGCAATATCATAATTAATCGTATCGGTTTCAAGCATTTTTTTTAATTTCTCTGGCTCGCAGGAGTCGATTTTGAAAGTGAGGGATTCGAAAGCATCCAGACAGGAATGTGCAAAACTGGTTGTTTCTTTTAATTGCAGATCTGAATCATCACATATTAGAAGTTTGAGTTTCATATATGGCAGCCCCCCTGTAACCGGTAATTTCACTGTAGAAAACATTTGCTTAACTGGTAATATTATAATAAAAAGGTTGCCATAAAACAAGAAAAATATATATACGCATATTGATGGTGGTATAAAGAAAGCGAGAAGATAAAAATGAACATATGGACATTCCTGCAGGTGCTCGGAGCAGCCCTGATCACGGCATTACAATTTAATATTTATCTGGGTGCATATATGGGAATGGATCGTGGAAGAAGAGACCGGATCTATCTGGGCTTGAATATTTTAAATATGTTTTTCCTCCGCGTTTTAATAAATACAAGTATACAGCTTGATGCACCTGCATGGCTTCGTGCCATCATTTATATTTTTGGATTTGCGATGATGCTTGTAGGCGTTGTATTATACCGTAAAGAGTGCATGGTTATAAATTTGGTATCATTTATGGTGGGTATTATGACATTTGATCTTGTTACGGTGACGATGTCAGCAGTGATCGAGGAACTGTTTGGATATGCATATAATGATACACCGGTATTATACAGTGCAAAAGCATTGCTTGTCTGGCTTGGAGTAGAAGCCTTGCGTGAGGGCATAGGAACGATCATTGAAGTCTGGTTTATGCGGAAATTTATGCCATACAGGAAGTTCCGGAGACAATCATTTGTCAGAAGCATGGTGTGGATTCTGGCTGTTGGAACCGGATATATGATGTTGGTTGTGTATTTTGTGACTATGGTAAAAGAGGTTAATCTGATGTCACAGTTTATAGCACTGGGAATCTGGGCATCTGCTTTTATAGCTGCTTATCATCTGTATACGATCGTATATAATAGCTATCAAAGAAAAATGATACGTTTTCTGGAAGCAAAGATGAAGCAGCAGAAAGAGGATTATGAGAAGCTTCTGGCGGATTACAACAGGCTGCGGGATATCAAGCATGATCTGTATAATTATGTGCATATACTTGATCTGGCAGGAGATGTCCGGAAGGAACAGGAGCAGATCAGACAGTTACAGGAAGATCTGAAACCGGGAAAACAGAAGGAGTATATAAAATACATAAATCTTTCAATCCTGAATCTGGTATTAAATAATGTTACATCTGCCTGTGAGGGTGCAGGTATTCATCCGGAAGTTGCAGCAGAAGAAATTCAGATTGATACAAATGTAGAACTGGACATGGGATATCTGATCGAGCGGATGGTACATAATGTTATTTTGTTGAATGAAGATCCGGGAGAGAATAAGCAGGATTCCGTATCAGAGTCACTGCCCCGGACACTCCGGATTCAGATCGCACCATCGGAATCCTCAGATGGAAATATTCAGGTTGTGCTTAAGGGTATCGGACTTCGTATGAAGGGCATTGAGATGAATTCAGACAACAGAAAGGAGATACGGAATAATAAGCAGATCATCCAGTTTATTATGGAGCGGCATGAGGGATTCCAGTGGAATAACAAGAAAGAAGCTCATCTGTATCTGACTGCATAAGCAGAGAACCGTATTCGGAATTTGTAGAAATATGTCGATTACGACGGAAACATTGCAGATTACGACAGGTTTATTGTATCTGATAAATGTTTTGATATAATAACTTCATAGATATATCGAAAACCGATATATTATTGAGTGGGAAAGTTCATAATATATGCATTTATGTCAGAGAGGACATATATTCTTCAGCCCAATCAGCTCTCCTTGCTGCAAGATTGTGGAAGCTCAGAATGAGTGCAGTAGATTATGGTTGCAAAATATGAAAAGCATACATTGGAACGGATGAAGGAAGATCTGATAGTTGTACCGAGAAACGCAGGTATCAGGTCTTCTTTTTTTAGCCTTTTACCATGTCTTAACCATAAAACGTGCTACAATATATGTTATGACAGTTTAGAATATGAATATATAATAATGATTGTCAGAATTGATTGAAATGGATACGATTGTTATAACAGATTACAAAAAGATACAGCGGAGAAAATGATGAACAGATTCCTGAATTTTACAAAGAATTTTTTAATTACGGCAGCGATATTGGTATGTGGATTTTTGTTGTCCCTGTTTATGCAGAAGGAGTGGGGAAATCAGACTTTGATACCCTCTATTTTTCTGTTGGATGTATTTCTGGTATCCGTTATCACAGATGGTTTCTTATATGGTGCGGTCGCATCTGTCATCAGCATTCTGGCGGTAAATTATGCATTTACATTTCCGTATTTTAAGATTAATTTTACGATCCCGGAAAATATGATCTCTGCCGTTATCATGATAGCTATTGCAGTTATTACCTGCGGATTTACAAATAAGTTGAAGAGTCAGGAACAGTTAAAGGCAGAGAGTGAGCAGGAGAAGATGCGGGCCAATCTGCTCCGATCCGTATCCCATGATTTTCGGACGCCGCTTACAACGATTTATGGTGCAAGCTCTGCAATGTTAGATGATAAGAATGAATTTACGGAGGAGCAGAAAAAAAGCATGCTTCGTGGAATCAAACAGGATGCACAATGGCTGTCGCGAATGGTTGAGAACATGTTATCGATTACCAGACTGGATGGAAAAAATGTTAAGATCATTAAGATTCCGATTGCGCTGGATGAGCTGTTAGATTCTGTCCTGGTTAAGTTCAATAAACGGTATGAAGATCAGAATGTTGAGATAGACATTCCGGATGAACTGATCATGATTCCGATGGATGCGATCTTAGTCGAGCAGTTGATCCTGAATCTGTTAGAAAATGCAGTTCAGCATGCAGAGGGAATGAGTAAGCTTGGGCTTCGTGTATATACGAGTGGGCATTTTGCAGTATTTGAGATCCGGGACAACGGATGTGGTATTCCGGTTGACAAGGTAAAGGATATATTTGCAGGGAAGCTGGTTTATGGTGAATCAGGACTTGACAGCAGTAAGAAAAATGCAGGGATCGGGTTGTCGGTATGCACCACGATCGTAAAAGCCCATGGTGGTGAGATCTCTGCGGAGAATCTGCAGGATGGCGGTGCTGTTGTGCGGTTTACACTGGATATGGAGGAAACTGAGAATGATTAATAACAGATATAAGATATTGATAATTGAAGACGAAGAACATATTAATAATCTGATCAGTGCGCTGATGGAAGCAAATGGATATCAGGCTGTTTCTGCATATTCCTGTCGGGGGGGACAGATGATGTTTGCATCTCATCGCCCTGATCTGGTCATTCTGGATCTGGGATTACCGGATCGGGATGGAATGACATTTTTAAGGGAAGTGCGGCAATCATCATTTACACCGATCATCGTTTTATCGGCACGTTCTGATGAGAGGGATAAAGTAGAGGCACTCAATGAGGGTGCAAATGATTATGTAACCAAGCCATTCAGTTCAAATGAACTGGTAGCAAGGGTACGTTCAGCACTCCGTATCGCTACGCATCGGGCAGAGGATGGATTGCGGCCGGGTGGAAGATTCGAGGTTGGAGAGCTGGTTATCAATTATGATGCAAGACTGGTTACGATCGCCGGAAATGAAGTGAAGCTGACACAGACAGAATATAATATCGTAGCGTTGTTATCCGAGCACGCAGGTAAGATGCTGACCTACAGTTTTATCATCAATGAGATCTGGGGATATAATGATTCGGGAAGCCGGAAGAAGCTGCAGGTGAATATGGCGAATATCCGAAAGAAGTTCGGTGCAGTTCCCGGTAAGGAGAATTACATAACGAATGAATTAGGGGTTGGATACCGGATGTGCGATTCATAGAAAAGAGCTTCAAAACTCTACAGCACTCAGTCACGGGGATGGCTCCTGTTATAAAATAACATTGCGAGATTTCGTTGTGAACTGCACATTGCCAGTAAATACGAGTGCTTGTTTGAGCTGAAAGCGAGTTAGCACAGAAGTATTTACGAATAGGGCAATGTCCAGAGAACAGAAATCGCAGCACGTTATTTTATAACAGGAGCCATCCCTGTGACTGAGTGCTGTAGCGTTTTTTGTATAATTAGATAACTGACTATAAGAGATGGATTTTATGCTTTTTTAATATAAAAAGCAGGAAAGGTTGTTGACACATTCTTTTTTTTGAACTAAAATGTAGCGTGCTACACATCGAGAGATGTATGGTATGTATAAGACATAATAGCTATATAACATTAGATGTAAGAGCGTTTTCGGGATATTATACATAGCTGCAAATAAAAGAAAGGAAACAGTAATGAATCAGGAAAAAGACATGGATACAGATCCAAAGCTGCCGTGTGGTCCGGAGAAGGATATTGGTTATTATATCAAGCGGATCAATGATAAGTTGAAGGCCGGATTTGACGCATATTTGCGTGACGTGGATCTGACCAGTTCACAGGCACGAGTACTTGAATATGTTTATTGGAATGGTGGAATGGTGACACAGAAGGAGATCGAGGTATTTCTGGATGTGGCGCATCCGACAGTTGTCGGCATCGTGAATCGTCTGGAAAAGAAAGGTTATCTGAACTGTTATCTGGATGAGAATAATAAACGGAATAAGATGGTATGCAGCACCTGTGAAGCTGAAAAACTGCTCCATAAAATGTATGAAGGCAGGAGAGCGTCGGAACAGAGACTGCTTCATTCTTTTTCAGAGGATGAGGCGGCGCAGGTGAAAAAGCTGCTTGAAAAATTATATGATAATGTCAGATAAAGAAAGAAGGAGGACGTATGATCAAAAAATTATTAAAAAGTCTGCGGGAATATAAGAAGCCGACATTGTTTACGATATTCTGTGCAGCAATGGAAGTAGTATTTGAGATTTTAATTCCGCTTTGTATGTCTGATCTGTTAGATTTTGGTATCGAAGGTGGAAAGATGAATATTGTTGTAAAGGATGGAATATGGCTGATTGTGCTTGCAGTCTTACAGCTTTTAACAGGTGTGCTTGCAGCCATTCTCGGGGCGAAAGCATCAGCAGGATTTTCCGCAAATCTGCGGCAGGACATCTATGATAATGTCCAGACATTTTCATTTTCTAACATAGACAAGTTTTCTACTTCATCTATCGTAACAAGACTGACCACAGACGTAACGAATATTCAGAACGCATATCAGATGATCATTCGTATCGCAGTCAGAGGACCGATCATGCTGATCTTTTCTGTGATCGTTTCCTTTACGATCAATGCAAAGCTGGCATGGATATTCCTGATCGTTATTCCGTTTATGGGATTCGGTCTGATATTTATAGCAGCCAAGGTTCACCCGATCTTCGAACGGGTATTCCACAAATATGATGGATTAAACAATATCGTTCAGGAAAATGTAAAGGGAATGCGGGTTGTCAAATCCTTTAATTCACAGGAAGCCGAGATCGGCAAATTCAAGCATGCATCAGGCGACATCTATAAGGATTTTGTAAAGGCAGAGAGGATTCTGGCATTTAACTCACCTTTAATGCAGTTCTTCATGTATGGATGTATGATTGCGATTTCATGGATCGGAGCAAAAGCCATCGTAGCAAGTGGAAATAATGAAGCACTTGGACTTACGACCGGTAAGCTGACTGCACTTATCACATATGCGATGCAGATATTGACGTCACTTATGATGTTATCAATGGTATTTGTCATGATTATGATATCCAGATCTTCAATGGAACGTATCGTTGAGGTGCTTGGAGAGACCACTACGATACAGAATCCGGAGAATCCGGTTCAGACAGTTGCAGATGGTTCGCTCGTGTATGATCATGTAGATTTCTCTTACAGTAAGCGTGCGGATAAGAAAGTTATTGACGGAGCAGATCTTAAGATCCGATCCGGTGAGACCGTTGGCATTATCGGTGGAACCGGTTCGTCAAAGTCTTCATTTGTCCAGTTGATCCCTCGCCTGTATGATGTGACAGGTGGAACACTTATGGTTGGTGGCATAGATGTCCGCAAATATGATCTGCAGGTGCTTCGGGATGCGGTTGCAATGGTTCTTCAGAAGAATGAACTGTTTTCAGGAACAATAAAAGAGAACCTCCGCTGGGGAAATGAACAGGCGACGGATGAAGAAGTAAAAGAAGCCTGTCGCCTTGCCTGTGCGGATGAATTCATTGAGGCGATGCCGGATGGATATGATACCTACATTGAGCAGGGAGGAACAAATGTCTCCGGTGGACAGAAGCAGCGTCTTTGTATTGCGCGGGCACTCCTTAAGAAACCGAAGATATTGATCCTCGATGATTCGACCAGTGCGGTTGATACGAAGACTGATGCGATAATCCAGAAAGCATTTGCCGAATATCTGCCGGATACGACCAAGATTATCATAGCGCAGAGAATTTCTTCTGTCCGGCATGCGGATAAGATCGTGGTGTTGGATGATGGTAAGATCATGGATGTAGGTACACATGAAGAATTGATCGTAAAGAGTCCGATCTACAGAGAAGTATATGAATCACAGCAGAAGGGAGGCGGCCAGGATGAGTAAACAGAAGAACCAGATGAACGCACCCGACAGAGAGCAGGGCAGCAGGATTAATAAAGATACAGCCAAACGGCTGCTGTCCTATATCGGAGCATATAAGAAGACGCTGGTTGTTGTATTTATCTGTATTATCTTAAGTGCACTTGCAAGTGTAGCGTCAGCAATGTTTATCGAGATACTGATCGATGATTATATCACCCCGATCCTTGCAATGGATCATCCGGTCTATACCGGGCTGATCAAGGCACTTTGCATGGTCGGCGTTATTTACCTGATCGGTGTATTTTCTACATGGTTTTATAACTACCTGATGGTAGGAATCGCACAGGGAACTCTGAAAACCATACGAGATGAGATGTTCGAGAAGATGCAGAGCCTGCCAATCCGTTATTTTGATACGCATACACACGGAGATATCATGAGCTGCTATACCAACGATACCGATACGCTCCGCCAGATGATCGCACAGTCCCTTTCACAGATGATCTCATCGATCTGTACGGTTGTTGCGGTATTCTGCTGTATGTTATATCAGAGCATTTATCTGACGCTGATCGTTGTCGTGATGCTGTTCTTTATCATGAAGCTGGTGAAGGTCATCGGTGGCAAGAGTGGATTTTATTTTATAAAACAGCAGCAGACACTTGGTGCATTAGATGGTTATATCGAGGAAATGGTCAATGGCCAGAAGGTTGTTAAGGTATTCTGCCACGAAGAGAAAGCCAGAGAAGATTTCCAGAAAAAGAATCAGGAATGGCAGCAGGCAGTAGCCAGTGCAAATGGTTATGCAAGCGGAATGATGCCGATGATGAATGCACTTGGTTATGTGCAGTATGTAGTTGTTGCGGTTGTTGGCGCATGGCTTGCGATCTCCGGTGCAACGAATCTGACGCTGGTCGGAACGAATACAGCCACTCTTGGTATGATCGCATCCTTCCTTACGTTGTCGAAGAACTTTACCAATCCGATCTCACAGCTTTCGAATCAGTTTAATGCGATCGTAACGGCGCTTGCAGGCGCGGAGCGTATCTTTAAGCTGATCGATGAAGAACCGGAAGTGGATAATGGTTATGTAACACTTGCAAATATCAAAGAGGAAAATGGTGAGCTGATGGAAGTGAAAGAACGAACCGGAATCTGGGCATGGAAGCATCCACATGAGGATGGCAGTCTTACTTACCAGAAATTAGAGGGCGATATCGTTCTGGATCATGTGGATTTCAGTTACAATTCGGACAAACAGATTCTGCGTGATGTGACGCTCTATGCGAAACCGGGTCAGAAGATCGCATTTGTAGGTGCGACCGGAGCAGGAAAAACGACGATCACCAATCTGATCAATCGTTTCTATGATATAGACGATGGTAAGATCCGGTATGACGGAATCAACATTAATAAGATCCGCAAGAAGGATCTGCGGGCATCCCTCGGTATCGTATTGCAGGAGGTCAATCTGTTTACCGGAACGGTTATGGAGAACCTGAAATATGGAAATCCAAATGCCACGGATGAGGAATGTATTGCAGCCGCCAAGCTTGCAAATGCGCATAACTTCATTATGATGCTGCCAAATGGATATGACACGGTGCTTGCCGGAGATGGAAGCGGATTGTCACAGGGACAGCGTCAGTTGATCTCAATCGCAAGAGCAGCCGTATCCAATCCGCCGGTTATGATACTGGATGAAGCAACCTCCTCGATTGATACGAGGACGGAGGCAATGGTTCAGCAGGGAATGGATCGGCTGATGGAAGGCAGAACCGTATTTGTCATTGCACATCGTTTGTCTACAGTTAAGAATTCGGATGTTATCATGGTACTGGATCATGGTGCGATCATTGAACGTGGTACACATGAGGATCTGATCGCAAAGAAAGGAACCTATTACCAGCTTTATACCGGAGCATTTGAATTAGAATAACCATAGGGATTCAACAGTGCGAGATCATAATCATTATTCCGCAAGGCGCTTTCGCTCTATCTCCATGTAACGGTACTAAGTTCACTGCTTTTGGCAGTTCACTAAGGACCGACATGTCGATAGGCTTGCTGCATAATATTATGATCTCGTACTGTTGAATCCAGGTATTCCGTAGGGTGAGATCATAATATTGTAATCTTGCGCTACGGAATTTCTATGTTGTAACATGCTTGAATTGGCTATAAGAGAAAGTTATAACAACTTCTAAATTTTATGTATTGTATTTTAGTTGGAATTTATTATATAATTCATACATTCCAAATAGGAATAGTAAAATAATAATGTAAAGAAACAAAAAATGTATTAAGGTTGAACATTTCGGATTACCAAGACAGAGGCATTTGAGTCCGCCGGTTCTTAGGTGGCGCTGTAAGCGGCAGCTTAGTACCGTTGCAGGACGAAACGAGCGGAAGCGTCCTCTGGATTAGTAATGCCGAAAGTGTTCAAACATGATGATATTACGTTACTGCATTAGTAAAATATAAGAAGGAGGAAATGCCATGCGACAGGTATTATGCTTTGGTGATTCAAACACATATGGTTATGTGCCGGGAACGGCAGAACGCTATGACTGGGATACCAGATGGACCGGAATCGTAGGAACCGGACTGATGGAAAAGGGATATATTGTACAGGAGGAAGGGCTGTGTGGCAGAACTACAGTATTTGACGATCCGCTTCGTCCGGGCAGACGTGGCAGTGAACTCCTTCCGATCATATTAGAAACCCATAAGCCGGAGGATCTGATCATTTTAATGCTTGGAACAAATGATTGTAAGACATTTTATGGTGCAACGGCAGGCAGTATCGGCTTAGGTATCCGTAAACTTGTGCGACAGATCCGGGATGGTGCGCCATCAGCGAAGATCCTTCTGATGTCACCGATCGCACTGGGCGAGAAGGTCTGGGATGGATTTGATCCGGAATTTGGAAAGAATTCTGTACAGGTGTCCAAAGAGCTGCCGGAGATTTACCGGCAGATCGCAGAGGAAGAAGGACTTTATTATCTGGCGGCTTCTGATTATGCCGTACCATCGGAACGGGATCAGGAGCACATGGATGAAGAAGGACACAAGGCGCTGGCAGAAGCGGTACTGGAAAAGATTTCAGAGATATTGTAATGTGAGTTAGGAGCACAGAGAAAAATTATGGCTGGGGAGACTGTAGACAGAAAAGAAGTATTAAAACAGGCATTTGTGAAGGCTTTGCCGATCACCGGAAGTTATCTCTTTGTCAGTATGGCATATGGACTTACGATGCAGGAAGCAGGACTTTCCTGGTTCTGGTCGTTGTTTACCAGTCTGACGGTATATACCGGGGCGTTCCAGTTCGTGCTGGCAACCTTTATAAGCAGCGGGGCATCGATTCTGACGATCGCACTGACTGCTTTATTTATGAACAGCAGACAGTTTTTTTATGGATTGACATTTGTTGAGGATTTCAAGAAAATGGGAAAACGTTATCCATATATGGTTCATACGATGACAGATGAGACATATGCCGTCAACTGTTCCATGCTGTCTTCTGAGGTGATCCGGGAGCGGGATACAGAGGCGGCAGATGACCGGAAAAAGAGATTTGATATTATGTTCTATGTCGCTTTATTCAGCCGGATCTCATGGATGCTTGGTGCAGTGCTGGGCGGCGTTCTCGGACAGATTCTTCCGGTGAAGCTTGAAGGCATCGACTTCTGTATGACTGCGCTGTTTATCACGATCACGATCGACCAGTGGAGGAGCGTAAAAGTGCATCTGCCTGCACTGGCAGGATTTGCTGGCGGTGTCATTATGTTGCTGTTGGTTGGCAAAGACTATTTTCTGCTTCCAACTCTGATCCTGGTATCAGGTCTGCTGCTTGTCTGCGAAAGAAAGGTAGAAGCCCATGAATGATCGTTATGTGCTGATCTGTATACTTGTTTCGGCAGCAGCTACGCTTCTTATGCGTGCACTTCCATTTACTATCCTTGGAAAGAGAAAACAAATCCCTGAGAAGATCCGGTATCTCGGACGAATCCTTCCGGCAGCCATCATGGCTGTGCTGATCGTATACTGCCTGAAGGAAGTACCGACCGAATTCTTAAGCGGCGGCTATAAGAAGTTGATCGCAGCCGCAGTTTGTGTCGCCCTTCATGTGTGGAAAAAGAATACATTTGTCAGCATCATAGGCAGTACGATTGTGTATATGTTATTATGAGCAATGACACCGAAAAAAAGGGATGTCGCACCAATCACTTAGTGCGGCAGCCCTTTTTTGTAGTATCCGTTGTAACGAAATTACTTTGTTTTATTTGATCACATTGTTGGAAAATAATTATGCTAAAGAACCGTGCGTTAGTGTTCTAACGCAGCAAGTTTAGCCTGTAATGCAGCAATTTCAGCATCCTTCTCAGATATTGTGGCATCTTTTTCTTCCAATGCTTTCTTCATCTGTTCAATCATAAAATTAACAGTATTTTCATCCATCTTTTTTAATGCTTTTGAAAACATACTAATAACCTCCTCAGGACGATACAGATATTCAGATATATCCTGGCATATAGATTCCATCCATGGATAGTTGGATATCAGTGTGGCAAGGTTGTCTGTAGAGTCCGTGGTTAGTAGAGACAACCATGCATTTAGCTCGTTGATATCTTTAGCATACTTGCTATTTTTAAATACGTCAAGGTTAACGATATAGTATTCCTGTAAAAGATTCAGATTTACATCAGTATCAAAAATGGTTTTTCCATGATGCAGATAGATATTTGCGAAACGGTCTTTCAGACATTCGTTTGGACTCTTTTCATACATAACAATTGTATAAACAGTTCTCATATCCTTATATGTGAAATCTTTCCCAAGTTTGCTTTTTACGCGTGTATATTGGCGAAGTAGTAGATCGGCGGAATAGCATGACATTCGCTCACCGGGAAATGTATATGGATTTTTTTGTATTTCTACATTTGCGATAGAACCGTCTTCTAACTGGACGATAATATCCAGAAGTAGGAGAGAGGTTGATGGAAGCATGCTATATTCATTTGACAGAATATATTTAACGGTTACATTTGTGCCGATAATACTGCTGATCAGTCGTGATAATCGTTCTGGATATATATCCGGGTTGAAAATTTTTTTGAAAAATGGATCATAGGTTAGTGGCAGACTTTTTTTGCCTTCCATAAATTCCATAAAACGTTTTTCCAGTCATCAGGCCAGTTCTTATATGTCCAATAAAGTTCTGGGTATTGTTTTAACTCTGCAAGGCATTCATCTTCCGTTCGTTGTGGAAAAAGCTGATAAATATTGAATGCGGAATGTTTGGTATTTGAGTTCTGTGAAGTGGTGTTTGTGTCCTTATTATGCATAAAAATTCCTCTTAATTTCCGGTACCTGATTTGTCGACAAAATTACCATATCAGAAATAAAAGAGAAAAGTTCATAAATGTAATAAATGGTACTGTTTGATGTAAATTTTGGTAAGTGGATGATTATAAAGACTATAAAAGAATAAATTAAAAATCCCTTCTGGTTAGATAAAACGTAAACCAGAAGGGGTGATTAAAGGACTCAATTTGTTATAGCTTATAGAGCTTTGACCTGTCAATTCTAGGACGGTTAGGATTTGGTTAAGAAATATAAATATAATATTGACAATCAAGAGAAATGAAATAATAAGTGCCTAAATTTTCCACATGTGGAAAATTGTTAGATAAAGCTAACAGATAGGAATATAGAAAGAAGTATGACATGTAGATATTTTGGTCGGAAAATCAAAAAAATTAATTTTCTCCTTATAATTTAAATCAAATCAACAGTAGAATATATATGGAATCTCTAGAGATTTAAAAATAATTAAGAAAAGGAAGAAAGCAAATGAAAACAAAATACGAAGAATTTTGTTTTGAAAATGACAGAAATTACCCCGCAGATACCTATTGGAACTTATATGATGAAAATAAGAATGCGGCGATGAGAACATATGATGGGCACATATTTTGTCCATTATGTAAATCAGCACCACTGACAGTTGCGCATGGCAACAAATTAAGATATTTTAAGGTTTCTGGATCGAATATGGAAAAGCATACCGCCGATTGTTCGTATCGATATGATAAAGCAACAAAAAAAGAGGTATGTAGTTTTTATAGTGATTTAAATAACGATGACATAAATAATCGCTTAGTGAGCTGTATAAATAAAATGTTAAAAAAGGAAAGAACTAAAATAAACAATAGAAAAAATATTGATTATAAAGGAAATGGAACGAGAAGAAATTTTTGTGACATAACAGGAAAAGAAGGAAAAAATAAATATTTACCACACAAAAATTTTAATTGTGGGAATCTGGAAATTGATTTGGATGAACAGAAAATTTATTACGGTCAATGTTATTTGTATATTGTTAAATATATCCCCAAAAATAAAAATGAAGTGAAAATGTATTATCTGAAGGTGCTTAGTCCGAATAATAAAAAACAAATTTGTGAAATAATTATATCGCCATATGTATATAATTATTTGATAAATGATTTGGCAGATGTTCCGATAGAAAAAAAGGATGCAGCAAAGTATTATCTTTGTTTCGCCGGGATATTGGAAAAGACAAAGTGGTCATATGGAATGAAATTGAGAGATTCAAGATTAATTGTCGTAGAAAAAGCATAGGATTTGATGTGCATATTTGTATAAAAAGCTGGCATGAAAGTGTCAGATAAAAAATTCAATTTAATCTGACACTTTAAGCCATGTAATGATTACAAATTTATTAAAACAGAAAATTTAAAAACGCGACTTATGCGTTAGTGTTCTAGTGCAGCAAGCTTAGCCTGTAATGTAGCAATTTCGGCGTCCTTTTCAGACAAAGCGGCGTCTTTTTCAGACAAAGCAGCGTCTTTTTCAGACAAAGCAGCATCTTTTTCTTCCAACGCTTTCTTCATCTGTTCAATCATAAAATTAACAGTATTTTCATCTGCTTTTGCTAAGGCTTGTGAATACATACCGATAACCTCCTTTGGACGATATAAGTATTCGGACATATCCCAACAGATCTTTTCCATCCAGGGATAGTCGGATATTAGTGTAGCAAGGTCATCTATAGAATTAGCTGTTAGCAGAGATAACCATGCATTAAGTTCTGTCTTTTCTTTAGCATACTTGTTATTCTTAAATACGTCAAGGGCGATAACATAGTATTCCTGTAAGAGATGAAGATCAATGCCTGTATTAAAAATTGTTTTTCCATGATGTATAAAAATATCAGAAGATTTGCATTCAGGTGGACTGTCTTCAAACATGACGATCGTATATACAGTCTTGATATCGTGATAGGTGAATTGATCTCCTTTTTCTCCCTTGACTCGTGTATATTGACGGAGAAGAAGATCGGACGAATAACAAGACATGCGCTCGCCTGAAAATGCATAATGTATTTTCTGAATCTCCACATTTGCAATAGAGCCATCTTCCAACTGTACGATGATATCCATAATTAATAATGGTGAAGTTGGCAGTAAACGGTTTTCCTGCGATAGAACGCTTTGAACTGTAACATTAATTCCTATGATGCTGCTAAGCAAATGAGATAGTCGTCCAGGATAGATATCAGGGTTAAACATTGCTTTAAAGAATGGATCATAGGTTAAAGGAAGAGATTTATTTCCTTCCATAAAATCTTCAAATCGATTTCGCCATTCATTGTTCAAATCCAGATATTTGCTAAAGGTATTGACATCTTTTTGCAAATCTTTTAGAAAGTCATCTTTTTTCCGAATTGGGAAAATTTGACGAATATCTACTGACGTGGATTTACATGGAGTGGTAGGTGTGACATTATTGTTGCCTTCCGTATGATTATACATTGGTTATTCCTCTCAATTTCCGGTACCTGATTTGTCGACAAAACCACCATACCAGAAATAATGGTATAAAAACCGTTGATGTAATAACTTGTATGGTTTGATGTAACTTTTGGTAAGTGGATGCTTATAAAGACAATCTGTAAATATTTTTCCGGTAAATATTTTGAAAAAATCTCAAAATTTTACTTATGGTTTTCGGTAAAGTGCCAGTAGAATATATATTCTAAAATTAATATAAAAGAGAAAACAGATCTATGAGAAGATCCGGTATCTCGGACGGATCCTCCCGGCAGCCATCATGGCAGTGCTGGCCGTATACTGCCTGAAGAAAATGCCAACCGAATTTTTAAGCGGCGGCTATAAGAAGCTGATCGCAGCCGCAGTCCGCGTCGTTAATAAAATAACAACACCCCGGTCGCGAGGAATGCGTACCAGGGTGGTATTCAAAGGACATACTTTATTATAAACATTTGTATTTTGGACAGTCAATTCGTTGCTGGTTAAGAAATATATAAATTTATGTGCCTATGCGTTGGTTTGTAGGGGAGTATACTTATACTTGACACAATGCATTATTATTAATCATTTAATATTATAAATAATGATTTTTTACTCCAATTTTCTCCCTATCTCACTTTCCCCATTTACGGGATATTGAAAACCAAAAGATTACGGTATTTGATTCGGGCTTTAACTTTGGTAAAAAAAAGGCGGAAAGATATACTCTCCGCCCATCCTATAATAGGATCAAATGAATTTATTAACATATTTATTATAAAATATCCAGATAGTAATGTCAATGAACCCAATCTCCTGATCCATCTTTCTTTACCATATCTTATCTAGTGAAGTCAGACTGTCAATGCGTTATTATTAATTATTTAATATTATATATAATAATTTTTTATAATTATTAATGATATATTATTGCTTATGAATCCTGCAATTCAAATTTTTCTAATGATTTTATTTTCCAATAGTGGAATATTTACATAAATAGGTAAAGAACGAGGCGGAAATTGAAGATTCCGCCCCGTTTGTTTGATTCCTTGCTCTTTTCTGGATTCTTGACCAAGGATTTCGTATACTTGTAGCATACGGATTAGGGTATCTTTAGGATAATACCTTAATTAAGAATTTGTCAAGTTAGTTTTTCTATTTCTTATTATCTAGTTGTAGGATTACAATACATGTGTTACAACTGAATATAAAAAAAGCAGAGAAGCTTCTT
>NZ_QTWY01000012.1:0-27469 GCF_003461365.1 Clostridium sp. AF17-21AC
CAAATCAGGTACTAAAGGATTATCTGGCATCTGTGTAACATATGTTTGACAAACCTACAGTTTTTCTATTTCTTATTATCTAGTAAATAGTTTACTGAATATTATGGTCTTTAAGCAACTGCAGGTAAGTATCTGGGAGAAGAATATTGTCTGATTTACTTTCTTCTCCAAGATAACAAAATCCGTATTTTGATAATGATTGTTCGCTTGTTATCTGTTTTCCATTATATATACTAGCAGGATAAGCCATATTAGCAGAAACGCTCATTTTTTCTCCATACGCATTGATTATATATCCACTCTTGCTCGGAATCAATAATCCATTATATTCTCCCTTTGTAGGGTTCCCTCGTATATTTCTTTCTTTCATTTTTTCTCCACAAACCCGACAGGTATAATCCTGATAATATTCAGACCAGGCTTTCTCCGTTATAACAGTCGTATTTTCATACTTTGGTTCATCTGCGGTTGGATGATGGATGGTATCAAGGAGGACCTTGGCAGGTTCATAATTTCCATGATTGGTTTCGCTGGAGTGCTTATTCCATTCCTCTGGTGTATCGTAATACTTCCCACACTTTTTGCAAATATATTTTATATCCTCTGACCACACTTCTTCGTCCCACTCTTTGACCGGGATCTGAACTTCCTTTGTCTTGGCTTTATGATCAATCTGTTCTGTTACAGAACCCGCCTTCCATAAATGAACATGATTCGCCGGCTGTTTAGACAAAGATCTGTCACTCACAGTTTCATAAGCCTTATTCTTGATAAACACAGTGCTGTTTTTCTGGATCTTCCCCTTGTTATCAACCGGATATTTTTTTCCGGCTGCAGCATAGATCCCGGATGAAACCGCCATACTATTATCGGGCCTTACAATCTGATTATTCTTCACTTTAAAATCCTGTCTGCTACCATTTTTATCTACAAAATAATTGCAGCCACTTGATTTAACGATTGTTGACCGCTGTATCTTTCCATTTTTTACATAAACATCATCGTTCCAGCCATCTTTCAACGCCTTGATGTCACCATTTTTTGTGATCCGGTAAGAAGTGCTTCCGTCATCATAATACTTTACACATCCATCATTGTCGATGAAATAAGACCCCTGCCAACCCATTGCTCTTGAAATGTTTCCGTTCGTATTCACGAAAAAAGATTTTTCATTATAGGTATAAATTTTTCCCTTATATTTCTTTAAATCTTTCTTATCCCATCTAGTGTTATTTCCGTTCCAGACTCTAAATTTACCATTTGTTATTTTTACAGAAACAGTACCGTTTTTTTTAACATAGTAAGTATATAATCCGTTATTATTTAATTTCCAGCCTTTGTTTAGGTTAATAAGACCGTTAGCCCCTACATAGAAATTTTTCTTATGTAGCCGAATGATGGTATTTTTCTTGTTTTTGAATACTTTTGAAGATGGTTTTTTATTGTTAGCAGTATATGTGTAGTATTTGCCGTCTTTGATTTTGGCATACAAATAACCATTTTTTCCGGTGCAATAGGCGATTCTTTTCGATGAATCGAAACTCCAGCCATTATTCAATTTGGAGCCGTTTTTTTTACAGATAAATCGTCCTTTATTGTCATTCCAAGTCAGTGTATAACCTGATTCTCTGCCGGCAAGTTCTGCTTGTTTTTTTTGCTTTTTCTCCATGTGCAGCAACAGAAGCAGATGAAATACGCAATATGAATAAAGAGCAACGAGTAATGCATTATCTTAAAAACCATGATAGTATTTCAACACAACAGGCAATGGAACTGTGTGAATATAAAATACGAGCAGGTGCATGTAAGTTGCTAGATAAAATGATTCAGAATGATATTTTGAGAAAAATAGGAAGTGGACCTGGTACAAAATATATATTTATTGATGACAACTTTGTTGCTCATCGTATGCAGAATGATAACAATGCAGGCAAATGGAAGAGCATGAACCGCCTTGCATGGTGCGGGCCGCTGCTCTGTTCCTTACAGACAGCACTTCCGACGCTTATTGTTGTAATCTTTGGTGCAAATGTAGTCAACTTCATTTTAAAGGTAATTCCGGAATGGGTAACGGATGGTCTTTCCATCGCAGCAGGTATCCTTCCTGTTGTCGGTATCGGTATGCTGATGCGTTACATGCCGATCAAGAAATTTCTTCCATTCGTGCTGATCGGATTTGTCCTTTCCGCATACCTTTCCGTACCGGTGCTCGGTATTGCGATCGTAGGATTTGCAGCAGCATTTTGGTATTTCACAAGTGAACTGAAAAAGCAAATGCCCCTGCAGCTACAGCAGTTGCCGGAGCAGGAACATATGAAGCAGAGGGAGATGATTTCGATGAGTATCTCCACAGGTGGATAACGGATATGATATCGCAGATTACAAAGATATAGATCCAAGCCTTGGAACAATGGCAGATTTTGAACCCCTGCTTGCAAGAGCACATGAACTGGGCTTGAAGATCCTACTAGATCTGGTTGTAAATCATACATCCGATCAGCATGAATGGTTTAAAGAGGCAAAGAAATCCAGAGACAATAAATATCATGATTACTATATCTGGAAAGACAGAAACGGTGATGAGCTTCCAAATAACTGGGGATCATCCTTCGGCGACCCTGCATGGGAATATGTAGAAGAAGTTGACCAGTATTATCTGCACTGTTTCGCAAAAGAGCAGCCGGATCTGAACTGGGAGAATCCTGAGGTTCGTAATTCTGTATATGAGATGATGCGATTCTGGTTTGAAAAGGGTGTTGATGGATTCCGTATGAATGTTATTTTCCTGATTTCAAAGGATCAGTCTTTCCCGGATGGCCCGGTCATCCAGAACAAGCAGTATGGAAGCTATTATGCAGGCTGTGCAAACGGTCCGAGAGTGCATGAATTTTTACATGAGATGAATAGGAAAGTCTTATCCGATTTTGATGTTCTGAAACGTGTCATGACCGAATGGCAGGATAAGATGTATGAAAATGACGGCTGGAACAGTCTGTACTGGAGTAACCACGATCAGGCAAGAGCCGTTTCCAGATTCGGAAATGATTCTGAGAAATACCGTGTGATCTCAGCCAAGATGCTTGGAACCTGTCTTCATATGATGCAGGGAACTCCTTATGTATATGAAGGTGAAGAACTCGGTATGACAAATGCAGATTTCACAGAGATCAGCGAATACAGAGATCTGGAAGCGTTAGATATCTATTATGCATCTGGTGGATGATCTGGCAGGATATGTTAGAAAAGAATCCCGCGATGTTCAGAAAAGAGCCATTCTCTTTTCTTCCTCTGAGGATGGCATTCTGATCGGTTGGGATGAAATCAGAGAATATCTGAATACAAGGCCGGGTGTCCATGCTGTAGATGGTGGCTGTGATAACCTTGAATTTAACCGGTCAGATGCAACTAAAGCAGCAGGACTTCAGACACTTGCGGTGATGCTTGGTATTCCCATGAATGAGACTCTGTCAAATAATGAAGACGGCGTTGCTGTTGTATTAGAACGCATCGCTTCGCTCATTTGACAGACCACCCATCTGTTTGCGGTAGGCATTCGGTGTCAGGCCATATTCTTTTTTAAAACAATTTACAAAATGACTGCAGGACGCAAAATACAGAAATGAACTGATTTCTGTACAGCTCGCCTGGCTGTTTAACAGCATGTAGCGAGCCGTCCTGCATTTTTCTTTTATGATATATTGTGAGAGACTGCAGTTCATATCTTTTTTGAACAGACGGGTCATATAGTCCGGGTGGAGCTTCACTGCATCGGCGACATCCGATACCCGGATCGGTTCTGTGATATGGTTGTTGATGTAGGAGACGGCCTGCATGACATGATAAGACAGTCCGGGACTGTTATGAAGCTCGTGCATGGCAAGTACAAAATCCTTCACAACAGCTCCTTTTCGCGGATTCAGTTGTTCCGGTGTCAGACATGCGTCGATTTTTCGGATATGCATATCACTTAAAGTATAGGCCTGTTCCGGATCCAACCCGGCCTCGATACAGAAACGTGTGATCATGGCAGTCAGAATGACCAGATGGTACTTTTTGTTCTGCAGTGGGGATGAAGACAGCTTTCCCATGCCTTCCATGGTATCTGCATTCATATTTAGCTTCAGCAGCTCCATATCCCCATTTGCGATCCGCCGGTAAAATGAATACTCTGCCTCCATCGGCAGGTGATAAGACTGTTCCTCCTGCTGCGCTAATAACAGTTTCTGTAATTCTTTATTCATGGAAATACTCCTTTCATATAATATACAGCTATAAAAATATTTGCATATAGGCATTATTTTATCAAATGAACGGATTGTCCATCTCTAAAAATACAATCAGAACAATGAAGGTCAGCTATGCGATATAAAAATCGGATATATTATATTCCCTACATATGCATTTATAGTATCATAAATTCAGAAAATAACAATTACAAATTTATTATTTGCTAAATGAAAAGGAGATCATGCATATGAAGACATGGAAAGGGTATCAGAAGGGTGTTAATCTGGGAGGCTGGTTTTCCCAGTGTGATTATTCCGAGGACAGATTCAATAATTTTATTACGGAAGATGATTTTAAAGAGCTTACAAGCTGGGGACTGGATCATCTCAGACTGCCGGTGGATTATAATCTGGTAGAGACAGAAGACGGACAGTATAAGGAAGAAGGTTTTGCACGGATCAAACGTGCACTGGAACTCGGACATAAATATGGTTTCAATATGATTCTTGACCTGCATAAGACCGCCGGTTATTCTTTTGATCCGGGAGAAAAACAGAGTGGATTTTTTGGAAACGAAGCTCTTCAGGAACGCTTCTACAGATTATGGGAAGAATTTGCAAAGCGCTTTGGCGGATATGGAGATAAAGTTGCATTTGAATTATTAAATGAGGTAGTAGATAAAGAAGATGGTGCCGTATGGGCAGAGATCGCACCAAAGTGTGTCGAACGTATCCGTGCATATGCACCGGCAACTGATATTCTGATCGGTGGTTACTGGCATAACAGCGTGCAGGCAGTCAGAGATATTCCGATGCCGATGGATGAACATATCATATATAATTTCCACAGCTATGACCCTCTTCTTTTTACACATCAGGGCGCACAGTGGGTAGATGATATGCCGGCGGATTATCATATGGAATTCAAAGGCAGCATGGAAGATTTTTGTGCATATGCAAAAGCACACCTGCCTGCAAAACTTGCGGGAACGCTGTCGATCCTTGATTATAAGGGCAATCTTGATTCAGCATATTTTGAAGACCTGTTTGCCGATGCGATCGCTGTTGCAAAGGAGCGAAATGTAGCACTTTATTGTGGTGAATATGGTGTGATCGAAAACGCAGATCCGGCAAACACTGTATTATGGTATAAAGCCATCCATGAAGTATTTGCAAAATATGGTATCGGCCGTGCGGCATGGTCATACAAGGAGATGGACTTCGACCTTCGCGCTGATCGTCTGAAACCGGTATTTGCTGAACTCAAGAAATATTTTTAAGGCTGTTTATCCATATACCCGGGTAAAGCAGATAGAGATGGTGGGGTGGTTGAGACATTTGCATAATTTCCGAATAGAAAGGTCACATTGCCAGCGAATGCGGGTGCATGTCTGAGCCCGGAGGGCGAGTTTGCACAAGAGCATGAGCGGATCGGGCATGTGTACCCTTCTTGGAAATGAAGCAAGTCTCAACCACCCCACCATCTCTATCTGCCTTACCCGGGTATATGGCATTCTTTTAATCAAGGCGTTAATTCTATTTAAGAAACTTTTTCCGGCGCATGCTTGCTTATTCTTTTCGTATGGATTATAATAACAAAAGCTGATTTTTGTAGAAAGAAAAGAAGTAGGAGAAAACAAGATGGTAAACGAAGAAAAGGTCAGATTGATGACCAGACTTGCCATGTACGAACAATCTACAGGAAAAGAAGATCTGGAAAAAGGCAGATATTTCAAATCAGACTATGTAAAATACAACTGTCTGAAGACCCTGGTATCGACAACGATATTATTTGTGATCGTGGTAGCGGCCTATATTTATTACAATATGGGCAAACTGATCACGGAGCTTGTAGATATAGATCTGTTCGGTCTGGCATATAAACTTCTTATAGTATATGCGGTTGTTTGCGTAGTATTTATGGTTCTTGCATGGTTTCTATACTCCTATAGATACACCAAGGCAAAGCCTCATATCATAAAGTACAATCAGGATCTGAAGAAGCTGATTGCTTTCTATGAGAAAGAGGACAAAACCAAAGGGAAGAAGAGGAGGAAGTAAACATGGCATCACTTTTGACATTCAGAGATGGAATTAAGAATTTTTGCAGTAAATACGATAGGATCGTAGCACCGGCTATCCGGTTCATTCTCGCATTGCTGATGTTCTGGTCCATTGTACATATTACAGGCGGACATAATGAAACGATATCCAGCGGGCTGGTTATTTTTCTTCTTGCTGTTGTATGTGCATTTATTCCGGAAAGTCTTACTTATGCAATTGGTGGAGTTGTTGCATTTATGAATTATTTTTCGGGCAATAAAGAAACAGGCATATCATTTATTGTTTTATTTATTATCATGTATTGCCTGTATATCCGGTTTTTCCCGAAAGCAACATGGGTGGTCATGTATGCCCCATTATTTTTCATTATTAAAATGCAGTATGTGCTTCCGATTCTTGCAGGTATGTTTGTAGGACCGATCGCGATCGTTCCGTTAGCTTTTGGTGCTGTCTTCTATTATTTTTCATTAGATGCATCCAATTATCTTGCAGAACTGAGTAAGACAACAGATACAGAAAATATGCTTGAAAGTTATAAATATATATTCCAGCATTTGATTGATAATAAAGATCTTCTGCTTACGATTGTTGTATTTGCAGTTGTTCTTATTATTACGCATGTGATATACAGATTATCGGTTGAATATTCATGGTATGCGGCAATTATTGTTGGTGGTCTGTTTGAGATTATCTTATTCCTGGTTGGAAATGTTGTACTCAATGCAAGCATCTCGATTGGAGAGATTCTGCTGGGTTCGATCTGTGCAGTGATTATTGCGGTTGTAGCGCAGTTCTTCAAAACAGTTGTGGATTATTCAAGAGTGGAGAATACACAGTTTGAAGATGAGGAATATTATTATTATGTAAAAGCTGTTCCAAAGATCGTTATGACGAAACAGCAGAAGAACGTAAAAAAGATCAATACAGTATCACAGAATATCGCTGATGAAGATTCAGTAAGTGGTGTTACGAGGTAAAATGAATTCTTGCATATGACCTGACGTTTTTGTCAGGTCATATCTTTATCCCACCATATAGGAAGGCTGATACAGCCTTTGTATATCCGGAATATTCAGAAAGGAGAGATATCGAATGGATAAGATCCTGGCATTTATGAGAACATATTTTGACTGGTTTTACATTACCACACCGGATATCAGTGACATTATTGAGATCCTGATCCTTTCATATGTGATTTATAAGATACTGATGTGGTTTAAGAGCAATCGTGCATGGACACTGTTAAAGGGTATTGTTCTAATCCTGTTATTTACGATTCTGGCATCCCTGTTCCAGTTTAATACGATTCTGTATATATTGAAAAATGTGTTCAGCATAGGTATTCTGGCAGTTATCATTTTATTCCAGCCGGAGTTCCGGAGAGGACTGGAAACACTTGGACGAAAGAAATTTTTTGATTATATCATGCATGAAGATGCAGATGAAAGAAAGCTGAGTGACAAAACGATTTATGAGCTGATCAAGACAGTAACTGTTTTATCAGCGAACCGGACAGGTGCATTGATCGTTATTGAAGACAAGGTCGCACTGGGTGAATATATTGATACGGGAATCCCTGTTGATGCAGTTGTAACGAACCAGCTTCTGCTTAATATATTTGAGCATAATACACCGCTTCATGATGGTGCAGTCATCCTCAGAAATAACAGAGTGGTTGCAGCAACCTGTTATCTTCCATTGTCAGCCAATCTCTCTATCAACAAGGAGTTGGGAACCAGACATCGTGCAGGTGTAGGTATCAGTGAGGTGTCCGATAGTGTAACACTGATCGTATCAGAGGAGACCGGCTCGATCTCGATCGCAAAGGGTGGCGAGCTGTATCGAAACCTGGATACAGAAAGTGTCCGGAACCATCTGGAACTGTTAAATCAGGAGGATGGAAAGAAAAAGGATGAACGCCGGCAGAGGGATGGCAAACGCAAAAAGAAGAGTACTGAGAAAAAGACCAGTTCAGGTAATGTAAAAAGTGGAAAGTCTTCTGATAAGAGAAAGGAGGCTGACGGCAATGAAAGATAAATTATTCAGTAACTGGGGATGGAAACTCTTATCATTGATCCTTGGATTTGTTGTCTGGGTCACAGTTTTAAATGTGGATGATTATTCAACCACACGGCAGATCAGAGATATACCGGTTACCCTGATCAATACAGATGCGATTACGGACAAGAATCAGTTGTATGATATTGTGTCCGGTGAAACAGTGGACATCATCGTAAAGGGCAGACGTTCAGTTGTAAATGCACTTGGAGCTTCTGATTTTACAGCAGTTGCGGATATGTCAAAATTGTCGATCACAAATGCTGTAAATATTACGGTGACAGCGAATTCATCGTCTGTAAATAACAATATCAGCATTACGATCGTAGATAATGTACTCCAGGTAGAACTGGAGGAGGAACAGACGGCATCCCTGCCGGTAACGGTTACGACAAAGGGTGAAACGGCAGAAGGATATACGACCGGTATTCCGGTATCTACGCCGAATCTGATAACGGTAAAGGGAGCAGCAAGCGTGATCGAACGGATTGAGAAGGCAGAGGTACAGGTGGACGTATCCGGACGGACTTCAGATGTAACAGCAACCTGCACACCAATCTTCTATGATGCAAATGGTGACGCGGTATCCAGTAAGAAGCTGGAAAGCAAGGTGACCGGAGTGTCTGTAACTATACCGGTTTATAAGACGAAAACGGTAGCAGTAAAGCTGGACACAACCGGTGTTCCGGCAGATAATTATAAAGTAGTGAACGTAGAATATGTGCCGAATGAAATAACAGTTGGAGGACCGGCAGATGTGCTGCAGAATCTCACGGAGATAACAGTAGATGATATCGATGTATCCGGATGCAGTGAAGATCTGGAAAGTACGATCGAGATATCTAAGTATTTGCCTGATGGAGTTGTTCTGGCAGATGAGAATACAAGCATCAGCGTCCATGTAGCGATTGAACGGAATATCAGCAGAACAATGACGATATCAGCCAATGATATTACGATTGAGAATAAACTGACGGACTATGATTATGCTGTTCAGTTTCCGGAGGGAAATACAGTTGTGATATCAGGGCTTTCTGATGAGGTTGCCAAGCTTACAGCGAAGGATCTGAAGATAACGATTGATGCGGAAACATTATCCATTGGTGCAAATACGGTTGAGCTGTCGATAAAAGACAGCGATACATACACAGTGGACAGTACCTGTAAAGTGGATATAGAAGTTACGGCAATGCCGTGACACAGCAAGGGCAGGCAATAGTAGAACTACAATAGGAAGGTTTCGCTATTGCCTGATCCTGTATTATGCAGAAGGGAGACTGATATATGGAACAAATGAATGAGAAAATTGCAAAGTTAAAAGAAATTGTTGCAGGTTCGGAACGTATGGTTTTCTTTGGTGGAGCGGGTGTTTCTACAGAGAGCGGGATTCCGGATTTCCGCAGTGTGGATGGATTGTATAATCAGAAATACAAATATCCACCTGAAACGATCATCAGTCACAGCTTCTATATGCGTGACCCGGAAGAGTTTTACCGTTTCTATAAGGATAAGATGATCTATCAAGATGCAAAGCCGAATATGGCACATAAAAAACTTGCAGAACTGGAAGCGCAGGGGAAACTTGCAGTGATTGTAACACAGAATATTGACGGCCTGCATCAGATGGCAGGAAGTAAGAATGTGATTGAGCTGCATGGTTCGATCCATAGAAATTATTGCACAAAATGTCACAAATTTTATGATCTGGATTATATTATTCAATCAGATGGTGTACCAAAATGCAGTTGTGGTGGAATAATTAAGCCGGATGTAGTATTATATGAAGAGGGTCTGAACAATGACGACATTGAGAATGCAATCCGGTATATTTCGGAGGCAGATACATTGATCATTGGCGGAACCTCGTTGGTTGTTTATCCTGCCGCCGGACTGATCCGGTATTTCAGAGGAAAACACCTGGTAGTTATTAATATGTCGCCGACACAGACGGACAGTCAGGCAGATCTTCTGATCGCTGACAAGATCGGAAAAGTGCTGGGACAATTATAAAAATGAAAATAAAACGAAATGGAGAAAGACATGAACAAACTAGACCTTCAAAAAAAGGCTGTTGACATCCGTAAGGGAATTGTTTCCTCCGTACATTCTGCAAAAGCAGGACATCCGGGCGGATCACTTTCAGCAGCAGACATTTTTACTTATCTTTATTTTGAGGAATTACATGTGGATCCGAAGAATCCAAAGGATGAGAACAGAGACCGTTTTGTATTATCCAAAGGACATACAGCACCGGGTTACTATTCAGCCCTTGCTGAGAGAGGATTTTTCCCGGTTGAGGATCTTCTGACCCTGCGTCATATCGGTTCTTATTTACAGGGACACCCGGATATGAAGCACATTCCTGGTGTGGACATGTCATCCGGTTCTCTCGGACAGGGACTTTCTGCAGCAGTCGGTATGGCACTTGCAGCAAAGATGTCCGGTAAGGAATACAGAACCTACTGCCTGTGCGGAGACGGAGAGATCCAGGAGGGACAGATCTGGGAGGCTGCTATGTTTGCAGGTCACAGAAAGCTGGATAACCTTGTAGTGATCGTAGATAATAATAACCTTCAGATCGACGGAACCGTTGAGGATGTATGTTCCCCATATCCGATCGATAAGAAGTTTGAAGCATTTAATTTCCATGTAATTAATATCGACGGAAATGATTTTGATCAGATCGATGCAGCATTCAAGGAAGCAAAGGCAACCAAGGGAATGCCGACAGCGATCATCGCCCATACCGTAAAAGGTAAGGGAGTATCCTTCATGGAGAACAATGTGGGATGGCATGGTAAAGCTCCGAATGACGAGGAGTATGCGATTGCAATGGAAGAACTGGAAAAGGCAGGTGACGTGTTATGTCAGAAGTAAAGAAGATCGCAACAAGAGACAGCTATGGTAATGCATTGGTTGAGCTTGGAAAAGAACATGAGAACCTGATCGTACTGGATGCAGACCTTGCAGCAGCAACAAAGACCGGAATCTTCAAGAAAGCATTTCCGGAACGCCATGTAGACTGTGGTATCGCAGAATGTAATATGGCAGGCATCGCAGCCGGAATGTCAACCTGTGGATATGTGCCGTTTATGAGCTCCTTTGCGATGTTTGCGGCAGGCAGAGCTTTTGAGCAGGTAAGAAACAGTATCGGATACCCACATCTGAATGTAAAGATCGGAGCAACTCACGCAGGTATCTCCGTAGGAGAAGACGGAGCAACCCACCAGTGTAATGAAGATCTTGCACTGATGAGAGAGATCCCTGGCATGGTGGTTATCAATCCATGTGATGATGTAGAAGCAAGAGCAGCCGTAAAGGCAGCATATGAATATGTAGGACCTGTCTATATGAGATTTGGAAGACTGGCAGTACCGGTCATTAATGATGAGACAACCTACAAGTTTGAGATCGGCAAGGGCGTAGAATTACGGCCTGGAAAGGATATCACGATCATAGCAACCGGACTTCCGGTATCTGAGAGCTTAGAAGCTGCGAAGTTTTTGGCAGAGGACGGTATCGATGCACAGGTGATCAATATCCACACGATCAAACCGCTTGACGAGGAACTTGTCGTAAAGGCAGCACAGGCAACCGGCAGAGTGTTCACGGTAGAGGAGCATTCGATCATCGGTGGACTCGGTTCAGCGGTTATGGAATGTCTGGCAGAGAAGAATCCGGTTAAGGTAACAAGGATCGGTGTTCGCGATACCTTCGGTGAGTCCGGCCCGGCAAAGGACCTGCTTCATAAGTATGAACTCGACGCAGAGGGCATCTATAAGCAGATCAAAGCAGCATTATAAAGGCTATGTAACAAAAATAAAGATACATTATTTATTATTACGCAAGTCACGTTCGGGAGCCTTTGAAACAAAATGGAAAATACATTACATATTATTACGCAAGTCGTTTGCACTCTATTCCAACGCAACGGTACTAAGTTCCTCGCCTATGGCGACTCACTAAGAACCGGCGTTGGAAAAGGCTTGCTACATAATAGTAATGCTATTTTCCATTTGTACTTTAAGTATTCGTGTCCGAACGTGCTTGCTGCATGATGATAATGTATCTTTATTTTTGTATCTAAGTGCCTTTATAACGCTGCTTTTTATAGATAGAGGGTATGGCGGCAGACAGGGCAATAAAATGAGATACACATATGTAGAGTATAGATTATATTGAGCTGCCCATTAATGAATAAAATGGATGAGAGATATACTATTATGGAGTAAGCCTTATCCGAGGCCAGTACTTAAGTTGCGTCTTTTGCAACTTTATGTACCGCTGCACGAGGATACGAGTGGAAGCGTCTTACGGAATAATATGTATATTCTTATTCATTTTTAATTCATTAAGGGCAGCTACTTGCAAATAAAACTATATATGTGTATCTTACATGGATTCCTGTCTGCCGCCATCCCTCTCTATCATAATTCTAAAATTTTCGGCGCAGTTCTTAAATAAGGATAAAGTCGGTTGACAGAAGCCGGAAGTTTCATTTATCATATCAAGTAGAGTATATTTAAATCTATTATTTCAATAAAATCTTTTCATTCATTGTTCCGTTCATGTTTGGAACAGATACGAAAAATCTATAAAAAGATCAGGAAATAAAACTACATAGGGACAGAGAGTTGACAGAGCAAAGGGACACTTATACTTGTTATTGTGTACAATTCAGTGAAACAATATACGTTGGAGTGATAACAGGGGCTTTTATATGTGTACCGGAAAGGGAGGTTGTTTATGCAGGAACAGAAAGTCGAACAGGAAATTGATATTACGAAATTATCGAATGAATTTACCTACAGAAAATACATGATGAGCAGGGACTCCGTACGGCATTTATTTTCTAAATTAAGTGTTGCGGAATATGTCGCGCTGCAAAGTATAGAGGCGATCAGCGGGGATTCTGCTATTTATGGCGGCAAGGCATATCTGACTGATCTGTCCGTCCGGATGCAGATGAGCATTCGCAGGACATCAAAGACGGTAAGGGATCTCAGAGATTGCGGCTATGTCAAATGGTCACATGATGGAAATGGTACGGACGGCACTTATGTAACGATCACGGATGCCGGTGCGAAACAGCTTCATGAGCAGGAAACGATCATTAAGGACTTTTACGGAAATGTAATTAACAAATTCGGCAAAGAGAATATGATCAATCTGTTGATCCTGATGAAGGAGCTGGATACGGTTATGGAGAGTGAGATTGAAGAAATGCAGGTGGTGAAGAACGATGATGAGTCTGATGAAAATGAATGAGTATGTGGCAATACAGGAAAAGATATGCGAGAAAAATGATTATATCGCACCAAGATTATATGATGAATATGGAGTAAATCGCGGACTTCGCGATGACCGCGGAGTTGGTGTATTGACCGGTCTGACGAATATTTCAAAGATTGTATCCTCTAAGGTGCAGAATGGCAAGAAAGTACCTTGTGATGGAGAACTCTGGTACAGGGGTTATCGGGTGGAGAATCTGATCGGAAGTCTGGGAGAAGATGAACTGGGGTTTGAAAAGGTGGCATATCTTCTGTTGATGGGTGAGCTGCCAAATGCAGAAGAACAGCATGAATTTGAGAAGATCATCGGTGGGCTTCGTACGCTGCCATCGAATTTTACAAGAGATGTTATCATGAAAGCGCCGACAGAGGATATCATGAATTCCATGACACGTAGTATCCTGACGCTTGCATCCTATGATAAGAATGCAAAGGATACCGGTGTGAATAATTCTCTGCGTCAGTGTATCCAGCTGATCAGTGAATTTCCGATGCTGGCTGTATATGGATATAATGCATATAATCATTATGTAAAGAATGACAGTATGTTCATCCATCGTCCGGCAAAGAATCTGTCAACGGCTGAGAATATTCTCATGCTGCTTCGTCCGGATAAGAAATATTCCAAGGTAGAGGCAAAGGTACTTGATACGGCACTGATCCTTCATATGGAGCATGGTGGTGGTAATAATTCAACCTTTACAACAAGAGTTGTTACGTCCTCCGGTTCGGACACCTATTCCACAATGGCGGCTGCTATGTCATCCTTAAAGGGACCAAAGCATGGTGGTGCCAATATCAAGGTTATGGAAATGATGGATAATATTCGCGGACATATAAAAGACTATGAAGATAAAGATGAGATAGAAGCATATTTAAGCAAGATCCTGAACAAGGAAGCATTTGACAATAAGGGACTGATCTATGGTATGGGACATGCCGTATATTCCTTGTCAGATCCGAGAGAGCGGGTGTTCAAGGATTATGTCGTTAAGCTGGCTCATGAAAAGGGCAGGGAAAAAGATCTCAGGTTGTATGAGAACATAGAGGAGCTTGCCCCGGAGCTGATCGCAAAGCAGCGCAAGATCTTCAAGGGTGTAAGTCCAAATGTGGATTTCTACAGCGGATTTGTATATGACATGCTGGGAATCCCGATGGAGCTTTATACAGCGATGTTTGCAGTTGCACGTATCGTTGGATGGAGCGCACACAGGATCGAGGAGCTGATCACGAATAACCGGATCATGCGTCCGGCATATATGAGTATCATGGAGAAAAATCCCCAGATATAAACAAAAGCCAAAAACAAAGCGTAGTTTATAACATGAGAACAGACAGGTTATAAGAGCCCATTGAGGTTCTTATAATCTGTCTGTTTTTATGTATGGATCGCTGTATCGACTATAAAATAAATCAGATAATACAGAAGAAAATATACAGAAGGAATCTGCATAAACATACATTTTACATAAATAGAAATGCAACGGATCACATATACTTAGAAAGAAATGTAAAATTTCCAGATGCTTTTCAGGGGTTATCAGAAAGAACCGGAAATAAGGGAAATTATTTGGGGGATGCCGGTAATACATTGAAAATAAATGATTTTACCATGATTTTACAAAGAATTTTCAAATGCTTGATAGCGACAAAAATCGGGATGATGTAAATTGAAGAACAGTGAAGCAGAAGAGAGATAGATGGTATATGAAAGTAACACTTGAAGATGTAAAGAAGAACAAAGCGGTTCAGACATATATAAGGATGGCAGATGAATCTCTGCGCGCAATGGGATATACGGAGCATGGATTTGCACATGTAGAACGTGTGGCAGAGACAGCAAGGGAGATACTGCTGACACTTGGATATTCCGAGCGGGAAGCAGAGCTTGCGAGCATTGCGGGGTATCTGCATGATATCGGAAATGTTGTGAACCGGGAAGGACATGCGCAGTCCGGTGCGGTCATGGCATTTCGGATATTAGATGATATGGGAGCAGACCCGGAGGACACAGCTGTAATTATAACAGCAATTGGAAATCATGATGAGTCAGCAGCATTTCCGGTAAATCCGATCGCAGCAGCATTGCTGATCGCGGATAAAAGTGATGTGAGAAATTCAAGAGTCAGAAATACGGATATTTCATCCTTTGATATTCATGACAGAGTGAACTATGCCGTAAAAGAAAACAAACTGAAGATTATCAAGGATTCACATATTGAGCTGAAATTAAAGATCGATAAATCCATGTGTGCCGTTATGGATTATTTTGAGATTTTTTTGCAGCGTATGATCCTGTGCAGGAAGTCAGCCGAGGTGCTTGGACTGGAATTCTGGCTTACGATCAATAAACAGCGGGTAATCTGACAGGGGGTGTATGGCGATTCAAAGAATATTTCATTACATAAAAGAGAAAATAACAGGAGCGATAAAAAGAATGAATAACGGAGAAAAGAATCTGAAAAATGCAGAAGTGGCAAATGAGAAAATACAGCAAGAAAAGCGGGTAAAAAAGGTGAATCATGTCGGACTGTATGAAAATCGTGAATTATCATGGTTGAAGTTCAATGAGCGTGTGCTGGAGGAGGCAGAAGATACCTGTGTTCCATTGTGTGAGCGGATGACATTTCTGTCTATTTTTCAGAGTAATCTGGATGAATTCTTTATGGTGCGTGTCGGTTCTTTGGAGGATCAGAAGCTGTTAAGCCAGAAGCTTCGGGAGAATAAGACGAATATGACAGCGGGAGAGCAGATCGATGCAATCTTAAAGCGTGTATCCGAGTTGAATGACAGGAAGGATGCCATCTATACGTCTATTATGAAAGAGGTTGGAGAGAAAGACGTTCATCTGACTGATTTCAAAGCACTTACAAAATCGGAGAGCAAATATCTGGAAGAATATTTTATGAAAGAGATTGTGCCACTGTTATCTGTTATGATCGTGGGAAGAAAGCAGCCGTTTCCATTTTTGAAGGGACAGGAGATTTATGCGCTTGCGGTTCTTGGAACACGAAGTGACAAGAAAAAGATCGGAATCATTCCGTGCAGCAGTTCTGTATTCCCAAGACTGATCCGGATTCCGACGAAGGATGATACTTATATGCTGGTCGAAGAACTGATCCTGCATTTTCTGCCAAAGGTTTATAAAGGCTATAAGGTTCTTGAAAAATCCGTGATCCGTGTAACGAGAAATGCGGATATTGATTTTAATGCAGTCTATGATGAAGACCTTGATTACAGAGATAAGATGGCACAGATCGTAAAGCTCAGAAAGAAGCTGGCACCTGTACGACTGGAATTATCCCGAGATATTAATGGAGATATGATAAAGCAGGTATGCGAGTATGCAGAGATGGAGGAACCGCATGTGTTCTTAAATCAGGCACCGCTTGACCTCTCCTTCTTGTTCCAGATTGAGGATATCCTGAGAAAGGATGCAACGCTTGTCTATCAGAGACGTGTGCCACAGGCATCTCCGATGCTAAAGAGCAATGAGCGTATCATACCACAGATATTGGATCATGACGTATTGTTATCCTATCCGTATGAGAGCATCAAACCGTTTTTGCAGATGCTTCAGGAGGCTGCCCGCGATCCGGAGGTTATCTCTATTCGTATGACACTTTACCGTCTGGCAAGAAACAGCAAGGTGGTAGAGGCTTTGACCGAAGCTGCCGAAAATGGCAAGCAGGTTGATGTGCTGGTTGAATTAAAGGCCAGATTTGACGAGGCAAATAATATCGAGTGGAGTCGGACATTAGAGGATGCGGGCTGCCATGTTGTATATGGTATAGATGGCTTAAAGGTTCATTCAAAGCTATGCCTGATCACCAGAAAGGTTGGAGGTGAGATTCAGTATATTACACAGGTGGGAACCGGAAATTATAACGAAAAGACTTCCAGATTATATACGGATCTGTCACTGATCACGGCAGATAAAAGGATCGGTGAGGAGGCAGCAAAGGTATTCCAGGCAATCCTGCTTGGTTCCGTGGTAGAAGATATGGAGCATCTGCTGGTTGCACCAAAATGTCTTCAGAATAAAGTAATTGCTATGATCGAGAATGAGATTCAGATCGCAAAGGAAGGAAAGCCGGCTTATATCGGAATCAAGATCAATTCGCTGACAGATAAGAAGATCATAGATAAGCTGATCGATGCATCCAGAGCCGGAGTAAAGATCGATATGGTGATCCGTGGTATTAACTGTTTGAGAAGCGGAATACCGGGTGATACCGATAATATCCATAGTGTAAGTATCGTGGGGCGTTTTCTGGAACATTCCAGAATCTATATTTTCGGAACGCATGACAGGGATAAGGTATATATCGCATCGGCTGATTTTATGACGAGAAATACACTTCGTCGTGTGGAGGTCGCAGCGCCGCTTTATGATGAGACGGTGAAGAATAAAGTCAGGAAGATGTTTGCAACGATGCTTCGCGATAATGTGAAAGCCAGAGAGCAGCAGCCGGATGGCAGTTATCAGAAACTGTCAATGGTGGGACCTGTCTTAAATTCACAGGAATATTTTTACGAGGAAGCATATATGGAAGCCGGAGATGCTTTTCATCAGCTTTTAAGAAAGCAGGATATGGATACGGAGAAGAAACAGACGGTGTAATTCAGACAAAGTCAGAAAATAGAACCTGACACAGGGGAAAATGTTATTGAAAGTTTACCTGTAAATAGATATACTATAAGTGGTAAAACAGGTTAAAAAGATAAGGAGTTTTAACACGATATGAAGCTTTCGATAACAGGATTATTTAAGCGGCATGTAAAGGAAGAAAAAAAGCCGCAGAATATAGATGCAGGTCAGGAAAAGAAACCGGCTTCCATAATTCAGACAGATACATGGAAGAAGCCATCATCAGATGGACTGGTGGATTATCATGCTGTAACCGGAGAAGGAACACCGGAGTATCAGGAACGGCAAAACAGTTTACAGCAGATGGAAGCATGGGCGAAAGAGAATCAGATTCCGGTCGGCAAGCGTACGGTGACCGATTATTACTATGACAGTAAGATCGTACCGGGACGGGTTGTACTGATGGGACTCGGAAAAAATGTCCGTGGCAGTATGCAGTATATTTTAAATGAATTAAATCATAACGATGCATTTAAAGATTTTCATATCTATGTCAAAACAGCCAAAGATACAGAAGAGATTGTAAAGACCTATATCAGACAGAACGGATGGAGCCGTACAGAAGCGGTGACTCCGGATTCTGTCTATATGGAGTTGATCGAAACGGCACAGTTTCTTCTGACTGAGGTGTATTTAACGGCTGCATGGGTGAAGAAAGAAGGTCAGATGTACATTAATATCTGGCATGGAACCCCGCTTAAAAAGCTGGGACTTGCAAAGAATGCAAAAGGAAAGCATAAGAATGGCATTCAGCAGAGCAATTTCATTGATGCAGACTATCTGTTATATCCAAATGATTATACAAAAAAACATATGCTGGAATCCTATAAGGTTGCAGACCTGATGCCGGGTAAGGTCTTAAAGCTCGGTTATCCAAGAACCGGTGGTATGTTAGAGGCTGCGCAGAGTGACCAGACAGAATTGCGCAAGATGCTTGCACCGAACGGAGAGCACATTTATGCCTACATGCCAACCTGGAAGGATTATCTTAAGGTCGATCAGGTTGTTGCGGAATCAAAGGAGCTTCTGGATTATCTGGATGCAAATCTCCGAGAGGATCAGATCCTGTATGTAAATCTGCATCACAGAGTCAGCGATTCGCTGGATTACAGTCAGTTTAAGAGGATCCGCCAGTTTCCTCCGACAGTGGACAGCTATAAGCTGTTGGCATTGACGGATGCACTGATCACGGATTACTCCAGTGTATTCTATGATTATCTGGCACTTCGCCGGCAGATTGTTTTATATTGCGCTGACTATGAGCTGTATCGTAAGAAACGTGGCACTTATATGGATCTGATGGAGCTTCCTTTTGATAAGGCAGTAACACCGGAAGAGGTACTTGCGGCGATCAACCGTGGTAAGACCTATGATGATGAAGCAGCATATCAGGAGTTCTGTGCTTACGATTCTGTTGAGAATGCGCACAAGCTCTGCAGTTTATTCCTGGGAACCGAGGATGAAGTTGAAGTAGAAGCGATTCCGAAAAATAAGAAAAAGAAAGTAATGATCTATTCAGATGCACTGTCCGAGTGTACGGAGACACAGTGGCTTAGAAAAACAGCGGAAAACTGTGCCGGAAGTGATACGGTGGAATTATTTATTTCCTGCAATCAGGATATGGTCAATGAGAATAAGGATTCAGCATATCCGTTGCTGAATAAAGTTCCGGTTATCGGAACAACCGCTGATTATTTCCCAAGTGCGATGGGACATACAGCGAAGAAGCTTTACGAAAGTGGGAAGATTACGATAGGACAGGCAATGTCCGTATGGAAATATGATTATGCAGCAGCAGTCAGGCGTTTTCTGGGACGTGCTGCCTTTGATCTGGCAGTATTGCTTGATGTGACAGATCCGGAAAAACTTCTGGCATTGACATTTATGGATCAGCCAAATAAAATAATGATTATCAGTGACCTTATGTACAAAGAGATCACAGAAAATAATAATACATTCCTGAAGGATGCCTTACAGGTAAGTGCATCTTATATGAGGGCAGTATTTGTGAAGAATGAAGAGCAGTATGCATATATCAGTCAGATGATCAGGGATGCATGTCCAGTTTGTTATATGAAGGATGCAAAAGATCTGACACAGGCGATCAACGCTGCTGTGATGAGAGAAGGAGAATAATATGAAAAAGGTAATAACATATGGAACCTTTGATTTGCTGCATTACGGACATATCAATCTGTTACGGAGAGCAAAGGAATTGGGAGACTATCTGATCGTTGCACTTTCAACAGATGAATTTAACTGGAATCAGAAGCATAAGAAATGTTATTTTTCTTATGAGGAAAGAAAGCAGTTATTAGAGGCGATCCGTTATGTTGACCTCGTCATTCCGGAGGAATGCTGGGAACAGAAATCAGAAGATATCAAAGAATTTAAGATTGATACCTTTGTTATGGGAAATGACTGGGAAGGGAAGTTTGATTTTCTGAAAGACTATTGTGATGTCGTGTATCTTCCAAGAACACCGGACATTTCAACCACCCAGATTAAAGATGATCTTGGAAAATAAAAGGATGGTAGCGGAAAATGAAGTTTCATCTGCCCTGGAAACGGGAACAGGAAAAGAAAGAATATACATTGATCTATGATGGAAATGGCGGCAGACAGAACGGTGAACGTTTTGTCCGCCGTTCATTTTGGCTTCCGGACGGGGGCTTCGGGAAAGAAAAAAAGTTTGTTTCAAATACTGATGGTGGGGATTTGACTGTTGAAACAGTATTTTCCAATTCCAATCTGAAGTGCATCGGTTATTATGCCAGAAAGCGTACAGAAGAAGGCTGGATATGGTATGGAACGGATCATAACTGGCACGATTCCTTTTATGACGGCACGGTTTGCAAGCAGTTGATACCGATCGCAGCATCGGTAGAATCTTTGTATGAAGCTGCGGATGATGAGATTTATCTGGTTGCACAGTGGGAGGATGAACATGGAATCCGCAGAAACTGTGGATATGAGATATTCTCGAAAAAACTGATGGCACATGCATTTGGCGGTATGGATGGTACAACCTATCATAATACGGCAGAGGCATTTGAACATGGGAAAAAGGAAGGCTATCAGTCGTTTGAGATCGATCTTTCCTATACGGAGGATGACCGTCTGGTATTGTGTCATGGCTGGACAGAGAATAATTGTAAGTGCACCGGGGTTTCGTATAAGCCGGAATTTGCACATATGACATATGAACAGGCAATGCAGATACCGATCCATGGACATTCGATCATGGACGCGAGACAGTTCTATGAAAAAGCAAAGAATGAACCTGCCTATACATTTGAAATTGATTTCCATAATATAAAAAAAGGGAACGAGAAACGGGTTGCCGCTATGCTGGAGGATTTCCGGCAGGATGAAGGTCTGCTCGATCGTCTGCTGATGCAGGTATACAGCCAGCCGATGTATGAACAGATCGACTCCGTGTATCATTTTGCAAATTATATGTATCTGGTTGGATTAAATATCGATAAGCTGGATTCGATCCTCACTTATTGTCTGGATCATGGAATATGCAGTGTTGCAATGCGGACGAATTTTGTAACAAAGGAAAATGTCCGTAAGGTACATGATGCCGGACTGTATGCATTTTGTTATACGGTTTCAGATGATGCTGTTTATGCTAATTATCTGCTCCAGCTTGGTGTGGATATGATCTGTACAGATTTTGTAACGGAAAAAGTACTGGAAGCAACGAAGGAAACATTTGGCAGATATCCGTTTATGGTGTGGTACAACAGCAACCATAAGGAAGCGGTCAGTCACTATCCGGAGGCAGTCGATGAAACCGGGAATGTAGGAACACTTACCCGGTTGAAGAGTGGAAATCTGGAATACAGGGACAAGACGATCTGGGAACATACCGGAGATCAGACACTGCGGGCATGCGGATACGAAGTACCGGGAAAACGATTTGCCGGATGGAAACTGCGCATATCCATTGAAGGAAAAAATTTGTGGTATTCGACGGATGGATTATTCCATGCAGCGAAGGACTATACGGTCAGAAAGAGTATTCAGGCATGTATTTTCAAGGATGGAGATGTGCTTCCGGATTTCGATGTCAGGAAGAATATGAAAGTAATTATGGTAGCAGTATGGGAGAATCTTGATTGATCCTCCCATATTTTAAATAAGTTTATATGCTTATCAGTTATTCTATTTGCCTGTGCCTGCTGTCAGGGGGGATAGAAAACACGTTTCATTTCCTATTCTGCCCGCACGCCTATTTGCCGTCAGCCGCCCTAACTTACCCTTACGGGTTCAGACAAGGGCTTTGTGCCGGCAGCTAGTGCAGGCATCATAACGGAAATTACACTTTATGTTTTCTATCCACCCTGACAGCAGACGCAGGCGAATGGAATGTCGGATAACAAAAATAGATGAAAGGATTAAAAATAAATATGAAGATAGTATTTTTAGATCGTAAGACGATAGGAGAAGACATTGACTTGACGGGCTTTGAGGCTTTGGGAGAAGTTGTAACATATGAGATGTCACAGCCGGAAGAAGTTCCGGAGCGGGCGAAGGATGCAGATGTTATCATTGTGAATAAAGTCCCGGTAAATGAGCAGACGGTTGGAACGGCTCAGGATCTGAAGCTGGTTTGTGTAGCGGCAACCGGAACAAACAATCTGGATAAGAACTATCTGGATAAACGGGGAATTGAATGGAGAAATGCAGCCGGATATTCCACTACGATCGTTGCACAGCATACATTTGCCATGCTTTTTTATCTGCTTGAAAAGCTTCGGTATTATGATGATTATGTAAAGAATGGCTCTTACCAGAAAAATGATGTATTTACCTGGTTTGGTGAGCCGTTTACAGAGCTTGCCGGAAAGACATGGGGTATCATCGGACTTGGTGCGATCGGAAGAAAGGTAGCAGATATAGCGAAGGCATTTGGTGTCCATGTGATCTATTATTCAGCATCCGGCAGACCGTCACAGGAGGGTTATGAGCAGGTTGATCTGGATACACTTCTTCGGACTTCTGATGTCATATCGGTTCATGCGCCATTAAATGAATATACCGGGAATCTGATGGATAAAGCGGCATTTGTAAAGATGAAAAAGGATGCAATCTTCCTGAACCTTGGACGTGGACCAATCGTAGTAGAAGAAGATCTTGCAGAAGCCTTGAAGCAGGGCACGATCGCAGCCGCAGGTTTAGATGTCCTTCGGACGGAACCGATACAGCCGGACAATCCGCTGCTTTCTATAAAGGACAGCCATAAACTGCTCATTACGCCGCATATCGCATGGGCAAGTACTGAAGCCCGCACCCGCCTGATGCAGATTGTCCTTGACCATGTAAAGGGTTTTGCTGAGAAGAGATAGCATTAATACAAAAAACGTTTGGATAGCTTAATATGCGGAAGATGAATGTGATACCCGGAATCGTCATTGAACTGAACGCATATATGGGTATAAATGTTATGAGATTAACCTGATACCCGGAATTGTTATTGGCCTGAACGCATATACGGGTATAAATGTTATGAGATTAATCTGATACCCGGAAATTATTAAGAAGATGGGTATAGTGTAAAATAAAATGATTTTATACCCATAAATAAAATGATTTCAGGGTATGGATGCTTACTATGGGCTATAATACCCGAAAGTAAGGTAGAGATAAGGGTATAGATTATTAAAATAAAAGCAGATACCCCAAAAACAAAATAAAATGTGGTATGAAGTGTTGCAAAGTGACTTGATACCCATTAACTATATGAAGCGGGGGGAAAGAATTAGTATAGTGCAGAAAAATAAAATAGAGGACCCTGAGATATATATTCACTATTATGAAGCAAGCCTATCTGAATGTCGGTCCTTAGCGATCTGCGAAAGCAGGAGCCTAGTACCGCTACATGAAGATAGAACGAAAGTGTCTTGCGTAATAATATGTGAATTAGATCTCAGGGTCCTCTATTTTATTTTAACAATTTATTCAAAAGGCTGCTTATTATGACGGCTGAAGAAATCACGCGTTTCCCTTGCAACCACACCGCTTAAAGCAAAGATGGCGATCATATTAGGAATAGCCATCAGTCCGTTGAAGATATCGGCGATCGTCCATACAGCAGAAACTGTCATGTAAGGTCCGATAAATACAGCAAGAATGTATAACCATCTGTAGATCATGATGGATTTCTTTTTGCCGCCGGATAAGTATTCCAGACAACGCTCAGAATAATAATCCCATCCAAGAATCGTTGTAAATGCGAAGAATACCAGACAGAGCATTAACAGGAAGCTTGATATCGTTGCAGGAATCGGAAGTCCCTCGTTAAAAGCATATGTGGTAACCTGAACACCCTGTAAACCTTCTACTTTCCATGCACCGGTAAGAACGATGGAAAGACCTGTCATTGTACAGATAATGATAGTATCGATGAAAGTACCTGTCATGGATACAAGACCCTGACGAACCGGTTCCTTTGTCTGGGCAGCGGCGGCTGCGATAGGAGCAGAACCAAGACCGGCTTCATTTGAGAAGATACCACGCGCGACACCTTTCTGCATTGCAACGATAAATGAACCGGCGATACCACCCGCAACAGCAGAAGGCTTGAATGCGCTCTTTACAATGATAACAACAGCCTCAGGAATCTTAGTGATGTTACAGATCAGTAACATTAAACATATAACAACATAGATAACAGCCATAAATGGAACGATGATCTGGGATACGCTTGCGATACGCTTCAGTCCGCCGATCAGAACGAGTGCAACACATACACTTAAGATCAGGGAAGCGATAACAACGGTCCATGAATAAGTACCGATTCCTGGAATATTAACCGTCCACTGCATGTCAGGATCAAAGAATGAATTAACAGCGGAAGAAATACCATTTACCTGAGAGAAGGTTCCGATACCGAACAGACCTACACAGATACCAAAGAAAGCAAATATTTTTGCAAGCCATTTCCATTTTGAACCCATACCTTTTTCGATATAGTAGAATGGTCCGCCAAGTGCATGGTTGTCCTTGTCAACGACACGATATTTGACAGCCAGAAGACCTTCTGCGTATTTGGTTGCCATTCCGAAGAATGCAGCAAGTACCATCCAGAATAATGCTCCCGGTCCACCGGCTCCAATCGCAGTTGCTACACCAACGATATTACCGGTTCCAATCGTAGCGGAAAGAGCAGTACACAGTGCACCAAAGGAAGTAACCTCGCCTTCGCCTTCTTCTTCGTTTTTGATCATCCATTTGAGTGCTAATGGCAGTTTGCGGATCTGAAGAACGCCCATCCGGATTGTGAGAAGAATTCCACCGACCATAATAAGGACCATAAGTGGAGGACCCCACACAAAATCATCGATTTTTGTTAAGATTTCATTTACAGTTGCCCACATGATTTTCTCCTTTTCATTTTTGTATTGTGGTGATGTGTTATTCTGATAAATTATATGAATAAAATAAAGGATTATATTATGAAAAAATCAAATATTTATAAAAATAACACAACATTTTAATATAATACATACTTTTCTACGCTAATGCAACAGAATTTGCTTAATTTCGTGAAAAAACAGCGGTAAAAACAGCAAAAATTACAAGAAGAAGACTATTTTTTTGACTTGCGGAGTTGGGAATCCGATAATAAAATTACTATAAAAATAAAAATGCCGGATAATATCAGATGCGGTTCATAGGAAAAATGCCGTGTAATACAAGATCGGTTTCATATAAATGTGTTGCATAATACGGAGGCATATTAACAGACTGCGTTGCATGGTACAGAATATATATTAGCGGACTGCGTTGCAAAACGGTAAATGTTTAAATAGAAAAATACAGGAATTTACAGGAAAGGATATAATTACAGAATGAATCAGAAATTAACTATCAGGGAATGGATGCCGCTCATCGGAATGACGGTAGCGGCATTTATATTTAATACATCGGAATTCATGCCAATCGGACTTCTGACCGATATCGCAGATGATTTTCGGATCACGGAGGCAAAAGCGGGGATGCTGATTTCAGCATATTCGTGGGCGGTTATGCTGCTATCACTGCCACTCATGCTGCTTGCATCAAGGATCAGCTTCCGAAAACTGTTGCTGGGAACGATTGCATTATTTGGAATCGGTCAGATATTATCAGCGGTTGCAACCGGATATGCGATGCTGATGGCGGCAAGGATTATAGTTGCCTGTGCACATGCGGTCTTCTGGTCGATCGCATCACCGGCAGCAGTTAAGATCGTGCCGGAGAAGTTCCGGTCGTTTGCGATGAGTATGGTAGTAACCGGTACATCCATTGCGATGATATTTGGGCTTCCGCTTGGAAGGATTGTTGGTTTATATGTAGGATGGAGAATGACATTTTTCTGTGTTGCGGTTGTTGCATTTCTTGTTCTTATCTATATGGCATTTGTATTTCCGAAGGTTGAAGGCGGTACATCCTTTAAAATGAAAGAACTGCCGGTGATATTGAAGAACCCGGTTATGCTTGGGATCATATTAATGTCGTTCTTAGTTGCGGGTGCATACTATACAGGCTACAGCTATATTGAGCCGTTTTTGAAGCAGGTTGCAATGTTTAAGGATAATCTTGTTACTATAACTTTAATGTTGTTTGGAGCGGCCGGAATTCTTGGAAGTTTTCTGTTCTCCTGTGTATATGACAAACACAGATATCATTTTATCCGTGCATCGATCACACTGATTGCTGTTGTCATGCTTTGCCTGAAACCGGCATCGAAATTTACGTGGACAATGATATTGATCTGTATGCTGTGGGGTATGGCTGTAACGGCATTTAACGTTACTTTCCAGTCAGAGACAATCAAAGCGGTTCCGGAGGAAGCCTCCGCTGTTGCCATGTCGATGTTCTCAGGAATCTATAATCTGGGAATTGGATGTGGCACCTGGATCGGTGGACTGGTATGTACACATGCATCGATGGGGTATATCGGATTTGCAGGGGGGATCATGGCAGTTATAGCAATCCTGTATTGCAGCTTTATACTGATCCCACAGATGAAGAGAAAGTAGATAAATACTTGTATAGAATGCGAAACTATAAACTGTGATGATCAGTTGGAAAAGGCATGGTTAATAATCTCTAAAAAAAATATAAATTTTGTAGGTTTGTCAAACATATGTTACACAGATGCCAGATAATCCTTTAGTACCTGA
>NZ_QTWY01000013.1:0-10451 GCF_003461365.1 Clostridium sp. AF17-21AC
AAAAGAAGCTTCTCTGCTTTTTTTATATTCAGTTGTAACACATGTATTGTAATCCTACAGATGCTATCTTAATAAATATAACATGGGCTTGCCTGAACTTATGTTATGTTCTATAATAAATTTAATTATGTTCATTAACAAAAAGAGGAGTCAGGATCAATGCATTTAGGTGTATTAAAAAAGTTTTTAAATAAAAAAATAGATGGAAAAGAAATCAATACAGAGGCTGCAGGGAAAGCTGATATTACAGAGAAAGTAATACTGGAAGATCAGGAGATAGATATTGAACAGAAAAAAGAACTGATCGAACAGGCAAAGCAGGAAAAACTGGATCAGATCCGGGCAATGGAAGATGAGATAAATGCAGAGGAAACCGCTCATGTTCATGAGATCTGCGCGGGAAAAGAAAAGGACAAGGTATGGGCGTTCTGTGCCGGACAGTACAGTAATGATTTTCGGGGGAATCCAAAATATTTGTTTTTGTATATCAATAATTATAGAAAAGATATTGTTCCATACTGGCTGTGTGATGATGTAGAACTGATCGAGATGATCCGTGGTATGGGCTTTCATGCATATCGCATGGGAACACCTCAGGCAGAAACGATCATCAGCTATACCGGCGTACTGGTTTCTGAGCAGGTAAAGGCATTTATTCCGGATGGACTGGAACAAGCAAAGTATCTGAATCTCTGGCACGGTGTTGGCGGTGTAAAGGTTGTAGAGCGTAAGATCAAAGAAGGACGTTTACTGCCGGAGCTTGCAAAGAAATATATTGCAAGAAATGAATATTATCGTACCTATGAATTATATCTGGCACCATCTGCATTTATTGAGAATATAGCAAAGGCGGAGCTTGGATTAACGGAGAAGCAGATCGTAAGAGCCGGATATCCAAGATGCCTGTATCAGGCGAATTATAAGAAGATTGAAACATATGACCATGATCTGATCGGACAGAAGGGGCTCCCGGAGGATACCAAGATTGTTGCATATACACCAACGTATCGGAATAATTCGGATGGTGAGCTGTTCTCAAAGGCAATTCCGGATATTGACCGTATCATAGAGGTATGTGAGAAAGAGCATCTGTTGATGATATTTAAGATGCATCCGCTGCTTGAAAAGGAACAGGGCTTCCTTTGGGCAAAGCAGAGATATGCAGATTGCAAATGGCTTTTGTTCTGGGATAATACCAATGATTTCTATGAGATCTTAGATAAGATTGATCTGTGTATCATGGATTATTCCTCTATATTTACAGATTTTATTGCGGCAGGCTGCAAGCATTTCCTGCGGTATGCGTTTGACTTTGACAATGACGATCTGGATTTCCCGATGGATTATGATGAGGTTACACCGGGCCGAAAATGTAAGAATTTTGATGAATTGGTTCAGGCACTTTCGGAATATGAGAAAGACGATATCAGCGATAGTCTGGATCGGATCAGTAAGCTGTACTGGGAGTATTCTACTTCAGACAGTATGGATAAGATCATTGACAGCACGATCGCATTTGTACCGGAGAAGGTAGAGCTTCCAACTCTGTATAGCTTTGATATCTTTGATACGCTGTTTTCCAGAAAGGTACTCGATCCGGTTGGCATTTTCTACTATGTACAGGAAAAAATGCAGGAGGATGGAGGGTTCCCAAGAGCGCTTGTTCTGAATTATCCATCAATCCGTAAAACATCAGAAGCAAATGTAAGAGAATATTATAATAAATCAATTGCACTTCGCGAATCAGAAAAGGTTGAGATCCAGTTTGATGAGATCTTTGTCCGTATGGCATCCGTATATAATCTGACAGATGAGCAGGTACAGAAGCTAAAGGCTTGGGAACTGGAATGTGAATATGACAATGTAATCCCGTTGCCGGAGCAGATCGATATGATTAAAAAATATCTGGCACAGAAAGATACGGTTATTCTGGTCAGTGATATGTATCTGCCGAAGGATGTAATCCTTGAGATGCTCCGCAGAGCAGATCCGATGTTGACAGAACTGCCACTGTATCTGTCCTGTGAATATGGAGTCCAGAAGGTATCACAGCAGTTATTCTTTGAAGTATTTGCAAGTTTTGAACCATATTATGATTTTAAGAAGTGGGTTCATTATGGTGATAATCCGATTGCCGACCACAATCCACCAAGAAAGATCGGAATCGAAGTAAGACAGGTTACAAAACCGGAATTTTCCGATATTCAGACACAGTTGGTAGAACAGCTTGGAACGTATGATTCCTATCTGGTGGCTGCACTTCAGACCAGAATGGCTGCAAAGGCAGTATATACAAGAGATGAATTTGTATCCACATTTGTGACGATCTGCATGGTTCCATATGTAGACTGGGCGCTTCGGGATGCAATCAGAAGAGGATATCAGACGTTATATTTCATTTCCCGTGACGGACATCCATTAAAACGGATTGCAGATGCGATCATTGAGGCGCGGGGACTTAACGTAAAGACAAAATACATCTATGCATCCAGAAGAACATGGAGAATCCCTTCTTTTATCCATGAGGTTGACCGTGAATTCTGGGAGCCATATGGCAGTTTTGGAAATATCACTTCTAAGGACAAGCTGTTAAAAGCAATGGATCTGACAGACCGTCAGTTCCGTAAGTTTTTCCCGGCGGTTGTTTTGGATGGAGTTAATTTTACAGATAAGAAAGTATTAAATGGTCTGATCGACATATTTAAAAAGTCCGAAAGCTATAATCAGTATCTGATGAAAAAGGGAGCAGAAGAACGTGTACTTGTCAGCAGATATCTGGAGCAGGAGATTGACCGGACAGAGAAATTTGCCTTTGTGGAATACTGGGGCAGAGGTTATACACAGGACTGCTTTGTCAGACTGTGGCATGATATTGTAGGGGAAGAAGTGGATGTACCTTACTATTACAGTAGAACGGTACTTCCGACGATTGGTCATTCCGTACGATATAATTTTACAACCAATAATACAGCACAGTTCTTTATGGAAGGTATCTTTGCAAATATGCCATATAAGAGTATTGAGAAATATCAGGTAGTAGATGGCAGGGTAGAGCCGATCATTGTTCCGGTTCCACACGATACGAGCCTGTTTGACTCCATGCAGAGACTTCTTCCGGAATTTGCATATCAGTATGCGAAGCTTCCACTTCATACACCGGAAGATACAGACCGGATGCTGTATGAATTTGCATTGAATTATTATAGAAATAATCTGGAAAATGAGGAATTTGCTGAGCAGATCGGTGGACTGGTAGATTCGATTTCCCTCTATGGTAAGAAGCGTGAATTTGCACCGCCATTTACCATGAAGATGTTAGACAGCTTTGCGTCGAAGGAGAAAACCCGTGGAATGGGAAGTGTTACGACGAGTATCACCATGTCTGTAACCCGTGCTTCGGAAGAAGTAAAGAGACGGTATTTTGAGATGTACCAGATCATGCCGGGTGATGGATATGCTTCCGGCAGACTGTTATCAGAAGGAGAACTGGAAGAGAACAGAAAATACAAAGAGAAATACGAAGAGATCAAGGAGCGTGCAGAGCGATTTGCCGAATTATATGACGAGGCATCGGATGTATACGGTATTGAGAACAAGATCGTATTTGTAACAAATGCGAAGAATTTTACATCCGGATATCTTGGCAAGATGGCAGAAATGATGAAAGCACATAAGGAATTTTCGGTTGTTTTGCTTCGTATGGGTAACACCAAAAAGACGGATGAAGAGATTGCAGCGATTGTTGCATCTGCAAGATACATTATTGTTCCGGCAGCGATCCACCTGTTCTGTCGGACATCCTTCAGAATGGGAACAGATATGATCATGCTTCGTGATAATGCATTTAACCTTTATAATCAGGGGTATGAGGTTCGCTATTTCCTCAAATGGAAGCAGAAATATTTTGATTATGTCCTGAATAATGATACGGATATCCTTCAGGTTCCATCGGAACATCAGAGAGCGGAATTTGATAAGCAGTTCTCGCCAAAGGAAATGGATCGGGAAGTTCTGTATGGAAACTGCAGTACGGATATGTATTTTGATAAGGACTTCATCAGTGAGGCAAAACAGAAGCTGCAGAATCTTTTCCCGGAGACAGCAGACAGAAAGGTTATCCTGTACATGCCAACGCTTCGTAGAGTGAATTCCAGCAGCATATGGGCGAGAATCTTCAATATGCAGGCATTAAGCAAACTGATCGGTGATAAGTACTGTGTGGTTGTCAGCCTGAATGTGATCCAGAGCAAGAATGGATTTAAGAATGAACTGGAAGTAGAAGGCTTCAGTAAATGTATTAACAAGAACAATGGTATGACGATCCGTGCCTTAATGGTAGCAAGTGATGTGATCGTAGGTGATTACAGAGATTCCTTCTTTGAGACAACGATTCTGCGTAAGCCGGCATATTCGACCGCCTATGATTATGAGAAGATCATCAAGGGGCTGAATATGTCCCTGCATGCAAATGCATTTGATCAGAACCTGTTCTGCCCGATCGTCAGAACCGAACAGGAGCTTGCGGATCAGTTGAAGCAGATCGATCACTATGATTATCAGAAGATGGATCAGTTCCGGGAGAAGATGTTTGCAAACTGCGACGGACATTCCATGGAGCGTGTGCGTGATTATCTGCTTGCACATTACAAGGATTACGATAATCTGGTTACAAAGGATGAGCAGAAAAAGAATAAAGAATTTTATGAGAAATATCAGGAGCTGAAGAAGGTTGCGGATGAATTTGCAGAGGCATATGAGCTGGTCGTTCCGGAAACGGATATTGTAGATCAGATCGTTCTGTTATCTGAAAGAGCACTCACAAATAATGATCCATTGTTCCAGTTGAAGGAATATCTGAAGGAACAGAAGATCTCCTGTAAGGTATTAATGCTGGATCAGAAAAAGACGGATCTTCTGCTATTAGCAAGGGAGCTTGCAACAGCAAGATATATTGTGACTTCAAAACCTGTTTCAATCCTGTGTCGCTGTGAACTTCGGGAGGAAACAGAGCAGATTATGTTGCCAGAGCTTGCATTTTCATTATATAAGAAAGAACTTCAGGCTGTTGATGAGATTAGGTGGAAGAGAAAGGGTGCGCATCTTGCTGCACAGAATCCGGTTTCGGTGCTTCAGATTCCGTCTGAAGGACAGGAAGATCTGTTCCGTAAGACCTATTCCGGAAATGGAAATGTTTATTGTGGACTGAAGGGAAGTTGCAATACGGATCAGTATTTTGACCAGAAGCTGATAGAGGAATCCAGAAATGCACTTATGAAGCTGATACCGGAGCTGAATGGACGTAAGATCATTCTGTATATGCCAAGCTGGAGAAAAGATAAAGAAACCAGAAAGACGGCGATGCTTTCTCTGAGCAAAATGCAGACAGCGCTTCAGGATAAGTACATGGTTGTGCTTCATTTTGATCAGGCAGGTCAGAAGGAAAAGAACCTGGAACAGTACGAGATCCCTGGTTTCTGCAAGGTGCTTGAAAAAGAGATTCCGGCACGAAGACTGCTGATGGCAGCCGATGTGATCGTAGGAGATTACAGTGCTTTATTCTTTGAGAGTGTACTGCTTGGAAAACCGATGTATTCATCTGCATATGATTATGAGACATTCATAGAAAAAGACAGCATTCAGATAACAGCAGAAGAATTTGCAAATGAAATGTTCTGTCCGATCGTGAAGTCTGCAGAAGATCTGGTGAATGAGATCCGACAGATTGAATCATATGATTATCAGAAGCTGGAAGTATTTAGAAAAGACGTATTTGCTGACTGCGATGGTAATTCAGTCAGACGGGTTGCAGAATATCTGCAGCAACAGAGATAGAAAATGTGACAACAATACAGGAGCCGTTCCCGATTATGGGGAGCGGCTCTTTTTACTTTATAGGAAAGTTTGTCTTATAAAGTAAAAAACTCCAGAAATTTGTTATGCGAAGAGAGCGTTTCTTTACGGAATAAACGAAATATGGGATTCCTGGTTATATTTATAAAGAATTAGGTGAAAATATATTGAAATGAAGACCCGGTTGTGTATAATATTAAATATCTATATTCAGGTATAGCAGTTTCTTGCGCTCAAAATTAAAGAGATGCGTATAATAATATATCTGAAGGAAGCAACAAAAGAGCAAAGAACAACAAAGAATAAAGAGAACAAGAACAACAAATGGAGGTAAAGAGAATGGGAAGAAAAAGCAAAAAAGTAGTTGCGCTTTTACTGGCATTGCTCATGGTCTTCTCAGTTTGTTCACCAGTCAGCGGTGGAACAGGTCTTGGAAGTACCAGTGCAAAAGCTGGAAACAGTGCACAGCCGGCGACAGCGTCAGATGCAGAGGAGAGCGAAAAGGGAATTACTCCTTTGGCAAATACGGATGGACTGACTCTCAGTGACTTTGAAATTACTGTGAATGGAACGGTAGTCAAAGATGATTCAAACGTGAAAAATGGAGACAGCGTTGGAATATCATTTAAATGGGCAATCGCTAACAATTCCGGTGTAAAGAATTTTGAAGTCGACCTGAAATCACAGGGAATTGAAATTAACGATTATGCAGAAACTGTTCTATATGATGAAAGTGGTAAAGATGTTGGTACCTGGTATATACAAGAGGGCAAATATTATATCACTTTAAGAGATGAGTTTCTGGAAGAAAGTGAGATCAATGGATGGGCGAACATCGATGGAACGGTTGATTTTTCATCGTCTGATCTGAATACAGAAGACAAAGGAAAGATTAAGATCGGAGATGCAAGCTTTACTGTTAATGTTGATCTGAATGAGGCCGAAAGCTATGCAGGCTCCAACAAGAGCAAGGGTGCTGTAACATGGAATCCGGATGGCTCTATCACACAGTCCTATGAAGTAACGGTCACGGCATATAATGGCAAGGTTACACTCGGGGATGCAACAGAGACGATGGGTTCTGCGCTTACGAATATATCAAATATACAGGTAAACGGAACCGGTTACACAAGCTGGTCAGATGCACAGGCAGCAATGTCAGGCATGGTTCTTGATTCGAAGGATGAATCAGCAAAAACAGCGAAGATCACCTATGATGTAACAGTCAGTGCAGCAGATGTAAAGCAGGCATTTGCGGAAGGTGATGTGAATATCTTCGACAATAAGTTCTCAGTAAAATATAAGACGAATAAGGACAATGACAAGGATACAGGCAGTGTTACAACAGGGCTTAATATCAGAAAACCATCGTTGTCCAAGAACGGAACCTGGAACACGGATGCATCCGGCAAGAAGACATCAATCACATGGACAGTTGAGCTTCAGTTGGGAGATCTGACAAAGGATCCAACCTTTGATATTAATAATGTAGCGATCAAGGATACATTAGGACAGTATCTTACAGCTTCCGGTCTTCCGGCAGGGGTAAGCCTTGCTGATCTGAAGCTTAGTGACTTTACAAAGAATGGTGATACATACAAATTCACATATACAACGGATGTAGCAGATACTGCCTTGGATTCTGCACTTCCGACAGTGCTTACAAATGATGTAGATGTAGATTTTGATGGAACGAAATATAAAAAGACCGGTACCATGCAGACAGATGGCAAGGGTATTCTGGATAAGGAATTTGTAAAAGCAAATGCAGATGGTACATTAACATGGAAGATATCAATCAATATACCTGCATCAGATACGATCACAGAAGTGTCATTAAATGAATCCGATAAATCAAATGGAAGCTGGCAGTCATTTGTGTCTAATGTGGATATTGAGGGAACAAATGTCATCAACAATGGTTCTCTGGTAGCCGGAAATGGAATTGTAGCTTCTGTCACGAAAGCAGATCAGTGGGGTATCCAGTTCCGATTTGATGATGCGTATATCGCATCAAAGAAGGGACAGGTTATAGAGGTTACAATTATTACCAAGCCGGAAAATCTTACAGATGGGGCAAATTTTATTAACCATGCAAATCTGACTTATAAGGATAAGAATGATACAAAGTTCTCTGCGGATGCAGAAGCAAATTATAAATATACAAATAGTCTGGATAAGACAGGAACGGTCAGCACAACAAAACTGAATACGATCGATTATTCGTTATCTATTAATTTATCTGAGATTTCCGATGATCTGAAGGTTGGCGATGTGATCACAGTTACTGATACGCTGCCTGATACGCTGCAGTTTAATGATGATGCTGAGCTGCAGCTGAAAAAATGGGCAAACCAGTGGTATTCACAGGCAGATGGCAGTGCAGCAGCCATCACGGGAAGCATCAGCGGACATACGATCACATACTCGATCCCTGTTACACAGCAGATATTGGATGGTATAGCAGATGTAGCATCGAATACTTCATTTACCAAGTATGTGGCAGAGATTACATATTCTGCATCGGTAGCAGATGATATATTAACAGATTATGTTAAGAATGGTGCTACGATCAGTGTAACAAACAATGCAGAGGTTTCTTATAATGGAGAGACCAAAGGTAATGGTTCAACAACGAATACGTTAACACCTGGAGATACAGTTAAGAAGTCAGGTGTATATATTCTGGATCAGAAGAAGAACAATGGTGAATCTACAACAGTCAAAGATCAGGTTGTGGAATATACCGTATATGTCAATACAAATGCTGCAAAACTTGCAAATGGAAAGACAATCTATGCCGAAGATAAAATGGGCAGCGCGTTGATCTTCCAGGTTGATTCTCTTCACATTTATGAATATACCGGTGAAGGAGATCCGGAAAAAGACAGTTCAAACTGGACGGATGTTACTTCCGGATGTGCTTATTCATATGACAGCAACAGCAGAACTGTAAAGATGGCTTTGCCGGATGGCAAAGCACTGAAGCTTGTATACAGAGCAGAAGTTAATCAGGTATTTGGTGGTTCGCTGAATGCTTCCAATGCTTCGAACAGTTTCAGCCTTACAGGTTATACAGGATCAAACGGATCAACAAATACAAGTATTTCAACAATTGTCCAGAAACCGAACGTATGGGCAGAATCTGTAACAGGTACGATCACATTGTATAAGTACTGGACAGATAGCAATAAGCAGATGCAGATGTTGAATGGCTCGACATTTGCCCTGTATGAATGTAAGAAAAATGCTGCAGGTGAGTGGACAAAGGATATTGGTCCTACACCTGTTATGACGAATATATCTTTAGGTGCTGATGGTACCAAGGAGATTAGCGGTCTTGCATATGATAAGGTATTTGCACTGTATGAAACAACTGCAGATGATAATTTTGAAGTAAATAAAGATCCATATTACTTTATGGTAAGTAAGAGTAACAGTGATGTGGTTGCTCCAAGCTGGGTAGATCAGCGATTTAACAGCGGTTATCTGTATTATGAGAATAAACCGGGCAGCTTTACAGTTAAGAAAACGGTTGATGGAGATACAGACTCACTGCAGGGTTATGAAGAATTTACATTTGACCTGACAGAAATAAACAAACCAAGTTTTGCCGCCGGAAAAGTAACGTATTCTACAAAATCAGGCGGAGTTGGAAAAACTGTAACTTCCAGTACAGTTACCGGTGTAGGAAGTTTTGGAGAGATTCAGTATGACACAGCTGATATCGGAAAAACTTTTTATTATGTAGTGTCTGAGCAGGAAGGTACTGTCCCTGGAATGACATATGACGCTTCCTTCTATATTATATCGTTGGAAGTAGATGCAAATGCAGCATCAGGTATCTATACCAAGAATGTGTCCGTTCAGAAATATGAATCGGATGGAACACCGGTTGCAGGTTCCTATTCAGCAGATGCGTTGGGATTTGATAATTCTACAGCACCAAAGAAGGGTGATCTGAAGCTTGAAAAGGTAGTAAGTGGTGCGTATACACCGGATGCAGGAACAACATATAAGATTTCTGTAAAGAATAAGACAACAAATGAATACTATGACAAAGACGGAAAAGAAAGTGCTGCTCAGGTATATATTGAAGTACCGGCCGATGGAAGCGTAACGATCAAGGATCTTCCGGTTGGAGATTATACAGTAGCCGAGAATGAAACGGATGCAGCAAAAGCTGGTTATGCATTAACAGTAACCGGAACGGGGGATGTTAAGGTAACTAAGGATACAACCACGACCGCAACCGTAACGAACACTTACACCCAGGATAAGGGAAGCTTAACTGTAGCCAAGAAAGTTGTAGGATATGACTTTGGAGCAGCAGGCAAGAACTTTACAATTTATGTAACAGATGCAAATGGAAAGTATGTCAAAGAGGATGGAAGCATAACAGCAACCAAGACAGGAATCAGCGTGCCGGCAAACGGAAGCGTAACGATCAATGACATACCTGTAGGAATTTACAGTGTAAGTGAAGAGCAAACCGGAACAGCAGTTGCAAACTATGGCTTAGCAGTCAGTGGGGAAGGTAATGTCACAGTCACCAAGGATGCGACAGCAACCGCAACTGTAACGAACACTTATACAGAAGA
>NZ_QTWY01000015.1:0-931 GCF_003461365.1 Clostridium sp. AF17-21AC
CAAACCGGAACAGCAGTTGCAAACTATGGCTTAGCAGTCAGTGGGGAAGGTAATGTCACAGTCACCAAGGATGCGACAGCAACCGCAACTGTAACGAACACTTATACAGAAGATAAGGGAAGCTTAACTGTAGCAAAAGCAGTTGCGGGATATACCTTTGATTCCAGCAAGACATTCATGATCTACGTAACAAACGCAAGTGGTGAATATGTTCTTGCAGATGGAAGCGTAAGCGCAACCAAGACAGGAATCAGCGTACCGGCAAACGGAAGCGTAACGATCAATGACATACCTGTAGGAATTTACAGTGTAAGTGAAGAGCAAACCGGAACAGCAGTTGCAAACTATGGCTTAGCAGTCAGTGGGGAAGGTAATGTCACAGTCACCAAGGATGCGACAGCAACCGCAACTGTAACGAACACTTATACAGAAGATAAGGGAAGCTTAACTGTAGCAAAAGCAGTTGCGGGATATACCTTTGATTCCAGCAAGACATTCATGATCTACGTAACAAACGCAAGTGGTGAATATGTTCTTGCAGATGGAAGCGTAAGCGCAACCAAGACAGGAATCAGCGTACCGGCAAACGGAAGCGTAACGATCAATGACATACCTGTAGGAATTTACAGTGTAAGTGAAGAGCAAACCGGAACAGCAGTTGCAAACTATGGCTTAGCAGTCAGTGGGGAAGGTAATGTCACCGTCACCAAGGATACAACAGCAACTGCAACTGTAACGAACACTTATACAGAAGATAAGGGAAGCTTAACGGTAGCCAAGGCAGTTGCAGGATATACCTTTGATTCCAGCAAGACATTCATGATTTACGTAACAAACGCTAGCGGCGAATATGTCAAAGAAGATGGAAGCACAACAGCAACCAAGACAGGAATCAGCGTGCCGGCAAACGGAAGCGTAACGATCAATGACA
>NZ_QTWY01000002.1:0-488526 GCF_003461365.1 Clostridium sp. AF17-21AC
GAGATTGGAGAGAATGAAGTCGCAAGACTTTCTGTATGAAATTCTGAAGGTACATGAAAAGTAAATATTTCATTTATCTGTGAAGTGTCCCAATTTAGGACACTTAAGCAGTATAGGGGATTGGTCAAATGGTATGATAGGGGTCTCCAAAACCTTTGGTGGGAGTTCGATTCTCTCATCCCCTGCTATTAGGAATAGCCTTAGAAGTCGCATAAATGCTGGCTTTTAGGCTATTTTTTTTGTTTTGTGAAGATAGAAAACTCTGTGATATCAGTAAGCCATTTCTGATTCGGTTTTGTAGCATGGAAATCTCTAGCTATAACATTCTCCACCGCAGGTGTTATTTCACCTTTATAGGAGTTATATTTCTGTCTGCGTTTTCGTCTGATAATTAGTTTTTCTTGCTTCATAATACGACGAACCGCTTTTTCAGAAACTTTTATACCTTCACGATGAAGCAGCGTATGAATTCTCCGATAACCAAATATATCACGATTTTCATGAAACAGTTGTACGATTCTTTTGCGAAGATTGGAGTATTTATCCTCTGCATAAATGGTTTTTTCTTGATAATAATAGCTACTTTTTGCAAGGTTTAGTTTTTTAAGAAGATCCGGCAGTGAATACCTATTTTTCAGGGCATCGATTATCACTGCCTTCTCCCGATTTGAGAGAGCTGTCTGATCGATGCCGGGGCCTTTTTTTAATACATTGATTGTTTCTTTAAGAATATCTATTTCCATCTGCATATCAAGCATCTGAGCTTTAAGCTCATTGATATCTTCCGCAGATGTGATATCGTTTGGATTTACATTAATGTTGGCAGTAGTTTTTTTCGTGGGTTGAAAACATCCCTTCTCCCGATACTCCCTAATCCATTTATATATCAAGGAAGGTATGTATCCGATTTCTTCTGTCACTAATTTTACAGGCTCGCCCTTAATAAGGCAGCGTTTAATTACGTCATGTTTCAATTCAGTTGAAGCTTGTCTCCAATGCTTTTGATTTGGAACATCGTAATATTCGGGATACTTTTTATGCCAATGATAAAGCATTGGTGCAGATGGATACCCTAAGGTTTGGACAACTTTGTCTGGGGATCCTGTCGCTTTTAGCAATACAAGTGCTGTCGATATTTGTTCTTGTGTGTACCTCATAACATGTCAGACATTACACAGTCCAACTTTTCGTCCGCATGCCCGTTTATTTTACGGTTATTTACTTTTATAAAGAACACAATTATGGTATAATAATACCATTATAAAGTAGGAGGTGGGTATTATGCCACAGATTATACCAATTAAGGAATTAAAGAATACAGCAGAGATATCAGATATGTGTCACAAGTCTGAAGAACCAATTTATGTTACAAAAAATGGATATGGTGATATGGTTATTATGAGTATGGAGAATTACGAAAATACCATGAATCGAATAGCGATGTATCATGATATAGAAATTTCAGAACAGCAAATAAGAAAAGGTCAAGTAAGGGATGCAAGAATCTCGCTTCAAGAAACAAGGGGAAAGTATGGCTTATAATTTGAGAATAACAAAACATGCAGAGAAACTGTTAGATAGACTTGTTTATTATTTGCTTTATCGACTTAAGAATGAACAGGCTGCCAGACACTTGTTGGATAGTATCAATGATATATATGAAAGATTGGAAGAAAACCCATTGCAGTTTCCACGATGCAGAGATAACTTTCTTGATCAAAAAGGATACCATGAGGTGGTTGTGCCACAGATGAATTATGTGATTGTATTTAGTATTGATGGAAATGTTGTGAATGTTCTAGGTTTTTTTCATCGACTTGAGAACTATTCACACAAAATATAAATAGCAGAACTTGTGAACAAAAAGGTTTCTAAAGCATGGTTGACCAGATAGTTAGTTTCTGATAAGAAAGATTAGATTGTTGAACAATAATTAGCATTGACTTGCACAGGAAGTGCGGAAGTATAATTTATATAATCGGGGATATACTAAGCATATATCAGCAGATGATTGACACATATTTGTTAGAAGAAAGGGTGGTTATTATGATGTCATTATCAAATGCAGCGGATGGATTTTGTTCAACGATCGCGTGGAACTGTGCAGATAAAGCATTATTTGGAGATTGTCCGTTAGATACGGGGGATGAGGTTCAGGTGGTATCATCGTTTTTCGGAAATGTCATCGTCCGGGTACACGGAAGATGCCTTGCAATTACCAAGGATACAGCAGAGCGGATCAAGATGTGCCAGCCGGACGCACAGTAAGAGATAAAATTTATAACTGTTCTTGAAGTCGTGGGCAAATGTTTTATTGTGTAAATATTAAATGAAAATGAGTTGGTTGAAATAATAAATAATATATATTATTATTTATATATCAATAATTTGGAGGGAGACATTTACGAAAGAAAAAGAAGTATTTTATTATTATGTGCATTATTGATCATTGCACTCATACTGCCATGTAGTGGAAGCGAGACAGCATCTAAGTTTACTAAAAAGCAAAGGCAACATACAAGAAGTGTTTGGATAAATATTTTTATAAGACAGATGGGAAACCTTTAAAGTTTAAATATTATTATAAAGGAAAGCTTAGAAGCGAAAGTACAAAGAGTGACCAACATGGTATATATACACGTATAACAAAAATGTCTGATAAAGCATTTGTAGATGAATTTATCGGACGTATGGGTGTGTATATAAAGACATATTTCAAAAAGACAAAGTCGGGTGGAACAGAGGTCGCGAAATATAGCACACGGATGGATCCGGTAACGTATAAAACAATAAACGAGTATTATGTAAATGGTAAGAGAACAACAAAAAAAGCTTATCAGAAAAAAGTAAAATCATTAGGAAAGTTAAAAAAAATTACATATCAGAATTATAATGATGTCTGGTAAAATGGGAATATATTTAATATGAATACAAACGCCTGCCATTGGATTGAATAAGAACCAATGACAGGCGTTTGTATTACCTGTGCGAGGACAATAAGCTAAAGTCTGTATTTATACAATGTGCTCTGATAATTGCCCACGATATAAATATTATTTTGTAATAAACGTGCTGTAGATTGCTTTGATTGCTGTCTCGAAGTCACGGTTTTCAACACCGATGATGATGTTAAGCTCAGAAGAACCCTGATCGATCATCTTGATATTGATGCCCTTGTTTGCGAGAGCAGTGAAGAGCTTTCCGGCTGTACCACTGGCTGACTTCATGCCACGACCAACAACTGCGATCAGTGCAAGACCGGATTCAATCTCAACAGAATCTGGTTCTGCCAGACGATGGATAGCAGATACAACGCTCTGTTCTTTATCGATGAATTCGTCTGCATGAACAACGATGGTCATAGTATCAATGCCGGATGGCATATGCTCGAAGGAGATATTGTTCTCTTCAAATGCCTGAAGAACCTTACGGCCGAAGCCGATCTCTGAATTCATCATTGCTTTTGTAATGAAGATCGTACAGAAATCTTTCTTTCCGGCAATACCTGTTACAACATAATCCTGCTTCTGGCAGGTACTTTCAACGATCCATGTTCCTGCATCTTCCGGTGCATTTGTATTCTTGATATTGATAGGAATACCACAGCTTCTTACAGGGAAGATAGCGTCCTCGTGGAGAACGGAAGCGCCCATGTAGGATAACTCACGAAGCTCGCGGTATGTGATATATTTGATCGGCTTTGGATCGGGAACGATTCTTGGGTCGGCTACAAGGAAACCGGATACATCTGTCCAGTTCTCATATACATCTGCACGGCTGGCTCTTGCAACGATAGAACCTGTTACATCGGAACCACCACGAGAGAAGGTCTTAACATTTCCATCTTTACCCATTCCGTAGAAGCCGGGGATAACGGCGCGTTCATTTTGAGCGAGACGCTCGGTCAGACGCTTGTATGTCTTATAATCATTCAGATTTCCTTCTTCGTTGAAGAAGATGACTTCTGACGAATCGATAAATGGAATACCAAGGTAAGCTGCCATGACTTTACCGTTTAAGTATTCACCTCTGGATGCAGCATAATCGCTCTGAGGATTCTCGGCGAGGTTCTTTTTGATCTCCGCAAAATCGTCATCCAGACTGAAATCCTTCAGCTCAAGACCTGTGATGATCTCATCGTATCTTGCTTTGATCGCCTTTAATTCTTCGTCAACATCATTGCCTTCGCTGGCGGTCTGATATGCATGAAGTAACATATCGGTTACCTTAGTATCTCCATCAAATCTTTTTCCCGGAGCAGAAGGAACAACATATACACGGCTATCATCTGCATGGATGATTTTACCGACCTTCTTGAACTGCTCTGCACTTGCCAGGGAACTTCCACCAAATTTAACAACTTTCTTCATAATAAACTCCTGCATTTTTATTTTTATTTACAAATTATCTCTATCTTAATATTATTGTGCCGATTAGACAAGGAAAAAATGTGATTTTTTTGAATTTTGAATGATCGAATAAAAACCTCTTGTATAATGGTTTTGTTTTAGGCAAAATGTTGAACCTTTTCAGAAATAATCTGAGATTTTTGATAGATGAAATATAAGAATATGGATTTTACACGTAAATTGTGCAAAATGACTGAAACAGCTGAAAAAATTCGTTATCTCCAAATGTGAAAAAATGTTGTACTTCCTTGAATTTGCTTGTTTTCTATACTAGAATAGCAGTCGAAAAGGTAGCATAATGCCCAAATGGCTAGAAGATTGAGGTGATAATGTGATTGATTTTTATAAGTGTCAGTATCATTTTAATGCCAGCCATAGCTTTGATGGCAATAAAGAACAGGCGCACAGTCATACATTTACGATGATACTGTATATTCGTAATCATTCTGGCCGAGATATGGATTTTAAACGGCTTGACAGAATGATTGAGATTTTTCTCGGCAGATATGAGGGCTTATATCTGAATGAACTTTCCTGTTTTGCCGGGAATGCAAGTATAGAGGCAATCGGAGATTATTTTTACGAACAATTAAAGATAAAATTATCGGAATTGAATGCGGAGCTGATGCAGCTTGATATAGGGGATACACCACTTGGTGTGTATCAGGTGTGTGATCACATTTTGTTACCGACGGTTAATGAGAAACGGAGCAGAGAAAATCTGGAGGCAATCTTGTTCTATAAGAAACAGATGCCTGACCAGAAAAAATAGATAGGGACTCATTCGGATAAGATGGGTCTTTTTTGTGTGGAATGTCATAAAACAGACAGAAAGAAGGCATGTATGATGAGACATAAGAAAATCTGTAAAAAAATAATAGCTGTAGGGATAGCGGTATTGTTGATCGCTGTTTCTTGTATGCCAATGACAGGAATGAGGAGTCAGGCAGCAACGTTTGAAGATAATGGGAATACAGTAGATATATATACGGATAATGATTATTTGTGTATTCGGTATAATGGAAGCTGGTCAGGATATCTGAATGAGCGCTTTGACCTGTCGGCAGACGGAGTGTCACTGGATCGATTGAATGCGATCATATTGAATAATGAAAATAATGGAGACGGAAGTTCATTTTCAGTAAAGAATGCATGGAGTTCGGAAATCAGCGGGGCTTCCGGAACGGTTACAAATACCGGAAAAAAACAATATTACGGATATGAATTTATGACATGGAAGATTCAGGTTCCACTTGATACTTATGAGGCTTTTAATCTTGATACGCTGAAGGTAACATATAAAGGGCAGAGCACGGAAGTTACGATTGGTACAAAGAATACTACGGAAGAAGCTTCTACAGAAAATACGGAAGAAATTACATCTGCTACAGAGAAGGACTCAACGGAAGAAATTCTGACGACCGAAGATACAACTGAAGCTGAAAAAAATGATACAACAGTTTCCGGGACAACGGAACAGAGTGTTACTGAAGCAGTAAGTGAAGATACTACTGCAGACGGTACTGGTGAGAGTACAACAGAGATTTCCAGTACGGAATCAGAAGACAGCAGTGCAGTAACTCCTGAGACTACATCGGAGGATAACAATAGTGCAACCACTACCGGAGAAATGACGGATGAGGCAACAACAGATACAACGGGCGGAATCCATGTAGGCGGCAATATCCAGATCGATGGCTATTATGATGACTGGGAAGGAAGACCGAAGACGGAGATTACATATTCCAGTAATAACAAACAGTGTAATCATTATGGTCAGCTTGCATTAGACGGGGATACTTTATATGGCCATTTTAAGATGAATGAATTATATACCTCCGGTATGCAGCTTCAGATCTGGTATCTGACGATCAACGGCAAGACATTTGCCATGCAGATCCAGCCGGAAAAGAACGGAAATATCGACTGGAGTACGCAGGCTCCGAGATCAGAAGGAATCCATACTAACTTGAAAGCTTTTATCGGATATGGAAATAATAATGAATGTGACAGTAAAGTAGCATATACAGTGTATGATGCAGAACATAAGGATAATACGCCGGGAGATGAGGTGGAATTCTCGCTCAGTCTGAAACGTCTGGCAGAATTAACAGGTATTCCTGCGGATGAGATGGGAACTATCACGATCCAGAATCCGAATATCGGAGGTCAGGGTGTGTCGATTGCCGGATCTTCTACAGGACCGGCCGTAGGTGTGTTGATCGCTCTGTTACTGGCAGCAGGCTATGTTGCAAAGAAAAGAAAGGGTAAAAGGTAGAGGATGAACTGGCTGGTATTTGTCTGTCTTCTTGGTTGGATCTATATATTAACAGTATTATATCGGGCAAAATTGAATTTCTGGTATTATATCTGCGGAAGTGTGGGATTGTTTATTTTCAGTCTGATACTGATAGAACCGTATGTTGTAGTTCCGCTTCAAAAGGCCGTCTCTGCTGTTGCCGGTGTGATCGGTGGGCTGACGCATCTCTATGATTCTTATTTTCAGCAGGGACTTCTGTTTATCCAGAATGGCGGAACCAGTCTGTCCTTATATATTGATTTTGAGTGTTCCGGTGTGATCGAGATGCTGGCGTTTCTTGCGCTGCTCTGGTTCTTTCCGGTCTATGACAAATATGAGAAAGTGGTTGTAAGTATGATCGGAGTGATGGCGATCTTCCTCGCAAATGTACTTCGAATCTTCTTTATCTGCCTGTTAGTTCATATATGGGGCATCGATATGTATTTCTTTGCACATACGATATTTGCCAGAATCCTGTTCTATGGATGTACAGTATTCCTGTATTTCTATGTATTCACGAAACCACAGATTGTCAGACAGAAGGTAGGTGCATTCCGTTATGACAACAATTAAAAATATGCTTATGTCTTCCGTGATCTTCTGGGTGGCATGGATCGTCATTCCGTTGATCATGGAAGTGATCCCAACAGTCGGGAATTTTATCATCCTGTTAAAACGCAGGATCATGAAGAAGAAATATAAGCCGTTATCCCATTATCCGGAGGTATCTCTGATCGTTCCGGTCTACAATTCGGCAGAAACCTTGTATGCCTGTGTGCAGTCGATCTATCAATCGAATTACCCGAAGGATAAGATATTTGTTCTGCTTGTCAATAATATGAGCAAGGATAACAGCTTTGAGATATACAGCAAATGTCAGAAGGATTTCCCGAATCTCTCGATCAATTGGATGAATTCGAAGCAGGGAAAATCCAAAGCCCTTAATCTGGCATTGTTTAACTGCCAGGGTAAATATATTATCCATATTGACAGTGATGGAATGTTAGAACCGGATGCTATCAGAAATATTGTAACAATGTTTGAGAATGAACCGGAAGTCCACAGCCTGACCGGAACAGTACTGACGAATCCGGAGTTGATCGATCAGACGAATCGATGCGCTTTACGGTTACTGCAGAAGATGGAGTTTGGTGAATATTGTCAGGCATTTCTATCCGGCCGTAATTTCCAGTCGGAGTTGAACAGTATCTTTACTCTGTCGGGTGCTTTTTCGGCGTTCCGTAAATCTGCGATCATGAAGACGCAGTTATATAATACGGATACCCTGTGCGAGGATACGCATGTAACTTTTCAGGTACGGTTTCAGATGAAGAAGCGTGTGGCACTTTGTCCGAATGCGATTTTTTTTGTAGATCCGATCGAGAGCTTGAATAAACTGTATGTTCAAAGGCAGCGGTGGCAGAGCGGTGAGCTGGAAGTGCTTCATATGTTCCGAAAGGATAAGATGAACATTGGCAGGAGTTTCTTTAAAGATTTCGTCATGCGGATCCTTGTGTATGATCACACGTTTGCGTTCCCTCGGATGATCTGGTATTTTGCGATTATCTGTCTGGCATTTATCAATTATCCGATGAAGCTTATTGTGACATCGCTCGTATTCTTATTCTTTTTATACAGTATGGCCAACTTCCTGTTGTATATCTGTATTATTCTGTTTTTAAAGGATTTTCCGTATTTGAGAAAATATTATGCAAGGAAATGGTATCTGATTTTTTTACTTCCGTTGTTTAATTTTATTGTATTCTGGTTCCGGTTTGCAGGAATTATTAATTCAACCAGAAAAACGAGAACATGGCGGACAAGAGACCTGCATGAAGAATGGAATGACTTTAAACAGGTCGTGACGCATGATTTTGCAGGAACACACCGTGTGCTGGAGAAGATCAGAGATGAGGTAAATACCAGTGAATAAAGAGAAAAAACAATCATGGATAAAAAAACTATATACATCACCGAATCATAGGATTTTCTCGATATCCGCAACCGTGATTCTGTTTATTATGATATTTATGGGCTGTATCTGTTATGAGCTGTTACAGAACCGGGAAGCAGTGATACAGGCGTATGAGGATGATCAGGAGGACTATCTACAATTATTAGCCTACAACATTCAGTCGGTTCAGAAGTCAGGAAAAGATGCGGAGGTTCTTGCTTTTTTACAGGAGCAGACTGTTTCCTCCGGAGAGAGGTTCTTGGTATATACAAGAGATTCGGAAGTGCTGTGGGCAAAGAATGAGAATACAACGAATACATTAGGTAAATATGCAGAGATCACAGAATTCTGGAAGATGATACGTGAGCAGGATGTTGTGGTGGATACAGTCAGATGGACGGTCGGACAGGAAGAATGTACGATCAGTGTGGTGTCTGATACGGATAGTATTCTGGAACGGACATTTACAATAAAGCATGGCTATTATATTGTAATTGCAACAGGACTTGTAAGTGTTGTTCTGCTCGGTCTGTTGATTGCATTGTTGGAATCCTGGAACAAGGCGGAGAAAAATCTGAAGGGTACGAAAAAAGAACTGGACAAACGTAACCGGAAGCTCGAAAAGGTGACGAGCAATGCCGGGAATATGGGGTTTGAAAAGGCTTTAGATGACGAGATGGCAAAGAATATCTATGTGCAGAATCAATATAACAGCTCGCATGAATTCTATGATAATAATTTTCTTCGTATCATGCTTCAGAAATCGGATGATGAAGCGTTAAAACCGATCCATTATATGTTCATTCATCTGGACATGATGGATCGTTATTACAGCAGACAGGAGATTTTTCATTTTATGAGAAAGATTCGTTCCAGACTTCATCAGAATGAGATCATGGGTGAGGTGAAGAAAGGATTTTTTGTTATTCTGCTTTACAGGCTGGATGAACAGCAGGCAAAAGACAGGGCGGATGAGATTTATCGGTACTGTATCCGAAAGTCCGAGAATGCATATCGCTCGATACGATATGACTTAATCGATGTTGGGGTAAAAAAACCAGTGGATGTGTACGATGCTTATACCAGAAAGCAGGAGGAGGTGTAGCAGAATGAGATATCAACAGTATAAATTCAAATTCTATATGGACGCCAGACATGCTATCTATATCGGTGGAAAATTAGGTGAAGTACATCCGCATACCTGGGAGATCGTTCTGCATGTGGTGAAGGGAAAGGAGAACTTTGAACCATTTCATGTGCTTGAAAAGGCAGTTGAGGAATTTCTGGAACCTTTTCAGAATAATTATCTGAATGATATGAAGCCATTTGATATATTAAATCCAACGATCGAAAACGTATGCCTGTATTTTAAAGAAAAATTGCAGGAGATATTAAATGCAATGGGATGGATCTTCCTGATGATCGAGATGAGTGAGACACCGGGAAGAACATATGTGATCAGTATGCTGGATGAGCAGGAGATGGAGCAGAATCAGACGGTGCAGACACTTACAGATCTGATCTTAGATGAGATAAAACATATTGGAGAGTAAGAGATATGACAGACAGTCACAAGAGAATCCGGAAAAACTGCATATGTATAAGCATCCTGTTACTTGCAGGTGCAGGGCTTGCACTGTATCTTGTGCTATCAGGATATGAGCCGTCCGGTGGTGATATCTGGGGACATCTCTATAAGTCGCAGGAAATGTATGAGAGCCTGAAAAAAGGGAATGTCTTTCCGTTGTTCTCCCCATACTGGTATAACGGAATCCAGCTTTTCAGATATTGGGGACCGCTCTCTTATTATATTATGGCGGGACTGATGTTTCTTACAGGGGGCGATCTTCTTTTGGCTTACAGGCTGCTTGCCTTTGTTATATTCGTAGTCGGTGGACTTCCGTGGATTCTCTGGGGGATCCATGAGAACCGCAGAGTGCTTGGAACCTTCTTCGGACTGCTCTGGTTCTTTATGCCGGAGCATATCAGAATTTATTTTACAGCGGGAAATCTGCCGCAGATGGTGACAACGATGCTTGTACCATATGCGATCTGGTTCTTATGGCTCTATGTAAGAAAGAAGAATAATTGTGCAGCTGTTGGATTGTTTGTTTGTATGACATTGATGAGTTTTACGCATCTGATGGTTACTGCGATCATGGGCGTATCTGCATTTTTATATCTGCTGATCGATCAGATATGGAATAAGGATACTAGAAGAAAAGTATTTGCTCTTATCTATATGATCTGTGGAATCCTGACAGCGGGTATATGGGTGATTCCTTCTTTAAAAGGCGGGCTTGTGACGTCGGAGAGTGGAGACGGAAGTGTTATGTCAACTTTGATCTATCCACTTACGACGTCATTAAATCCATTTAAACGTCTGAGTGCAGGAAATGACAGCTTTTATTTCGGACTGGCAGCAGTACTTATCGCGATAGCCGGGATCCTGCTTGCAAGAGGCGGAAAGAAAGCCGGTTTTGTATTTTTACTGGTCATGCTTGCCTGTACAACGCCTGCTGCATATAAGATACTGGTAAAGCTTCCGTTCAGCCAGTTGTTCTGGATGACTCGGTTTGCGCCGATGACCTATGGTTTTTTCTTCAGTGCATGTCTGGAATGGGTTCGTCTGAAGAAAAAATATTGTGTGCTTCTGGCTGCACTTCTGTGTGTAGACAGTATATCATGTATGAATCTGGATTTTTACAGCGTTGCTACATCAGATGAAACAAAAATGGAGATGCAGCAGCTTACGGAACTGACAGACCAGCGGACGGCTGTTATCGATAAGAGTTCTTATGGTTCTTATCCATCTTATGGAATCAGTGGCAGCAGTCATACGATGTACACGTATGGCTGGGCTTGGCAGGGTGCTGCGACCGGGGATAATATTGTTCTGTTAAATGAAGCGCTTGACCGAAAATACTATCGTTTTCTGTTTGATCGGGCAGTAGAGCTTGGGGCTGATACGGTTCTGATACGGAAGAGTGATCTTGAGAAGCAGGATATCACAATCTCTGATATTGAGCAGGATGCGGCAGCCAGCGGTTATTCTATGGTGCAAGAAATGACGACTGCATATACTTATAAACGTGAGACACCAGAGAACTTTGGAACGGTCACCGGATACTATGGGCTTGCAATCGGAAAATATGCAAATGAAATGACTCTGCTTTATCCGGCATTTGTGGCAGGAAGCTCGGATGTGATCGAGGATTATTCAGTGGAAGAACTGAGCCGGTATGATACTTTGTTCTTAACCGGATTTGAATACAGGAATCAGAGTAAGGCAGAAGCGATACTTACGGACGTGGCGGCAGCAGGTACCAGAGTTGTGATCGACAGTACCCATGTTCCGGCTAATAAGAGTAATAAACAGGAAATGTTTCTCGGTGTATTTGCACAGCAGATCCATTTTGATGAACGGTATCCGGTTCTTTCTTATCAGAACAGCGAGATCCGAAGTGATGACTTTGCGGAGGAAGACAGGGATTTTAGTACAGCTTATATAACCGGAACCGATACCGAGATCGGAACGTTTCAGATGGGCAATCAGAAGCTGACGTTTTTAGGTATGAAAGATGATCTGCCAAATGTATATTTCCTCGGACTGAATCTGATGTATGAAGCTGTTAGCAGGAAGGATGCGGCACTGGTTGACATCTTAAATGATGTGCTCGGGATATCAAATGAACAGCTTCCGGACAGAGAACTTGTTCCAATCACAATAGCTTATAAAGAAGATGGACTATCGATCGATGTTGATGCGGATTTTGATCAGGAAACAGGTGTCAATACGTCGATTGCGGCACAGGACATATTTACATCTGATCAGGAGCTTTCCGAGCAGATGAATCTTCTTGTTGTGCATGAGAGGCATACAGAGATTTCCTTTGTATATCCTATGTTTGTACCGGGAATTATTATCACGATATCAGGATTTATATGTTTTATACTGTGCATATGTATGGATGTACGCGACAGAAGAAAGCATATTGTTTAACAGACCGGACAAGAGAGCATTGCAGGATAGACGGAATAAAAGGGTATTGTCGGACAGACCGGCTGCCGATTGTGTATTTGCGTCTGTTATGATAAAATGAGCAGAACAGGAATAATACCGGATGAATACTCCAATTATAAACAGAATGAAAATAAAGAAAGGGAACGGTGTATATGGAGCGAAATACGAAAAAAGTCAGTGATTCAATGGTAGAGCAGGTCTTTCAGGTACGGCCGGAGCATTTAAATGGTGCCGGACGATTATTTGGCGGACAGTTAATGGCATGGATCGATGAAGTTGCAGGTCTTGTTGGGATCCGCCATTCAAATGGAGATGTGATCACAGCCTCGGTTGATAATCTGAAATTCATGCGAGGTGCTTATCTGAAGGATCTGATCGTATTAGTAGGCCGTATTACCTATGTCGGACATACCTCGATGGATGTCCGTGTGGATACTTATATCGAGGATCACAGAGGAATCCGGCGCTCAATCAATCGGGCGTATCTGACATTGGTGGCTGTCGATGAAAATGACAAACCAAGACCGGTTCCGGGGCTGACACTTGAGAACGAAAGTGAACAAGCAGAATGGCTGGCAGGAGAGAAACGGAGAGAACTCAGAGGGCAGAGACGTAAAGAAGGTTTTTAGATAAGCCGGGGGTGTGAATATGGCAAATATATTAGACTATCTGGAATGGCGGGGTGATCTGCCGTTTGAGGCATCGGCTTTTAATGAGGTGGATGCAGTTGTATTTTCAAGATTTTCATATATACCGTTTGAGGGGATCGTGCCGGATGATTTTAGTCATGCAGTCACGGTAGCAGAGGCGGCAGAGCGTTTCTTAGGAGATGCGAAGCGCATGACACAGGTGATTTATGAAGATGATCTGAAACTGCTTGCTGCAATGGGAGCAAGCCGACGATTTGGTGATCTGCGCTTATGCGGTTATGTGAATCAGTTGGATGAGGAGATACAGAAGCAGTTTTCAGCAGTCACAGTAAAATTATTTGACGATGTAAGCTGTGTGGTATACCGAGGAACCGATAAAACAGTTGTCGGTTGGCGGGAAGATTGTAATATGGCATTCCTTTCACCGGTTCCGTCTCAGCGGACAGCAGTCGAGTATCTGCGGCAGGCAGCAGAACAGATAGCCGGAACATTCCTGCTATGCGGACATTCCAAAGGCGGAAATCTTGCGATTTATGCAGCAGCAACCTGTGAACGTACCCTACAGGATAGGATCCTGAAGGTATGCAGTATGGATGGACCGGGATTTGAACCAAATGTGTTAGAGCTTGCCGGTTACAACCGAATGCTATCACGGATGATCACATACATACCACAGAATTCCGTAGTGGGAATGCTGCTTGAGCACAGAGAGAAATATGTCGTGATCCGAAGTATGCAGGAGGGCTTCATGCAGCATGATGTATATAGTTGGGAGGTTCTTGGACCATCCCTGATCCATGAGGAGGGGATCACAGATGAATGTCGTTTATTAAATGCTTCCTTAAAAGAATGGATCGACAATATGGACTACGACCAGCGCAGGCAGTTCGTAAATTCCCTGTTCGACCTGCTGGATGAATGCGATGCGAAGACCACGGATGATCTGCAAAATAACTGGCATAAGGATATCGGAAGGATTCTGACCTCGATCAAGAAGATGGACGAAGCCAACCGAAAAGTCGTCAGCCAGACAATCCTGTCGCTATTAAAGATCACAAGAAAGAATGTATCAAACAGATCAGAAGATTAGAAAATGCCATATACAGGCGAGAAAGTTTTAACTTTATTTTGCAGAACACTTTTATTTGATTGAATTAGAAGAAAGCTATTCATGCGGAGATAATTAGTAAATAAAAAATAGAAGATATCATATTATTATGCAACAAGCCTGCCTGAGCGTCGGTCCTTAGCGACCCGCGAAAGCGGGAGCTTAGTACCGCTACGCCGAAGGTAGAGCGAAAGCGTCTTGTGGAAGGAATGCGATCGCAGCAGCCGTACTTGGTGGAACATCCATGGCAGGTGGTGTTGGTACGATCGGCGGAACAATCGTTGGTGCTTTCGTAATCGGTGTTATCAATGATGGTATGGTTATGTGTGGTGTATCTGAATTCTGGCAGATGGTTATCAAAGGTTTGGTTATCATCGTAGCGGTTATCATTGACCAGTTCCAGAGAAAGATGCAGGCAAAGATGGCATTACAGGCAAGAAATGAGAACAAATAATATCGAAGATATCAGGTAAAGACGGAGATAATATTAAGGAACGTGGACATGGAGAATCGCTTCATGTCCACGTTCTTAAAAAGATAAACATATGTCAGATAGGTATGGAGGACAGATAATATGAAAAAAAAGAGGTATCATTAATGCACAGCTTGCAGGTCTGATCGCAGGACTTGGACATAAGGATACATTTATGATCGGTGATGGCGGAATGCCAATTCCAAAGGGAGTAGAGATTGTAGATCTGGCACTCTGTGGAGGTGTACCGACATTTAAGCAGGTAATGGATGCAGTCCTTGATGAGACACAGATTCGTGAAATTTGCAATTCGGACAGGTGAATTTACACCATATCCAAATATTATCCTTACAGCAGGAGTCGCATTTCCTGCATAAGTAATAACGACAGAAAAATACAGATTTTGGAGGTGAATGATGAAAGTTTTAAATATTGGTTCCATGAACCTTGATTATGTCTACAGTGTCGATCATATTATCGCACCGGGTGAGACGCAGGCAACCTACGGAATGAATGTATTCCTCGGAGGAAAAGGAATTAATCAGTCCATTGCACTTGCAAAGGCAGGCGTAGATATCTATCATGGCGGAATGATCGGAGAAGACGGACAGGTATTCTTGGATGCATGCAGAGAACATGGTGTGCATGATGAATTCATCCGTACGATCGATGAGAAGACCGGACACACGATCATTCAGGTAGACAAGGATGCACAGAACTGCATTTTGCTCTTTGGAGGAGCAAATCAGAGTCTGACAGAAGAATATATAGATGAAGTATTAGAACATTTTGAAGCCGGAGATATTCTGTTACTTCAGAACGAAGTTAATAAGCTGGATTATATCATTGACCGGGCATATGACAGAAAGCTTGTGATCGCACTTAATCCATCTCCATATAATGAAAAGATTGAAGTTTGTGATCTTTCAAAGATCAGCATCTTCCTGTTAAATGAGATCGAGGGTGCACAGATCACAGGACTGACAGAGCCGGATGATATACTTGCTTCCATGAGAAAGCGTTTCCCGGAAGCAAAGATCGTACTGACACTTGGCAAAGATGGCGCAAGGTATTCAGACAAGGACTGTGAGTATGAACAGCCGATCTTTCCAGTAAAAGCAGTCGATACGACAGCAGCCGGAGATACCTTTACCGGATATTTCCTCGCAGGACTGATCCGCGGCATGGAGATACCGGATATCTTAAGAATGAGTGCGAAGGCATCTTCTATAGCAGTAACCAGAAATGGAGCCGTTCAGTCAATTCCAAAGAGAGAAGAAGTAGAGGCAGCATTGTCGGCAGACTGATACAGCAGATAAAGGAGAAAACAAAGCATGAAATTGCATGTATGCATATAAAAGCAAAGCATGAATGACATGCCTGTAAATAAAAAGAAAATAAAGCGAGGTAAAGGAATATGAAATTTTTTATTGATACAGCAAATGTAGATGACATCAGAAAAGCAAATGACATGGGAGTAATCTGTGGTGTAACAACCAACCCATCTCTGATCGCAAAAGAAGGCAGAGATTTTAATGAAGTTATCAAAGAGATCACAACAATTGTAGATGGTCCTATCAGTGGAGAAGTAAAGGCAACAATTGTAGATGCAGAAGGCATGATCAAAGAAGGAAGAGAGATCGCAGCGATCCACCCAAATATGGTTGTTAAGATCCCTATGACAGTTGAAGGCTTAAAGGCAGTCAAGGTGTTATCGGCAGAAGGAATCAAGACAAACGTAACTCTGATCTTTACGGCAAATCAAGCGCTTCTTGCAGCAAGAGCAGGTGCATCTTATGTATCTCCGTTTCTTGGAAGGTTAGATGATATCAGCACAACAGGTATCAACCTGATTGAAGATATCGTAACAATATTTGACAATTATGGTTTAGATACAGAGATCATCGCAGCCTCTGTAAGAAATCCAATCCACGTTACAGACTGTGCTCTTGCAGGCGCACATATTGCAACTGTACCATACAAGGTAATCGAGCAGATGACAAAGCATCCGTTAACAGATCAGGGTATTGCAAAGTTCCAGGCAGATTACAAGGCTGTATTTGGCGAATAAGAGTTTTTTAGATTTATTGTAGATGTTGGAATAAAATGTTACAATAAGCTCGATTTTTTACTTTATAGGATAAGATGTTCTATAAAGTAAAAAACTGTAGGAAAGGTGGTGAGAGAGAGATTTGGCAGAGTATAGGAATAATTACCGCCAGAGAGAGAGCAAATCTGTATATGGGGAACGAAATACTTATGAAAAAAAGAAAAATTACCGAAATGGAAATAACAGACAACAGAACCTGAGTCAGAAAATGTATTATGATAAGAGACAGCAGGGAAATTCCGGCAGACAGATGAATGATTCAAAACTCAGACGTAAGATTATGGCGGATGATAATGTGAAGTTTATCTGTTCCAGAAATGAAGATGTGATCCATGATAAAAGCTGTATTCTTACAAGGAATATTAAAGACTATGATCTGAAGTATCTGGTAAATTATCCGAAGTGGATGAAACAGTGCCCGAAGTGTGCGATAGAAGCGTATCTCAGATATGGGGCAGAGGATTATGACAAATTGGCAGAATATGATGCGTTATTCCGACTTATGATGATGTCTGTAGAGATGATCCGGCATATGTATATTGATTGTGATATGAAGACAAGGATAAATGGGGATACGCTTACAATCCATCATAAAGAAGATACATGGAAGATCGTATATTTAGACAGTCCGGGAAATGTCAGACTTCTGCATAATAATTATCATATAGTGGATGAACACAGGGAATTTGAAAAAGGTTTTCATATCCAGAGCGAATTTACTTCTAATACAAAGATTAAATATGCTATCGAAAATATTGAAACATATTCGTGGAGCATGCATCGGGTGCATGAACGGGAAGCGATGTTGGAACAGAAAAAGAATGAAAGTGAAAAAAAGGGATTCTGGTCACGGGTGGCGCAGACATTGCATCTTGCATTTCATAAGCAGGAAGAGGATGAAGTTAAAAATCAGACGGATGATGTCAGAAAAGAGGATCCGACTGATTTTCAACTGGATTTTTCAGATTTTAATTTTGTAAATAAGTTCGGTTATCCGGATAATGGTACCAGATGTATCTATGTCTGGAAGACAAAAAACGGGATATATCAATGGCAGATCGGAGAATATGTATCAAAGAAACGACAGTTTGTGATCAAATTTTCAGATCAGACTTTTATAACGGACTGGCGAAAAGTAATCGCATGGAAATATGTATGGAAAGGTGACCTGAACTGGTCATATGGTGAAAAGAATGAGACGAACCCTGATCGTAATTGATATGCAGAATGATTTTATTGATGGTTCACTTGGTACAAAAGAAGCAGAGGCAATCGTGGATCCGGTAAGAAATCTGATACAGGAATATAAAAACAGGGGAGATGAGGTGCTTTATACCAGAGATACCCATGGGGCAGATTATCTGCAGACGAACGAGGGGAAACATCTGCCGGTGGAACACTGTATAAAGGGAACTAACGGATGGAAGATCGCAGATGGAATATATGCAGATGGCTGTAAGATCATAGATAAGCCATCCTTTGGGTATACAGGTTGGGATCGGTATGAATTTGAAGATGTCTGTCTGATCGGGCTTTGTACCGATATCTGTGTAGTTTCAAATGCTCTTATCATAAAGGCGTTATATCCGGAGATTCGCGTGGCAGTCGATGTCAGATGTACGGCAGGCGTGACACCGGAATCAAAGGTGGCTGCACTTGAAACGATGAAGATGTGCCAGATTGAGCTGGTTGGTGAAGAATAAGCAGGATAAAAAGAACAAATGCAGTAAGAAAGGAAAGAAGACATGCTTGGAATTATAGGAGCAATGGACGAAGAAGTTGCAAAGTTAAAAGAAAAAATGGAACAGGTGCATATTATTGAAAAAGCAGGTATGCAGTTTTACAGAGGTACTTTGTGTGACCATGAAGTGGTTGTGGTAAAATGTGGTGTAGGTAAGGTTCATGCAGCAATGTGTACACAGGCAATGATCGACCTATTCCCGGTAGATGGAATTGTAAATACCGGAATTGCAGGCTCGTTAAATGCAGACATCAACATCGGAGATATCGTGCTGGCAAAGGATGCATTAGAGCATGACATGGATGTCTCTGCTCTTGGATATGCTCCGGGAATCAATCCGGATTTAAAAGATGATGAAAATATTTTCAAGACAGATGTCAAAATGCTGGAGCTTGCTCTTGCCGCAGCAAAGCAGGCAGAGCTTTCCGTCAACATCTTTACCGGACGTGTAGTCAGCGGAGATCAGTTCATATCAAGGCAAGATAAGAAAAAATGGCTGGTTGAGACATTTGACGGAACCTGTGCAGAGATGGAGGGAGCATCGATCGGACATGTCGCAAGTCTGAACAAGATTCCATATCTGATTGTCCGTGCGATTTCAGATAAAGCAGATGACAGTGCAGAAATGGATTATCCGTCTTTTGCGGCTATGGCGATCGATAACAGTGTTGCACTTATGACAGAATTTGTAAAGTTATGTTAAAAATAGATTGTGACAGGAATACTTGCATTAAAAATAAAAACTGAGAAATTATATTTATTGATACAGACAGGAGGTAGTTGAAAAACTATGGAAAAGATTAAAAGTTTTCAGATCAATCATTTATTATTAAATCCTGGAATCTATGTATCCAGAAAGGATAAGGCTGGAGATGCGGTCCTTACGACTTTTGATATCCGCATGACAAAGCCAAATTTTGAACCGGTCATGAATACGGCGGAGATTCATACGATTGAGCATCTGGCAGCTACTTATCTCAGAAATCATGAGGATTATAAGGACAAAGTAATCTATTTTGGACCGATGGGATGCAGAACCGGATTTTATCTGATCCTTGCAGGTGATTATAAGTCAGAGGATATCGTAGATTTGATGATTTCAATGTTTGAATTTATACGTCATTATCATGATCCGATTCCGGGTGCAAATCCGAGAGAATGTGGAAATTATCAGGACATGAATCTGAACATGGCAAATTACCTTGCAGAGAAGTTCTTAAAAGAGGTTCTTTATAATATAGGCGAAGATCGCCTGAACTATCCAGAGGGTTGACCTTTTTTTTTCAAAGTGATACGATAACAGATAAAGATTGCCGGAAGAGAGCGGCAACCCATAATAAGTTCATGCGTTATGGGAAAAAGAATAAAAATCGCGAGAGGTGTAAACGAATGAGTAAGAGTTTTGAAGATTTATTAGCCAAGGTTGCAAAATGCAGCAAGAAGACAGTATCTGTAGCATGTGCTCAGGACAAGCCGGTTCTGGAAGCCGTTAAGGCGGCAAAGGAAAAAGGTATTGCAGATGCGATTCTCGTCGGTGATGAAGCTGAGATCAGAAAGATCGCTGCTGAACTTGATATGAATCTGGATGAGTATGAGATCATAAATGAACCGGACAGCATTCAGGCTGCACATAAGGCTGTTGAGCTGGTACATAATAATAAAGCAGATATGTATATGAAGGGTATCATTGATACAAAGAACTTCTTAAAGAGCGTTCTGGATAAGAAAGTAGGTTTAAGAACCGGTAAGCCATTATCACATGTAGCAGTTTTTGAGGTTCCGGGTGTTGACAGATTATTATATCTTTCAGACGTAGCATTCATGACATATCCATCTCTTGAGGATAAAAAAGCGATTATTGAAAATACAGTAAAAGTTGTTCATGCTTGTGGTATTCCATGTCCAAAGGTTGCTCCGCTTGCGGCAGTTGAAGTTGTAAATCCTAAGATGCCTGTAACTGTAGATGCAGCAGAGCTTACAAAGATGAACGAGAATGGCGAGATCACAGGATGTATCGTTGACGGACCATTATCACTTGACCTTGCGATCGATCCGGAAGCAGCTAAACATAAGGGAGCAGAAGACCGTAAGATCGTTGGTGATGCAGATATCCTCTTATTCCCGGATATCCACGCCGGAAACCTTGTATACAAGTGCCTGACACATACAACAGCAAGCAAGAACGGTTGTATCCTGACAGGAACAAAGGCACCGGTTATCCTGACATCCAGATCAGACAGCTTTGAAGTAAAGATGAACTCTATCGCTCTTGCAGCAGTTGTTGCAGAAGCAATCAAGAATGAGCAGTAATCAGACCGTTATGGTTACGGAATAAATATATAAGAATTTTGGAGGAAGAACATGTCATACAAAATTTTGATTATCAATCCGGGTTCAACATCTACAAAGATAGGTGTATTTGAAGACGAGAATTTATTATTTGAAGAAACATTAAGACACACAACAGAGGAACTTGCGGGCTTCAACCTTATCGTTGAGCAGAAGGACTTCAGAAAGAAAGTTATCCTTGATATTCTTGCAGAGAAAAATTTTGACATCAAGACATTAGATGTATGTGTAGGTCGTGGTGGTATGTTAAAGCCGATTCCGGGCGGTACATATCCTGTTAGTGATGAATTATTAGAGGATTTAAAGATCGGTAAACAGGGTCAGCATGCATCCAACCTTGGTGGTATCCTTGCAAGAGAGATTGGCGATGAGTTGGGAATTCCATCTTACATTGTAGATCCGGTTGTTGTAGATGAGCTGATGCCATCCTCCCGTTTATCCGGTGTGCCTGAGCTTCCAAGAAGAAGTGTATTCCATGCATTAAACCAGAAGGCAGTTGCAAAGAGATATGCAAAAGAGCATGGTAAGAAATATGAAGATCTGAACCTGATCGTTGTACACATGGGCGGCGGTGTATCTGTTGGTGCTCACTTAAACGGACGTATCGTTGATGTTAACAATGCATTAGATGGTGAAGGCGCATTCTCACCGGAGAGAGCAGGTGGAGTTCCATCAGGTGATCTTGTTAAGATGTGCTTTTCAGGGAAATATACACAGCAGGAAGTTACAAAGAAACTTGTCGGTAACGGTGGATTCAATGCATATATCGGCAGCAATGATGCAAGAGATCTCGAGAAACTCGTTCAGGAAGGTGATGAGCATGCAAAGCTTGTTCAGGACGCATTCCATCAGCAGGTAGCAAAGGATATCGGTGCTATGTCAACCGTACTTTGCGGAAAAGTAGATCAGATTATCTTAACAGGTGGTATCGCATATTCCAAGCATACATGTGCAGAACTGGAAAAGAGAGCCGGATTTATCGCTCCGTTTACAGTATATCCTGGTGAGGATGAACTTCTTGCACTTGCACAGGGAGCATTAAGAGTTATGAATGGCGAAGAAGAGCCGATGACATATTAATTTGATGATTGATATTTTGCCTGTGAATTATAAAAATACAAAAATTGGCATAATAGTTTTTCTTATAATACACATAATAGAATCAAGACAACAAAGTCTTAAATAAATGTATTGGAGGAAATGTATTATGGCAAGTTCAAATTCAACAGGAACAAGCAAGATGAGTGTTCCGGAAGCTAAGGACGCTATGAACAAGTTCAAAATGGAGGTTGCTAAGGAAATTGGTGTAAACCTCAAGGATGGTTACAATGGTGACTTAACATCTGCTCAGAGCGGATCAATCGGTGGCGAGATGGTTCGTCAGATGATCAAGAGACAGGAAGAACAGATGTCAGGCAGATAAGCGGTAAAATAAGAGATATCTTATAGCTTTTGCTTAGCAGGAAGGGGTTATTGTCGAAAAGACAATAACCTTTTTCTGCGTTATTATGGAAAATGGACTGGACATATATCCGGTATATATGGTATAATCGGATGATTGATGCGGGTATTTTTATGCCCACAATAAAAACGAAATGATAAATGGATGCTAAATAATGCCTTATATATTATTAAAAGATGATGGCATAAGGCATCATTTGCATAATTTTAAGGAGGAAATAAAAAATGAGTTTAGCAGTAGAAAATCTGGAACACAGTATGGCAAAACTTACAATCACAGTACCGGCAGAGGAGTTTGGTAAGGCAATGACAACTGCCTACAATAAGCAGAAAGGTAAATTCAATGTACCTGGTTTCAGAAAGGGTCATGTACCACAGGCATTTATTGAGAAAATGTATGGACCTGCAGTATTTTATGAAGAGGCAGCTAATTCATTAATTAATGAGTATTATCCAAAGGAAGTAAGCGCATCAGATGTTGATGTTGTATCAAGACCGGTTATCGATGTAACTCAGATCGAAAAGGGCAAGGATTTTATCTTTACAGCAGAAGTAGCTGTTAAGCCTGAAGTTGAACTTGGTGATTATAAGGGACTCGAAGTAGAAAAGGCTGACGTAGAAGTAACAGATGATGAAGTTATGGCAGAGCTTTTAAAGGTTCAGAAAGAGAACTCAAGATACAACCCTGTAACAGACAGAGCTGCACAGATGGATGATGAAGTTACACTTGACTTCGAAGGATCTGTTGACGGTGTTCCTTTCGAAGGCGGTAAGGCTGAGAACTACAAGCTCGTTCTTGGTTCTCATTCATTCATTGATACATTTGAAGATCAGCTTGTTGGCAAGAACATCGATGAGGATGTAGAAGTAAATGTTACATTCCCGGAAGATTATCAGGCAGAAGATTTAGCAGGTAAGCCGGCAGTATTCAAATGCAAGATCAAAGAGATCAAGGCTGTAGAATTACCAGAGTTAGATGATGAATTTGCAAGTGAAGTTTCAGATTTTGAGACATTAGATGAATACAAAGAAGACATCAAGAGCAAGGCTGCTGAGAAGAAGCAGAAGGATGCTGAGAACGAGAAAGAAAGCAAGCTGATCGAGAAAGTAATCGAGAATGCAAAGATGGATGTTGCAGATGCACAGGTTGCAGATGTACAGGAAAGAATCAAAGATGAGTTCGCTCAGAATCTTCAGTATCAGGGAATCAACCTTGAGCAGTATATGCAGATTTGCAATATTACAGAGGAAGCATTAATGGAGAGAATCAAACCAGATGCAGAGAAGAGAATCAAATCCCGTCTTGTTCTGGAAGCAATTGCTGCTGCTGAAAATATTGAGGTATCAGACGATGAAGTACATGAAGAACTGGAAGCTATGGCAAAACAGTATCAGATGAATGTAGAAGATATCGAAGGCTTCATGGGTGATGCAGAAAAGGATAGCATTAAAAAGGATCTTGCTGTTAAAAAGGCAGTTAAGGTTGTTGTAGATAACGCAAAGGAAGTTTAATCCATAATTTCTGATTGCGATATTTTGGAGGTGTAAATATGAGTTTAGTACCTTATGTCATTGAACAGACCAGCCGTGGTGAACGTTCATATGATATTTATTCAAGACTTCTGAAAGACAGAATTATCTTTCTGGGAGAAGAAGTAAATGATACATCAGCAAGTATAGTGATCGCACAGCTCCTGTTCCTGGAGTCCGAAGATCCATCCAAGGATATCTCATTGTATATCAACAGTCCGGGCGGTTCTGTAACAGCAGGACTTGGAATCTATGATACAATGCAGTACATCAAATGTGATGTATCTACAATCTGCTGTGGAATGGCAGCAAGTATGGGTGCATTCCTGCTTGCGGGTGGTGCGAAAGGTAAGAGATTTGCACTTCCAAATGCCGAGATCATGATCCATCAGCCATCCGGCGGATCGCAGGGTCAGGCTACAGAGATTGAAATTGCTGCAAAGCATATTTTAAAGACAAAAGAGAAATTAAATAGAATGTTAAGCGAGAATACCGGAAAGCCATATGAAACGATTGCTGCTGATACAGAGAGAGATAACTGGATGTCAGCAGAAGAAGCATGTGCATATGGTCTGATCGATAGTGTAATCGCAAAAAGATAGTATAAAGAGGTATTGGAATGGCAAATCGTAGTGAAGATAGAAAACTACTTAGATGTTCCTTCTGCAATAAGACGCAGGATCAGGTCAGAAAACTTATAGCAGGACCAAACGCTTATATTTGTGATGAATGTGTACAGATATGCGCAGAGATCGTTGATGAAGAACTGGAAGAAACAGGTGCTGAAGATTCCATTAATTTACTGAAACCCAAGGAGATCCGTGAATTCCTGGATCAGTATGTAATCGGTCAGGAAGAAGCAAAAAAGGTATTATCTGTTGCGGTATACAATCATTATAAGCGTATCATGGCAGATAAAGATTTTGACGTAGAGCTTCAAAAGAGTAATATTCTCATGGTCGGACCAACCGGTTCCGGTAAGACATATCTGGCACAGACACTTGCAAAGATTTTGAATGTTCCGTTTGCCATTGCCGATGCAACTGCATTGACGGAGGCCGGATATGTTGGTGAAGATGTAGAAAATATTCTGCTGAAGCTGATTCAGGCGGCCGATTATGATGTAGAACGTGCAGAGCATGGAATTATCTATATTGATGAGATCGATAAGATCACGAAGAAGAGTGAGAATGTATCCATCACCAGAGATGTATCCGGTGAAGGTGTACAGCAGGCTTTGTTAAAGATCGTGGAGGGAACGGTTGCATCAGTGCCACCACAGGGTGGCAGAAAGCATCCACATCAGGAATTTATACAGATCGATACATCAAATATTTTATTTATATGCGGTGGTGCATTTGATGGTCTGGAGAAGATCATTGACAACAGAATCGGCAAGAAAGCTATCGGCTTCAATGCAGAGGTTGTTGATAAGACAGAACAGGATATCGGAGAGCTGTTAAAGCAGGTAACTCCTCAGGACTTTGTAAAATATGGACTGATTCCTGAATTTGTCGGACGTCTGCCGATAACGGTTACACTGGATCTGTTGAACAAGGATGCGCTTGTAAGAATCCTGACAGATACAAAGAGTGCAATCTGCAAGCAGTATAAGAAATTATTTGAATTAGATGGCGTGGAATTGGAATTTGATAAGGATGCGCTTTACGCTATAGCAGAAGAAGCGATGGAGAGAAAGACCGGAGCCAGAGGACTTCGTTCTATCATAGAGAAAGCAACGCTAGATCTTATGTATGAGATTCCATCGGATGACAGAGTTGCAAAATGCGTGATCACAAAAGAAGTTATAACGGATGGAGCACAACCAGAAATCACTTGTTCTGATAATCCGGCTGAGAAAAAGCAGATAAAGAAGAAGCGTTCAGTAAAAAACAGTGATGAAATAGCTTAAGCAGAAAGCCGGGATGTTATGCATCCCGGTTTTTTGATATAAAGGAGATAAAAGTATGGATAATATCGTCTGGAACAGGCCGATGATCGTTTTGAATAATATTGTTATAATGCCGGATACTTCCTCCCATCTGGATGTGATCAGCAAGGAATCCTGTGAAGCAGTTGCCAATGCGATGAAGGGTGATTGCAGCATCCTGCTGGTTACGGCAAAGGAAGTAAAGGAGAATGGAAAGATTCCTGATCTTTATCCGATCGGTGTTACAGCAAAGATCAAACAATATCTGAAAATGCCGAACAAAACAGTCCGTATTCTGATTGAAGCAGAAAAACGTGCAAGGATCGTTTCATTTTATAAGGAAGACGGAGCATATAATGCAGACTTTGAATATATAGATACAGAAGAAACAAACCATCTGGATGAAGTAGAGGAAAAAACATTGATCCGTATGCTTACGGATAAGCTCAGACAAGCATTTGCAAATGGAATGGGAACAAATAAGCTGTTATATAAAAAACTGCTTACGATCGATGACCTTGCAAAATTTGCCGATGGAGTGACAGAATTCATTCCTGCGCCATATACGAAGAAGCAGGAGATTCTGGAAACGCTCGATGTGAAAGAACGTGTAATGAAGATCCTTCAGACGATGGATGAAGAGATGGAGATTTTAGCCATCCGTCAGGAGATTCAGGAGAAATTACAGGATTGTGTAAATAAGCACCAGAGAGAATATGTTCTCCGGGAACAGATGAAGGTCATAAAGAAAGAACTTGGCGAGGATGATAATACAGAAAAAGCGGCAGATGAATATATGGAGCACCTGCAGGAACTGACAGTTCCGGAAGAAGTCAAAGAGAAGCTTACGAAAGAGATATCCAGACTTCGTGCTTTGCCGCCTATGGCTGCTGAATCCGGCATCCTTACAAACTATATTGAGACGTTGCTCGACTATCCTTGGGGTAAATCCTCAAAGGAGAACGATAATCTCGAAAAGGCCATTAAGATTCTGGAACGGGATCATTATGGATTAGAAGAAGTAAAGGAACGTATCATAGATTATCTGGCTGTCCATATTTTAAACGAAAAAGGTAATATGCCGATTCTTTGTCTGGTTGGACCTCCGGGAACCGGTAAGACCTCGATCGCGAGATCAATTGCTACTGCGACAGGAAAAGAATATATCCGTATGTCGCTTGGTGGCGTTCGGGATGAAGCAGAGATCCGTGGACACAGAAGAACTTATATCGGTGCTATGCCGGGCAGGATCGCACAGTCGATCGCAAAGACAAAGACTGAGAATCCACTGGTACTGCTTGATGAGATAGACAAGGTAAGCAGCGACTACAAGGGAGATGTATCCTCTGCTCTGTTAGAGGTTTTAGACAGCGAACAGAATAATAAATTTTACGACCATTATTTTGAAGTGCCAATCGATCTGAGCAAAGTATTATTTATCGCAACAGCAAATGATGCATCCCTGATTCCGGGACCGTTAGCTGATCGTATGGAAATGATCGAGATCAGTGGATACACGGAAAATGAGAAGTTTAACATTGCGAAGCTGTATCTGGTCAATAAAGCGATTGAAAGAAACGGACTGACTAAGAAGCAGTTCAAGATCAATGGATCAGCGATCAAATATATCATCCGTCATTACACCAGAGAAGCAGGTGTGCGTGATCTGGAGCGGAATATCGATAAAATATGCAGAAAAGCGTGCAGAATGATACTTACAGAACATGTAGAGACTGTAAAAGTAACAAAGGAAATGATACCGCAGCTTCTCGGAACAGAGAAGTACATGGATGACAGCTATGATCTGACCAATAAAGTAGGCTCTGTACGAGGCCTTGCATGGACAGCGGTAGGTGGTGTAACACTTAATATAGAAGTAAATATCATGCCGGGAAATGGCAGTATACAGCTTACCGGAAAATTAGGAGATGTCATGAAGGAGTCTGCTGTTACAGGTTTATCGTATATCCGTACGATGAAGGAATCAGAGACACTGGGTGAAGATTATTTTGAAAAGCATGATATCCACATCCATATTCCGGAAGGAGCAGTTCCAAAGGATGGACCTTCTGCGGGAATCACGATGGCGACAGCCATTTATTCTGCGATATTTAATAAGCCGGTAAGAGGAGATCTTGCGATGACAGGAGAGATCACTCTGCGGGGTAGCGTACTTCCTATCGGTGGTTTAAAAGAAAAGCTTCTGGCAGCAAAAACGATCGGTATTAAGAAGGTGCTGATCCCTGAGATGAACCGCAGAGACCTTAATGATATCAGTACAGAGATTACAGACGGACTGGATATTACCTGTGTGAAAACAATGGAACAGGTGCTTAGTCTTGCACTTGCAAAAGGAGAAAAGAAATGATAATTAAGAGTGCTGAACTTGAAACAGTATGTGGAATTACAAGTACACTTCCAGAGACAGAGATGCCAGAGATCGCATTTGCCGGTAAGTCAAATGTAGGAAAATCCTCCTTGATCAATGGATTGTTAAACCGGAAGTCACTTGCCAGAACATCATCACAGCCGGGCAAGACACAGACGATCAATTATTATAATATTAATCATGATCTGTATTTTGTCGATCTTCCGGGATATGGCTATGCACAGGTATCCGTAGAGATCCGTGCAAAATGGGGTAAGATGGTAGAACGGTATCTGCATACCTCAAAACAGTTGCGGCTTGTATTTTTGTTGATTGATATCCGTCATGAGCCATCAGAGAATGATTGCATCATGTATGACTGGATTGTAAAAAACGGATATGAACCGGTAATTATTGCAACAAAGCTTGATAAGATCAAGAGAAGTCAGATTCAGAAGAATCTGAAGATCATCAGACAGAAGATCCAGCCGGTAGAGGGAACGATCATAATTCCGTTCTCGGCACAGACCAAGCAGGGAAAAGAAGAGATCCTGCAATTGATCGAAGACCGGATCGCAGAATCAGAATAAATGATCAGGACTGTTTTTCGCCCTTATCATCAGAATACAGCCAGAGAGTATTGACGAGATAGTCATATACTTCGGCACTTTTCGCACGCCAGTTATCACAGATAGCAACGGCGTGCGTTTTTGTTGGTACGTTAAATTTCAGATCGACCAGAGTTTCTTTCCGATCCTTGATCACACAGGTAACGACATATTCGCCATAATCATTTAAGGCATAATCGGCATAGATCTCAGATTCGTTTTTCAGATTAATTTTCTGATTATCGAAATAGTCCAGGATATCCTGTTTAATAGCATATGGAATACGGTTTTCAAACATGCTTAAGGCTTCTTCACCCTTGTCAGTGATCTTATAATGGGAAGAAGACCGTATCATGGAGACATAGACAAAATCACACTCGATCAGTCCATTAATGGCTTCCTGAAGCGTGAAGTAGTTCGTATATCCCTTTGTCAGAACAAAATCGGAAATCTGGGAATTGGTCAGTGTGAAATCCACACGATCCAGCATGTATAATATAATTAATTTGTATAAGACGATCGATTCAGTATTCATAATAATATCCTTTGTATGTTTTGTAAGAATAAATGTATCACAAGAAAAGCATAAAATCAATGAAGCAATGCTGCGGTGAAAGAAAATGTATTGTAATTCTACACTGACAAAGGATATACTTTAAACCTCTGAATTGACAAATATATAATGATATGTTAATTTAATATATAATATTAATTCTATATAATTTATCTAAATGGGGCGGGGAATATATCATTCATATGGTACAACAGGACATTCATAAACATGAATGTGATATTCGTACAGAAATCCACAGAATATTTTAATTTGATATGTTGCTTCATTGAATAATTTTATAGACAATCTATTTTGAGTTTAAAGTATAGGTAAATGCAACTGAAGAAGTAGATGATATAAATATGAAAGGAGTGATACCATTAGATAGATTGATATTGAGCTAGTAATTATACAATATAAAATGTATCGATTCTATAGGTTAATAATGTAATTATTTTTTATTATATTCAAAGGAGAGAGAAAAACGATAATGGTTAAAAGAAGATTTATGGGAACAATTCTTGCTGTGGTAATGGCATTTGCTAGTATAGGGAACTTTTATAATATTTCAAAAGCGGACGAAAATGTGACAGGGCAGGAAAAAAGATCTGGAAATGAAGCAAGAGACTTAAAGGTAAGTGATGATTCTTATAATTATGAATCGAATGAATTTACTGACAAAAATGTAACTGCGGGAACAACTTATTATTATAAGGTGAGGGGTGCTATGAAATATGGAAGTGGTTATAAATATACCCCTTTTTCAAAGGTGTTGTCTGCAAAAGCAGTCAATTAATTCGGGAGGATTATATATGAAAAAAATAATAAGTTATATTTTAAGCGTAGTGCTTGTTATGTCCATAGTAATACCATCAAGTATAAACCAGGCAAAAGAGAAGGATGCTGTTTGCAATACGGTTAAGACAAAAAAACTTATAGTGTATACATATAGCGGATACGAAATGAAAGTGCCTAAAAATCTGGTAAAAGCCAAGTGGATTGTTTCGAATAAAGAAATGGTTATGGTTACCAAAATTGAAAAGGATGGAACGAGGATTGGAATTGATACAAATGGCATAACAGGAACATGTACGATTAAAGCAAAGATTAATGGAAAGGTTAAATATAAAATAAATCTTACTATTAAGAAGAGAATTAGGGAAAAGAAATATAATGGAAAAAAGGTAAATGCATCTGAAATAAATTTCTCTAATAGAACATGGATATTGACATATAGAATGTATAATGGTTCGAATAAAAAAGTAAGATATTCAACTAGTCGGTATTTGCAAAAATATGTAAATGGTAAGTGGAAAAATGTAGATTATTTGCCGGATTATGTTGATTTAGGTATTATAAATTATGTACCTGCGCACACATCTCGATTGGGATATTATAGATTGTCAGACTATTATGATATATCAAAGCTGACATCTGGAACATACAGGCTGTATGTACATTATTCTACAAAGAGAAAATCGGATTCATTTGTCAAGTTTAAGATTAAATAAGTGAAACAGAGGTTGGGCTTATTTGGCAGAGGAGATATATTAACCTAATCTGTACAGTTTGATATCTTGAGTTTCTACAAAATACAACTTATTAGTATATAGAATAAGGAGTGCTGGAGCAGGGTGGTGACGACTGGACGGGATGTTTCTCCAGTATATATAAGATTGCTATACGCAGTGGGTAAAGACCGGACAATACGGTCTCCACTGCTTTTTTTGTTTCCAGATATCAAAAGCATAAAATCAATGAAGCAATACTGCGGTGAAAGAAAATGATTTACAAAACTTTTTTTTATGCTATACTAAGGCTATTAAATACAACGCTCATATGGCATCCGGAGATCTGATAAGCAGGATGCACAGGTAAGTCATACAGTTGATATACCTGTTTCGAAAAGAATTCATTAGGATAATCCCCAAGAATAAGAATGTGTGTGAATTAAATAAAACGGATAAAATTGGAAGGAGTAAAAGATGGATTTCAAAAATGCATCATTAGAGGAATTGAAGCAATTCGTAAAGGAGCATAAGATAAAGGGTGTATCAGCACTTCGTAAACCGGCTCTGATCGAATTCCTTGAAAAAAATTATAGTGATGAAGCAGGACATGCGGAAGAAAAGCAGAACGTGAAATCACAGAAAAAAGATGCTGAAAAAATAAAAAAGACAGGAAGAACACGGAAACCGAAAAAGGCAGAGCCGCCAGAAAAAGCAGAACAGACTGAAAAAACGGAGCACACAGAGCAGCCGGAGAAATCCGAAGAAGATGCTGTAAAAAAAGTGGATAGAAACCAGACAGAAAATGGTCAGAGATCAGGAGAATCCGGAAGAAGACAGCATAGGAATACTGCCGGAAGACAGACCAACCGAAATGGAAAAAGACAGGACTATCGGTCACAGGGGTATAATAACAGAAATAACAATTCCAATCATGGAAACAATACACCAATTGTAAATAACGGAAGAAAAGACCATGTTCAGGAGAACAAAACGCTTGCAGCCGAGATGACAAAGCTGGAAATGAATATGGAAAAAGCAGTTCTTGAAAAGTCTGCAATGGAAGAGAAAAAAGTAGCTGTTGAAAGTTCTGTAGTATCAGAAAAGAAAGCAGCATATGAAAAATCAGTTATAGAAGAAAAAAATACGGCTGCAGATACAGAGATAAAAGCAGAGGTAAGAATGGAGACGAAGCTTGAGAACAGGCAGGAAGGATCATCTGCTCAGCAGGAACCAAATGGACCGGAGCTTGACAGCGGTAAGATGGCACATGGAATCCTGGAAGTAATGCAGGAAGGATATGGATTTATAAGAAGTGCCAATTATCTGCCGGGAGATCAGGATATCTATGTATCACCGGCGCAGATCCGTAGATTTGGACTTAAGACCGGAGATATCATAATGGGAAATATCCGCGTAAAGACGCAGGGAGAAAAGTTTGGCGCATTATTATATGTAGCTTCTGTCAATGGAGAAAGTCCTGCAAGCATTGCAGGAAGAAAAGCATTTGAAGATCTGACGCCGATTTTCCCGAATGAACGGATCAATATGGATGGGGAGGACAGCCCGATTCCGATCCGTATGATCGATCTGCTGTCACCGATCGGTAAAGGACAGCGTGGTATGATCGTTTCCCCTCCAAAGACAGGTAAGACAACCTTGCTGAAACAGATCGCAAAATGTATCAGTACCAGATACAGTGAGATTCATTTGCTGGTGCTTCTGATTGATGAAAGACCGGAGGAAGTAACGGATATCAGGGAATCCATAGAGGGACCAAATGTAGAAGTTATTTATTCGACATTTGATGAGCTGCCGGAGCATCATAAGCGTGTATCGGAAATGGTGATCGAACGTGCAAAACGATTGGTAGAGCAGAAGAAAGATGTCGTGATCTTACTTGACAGTATTACAAGACTTGCAAGAGCGTACAACCTTACAGTTCCACCAAGTGGAAGAACCTTATCCGGTGGTCTTGATCCTGCGGCGTTACATATGCCGAAGAAATTCTTTGGTGCTGCCCGTAATATGCGTGAGGGTGGAAGTCTTACGATCCTTGCGACAGCGCTGGTTGAGACAGGAAGCAAGATGGATGATGTCGTATTCGAGGAATTCAAAGGAACCGGTAATATGGAACTGGTGCTTGACCGGAAGCTCGCAGAAAAGAGAATCTTCCCTGCAATCGACATTGCAAAATCCAGTACCAGACGGGATGATCTGTTATTATCACCGGAAGAACAGGAAGTTGTATACGCACTTCACAAGATATTATCCGGTAATAAGGCAGAGGATATGCTGGAGGATGTACTGAAATTATTCGTCCGAACCAAGAATAATAAAGAGTTTATCTATTATGTTAAAAAATCATTATTAAGAAAATAAAAAAACACTTGCATTTCTATGCCGGTTTGTGTTAGAATACAAAAGCTGTGTTTTATGAAGAAGTGAGGCTGATGGCCTATTCTCATATATCAATAATATAATAAAGAGGTGAGATTAAATGAGAGAAGGAATACATCCAAATTATTATCAGGCAAAGGTTGTATGTAACTGCGGAAACGAATTTGTTACAGGTTCTACAAAAGAAGAAATTCATGTAGAAATTTGCTCAAAGTGTCATTCATTCTATACAGGCCAGCAGAAGGCAGCTAAGGCTCGTGGTAGAATTGATATGTTCAACCGTAAGTACGGTGTTTCACAGTCAAACTAATAAAAAGGATGATAGGTTGAGGTTAAAGCTTTTAATCTCAGCCTATTTTTGTTTTAGGAAACAATTTAACGAGGTATAGAATTTGAAAAGAGCCAGAATAGGTGGTCAGGCGGTGATCGAAGGCGTAATGATGAAATACGAGGATCAGTACGCAGTAGCAGTCAGAAAGCCGGATCAGGAAATTGAAGTTAAAGTAGAAAGCTATACACCGATAGGTGAAAAATATAAAATCCTGAAATTGCCGATTCTTCGTGGAGTGGTTAATTTCTTTGAGTCGCTGGTAATTGGAGTTAAAACGCTGACATATTCAGCCGATTTTTATGAAGAGGAAGAACCGACTGGAAAGAGTGAAAATAAAGATGATTCCAGGTTGTCAGATACAGAAAGTAATAATGGAAGCGGTTCAGGTGAGAACGGCAGTAAAAACAATAAAAAAGAAAGCAGTACAGGAGATGATCTGATGATGATCGGAACCGTTATTGTATCACTTGCCATTGCGATCGCATTATTCATGCTGCTTCCGGCATTTATTGCAGGACTGCTTGAGCATGTGACAAAAAGCAATGTATTGATAGCGGTAGCGGAAGGTGTGCTTCGGTTGGTGATCTTTCTTGCATATGTAGTATTAATATCATTGATGAAGGATATCAAACGTGTATTTATGTATCATGGTGCAGAGCATAAGACGATCAACTGTTTTGAAGCAGGCGATCCGCTGACTCCGGAAAATGTAAAGAAACATTCCAGATACCATAAACGCTGTGGAACCAGTTTTTTGGTAGTCGTTATGATCATAAGCATTATTGTATTTATGTTTATAAATGTGAAGTCTATGTGGCTGCGATTGCTGTCGCGTGTACTTCTGGTTCCGATTATTGCGGGAATCTCGTATGAATTTATCATGTTTGCAGGCAGAAGTGACTCAAAGCTTGCGAATATATTAAGTGTACCCGGTATGTGGGTACAGCGTCTTACGACGAAGGAACCGGATCTTGAGATGTGTGAGGTGGCAATTCGTTCGGTAGAAGCGGTGATCGACTGGCGTGCTTATCAGGACGCTATGAAGCGTGGAGAGATCGAAGATTAAGAAGTTGAAATGATGCCAGTGAATGTAAAAGGAAATAGACGTATGACTCAGTATCAGCTTGTAACAGCAGGAAAAGAAAAACTGAACGAACATAATGTGCCGGATGCAGATATCGATGCAGAGTTATTATGGCTCTATGTATCAAAGCAGGATAAGATGGCATATATTATGAACCGGCAGGAAGATGTTACCGAAACGATTCGTTCTTCCTATGAAGCGTTGATCGATAAAAGGTCAAAACGTATTCCGTTACAATATATAACAGGCATACAGTGCTTTATGGGGTATGATTTTGAGACTGCACCGGATGTACTGATTCCAAGATTTGACACAGAAGTTCTGGTGGAACAGGCAAACCGCTTGATTCAGGACATACATTCTGATAAGATGTCTGTGCTGGATATGTGCTGTGGTTCCGGGTGCATTGGATTGTCGGTAGCACTTATGAATCAGAATATTCATATAGATCTGTGTGATATCTCAGATTCCGCGATCGCACTTACGACAAAAAATGCGAAACGATTAGAAGTATCTGATTATACTGTTATAAAATCAGATTTATTTGATAAGATAGATAAAAGATATGATATGATCCTGTCCAACCCACCATATATAGAGAGCAAAGTGATTGACGGATTGATGCCGGAGGTTCGGGATTATGAGCCGAGGCTGGCATTGGACGGCGATGCGGACGGATTGAAGTTTTACAGAGCAATTATAGAAAATGCGGAGAGTTATTTAAATGAAAAAGGATATATTTTATTTGAAATTGGTAATCATCAGGCACATGATGTGCAGCAGCTCCTTGTAGATAAGCATTTTGAAGATGTACGCGTAGTGAAAGACCTCGCAGAAAATGACAGGGTTGTAATTGGAAGAAAAGCCTGAAAAAAGGCTGGATATATTAACAGACACATGAACAGGAAATGAGCATGTGCTGCAGGAGGATTATTATGTTTGATAAATTAGAAGATTTAGTAGACAGACTTGATACATTAAATAACCAGTTGACAGATCCGGATATCGTATCTGATCAGAACAAATTCCGCAAATTAATGAAGGAGCAGAGTGAACTGACTCCTATCGTAGAAAAGTACAAAGAATATAAAGATGCAAAACAGACGATCGAAGACAGTCTGCTTATGTTAGAAGAAGAAAATGATGAAGAACTTCGGGAGATGGCAAAGGAAGAACTGAATGAAGCAAAGGCAACTGTAGAAAAGACGGAAAATGAATTAAAGATTCTGCTTCTTCCAAAAGATCCGAACGATTCCAAGAATGTTATCGTCGAGATCCGTGCAGGTGCAGGCGGAGATGAAGCCGCATTATTTGCATATGAGATCTACAGAATGTATCAGAAATACGTTGATCAGTTCAAATGGAAAGTAGAACTGATGAGCGTGAATGAGAATGGAATCGGTGGTTTCAAGGAAGCGGTATTCATGATCACAGGTGATGGTGCATATTCCAAGATGAAATATGAGAGTGGAGTTCACCGTGTACAGAGAATCCCGAAGACAGAGTCTGGCGGAAGAATCCATACCTCAACTGTAACAGTTGCAGTTATGCCAGAAGCAGAGGAAGTTGATGTAGAGATCAATGAAAATGATATCCGTATCGATGTCATGCGAGCATCTGGTAATGGTGGTCAGTGTGTCAATACAACAGATTCAGCCGTTCGTCTGACACATATACCAACCGGTATCGTAATTTACAGCCAGACCGAGAAGTCCCAGCTTCAGAATAAGGCGAAGGCATTTGCGCTGCTCCGTTCCAAGCTGTATGATATGGAGCTTCAGAAGCAGCATGATGCAGAAGCTGCAGACCGTAAGAGCCAGATCGGAACCGGAGATCGTTCAGAGAAGATTCGTACTTATAACTTTCCGGAAGGCCGTGTAACCGATCACAGAATCAAACTCACCTTGTATAAGCTGGAACAGATCTTAAACGGTGATCTGAATGAGATTATCGACAGTCTGATCGCAGCAGATCAGGCAGCCAAGCTTTCTCAGGTGAATGAGGAAGAATAAAAGAAACCCTCGATATTGAAAAAAACAAGTTGGCATCTGCCTGATCCGGCAGATGCCATTTTTAAGTAAAAGAGGGTGTTGGCGAAATAAACCGAATAAATAGTTCAAATTGATTGACATATTTTTGAATAAGTGGTTATATTATATGTGGCTTAAATGGACATACTAATGATAATTTACAGATATGAAATGAGGTAGCTAGATGTATAAAAAGAATGTAAGGTTCTTTTTTGCTTTGTTCATGGGCAAACTGGCAAGAACCATGCAGAGAATGTTGAAGATGAACGCAAGTTATTTTCCGGGAAAGCTGGCAGTCAAGCTTTGTCCGGATTTCATGGGATGTATAGATAAACCGAAAACGATCATAACAGTAACAGGAACCAACGGCAAGACAACAGTATGTAATATGATCATAGATATTTTGGAGGCAAATGGCTATGACGTTTTGAACAACCGTGCTGGTTCTAATGTGAATGCTGGAGTAGCGAGTTCATTGATCGCAGGAAGTACTCTGACAGGAAAGGCAAAGAAAGAATATGCAGTATTTGAAGTCGATGAAAGAAGTTCAAAGCTGATCTATCCATATGTAAAGCCAACATATGCGGTATGTACGAACCTGTTCCGTGATTCCATTCAGAGAAATGCAAACCCGGAGTTTATTTTTAACTTTATCAATAATAATATGCCAAAAGAATCACATCTGATCTTAAATGCGGATGATCTGATTAGTTCAAATCTTGGATCGGAAAATGAAAAAACATACTTTTCAATCAACAGACTTCCATCTGACCGGGAGGAATGTATTAATCTGATCAATGATATGCGGATCTGTCCAAAGTGTCATCATAAATTAAAATATAACTATGTCCGGTATCATCATATTGGAAAAGCTGTCTGTGAGTTCTGTGGATATACGTCACCGGAAGGCGATTATAAGGCAGATGTTGATTATGAGAACAAAGTAATAACAGTTACACATAATGAGAGCAGGGAACAGTATCCGATGATCAGTAACAGTACATTTAATCTGTACAATGAGTTGACTGCAGTTACCGCTCTTCGTGAATTTGGTTTGACAGGTGAGCAGATCCGGAACGCGATCCAGAATCTTAATATTGTGGAATCGAGATATTCCAGAAGTACAGTGGATGGGATCACGATAGTGACCAATATGGCAAAAGGACAGAATCCAATTGCATGTTCCTGTGTATTTGATTATGTGTCTAAGGAACCGGGAAATAAAGAGGTCATTCTTTTGCTGGAAGATATATTTGACCGGAAAAATTCATCTGAAAATATGACATGGATCTTTGATACGGATTTTGAGTTCTTAAATCAGCCGAATATTACGAACATCGTAATAGGTGGTCTGCGGACGAAAGATTATAAGCTCCGTTTAATGATGGCCGGGGTTCCGGAAGAAAAGATCAAAGAGACAACGGATGAAGCAGGTGCATATAAATCCCTGAATCTGGATGGAACAGACAGTGTATACATTCTTCATGATATTCATGAAAATGATACAGCGCTTGTACTTCGGGATAATCTGAAACAATATTTGAAGGAAAGAGAGGCATAACAAATGGGAACAGATATTATAATAGAAGTTCTATATGGAGAATTTGCCAATCTTTTCGGTGAATTACAGAACGTAAATTATTTAAAAGACTGTATGCCGGAGGCAACAGTTATTTATACCGGCTTATATGATAAACCGGCATTTACAGAGGGCAGGGCAAACCTTGTATATATGGGAGCAATGACAGAGAATCAGCAGGAATTGGCGATTCAGGCATTGAAACCATATAAGAAAGAACTGGAAGAGCAAATCGAGGCTGGAACAGTATTTCTCTTTACCGGGAATGCAGTCGAGATCGTTGAACAGTACATTGAGAATGAAGATGGAAGTCGAATAGAAGGACTTGGTATTTTTAATACCTATGCAAAGAGAGATATGATGCATAGATATCATTCTCTTGTATTTGGACAGTATGAAGATATAAAGCTGGTTGGTTTTAAAGCGCAGTTCAGTCATTCTTATGGAGATAATTCAAAGGATTATTTCTATGATGTGATTCGCGGGGATGGTTTTCATCCGGGAATAAAACAAGAAGGTTTGAAGAGAAAGAATTTCTTTGCAACATATACAGTTGGACCATTTCTTATTATGAATCCGTTGTTTGTGAAATATCTGATGCAATTACTTGGTATAAAAGAACCGGTTCTTGCGTATGAATCCGTTATTATGGAAGCATACAGACAGCGTTTGGAAGAGTTTGAAGATGAAAAATTAAAATATCAGTAAGAGAATATAAAGGAAAAACTTCCGGATATGACCTTGTATTGTAAAACAGAGGTTCCTATCCGGAAGTTTTTATTTTACAAAGTTATCAGGAGAGTTGGCGTTTTTGCTATATAAGTATATTAACAAATATTCACTTGACAAAAAACAGGTAACATGAAACTATGGATGTAGGATTTTTTGTTACAGGAAGGAATGGGAGGTTACTTAATATGGATATAAATAATACACCGCCAAATTTTGGAGAACAGCCGAATTATAATAATGTACCGCCAAACTATAATAATGTGCCACCAAACTTTGGAGGACAGCCAAACTATAATAATGTGCCACCAAACTTTGGAGGACAGCCAAACTATAATAATGTGCCACCAAACTTTGGAGGACAGCCAAACTATAATAATGTACCACCGAATTTTGGAGGACAATCAAACTATAATAATGTGCCGCCAAATTTTGGATGGCAGTCAAATTACGATTATAAGCCGAGAAGATCAAGACCGGGGGTATCGCCCGAACGGTTTGAGATTTTTGGCGGTTTTGCGTTTGGTTATGCCATGATCTACAGTGTGCTGATGTACCGGAATTATGCAAGTATCTGTGCTGTATTCATGGCAGTTATGACCGTTTTGTTTATGAGTTTCAGTATCATGCGCCATGAGAAGAATCTGCCGGTAAATGACGGAGAATCGTTATCTTTTGGGAAACTTTTTGGAAAGCAGACGAAGCTGATTCCGCATTATGCAGGTATCCTTTTGCTTGGGGTATCAGTTTGCAGGACCGATGATTCATTTTTGATCGTTTTGGATCATCTTTGCATTTTATTCCTTGTGTGTGCAGGGCTTCTCCGGTATTTTGATGATCTTAAAAACATGGGATTTGTCGAATATGGTCTTACGGTTATCGAGAAGATGGCAGAGCCGTTTACCTGTTTTGACCGTTTTTTCTCAGACTACAGACAATATAACAGAGAACATGAAAATGCAAGAAAACGTGCGAAATTTGTCTATATTCTGATCGGTGTTGTCGTTGCGATTCCGTTGCTGTTCGTAATGATCAGCCTGCTTTCCAGTGCAGATCAGATCTTTGGAGATGCAGTTGAAACATTACTTGGAAATATTTTCCTATCATGGGATGCAATCTGGTTTCTTGTATTTGCATTTGCGGCGTTATTATTTACATATGGTATCATTGTGTCAGCACCGTTTGGAAGCAGATATCACAGACAGACAAAAGAAGGAACACATGAACCGATCATTGCGATCACGGCAATGGGACTGCTTACCCTGGTGTATCTGTTGTTTTCAGTGATCCAGATCCTATATCTGTTTACAAATAATATGTCACTGCCGGATGATATGACTTATGCGGAATATGCCAGACAGGGATTCTTCCAGCTTATGTTCGTATCGGTGCTGAATGTGATACTGGTGCTGATCTGTCATGCAATCTTTCGTAAAAGCACAGTGCTTAATATCGTACTGACTATTATGTCAGCCTGTACCTACGTGATGATCGCATCTTCGGCACTTCGTATGACAATGTATATCAAAGCATATGATCTTACTTATATGAGAATACTGGTGTTTGCAGCACTGGCTGTTCTTGCTGTGGTACTTGCAGGAGTGATCGTCAGAATCTATATTGACCATTTCCCTCTGGTACGTTATTCGATGTTTGTGATCGTTACTGTATATATCATCGTATCGTTCCTTCGTCCGGCTTATCTGGTTGCCAGATATAATCTGGAAAATCAGGATCCGAAGGATGTGGATTTCCGGTATGTGACGTCACTTGGTGCAGATGGAGCGGAAGAAGTATATGAGTTCATTGTAGATAACTATATGACGGGACAGGATGATGATTACTACGAGTACGATAACTACCAATACGACGATTATTATAACAAATATAATAATTATAAGGATATCAAGGGATTCTCGTATAACAGAATGGAATGGTATTTTAATGGAATTCGGGATACCTATAAAGAAAAAGGTGCGATCCGTGGATTTAACTTTTCAAGGAACAAGGCAGAGAAGTATGCAAAACGTTTCTTTAAATGGTACGGGAAAGAAGAATAAAGTGCGTTAAATTAAGATTAAAATACGTTGCACCTATTGTAAAAAAATGGGAAATAGTATAAAATAAAACTAAATTTGGGGCATACAGATGAGAGGTCAGAATGCCGCCGGATAAAAGATGATTTTATGGAGGTAGTAGAAAAATGAAAAAAGCAACAAAGAGATTATTAGCTGCATTTTTAGCCCTTGCAATGGTATTCACATTATTAGCAGTACCTGCAACAAGCATGAAGGATGTCAGCGCTGCAACCAGTAAGACTGTGTATATTAACCCGTATAGTGACAGAGTCGTTTCCTATAAGCCGGGACGTGTGACTCAGGCATCCGGTGTTATCAGTATCATGGGATGTACAAAGGCATCTCAGATCAAAAAGTTAAAATGTTCAAACAAGAACATGAAAGTATCAGCCAAAGATGGATATATTCGTGTAGACTATGGAAAGAAAGCTGGTAAGGCAACTATTACATGTACAGTAAAGGGTGTTAAGCTGAAAACTACATTTACTGTAAAGAAATATACCAATCCTGTAAGTTCAATCAAGATTGGAAGCAAGAATTATACATCAAGCTTTGCAAAGAATACTTACACCTATACTTCAAAGAAAGTATCAAAGAAGACACTGAGCGTAAAGGCTAAAAAGGGATGGACCATTAAGTCAGTCAGCGTATATAATGGTGGAAGCAAATATTATAATGTAAATAAATCCAGTTATTCCAAGAAGATTACATTAAGTAAGAAATATTCAGATGTGATCGTTGTTATGTACCAGAAGAGTACAGGACTTACAGAGTCTTTAATGGTAACATACAGATAATTAAAACATAGAATTAATGAAAAGGTGTTGATATATATATCAGAACAGATTATATGTCAGCACCTTTTTGTTGTGCCTGTTTATAAGGTGTGGTATACTTTACATAGCGATTTGGTAAAATATATCATGTGGTTTTAAAAACCATATTTGCCATAAAATGGTAATGGAGGATGTTAAAATGAATGATTATGTTATATTGACAGATTCATCCTGTGATCTGCCGGATGATATCGTGAAGAAATATCAACTGGAGATCTTACAGCTTGATTTTATTGTTGAGGGCGAGGGAAGTTTTCATAATGATCAGGCAGATATTGAGAAAGTATATAGCAAATTAAGGAATGGGGCAAATATCAAGACTTCTGCAGCAAATATCTCGCAGGCATCGGAGGCCATAGAAGCATTATTTAATCAGAAGAAAGATATCTTATATCTGGGCTTTTCATCCGGACTTAGTTCTACTTATCAGACCGTGTATATGGCCGGTCAGGAATTGATGGAGGAGTATCCGGAACGAAAGATGATCAGTGTTGATACCCTTGCGGCATCTATGGGACAGGGACTTCTGGTATATAAGGCATGTCAGGCAAAAGATGCAGGAAAAAGTCTGAAGGAGAATGCACAGTATATAGAAGATATCAAGTTAAAGCTATGCCATTGGTTTACAGTAGACGATCTTTTCTTCTTAAAAAGAGGAGGCCGTATATCAGGTGTGACAGCAACAGTTGGCACAATGCTGTCGATCAAGCCGATCCTGCATGTGGATGACGAGGGACATCTGATCAATGTAAGTAAGGTCAGAGGAAGAAAAGCAGCGATCACAGAGCTTGCAAACCGGATGGAGAAGCTGGCGGTACATCCGGAAGATCAGGATATTTTTATCAGTCATGGTGATTGTATAGAAGATGCAGAGAAACTTGCTTCCATTATTAAAGAGCGGTTCGGAAATGACAGGATCACGATATCCTATGTTGGTCCGGTGATCGGAGCACACTCAGGTCCCGGAACACTGGCATTGTTCTTCCTTGGAGAACACAGATAAATAGCTTCTTACAGAATAAGGATAGACAGGTCAAAGGCTGAATAAATAAAAAAATAATTGAGAATCATTCCTAATAACTATTGACATTTATCAAAAATTGTGTAAAATAGAATCATAGAAATTGATAACGTTTCTCAATAAGAATAATAATAGCATAAAGCAAAGGAGATTTTAATTATGGCAAAGTTTGTATGTAGTGTATGTGGATATGTATATGAAGGAGAAGAAGCTCCTGCACAGTGCCCTGTATGTAAGGCACCTGCTGAGAAGTTTATCAAACAGGGTGATGATAAGACATGGGCATCTGAGCATGTTGTAGGTGTAGCACAGGGTGCACCGGAAGATATCATGGAAGATTTAAGAGCAAACTTCCAGGGCGAATGTTCAGAAGTTGGTATGTACCTTGCAATGGCTCGTGTAGCATTCAGAGAAGGCTATCCTGAGATTGGTAACTACTGGGAGAAAGCAGCTTATGAAGAAGCAGAGCATGCAGCTAAGTTTGCAGAGCTTCTTGGTGAAGTAGTTACAGATTCAACAAAGAAGAATCTTGAGATGAGAGTAGAAGCAGAGCATGGTGCAACTGCCGGTAAGACAGATCTTGCAAAACGTGCAAAAGCACTGAATCTGGATGCAATCCATGATACTGTTCATGAGATGGCAAGGGATGAGGCAAGACATGGAAAGGCATTTGAAGGTCTCTTAAAGAGATATTTCGGTTAATCATTCTATGAATGATGGTGCAAGAACCGCACAACTCAATAATTAAGAAGTAAATATATAATACACTCTAATAAAAATCCGGCTGACAGGAATTTCCCATCAGTCGGATTTTGTGTTAGTCTTTTAATTTAAAAGATGAAGTTCCATTGTCATCAAAGGTGTCAGGATCTAAGCCGCTTGTGGTTGCTTCAGATGTATTGTTATCTGAAAATGGAGTCGTTGGCTCCTGTGCATTGGGATCGGCATAGCCTGAATTCATGCTAGTGTTCATATCAGGAGTTGTTGGATTGCCATATGCACCGGTATATGGTTCTGGCTGGATATCCGGACCGTATACAGTGTTCTTGTGACGGATAATACCTAATATAATGAGCAGGATACCAAGACCGAGAACTACAAGACCAATAATGATAGATGTACGGCATCCCTCTTTTGTCATGATCTTAATATAGTATGGAAGCATATAAGAATCCAGTGTAGCTTTTTCTGTGGAGGTAAGAGTGATATCATAGGCAGATTCATACATATCGTAGATATAATTTCTCATATATCCCATAATCTCACTGTCTGATTTGCATAATTTGCCGATGTAGTGTAATGTACCCGGATCTGCACCTGACTGGGACCAGGTGTAATCGGATAAAGCTTCAAGCTCAGACTTTTTTGATTCAGCAATATTCAGTCCAATGTAGTATTCGTTGTCTTTAAGTGCACTTATCAGATAATACTGGTCTGTTGTTCTTTTGAATACATAATTTGTAGTTTCAACATTCTCACAGAAAGAATAAAAAGCATAGTCAACATCAATCTCTACATATTTTCCGGCATCCAGATCCTTTTCAGATGCGGTATTCAGATTGAGCAGATCCCCATTCAGTTTGCTGTAATCCCGGATTCCCTGAAAGGCAAATACGATCCCGATGATTATCAATATAATGCCTGGAATCAGGAGATCGGAAAATTTCTTCGTCCTCTTATTTTTGTTAAACATATAATGTCCTCCCATTTTTGTTTTTGTGAGCAAAACTCTTCTTTTTGTAGTACAATAGAATACAAGTTACGCTCTTTTGAAATTTTATCAAATCTGCCATTTTTCGACAATGTGAAATCTGCTGAAAAAAAGCAGCTATTATAAAGGTATACGGGATGTTTGAATATTATTTTTTGGATAATTTGACCAGAGTAAATTATTTTAGAAAAACACGGGAGAAGAAATGGCAAGATGAAAGAACAGTAAGGTAAAAGAATAAAGAATGAGTCGAATGAACATATCAGAAAAGGATTTAGACAGAGATGCAGAAGAATAATTCAACAAATAAAGAAAAATCCACAAATGCAAATAAAGCTAAAACTTCAGGCGGATCAAGAACAACAAATAGAAAAGCAAATAAAAATACAGACAGATCGGCAAACAGTAAGTTCTCATCAGGAAAAAGAAAGCAGAATACAGCAGAAAGTAAAAAAAAGTTTCTTTATATAATTCCGGTTATCATATGGATGGTATTTATATTCTATATGTCAGGAAAGACCGGACAGGAATCCTCCGGACAGAGTGGGAAAATCAGTTTGTTTATAACAAATCTCTTGGAAAAGGTACGGCAGGATTCACCGCAGGAGATGCAGAAGCTACAGGATATTCTGGAGCTTGTTATAAGAAAGACTGCACATATGACAGAATATGCGATCCTGTTCTTACTTTCATATCTGGCAACGGTGAAGATATCCATGAGCCAGAGCAGATTCTATAACAGAAGCATAGCTGTCTTAATTTCGTTATTATATGCATGTTCGGATGAGATGCATCAGTTATTGGTTCCGGGCAGGAGCGGAAAAATGATCGATGTCGGGATCGATATGGCAGGAGTGTTGATTGTTCTAATATGTATGATTCTGTCTAAGAATACGAAATGGAAGATCATTTGTGGAGTACTTTTGGGAGTGCTGTTGGTTGCAGCATTTGTCGCTCTGCTATTTGTCCCGTTTTGAAAAACTGACGCAGGACTTCGATCATTTCCGTGTGCAGCGGTTTACTTCATGCTGAAAAAATGATATATTAATGAATATATGTTATGCCAAAAGGAGCCGGAGAAATGACATTAGAGGAAGTTAGAAAGCAGATCGACGTGGTTGATAAGCAGATCAAGTCGCTGTTTAAGGAACGAATGATACTTGCAGATCAAGTCGCAAGGGTAAAGGCGGAATCAGAGGATGCTATATATAAGCCGGATCGGGAAGAAGCGATCATAACGAAGCTGACCGGGGATGTAGACGACAGCATCAAGAAAGAATATACGGCACTGATCAAGCGTATTATGGAGGTCAGCAGAAAGTATCAGTATGGGAGAACATTAGAACTTCGTAATTGTCTGAATGTATCGTTTGTGACGGAGGAACCGAAGGTAAAGAAGCTTGCCATGCTGAAGCATGAACTTTACATATGTCAGGGCTATTCCAGAGATCTGGTAAATACGGTCAGTGATTATGAACAGGTCATGGAGCTGATCCGAAAGGATGAAGCAGATGCCGGAATGGGTATATTTGAGGATATCAGCTATGGCGTATCGGATTCCCTGCATGAAGCACTTGCCATGAATGATCTCTATATTTACAGGTGTGATGAGGTGTTGGACGAGGGACACCGGAAGAAGGTCGTTACATTCGGGAAACAACTGGTAGTTTTGCCGGAGCATAACCGGTTAAAGATCGTATTTGTATGCAAGAATAAGAGCGGAAGTCTGGCGAGTGTATTATCGATGATATCCGATTATGGCGTGAATCTGACCGAGATCCATTCGGTGCCGTTCCGCGGAGGAGAATGGAATTATCGGTTTTATGTCGAGTTAAACGGAAACCTGCTTCAGAAAGAGATCCAGGCACTTGTATTCCAGTTGATAAATGAAACAGAGACATTTAAGATACTTGGAAGCTATTATTGTGAACAATAAATTTTTATATATAAGGGAGAAAAGACATGATAGACAAATTAGTAAAAAAAATCAAAGAGACAAAGGCACCGATCGTTGTTGGACTGGATCCGATGCTTTCCTATGTGCCGGAATATATAAAGAAGACAGCATTTGATGAATATGGTGAGACTTTAGAGGGCGCAGCGGAAGCCATCTGGCAGTACAATAAGGGTATTGTGGACGCAGTTCATGATCTGATCCCTGCTGTTAAGCCGCAGATTGCTATGTATGAGCAGTTTGGTATCGAGGGCTTAAAGGTATTCCAGAAGACGGTTGATTATTGTAAGTCAAAGGATCTGGTTGTGATCGCAGATATTAAAAGAGGCGATATCGGATCAACATCTGCAGCATATGCAGTCGGACATCTTGGAAAGGTTGCGGTCGGAAGTAAGACATATTCCGTATTTGGTGAAGATTTTGCAACTGTAAATCCATATCTTGGTACCGATGGAATCAAGCCTTTTGTAGATGTATGTAAGGAAGAGAAGAAGGGAATCTTTGTACTGGTCAAGACATCAAATCCTTCATCCGGTGAATTCCAGGATCGTCTGATCGATGGTAAGCCGTTATATGAGCTGGTTGGCGCTATGGTTAATGAATGGGGCAAAGATACGATCGGTGAGAGCGGTTACAGCAGTGTCGGTGCTGTTGTAGGAGCAACGTATCCAGAGATGGGTAAGGTACTTCGTAAGATCATGCCGAAGTCATTTATTCTTGTTCCGGGCTACGGAGCACAGGGCGGTAAGGCTGCTGATCTGGTACATTATTTCAATGAAGACGGACTTGGTGCGATCGTAAATTCATCCAGAGGGATCATTGCAGCATACAAGCAGGAGAAATATGCTTCATTTGGTGAAGCAAATTATGCAGATGCTTCCCGTCAGGCTGTTGTTGATATGATCGAAGATATCAACAGCGTATTATAAATATCGGATTTATCAGAAAAACAGTATGCAGTACACGATGCGTGGTGATAGTGGAGGCGTACAGATCATATGCAAGAGATCACGGGAGGACATAGATACATGGGAAAAGTAAAGATAACAGCAGAGGTTGTGAGCCAGACCTGTATAGCAACAGATATATATAGTCTGATCCTGAAAGCAGGGGAGATTGTATCGCAGGCGGTTGCAGGTCAGTTTGTTTCTGTATATTCAAAGGATGGAAGCCGCATGCTTCCAAGACCGATCAGTTTATGTGGAATTGATAAAGAAGCAGGTACGCTTCGTCTGGTATATCGTATCGCTGGAAAGGGAACAAATGAGTTCTCAAAATTACAGGCAGGAGATACGGTTGATATTCTTGGTCCGCTTGGAAATGGCTTTATGAAGGAGTCTGGAAAAGCAATTCTGATCGGTGGAGGAATCGGAATTCCACCGATGCTGCAGCTCGCAAAAGAGCTGGACTGTGAGAAGTCCATCGTACTTGGATACCGGGATGAGCTTTTCTTAAATGAAGAATTTGAACCATATGGTAGTGTGTATCTGTCTTCCGAAGATGGAATGCATGGAACAAAGGGAAATGTAATAGATGCGATCAAAGCATGTGCGGTAACCGGTGATATCATATATGCCTGTGGCCCGACTCCGATGCTTCGGGGAATCAAACAGTATGCGGCAGAGCAGAATATCCGTTGTGAGATTTCATTGGAAGAAAAGATGGCATGTGGTGTAGGCGCCTGTCTTGCCTGTGTCTGTCAGACAAAGAATGTGGATGAGCATTCAAAGGTACACAATGCAAGGATTTGTGCAGATGGTCCTGTCTTTTATGCTGAGGAGGTGGAACTGTAATGAGTAAAGTAAATATGGCGGTAAACATCGCAGGAGTAGAATGGAAGAATCCAATTACAGTTGCATCCGGTACATTTGGTTCAGGTATGGAGTATTCGGAATTTGTCGATCTGAACCGTCTGGGAGCAGTTACGACAAAGGGTGTGGCAAATGTTCCGTGGCCGGGCAATCCGACACCCAGAATTGCAGAGACATATGGCGGAATGATGAATGCCATCGGACTTCAAAATCCGGGTATTGATACTTTTATAAAAAGAGATCTTCCGTTCCTTGCAAAATATGATACAAAAGTGATCGTAAATGTATGCGGAAAGTCAAAGGAAGATTATATAGATGTCGTAGAACGGCTGGCAGATACAGATATTGATATGCTTGAGATGAATGTATCCTGCCCGAATGTAAAAGAGGGAGGAATTGCATTTGGTCAGAAGCCGGAAGCTCTTTATGATATAACACAGGCAGTAAAGAAGGTTGCAAAGCAGCCGGTGATCATGAAGCTCAGTCCGAATGTTACAGATATTACTGAGATGGCAAGAGCTGCGGAAGCAGGTGGAGCAGATGCACTGTCACTTATTAATACACTTACAGGCATGAAGATTGATGTTAAGCGTCGTACATTTGCTGTAAAGAATAAGACTGCCGGTGTATCAGGTCCTGCGATCCATCCGATCGCAGTACGGATGGTGTATCAGGTTGCAAATGCTGTCAAGCTTCCGATCATAGGCATGGGTGGTATCGCTACGACTGAGGATGCTCTTGAAATGATTCTGGCAGGTGCATCGGCAATCGCAGTTGGTACAGCAAACTTCAATAATCCATATGCAACAGTGGAGATTGCAGATGGAATTGAAAAATATCTGATCGAGAATCAGATTGATGATATAAATGAGTTAATTGGGTGTGTAAAATAAAAGATATTGGGTTATCTGCTTTACAGGATGTATTGGGGAGGCAGTTAGTTGGTTATGGAAAAACAATTTGAAGAAATTATATATTCCAGATATCAGGCACGTATCAGAGATATGAGGATTCTAAAGGTAGATGAGGGATTTGAACAGATCCTAGGTTACTCTGCGGAAGATGTAGAACGCTTACAGCTTCATGTAAAGGATATTATGCTAGATGAAGACTGGGAGGATTATACACAGATCATCTATACAAAGATGACGAGCCGGGGAGAAGCATATCTGGGACATCGGTTAAAAAAGAAAAATGGTGAAGTTATATATGTATTCTGTTTTGGGCGGGCATTTCAGTCGGAAGAAGGAGAAATGTGCGGAGAAATCCTTATTACAGATATAACAAATACCAAGAAGCTGTCGAAACAGCTTGAAAATCTGACTGATATTAATTCTGAACTTAATATGGAATTAGCGGATAAGAACCGTATGCTGGAGTCCATTCTCAATAATCTAGCGGGTGGTGTCGGAGTATTTGATATCGGAAATAAGAAAATTACAGTAGAATATATCAGTGAGAGCTTTTATAAGATGTTCAATCTGGAAAAAGGTCAGCTTGGTACAGAAGGAAATGAATATATCAATCTGGCATTTGAAGAAGATCGGAAAGAACTGAAACGACAGATTAAGGAGACCTTGTTGTCAAATAAGATGACAATTGGTGAATATCGCTTTATTAATAAAAATAATCCGGAATCATATTATTGGGTGCAGGTATGCCTGTCGCTCCTTGCAGCAAGAAAAAGCGTTTTTTCCATATGCGCTGTTTGTGTAGATATTACGAATAAAAAGAAAGAAGAACTGGAAAAGAGTGCACAGACCGAGATGTTGAAGTTAGTGGCGCAGGGAAGTGATGAACTCTTGTTTACCTATACGGTTGAAGATGACAGCATGGTTATATCTAAATATATGGATGGCAGAACCGTAACGGTTTTTGATGATAAAGATTTTATTGCAAACCTTGCTCAGTGTCAGTTGATCTACTCGGAAGACAAAAAAGAGGTATCAGACGTATTGGCTGAACTGACAGCTGTTAAGGATACCGAAACCGTTGAAATCAGGGTCGATTTTATCGGTAACGGTATGTATCTCTGGCATCGTGCAATGCTTGTCAGTGTTGCTGATACAAACGGTGTGGTAAAAAAGATTGTAGGTAAGTTGTATTCGATTCATGAGGAGAAACTGCAGAGTCAGGAATTAATTCTGCGTGCGGAACGTGATTCCCTTACAGGGGTTTATAATCATAGCACCTTTGTGTCTAAAGTATCCAGGTTTCTTGTGGAATTTGATGAGACGCTGTGTGCACTCTATATGATCGATCTGGATGATTTTAAATTAGTAAATGACGCATTGGGACATTATGCCGGAGATGATTTGTTGTGTGACACAGCAGTTGTTCTGGAGAGTGTTGCAAATACATATGGTGGATTTTGTGGTCGTCTCGGTGGAGATGAATTTTCTATGTTTATTCCGGATATAGTCGATGAAGATACGGCATGCATGGTTGCGAAGACACTTAATAAAGGAATTCGTGCGATTAAATGTAAGGCGGAGCACTCGGCATCAATCGGTATTGCAGTTGATACTATATCAAAGTCATTAAAATTCGATTCTTTATATTATAAAGCAGATCAGGCGTTATATTATTCCAAGCGGCAGGGCAAAGACCGCTGTATGCTTTTCTGTGAGAAGATGGATGAGGCTAAACCGGTATTAAATTCCAAGTTCAGCAGTTATTCGGATGAAGAGGATTATCTGTTGGATGACATCTCAGATGTTGTATATGTAACGGAGATGAATTCTTATAAGCTGCAATATATGAATAAGGCAGCCAAGCTTGGTGTTGGTCTGGATGAAGATGATACTTCTTATATTGACAAGCATTGTTATAAGGTGCTTCAGGGTATGGATCTTCCGTGCAGCTTCTGCACGAATAAGCTGTTATCAACGGAGAAGAGTTTTATCTCGCATCATAAGAATCTCAATAACGGAAAAGAATATGTTTTAAAAGACAGGATTGTAAACTGGCATGGAAGAAAGTGTCGTATGGAGATGGCTGTTGATATTTCTGATGCCGATAAAGTAACACAGGTTCTTTCTAACCGTTATGATATTGAGGATGCGTTGGTATCCAGTATTACACAGATTTCTACAGGAGTAGAGCATTCCTTAAATTACAGCAAACTGTTAGAAACACTTGGAGAGTATTATGGCGCAAAACATGCTTGTCTGGTGGAATGTGATTCCAATAAGTTATATGAATGTCATGAATGGAAATCAGCAAATAGTAATTCGTATGGGAAAAAACTGGAGATCTTTTATAAAGAAACTGTCCGGAAAGAACTGCAGAGTATATCTAGTAAAAAAGGTGCACTGATCATTAATCATATTTCGGACTACCCATACAAAACATCGGATCTGTATTCGTTTTTTTTGGAAAACAGGATATGGTCAATGTATTCTGTTCCGATCAAAGACAATAAGTCTGAGATTATTGGAAGGATCATTATCTTTAATCCGCAGCTTCACAGTGGTGACCTGAAGCTTATGAATCTTTTGTCTTTGTATATTGGAAATGATATTGTCAGCCGGGCGCTTGCAGAAGAACGAAATTATGAAGTGACGCATGATCGTATAACGGGAGCATATAATCGTATCTGCTATATGGATTATATAAACCGCAGACAGAATCTGGAATCAGTGGGTATCGTGATTATTGATATCAATGAAGTGCGTAATATATTTGATGAATTTGGACAGTCCTTTGTTGATAATCTGATGATTGATTATTACAGACTGTTAGATAAGGTATTTCCGAAATCCTGTATTTATCGGATTGGGGATGACGATTTTGCTGTAATTTGTGAGAATATTTCACAGTGTGATTTCCTGGATCAGGTTCGTGCATTGAAAGGTCAGCTTAAGATTGGCGATTTTACGGCATGTATCGGATATGTATGGGATGATTATGAGAAAGATATCAAGCGGATGGAAAACCATGCGTATGATATGCTCTATATGGAGAAACAGAAGTGGTACGATCAGAAGGATGAACATTCTTATAAATGGAGTACATTAACGAGAGAGCTTGTAAAAAAAGACATTAAAGACGGAATGTTCTTTGTGTATTTACAGCCGAAGGTGGACTATTCGAATGGTCGTTGTTATGGTGCAGAAGCACTGGTGAGATATGCCAAACCGGATAACCTCGCAAATGTGATCGATCGTCTGGAAAAAAGCAGAAATATAAAGTATATGGATCTCTTTGTGCTTGAAAATGTATGTAAAATGCTTATACGTTGGAAAAAAGAAGGGTATAATCTGATCCCGGTCTCCTGTAATTTTTCCAGAATATCTCTGTTGGAAGAAGATATGCCGGAGCGTATCAATGCGATTGTTGAATCTTATGGAGTTCCAAAGGATATGATCGAGATCGAGATTACAGAGTCTGTTGGTGAGATGGAACATGAGATGGTTACCAGAATTGCAAATAAACTGCATACTGCAGGTTTCAGGATTGCCATGGATGACTTTGGAACAAAATATTCCAATGTATCGATTCTTTCTTCTATGAAGTTTGATGTGATCAAGCTGGATCGGAGTATGGTTTATAATATAGACAAGAATATAGCCAGCAGAACGATTCTAAGACATCTGGTTGAGATGTGCACAGATCTTGGAGTGGAATGTATAGCGGAAGGAGTAGAGACCAAGGAACAGGCAGAATACCTGAAGGAAATGGGATGCAACCATATTCAGGGCTATCTGTATAGTAAGCCTGTGAATATTGAATCCTTCGAGCAGGTCTATATGAAGCGTGATGAATAAATAAAAAACTCCCTACAGTGATATCGACTGTAGGGAGTTTTTTATTTTTTCTTCCGGATATGAACTTCAGGGATGGCGACATCATAGGAGATGTTCGCTTCCTCCTTGGAAGATTCTGTATGTACAGGATTCGAAGTGTCAGCGTCATTCGAATCCGAGTCTGACTGCGTATGAATTTCAGGGATTGCGAGATTGTCGTAAGTCAGATTATAATCTTTTTTCTTATCTTTTCTATGTCCGAACATGAGAATATCCTCCTTTTATAACAGGTTGATGAAGAATGTAATAACAAGGCTGTTGATAAAGTCTGCAAATAAACTGCCAACAAGCGGAATCAGGAGATAGGCTTTTACGGATGGCGAATATTTATCACAGATTGCCTGCATATTTGCCATGGCATTTGGTGTTGCCCCCATTCCAAAACCACAGGTTCCGGCAACCAGAACAGCAGCATCGTAGTCACGTCCCATGATGTTGAATTCAACAAAGTATGTGAACAGACAGATCAGAATAACCTGACTGGTCAGCAGGATAAATAATGGAAGAGCGAGAGATGCAAGCTGCCATAGTTTTAATGTGATCATTGCAATACCGAGGAACAGGGAGAGAGCAATACCGCCAAGATCGTTGATCTCACCCATATGAATCGTGAATTTACCGGAATATTCACCGATATTTCGAATCAGTGCGGCTGCGATCATAGCACCGATGTAGATTGGAAAAGTTAACCCGGTTTTTGTCAGTAACCATGAGAATATCGTTCCGAGTCCTATTGCAAGGATCAATTGAAAAACAGCGGCTGCATACATATTTGTATGACGTTCATGTTTCTTTTCTTCTTCGATCAAAAGGCTGTCATCTTCAGGCACAACCGTTTCTAACAGATTCTTTTTCTCGATCAGTCGTTTTCCGAGTGGACCGCCGATCAGACTTCCGGCGATCAAACCAAAGGTTGCAGCTGCGGTACAGATTGTGGTTGCACCGGATATGTCAAAGTCTTCCAGAACCGGACCGAAGGCACCTGCGGTTCCGTGTCCGCCGACCATTGGGATTGATCCGGTACACATACCGATCAGAGGGTCAAGTCCAAGGATCCTGGACATACCGACAGCAAGCAGGTTTTGAAGTACGATCAGAGCAATAACAAGCCCCAGAAAGACCGCCAGTGATTTGCCACCGCTCTTTAAGACCTTCAGATTTGCCTGAAAACCTACAGAGGTAAAGAAGAATACCATACAGACTTCCCGTAGGGTATCATCAAAGGAAAATTCTGCCAATCCCGTACTGTAACAGATACAGGTGAAGATTGCAAATAAGAGTCCGCCGATAACAGGAGAAGGTATACAGAATTTTTCCAGAAAGAAGATCCTTTTTTTCAAAAATGTTCCAAGCATCAACACAAGGACGGCAATCGCAAGTGTCTGATACATATCTAATTGAATTTTCATAATTACCCTTTCTTATGTTCAGAAATTATCGTACATCAACGGTAATCCCTTTTTCTTTGTAGTAAGCAGCAGCCCCTTTGTGAAATGGGATCGTGATGCCCTTTGTTGCTGCCTGTTCATTTAACTGCATATCGATCGAAAGTGAATATTGCAGATCATTTGCATGTTCAAACAGAAGCCTCGTAAGATCTTCTACAGTATCCTTCGATAAGTCGTTATCTGCAAGCATGACAGCCTGCACACAGACCGTTGATACATCCTCGGTCTGACCGGAATAGGTATTTGCGGGAATGATAAAATCGGAGTAATACGAATAAGCAGACAATAGCTTATTTTTACAACTGTCGTTAAGTCCGATCAAACGGATATCACAGGTTCTTGTCAGCTCTTCAATGACCGTGGTCTGAATGCCTGCTGTAACAAAGAAAGCATCAATTTCACCGGAAACCAGGCTTTCGGCAGCATCGATATAGTCAAGGTTTGTGGTTTTGACCAGATCGTTATTCAGACCGGCAACCTCAAGGATCTGTTTTGCATTTCGTTCCGTACCGGAATCGGATGCTCCGATGCTTATGGTTTTTCCGGTCAGGTCATCGAGAGACTTGATGTTTGAATCTTTTTTTACAATGATCTGGCAGGCTTCCGGATACAGAGAGGCGATAGCGGAATATCCACTGATCGATTTCCCCACAAATGTGCCTGTTCCATTTACTGCGTCATCAATCATATCATTTTGTGCAATACAGAGATCAATGTAACCGTCGGCAAGCAGTCGTAGATTTGCCGCAGATCCAGCAGTCTTCTTTGCTTCAATGCTGTAATCAGGGGCATCGTTGTTGACCAGACCGGCATAAGCATTTGCAAAGGTATAATAGATACCGCCGATATCCGCTGCACCGAATCGGATGGCGTCTTTTTTGCTGCTGCATCCTGTTCCGATAGTGGAAATAAGCAGGATCAGACAGAGAAAAAGTGCTGTTTTTTTCTTCATATTGATAAAATTTCCTTTCTAATGTATATATTTTTTCGTAAATATGGTAATATAGGACGGAATTGTTCTAAAGGTATGTCGAAAAATATAGACCTTTGGCTATTGTACAACAATTAGATACAAAATGGAACAGAAAAATTAACCATTTGTGTTTCGAAACCATTTGTGCTAGAATGAGTTCGAAATGCCTAACTAAAGGGTACATAAATGGTCTGAAATCAAGGAGGAATGAAAGAAAAATGGAACAGTACAAACAGGAATTCATTGAATTTATGATCGATTGTAATGTATTAAAATTTGGAGATTTTACAACAAAGAGTGGAAGAAAAACACCTTTCTTTGTAAATACCGGATTTTACAGAACAGGGGCACAGTTAAAGAGACTGGGTGAGTTCTATGCGGAAGCAATCAACAGTGCGTTTGGTCTTGATTTTGATGTATTGTTTGGACCTGCATACAAGGGAATTCCGCTTTCAGTAGCAACTACCATGTCAATTGCAGAAATGTATGATGAAGACATCAAATATTGCTCAAATAGAAAAGAGATCAAGGATCACGGAGATAAGGGAATCTTACTCGGAAGCCCGATCTCAGATGGTGATAAGGTTGTTATCATTGAAGATGTAACAACAGCCGGAACATCGATCCAGGAAACTATGCCGATCATTAAGGCACAGGGAGATGTAGATGTTATGGGACTTGTCGTTTCTGTTGACCGTATGGAGCGTGGACAGGGCAAGAAGAGTGCACTGACAGAGATTCAGGAAGAATATGGTATCCAGACAACTGCTATTGTTACAATGGCAGAGGTTGTAGAGCATTTATATAATAAAGAATATAAGGGTAAAGTCATAATTGATGATAAGTTAAAGGCTGCGATTGATGCTTATTATGATATTTATGGCGTAAAGTAGAAACGGTTGGTAGAAAAATGAAACTAGGAAGAAATGATATCTGCTGGTGCGGAAGTGGAAAGAAATACAAATCCTGCCATTTGAACATCGACAGCAAACTGGAAGAAATGAAGCTGAAGGGATATAAGATCCCGACAAGAAGAATGATGCGTTCACCGGAACAGATCGAAGGAATCCGCGTGGCATCCAAGGTAAATACAGAGGTGCTTGATTTCATTACTCCATTTGTAAAAGAAGGAGTATCTACAGGTGAGCTTGATCGAAGAATCTATGAATACACGAAATCAATCAATGCAATACCTGCCTGCCTTGGATATGAAGGATATCCGAAGAGTGTCTGTATATCGATTAATGATGTTGTCTGTCATGGTATACCGGATGAGAAAACAATCCTGAAAAATGGAGATATTGTCAATATTGACTGTACAACGAAATATAATGGATATTTTGGTGATTCGTCCCGTATGTTCATGATCGGAGATGTTGATCCGGTCTGGAAGAAGCTGGTAGAGGATACAAAGAAAGCACTGGATCTTGGAGTAGAAGTATGTAAGCCATATTCAACGATCGGTGATATCGGATATGCGATCAATACATTTGCCAAAGAGCAGGGCTATTCTGTTGTCCGTGAGATCGGCGGACATGGTGTGGGACTTGATATCCATGAAGATCCGTATGTCAGCCATATCGGACAGCCGGGCAAGGATTATGTGATTGCTCCAAGCATGACATTTACGATCGAGCCAATGATCAATCTAGGTGTGCCTGACGTATGGCAGGATGCTGACGATGGCTGGACGATTCGTACAGATGATGGCAAGCCATCTGCCCAGTGGGAATACACCCTTCTTATGACCGAGCACGGAATTGAGATTCTAGCAAAATAATACTTTCACATAATTATACAAAACACAGGGATTGCCCCTATACAGACCATAAGCCCCATTATAAATGACTCGTTACGGTTTCTGTTCAATGCATATGCCTGATTCGTAAATACTCCTGCGCTAACTCGCCAACTAAATGTTGGCTCAGACAAGCGCTCGTATTTACTGGCAATATGCATTTCACGACGAAACCTTCACTAAATGTCATATTATAATGGGGCTTATGGTCTGTATAGGGGCAATCCCTGTGTTTTATATTTTAAATGAATGGCATTATTTTGCCAGAATGCTTAAGATCTCGTTGCTTCTTGCGACGAACTTGGTCATGGCATCGGCAGATAATGGTCTGTTGGCAAGAACTGCCAAGTCATATAACTGACAGCAGATGGTAGGAGTGTTCTCGCCCTCCGGGTTGTCAAGGACATATTTGACCAGATTATTGTTGGCATTTAATACCAGTGTTTCACCCTTGCCGCCGAACATGGCAGGATCCATGCCCATACCGGCCATACCATACATTTTCATCATTTCCTGCATACGTCTGGATTCTTCAGATAAGGTCAGCATAGAAGATAAGTCTTTATTCTTTAATGCTTCTACCTTGATCGTGATATTTTCGACATCCAGTGCTTTCTTGAAGAGTTCGGTCAGCTTGTCGGTATAATCCTTTGCTGTTTCTTCGGATAATGATTCATCTACAAAATTATCGGACAGATCTGCATCGATTCTGTAGAAATGTACATTTTCATTTTTCTGTTCCAGAAGCGTGATAAATGGGCTGTCAATCGTCTGTGTCATGATCAGGGCATCCATGCCTTCCTCTTTGAACATGTTAATGTACTGTGACTGAGCAACTTCATCCGTAACATAGAAGACTTTGTTTTCGTATTTTTCTTTTCCGGCTTCCAGATATTCCGGCAGAGTCAGGTATTTGCCTTCCAGATTCTTATAGATACAGAAATCTTTCATCTTCTCTAAGAATTTCTCATCTTTTAAGCAGCCGAATTTGATAAATGGGTTGATATCATCCCAGTATTTCTCATAATCTTCTCTGTGAACCTTATACATACCGGATAATTTATCGGCAACCTTCTTTGTGATGTAATCGGAGATCTTCTTAACAAATCCATCATTCTGCAGAGCACTTCTGGATACGTTCAGCGGAAGATCCGGACAGTCGATAGTACCTTTTAACAGCATCAGGAATTCAGGGATAACTTCTTTGATGTTATCAGCTACGAATACCTGGTTGTTATACAGCTTGATCGTTCCTTCCAGATTATCGTACTGGGTATTGATCTTCGGGAAGTACAGAATGCCTTTCAGGTTAAATGGATAGTCCATGTTCAGGTGGATCCAGAACAATGGATCTTTGTAATCATGGAATACTTTATGATAGAAGTCTTTGTATTCATCGTCTGTACAGTCATTTGGATGCTTGGTCCAGAGAGGTGTTGTAGTATTTAAAGGCTTTGGTGCTTCTTTTTCTTTCTTTTCGGCAGCATCCTTTGTTTCATCGGTTTCAGCAGTAGCTTCTTCTGATGCTTCAGCTTTGGTTGCCTTTTCTTCTTCATCTTTTGCAGGGGCATCTGCATTTGTAAAGTAGATCTCTACAGGCATGAAAGAGCAGTATTTGTCGATTACTTCTTTGATACGGTATTCATTTGCAAATTCATAGCTGTCTTCATTCAGATACAGGGTGATAACAGTACCTCTGGTTTCTTTGTCGCCTTTATCCATGGAGAAGTCCGTTCCGTTCTCACATTCCCAATATACAGGTTCTGCGTCCTGTTTGTAGGAAAGGGATTCGATCGTTACCTTATCGGCAACCATAAATGCGGAGTAGAAACCGAGTCCGAAATGACCGATGATCTGTTCCTCTGTTGCCTTGTCCTTGTACTGCTCAAGGAAAGCAGCAGCACCGGAAAATGCAATCTGATTAATATACTTTTCGACTTCTTCAGCAGTCATACCGATACCATTATCAATAAACTGTAAGGTCTTGTTGTCCGGGCTTGCGATCACATCGATACGATAAGGTTCGTCCGGTTCGTCAAATTCGCCCATCAGAGATAATTTCTTTAATTTTGTTACAGCATCACAGCCGTTTGAGATTAATTCCCGGACAAAGATATCATGGTCGGAATACAGCCATTTCTTGATGACAGGGAAAATGTTTTCGCTGTTAATTGATAAACTTCCTTTTTTCATAAAAATGCATCTCCTTATATAAATTCTATATTATTCCAGTTGTCAGAACAAATCGGAATACGCAAATATCTATATATGTGTAATGCGAGAAATATCTGCCCTATCTGTTCTGTGTTATCACTAACAGGTATCATAAATCAGAAAAAAATAGAAGTCAAGACAAAATTAGCACTCAAATATGTCGAGTGCTAATAATTCATAAATATTTTATGGTTTATTTAGAAATGAGTGCTGTAGCAGGTGGTTAAAAGATCTGATTCTGTTTAAAAAAAGCAGATACATTTGCATCCCAGATGTTTGCAAGTGTTTTATCCATGGAGAAAATGTTCATGGATGCCATCGTTGTAAGTGAGATCTTTTCTCCGTCAAAGTAGATGTTTAAAGACAGATTTGCAATGTCGGATGTCGTGAGATTCAGATGGTTCTGTTCAATGATCCGGTTAATGTTCGCGTCTGATAAGATCAGCACGATCTTGAAGTTTAATGGGAGTTTATTGCCCTTGATGACATTGAAGATATGATGTCTGACAGCCCCCCATGTCGTATAAGTCTTTGAGGTCATTTCTTCCAGTTCTTCCGTATCAAAAAAAGATGGATTCAGTCTGCCGTCGATCGTATAAGAAACGTCAGAAAGGACATAGGCTTCCACTAGCAAAAATGTGTCAAAGACCGGTTCCATCAAAAGCTTTTTAACGAAGTTTTTTGTTTCAGTAATTTCTATATTAAGCATATAAAGCTTTTACCTCCCTGCAATAAACAACGGATTGCGATAAAATTCTTGCCTCTAGTTTACAGGAAAAGAGGAAAGGTTGCAATCGGAAATCTGAAAACAGCCGGATGAGAAAATCCATTTGTTGAACTTTAGCGGGAGGTGTGTTAGTATTTTTACAGATTTATAAAAATATGGGAGGTTTTGAAATGGCAGAGATTATATGGAAGGATCGCAAACGTATATTTTTCGGGTTACCATGGACATTTACAAAGTACAGCTTATCAGAGGATCGGTTATTTATCAGTACGGGGTTCTTCAGTGTGAAAGAAGATGAAGTACGACTTTATCGCATCATGGATGTTTCATTGGAACGTAAATTATGGCAGAGAATGTGCGGACTTGGAACGATCAAATGCTGTTCCGCAGATAAGACAATGGGAGATTTCGAGATCAAGAACATCAAGAAGTCCAGAGAGGTCAAGGAAATGTTATCAAATATGGTAGAAGATGAACGTACCAAAAAGAAGGTTTCCAGCCGTGAGTTCATGGATCATGAACGCGATGAATTCGACGATTACGACGACCACGATACATATTAACGAGGACGATCAAAAGTACGTTGCTGCTTTATACGATAGTAGTTTGCTTTGATCGGTAATGTAAGATCGTATTTGGTTGTTCAGCAAGAGGTATGCTTTGATGATTAAATGAGAGCTGATATTACATATTATTCCGCAAGACGCTTTCGCTCTACCTTCGACGTAGTGGTACATAAGGCTGCAAAAGACGCAGCCTAAGTACCAACGCTCAGGCAGGCTTGCTTCATAATAGTAATATCAGTTCTCATTTTAAATTATAAGGTAAAGTGATTGCTGAACAACCAGATACGATCTTTTACGATATGAAAGCAAGATACCATGATATAAAAGCAACAACGCATTTTTGATCTGTCTGTGGAATCAAGTATCGAAGAAGAATATATCTTATTATAGACAGACAGAGTCCACTGCATACCTTTATGGAGCAGACCTTTTTTCACGTCGGTCCTTAACGAGTCACCGAAGGTGAGGAGGTTAGTACCGTTACGTGAAAAATAGAACGCAAGTGTTCTGCGTAATAAAGGGTATGGCAGGGGTCTCTGTCGTCAGGAAATCAGATATTCTCGGCTATCTTGGTGACGCCAACGTAGATTTGGGAGACTTTGTACCAGGTGGAGTAGTCGGTGATGCCGGTAACGGGCAGGTCGAAGATCTGTTGAAAGCGTCTGACGGCATCGGCAGTGGCAGGTCCATAGATGCCATCGGCGGCAACAGTTGGTATGGATGGATAATTCTGTGCGATACGATTTAACTGCTCCTGAAGCTGACGAACCTTGTCACCGGTTGCGCCAATTGACAGATCATATCCCGGATAAGAGGATGGAATACCGGCAATGGTTTCGGCAGAGTTGATATAAATGGAATCGCCATAGTAGTAGCGTAAGATCTCTATCGCAGACAGTCCCTGATCGGCAAGATACTTGGAACCCCATTGGGTCATCCAGTTTGGACAGGTGACCCGTTTCCCGTCACAGTATTGTGTAAAGATCGGTTGGGTGACACCCGGCCTTGATAGATAATTGGCAAATTGTTCATCAACGATACGGGAGATATTTTTATATATTGTCTTGTTATAGATCCATTTCTGATCGTAAGCGGTTGAAGATGTGATCGTAAAATCGTATCCCTTTCCACGATACCATTCTGTATAGACACGGTTTAAGGTGAAGGACATAATTGCAAGGATGTTGGCTCGAAGGGAAGCATCCGGCCATGTGGAGTAGATTTCATTTGATGCAACATTCTTTATGTAGTCTTTGTAAGGTACATAGTAGTCGATTGCAGTTGGGTCGGAAGGAGCTCCATCATGTACCACGATGGTTTCCGGAATCACGACACGGCTTAAGACGATCTCGCCTGTCTCTGCAACTGTTTTAATCTCATCCTCAGCAATCTTTGGCGGATATTCTTCCCAGAGGGTATGAGCACCGATCACCGTTGGGTTATAGCTCGATTGGTCAGTATCAGAAACACGCAGCTTAACTGACTGAATGCCCTTTTCGTCGGTAAACATCTGTACACCGGAGATGATACGTGGTTCAAATCCGGGTGCATTGATTTTCAGATTGTATTCGGAATATGGCTGGTTGTCAGATGGTTCCATGCTGTATTCCAGTGGAGGAGTTTCAAGGGTGATGCCATCGATGATACCGTCGCTGTCTGTTTGCCGTTCCTCTATAACTTCATCCGGAGTTCCGGTAGATGCGACAGAAACGACCGCACCGGTTACCGGATATGCAGTCTGTTCCGAGATGATCCTGATTTTTAATGTTCCGTTATTGTTTCCATTTGCCATTTTAGTAATCCTGAATTATAATCTGTTTATTATATGAGACAAAATCATATTTCATGCCAATAATACTTTATCAATGCAGAAGCAGGAAAGAATGTATGTTATTGCGTGGTGTAATGATCGTTTAGAAGATTTAAACGACAGAAACAAGTGTTATGCATGGTATAGAATGATGAAGTATATGAAAAGAGATTTCTTAAAAAGTAATATAAAAGGAAAGAAGCGACAGGAGGTTTCACTATGGCATATTTTCCAATGTTTATCAATCTGGAAAACAAAAAAGTAATTGTACTTGGCGGAGGAAAGACCGCACTTCGAAAGATTAACTCTCTGATAAAGTTTGACTGTAAGATCGCAGTTATCGCACCGAGGATCTGCGATGAGATCAAGGCAGTACCGGGAATCAGCGTACATGAGTCGAATATGACATTAGATGCGCTTGATACGGCAGATATGGTAATTGCAGCGACTAAGAGGGATGATGTAAATGCTAAGATCGGAAAGTATTGTAACGAACATAATATTCCGGTCAATGTAGCAGATAACAAGGATGTCAGCAGCTTCCTGTTCCCCGGAATTGTTATGCGTGAAGACCTGGTGATAGGGGTCACAACAGGAGGCTACAGTTCAAATGTAGCAAAGGAGATCCGTAATATGATCGAGAAGCTGATTCCTTATGAGTATGGAACCTTGACCAGAAAGATGGGAGCATACCGAGAGATTGCGTCCATTAATATCAAGGATGCTTATTTAAGGGAACTGGCACTGGATGAGATCATCAAACAGGCAATCAGCAATAAGTATATGATCGATGACCGAAAGGCAAATAAGATTCTGGATCGTTATGCGAAGGAAGATGAGCTGAGAGCGAAGGGCATGCGATAAAAAATACTTGCATTTTCCTTATAACGTGTTATAATTTTGTTTTAGTAAGATTATGGTAACTATTAAGAGTGGGTTTTGACCCACTCTTAGTTTTTGTAGAAAGGTGGTATTGCTACGAAGAAAACAGATATTGAAGCAAAAGCAACAGAGATGGTTCTGCCGATCATTGAAGCAAATAACCTTGAATTGGTTGATGTGGAATATGTAAAAGAAGGCAGTGATTATTATCTGCGGATCTATGCAGATAAAGAAGGTGGAATAACGATCGGAGATTGTGAGATCGTGAACAGAGCCATGAGTGATCTGCTGGATGCAGATGACTTCATTAAGGATGCCTATATTCTTGAGGTCAGCTCTCCGGGGCTTACAAGACCATTAAAGAAGGAAAATGACTTTAAACGGAGTATTGGCAAGATCGTAGAGATCAAGACATATACCAAGATCGATAACTGTAAAGATTTTGAAGGTGAACTTACAGCGTACGATGAAGGAACAGTTACCATTTTGACAGAAGATGAGAAAGAACTGAAGATTGCAAGAAAAGATATATCGATGATAAGACTTGCATTTGTATATTAATAAAAGAAGCGGGAGGATAAAAAAGTGTCAGAAATTATCGAAGCATTAAATCAATTAGAAAAGGAGAAAAACATCAGCAAGGATATTCTGCTGGATGCGATCGAAAGATCCTTAAAGGCGGCCTGCAAGAAGGACTTTGATACCGATGAGAATATCGATGTTGTTATGGATCGTGAGACCGGTGAGTTTCATGTATATGCGAAGAAAGAGGTTGTAGAAGAGGTTGAAAGACCTGCGACACAGATTTCTCTGGAAAAAGCTAAGATGATGAATTCCAAATATGATCTCGGAGATATCATCAACATCGAGATCACAACAAAGGATTTCGGAAGAATCGCAGCACAGAGAGCAAGAAATGTAATCGTTCAGGCAATTAATGAGAGCGAAAGAGATGCGATCTACGATCACTTCTATACAAAAGAGAAGGATATCATCACAGGTATCGTTCAGAGATATGTTGGAAACAACATCAATGTCAGTCTGGATGATAAGACAGAAGCAATATTAAAAGAGTCTGAGATGGTTCCCGGCGAAGTATATAACAGAGGTGACCGTATCAAATTATATGTAACAGAAGTAAAGAAAGGCTCCAGAGGACCTAAGATCACAGTATCCAGAACACATCCTGATCTGGTAAAGCGTTTATTTGAAAAGGAAGTAACCGAGATCGCAGACGGTACAGTAGAGATCAAGAGCTCCTGCCGTGAGGCCGGTTCCCGTTCCAAGATCGCTGTTTATTCTCATGATGAGAATGTAGATCCGGTAGGTGCATGTGTAGGTGTAAATGGAAGCCGTGTTAACAACGTAGTAGAAGATCTGAACGGTGAGAAGATCGATATTATTTGTTGGGATGAGAATCCGGCAATCTTCATCAAGAATGCATTAAGTCCATCAGAGGTTATTGCAGTTGATGTAGATCTGAATGAAAAGAGCGCATTTGTCGTTGTACCGGATTATCAGTTATCACTTGCAATCGGTAAGAAAGGTCAGAATGCAAGACTTGCTGCAAAGCTGACAGGATATAAGATCGACATTAAGAGTGAGTCACAGGCAGAAGAGATGGGATATTTCTCAGAAGAAAATGATGACTACGAAGAGCCGGAGCAGGAAGAAGCATTTGACAATATTGATGATATCGTTGATGGTTCTTATGAAGAATCTCTGGAGCAGCAGGATGCAGAAGAAGTAAAAGAAGACGAAGAATAAAATGAAGTTCTGACCGGGTACCATGCCGATTGGAACGGAGATAAATATATAAGCATAGGAAGTGATGTTATGGCAAAGAAGATACCGCTCAGACAGTGCCTTGGTTGTAATGAGATGATACCGAAAAAAGAACTCATCCGTATCGTGAAGGATAATGAGAATAATTTTGCGATCGACCTGACCGGCAAGATGAATGGACGGGGGGCATATATATGCCGTAAGGCAGAGTGCCTGAAAAAAGCTATGAAGAGTAAATCTCTGGAACGCTCATTCAAGATGCAGATTCCAAAAGAGGTTTATGAGAAACTGGATAAGGAGTTAGAGGCAATTGAACAGTAAGAAGATTTATTCCATGATTTCCTTATGTGCAAAGGCCGGAAGGCTGGTAAGCGGAAACTTTTCAGTAGAAAAGGCCGTAAAAAACGGAAGCGCATGTGCTGTGATCGTGGCATGTGATGCAGCCCATAATACAAAGAAACTATTTGATCAAAAATGTAATTTTTATGAGATTCCATATTTTGAATTTGGAGACAAAGACAGTCTGGGAAAATTCGTTGGAAAAGAATTCCGGACGTCGATCGCGATCTTAGATGAAGGATTTGCGAAACAGATCATAAAATACATGAGTTTGAGTGAAAATATGGAGGTGTAACTTTTGACGAAACTGAGAGTACACGAATTGGCAAAAGAGCTGAATATAAGCAACAATGAAATCAAAGCAATCCTTGGCAAAAATGGTATCGAGATCAAGAGCCATATGTCGGCTGTTGATGAGAATATGATCAATATCGTTAAGAAGGCATGCGGAACCGGTACAAAGAAAGCAGATGCGCCGGCAGCAAAGCCTGTACCGGAAAAGAAGTCGGAGGACGTAAAGGCGGCAAAGACAGCACCGGAAAAGGTTCAGAAAGAGATTTCTGTAAAAGAAGAGCCTAAGAAAACGGCTGTAAGAAATGATCGACCGGCTACAGGGGAAGCGAATAAGCCGAAACAGGGTAAAGATGAGGGACATACGAGATTTGTCAGAGATGACAGAAACAGAAATAATTCCGACAGACAAAATAATGAGAGAGTAAGATTTAACAATAGTGAGCGTATGAATTCTGATAAGACAAGATTTGGCGACAAGCAGGGAAATGACAGACCAAGATATAACAACGACAGAAATAACGGTGACCGTGTAAGATTTACAAATGGTGATAGAAATAATTCTGACAGACCGAGATATAATAATGACAGAAACGGTAATGACAGAAACAATTCCGACAGACCAAGATACAACACTGACAGAAATAACACTGACAGAAATAACAATGACAGACCAAGATACAATAATTCCGGTGACAGAAATAATTCTGACAGACCGAGATTTAACAATGACAGAAATGGTCAGGACAGAGGAAGATTCTCAAACAATGGCCGTGGTGGTCAGGATCGTGGCAGATTTTCCGGCAATGGAGATCGTCAGGGCAGCTTTGACAAGCCGAAGTTCGGTGACAGACCGGATAACAGAAACAACCGGTTCAACAATAACAGAAACAATACTCCGATGGGATTTGGCAAGGATGACGAGGATGATAATAATAACAATCAGAGAAGAAGTCCAAAAGCAAATACCCGTAAGGATTTTGAAGCAAAAGAGATGCCGGGCAAAGATTTAAAGAGCCAGAACAGAGACAATTATAACAGAGATAAGAATAAGCCTCGTAAGGGCAACAGAAGATCTCCGGAAGAGGTTGAGGCAGATATCAGCAGACTGGCTAAAAATGTCAGAAACAAGCATCATCAGCCACAGCAGCCACAGCAGCAGGCAGAGGATAAGGAAACGATCCGTACGATCACACTTCCGGAGGTTGTAACGATCAAAGAACTTGCAGACATTATCAAAGAGCCTGTAAATGCGTTGATCAAGAAGCTCTTCCTTGCAGGTAAGATGTATAACGTGAACTCTGAGTTAGACTTTGAAGCAGCAGCAGAGATCGCGTTGGAATATAATTGTATTGCTGAAGAGGAAGAAAAAGTTGATGTGATCGAGGAGCTCTTAAAAGAGGATGAAGAAGACGAGAAGGATATGGTTTCCAGACCACCTGTTGTCTGCGTTATGGGTCACGTTGACCATGGTAAAACATCCCTTCTTGATGCGATCCGTAAGACAAATGTAACATCAGCCGAGGCCGGTGGTATCACACAGGCGATTGGTGCATCTGTGGTAGAGATCAACGGACAGACGATCACATTCTTAGATACACCTGGACATGAGGCGTTCACAGCTATGCGTATGCGTGGCGCACAGTCTACCGATATTGCTATCCTTGTTGTAGCAGCAGATGATGGTGTTATGCCACAGACGATAGAGGCTATTAACCATGCAAAGGCAGCCGGTATCGAGATCATCGTTGCGATCAATAAGATCGATAAACCAAGTGCAAATATCGAGCGTGTAAAGCAGGAGCTTACAGAATATGAACTGATCCCTGAGGACTGGGGCGGATCAACGATCTTCTGTCCGGTTTCCGCACATACAGGTGAAGGACTGGATAATCTGCTTGAGATGATCCTGTTAACTGCAGAGGTTCTTGAGTTAAAGGCAAATCCAAACAGAAATGCCCGTGGTATCGTAATCGAAGCAGAGCTTGATAAGGGACGTGGTCCTGTTGCAACTATGTTAGTGCAGAAGGGTACACTTCATGTAGGAGATTATCTTGCAGTCGGATCTTCCCATGGTAAGGTTCGTGCAATGCACAATTCAAAGGGTGTCCGTGTAACAGAAGCAACTCCATCCACTCCGGTGCAGATCCTTGGTCTGGATACAGTTCCGTCAGCCGGTGAGATCTTTATGGCGGTTGATAATGAGAAGGAGGCAAGACAGATTTCCGAGACATACATTTCGCAGAGCAGGGTGAAGATGCTTGCTGAGACGAAATCCAGAATGTCACTGGATGATCTGTACAGCCAGATCCAGGCAGGTAATGTCAAGGAACTGAACATCATTATCAAAGCTGATGTACAGGGTTCTGTAGAGGCTGTTAAGCAGAGTCTGTTAAAGCTTTCAAATGATGAAGTTGCAGTAAAATGTATCCATTCCGGTGTTGGTGCGATCAACGAGTCAGATATCATTCTGGCATCCGCATCTAATGCGATCGTAATCGGTTTCAATATCCGGCCGGATGCAAGAGCAAAAGAGACAGCAGAGACAGAAGGTGTAGATGTTCGTTTATACAGAGTCATCTACAATGCAATTGAAGATATTGAGTCTGCAATGAAGGGTATGTTAGATCCTATCTTTGAAGAACAGGTAATTGGTCATGCAGAGATCAGACAGACCTACAAGGCTTCCGGTGTCGGTATGATCGCAGGTTCTTATGTATTAGATGGTATCATCAACCGGAATTGCAGCGTAAGAATAACCCGTGAAGGAAATCTGATCTACGAAGGCAAGATGGCTTCTTTAAAGAGATTCAAGGATGATGTGAAGGAAGTTAAGTCGGGATTTGAATGTGGTATTGTTCTTGAGAACTTTAATGACATTCAGGTAGAGGATCAGATTGAAGCATATCAGATGGTAGAGGTTCCAAGAAAATAATGAGAAAAAACAGTGTAAAAAATACAAGAATTAATGCAGAGGTTCAGAGAGAACTCTCACGGATCATCAGCAGAGAGATCAAGGATCCCCGTATTAATCCGATGACATCCGTAGTAGAGGCGGTTGTAACACCGGATCTGAAATATTGCAAGGCATACATCAGTGTCCTTGGAGATCAGGATTCCGTAAACTCCACACTGGAGGGACTGAACAGTGCAATGGGATTTATCAGAAGAGAACTTGCACATTCCATTAATCTCAGAAATACACCTGAGATCACATTTATCATGGATCAGTCGATCGAATACGGTGTAACAATGTCCAAAAAGATAGATGATGTTGTAAAAGACATCGAAGATGATGAGGATGATACAGAAAATGAAGAATGATTTTCTTACCATGATCGAGCAGGCAGACACGATCGCTATAACCGGACATGTACGTCCGGATGGCGACTGTGTAGGCTCAACGGTTGGATTATATAATTATATCATCAGCAATTATGATAAGCAGGTACAGATCTATCTGGAGGAATTCTCCAAGGATTTTCTGTTTTTACATGATGCAGATAAGATCAGTCATACACCTACAGATCAGGTCTATGATCTGTGTATTGCGGTGGATTGTGGTGATAAGGAAAGACAGGGAGATTTTCTTCCGATCTTTGAACGTGCGAAGAGCACAATGTGTGTGGATCATCATATCTCCAATCCGGGATTTGGTGAGGTATGCTATGTGGATGCAGAAGCGTGTTCCGCGGCAGAAGCACTTTATAAGTTGATGGAACAGGATAAGATTAATAAGAATGCTGCCGAAGCACTCTATATGGGAATTGTACATGATACAGGCGTATTCAAACACAGCAATACAACAAAGAGTGCGATGAGTATAGCGGGTGATCTGATCGAAAAGGGTGCAAATCCGTCATTTATTATAGATGAAACCTTCTATAAGAAGACATTTGTCGCAAATAAGCTGCTTGGAATCGCTCTGACAAAAGCAGAGCAGCATGCAGATGGCAGGATCATCAGCACAGTGCTTGAGACAGAGGATTTCCGAAAAAGTGGTGCAGGCAAGATCGATACGGATGGTATTGTCGATCAGCTTCGGATCACAGAGGGAACGGAAACGGCGGTATTTATCTATCAGACGGGAGAAGATGAATACAAGATTTCACTTCGGTCGAATAATATCGTTGATGTAAGCAGGATATCCTGCAATCATGGCGGCGGTGGTCATGTTCGTGCTGCAGGTTTCAGCATGAAGGGAGATATCAAAGAGATCCTTGCCGGTGTGATAGAGGAGATTAAGGAACAGTTATGCTAGACGGCTTTTTAAATGTATACAAGGAGCAGGGCTATACATCATTTGATGTAGTAGCCAAGCTTCGTGGTATTTTAAAACAGAAGAAGATCGGTCACACAGGCACACTTGATCCGATGGCGGAAGGTGTGCTTTTGGTGTGTCTTGGACAGGCAACAAAATTAAGCGAAATGCTGATCGATAAGGAGAAGACATACCGTTGTGTCATGTTGCTCGGAAAGACAACAGATACAGAGGATGTAACAGGAAAAGTCCTTACAGAGACAGCAGATATCCCGGACGAAGCATCGGTAATAGAAACTGTAAACAGCTTTATCGGTACTTATGACCAGATACCGCCGATGTATTCGGCTATCAAGGTAAACGGCAAAAAGCTCTATGAATATGCCAGACAGGGAATTGAGATTGAGCGGAGCCCGAGAGAGGTAACGATCTTTGAATTAAAGATAGAAGATATGTCGCTTCCAAGGGTTACATTTACCGTACATTGTTCCAAGGGAACGTATATCAGAAGCTTATGCCGGGATATCGGAGAAAAGCTTGGCTGCGGAGCAGTCATGGAGAAGTTGGTCCGTACTGAAGTGAAAAACTTCAGGGTTGAAGACAGCCTGACACTTGCGGAGATCGAGCAGGCGAGAGATCAGGGAACGATCGCTTCATATGTAATGAAGAAAGAACTATTGCTGCCGGAGTATCCGGAGCTTCATATTGGTACAGATGAATATGCAAGAAAGCTGTTAAGAAATGGAAATAAACTTCAGCTTTCCCAGTTTGCGGAAGCTGTGAGTCCTGAAACGGTTACAGATGTTCCGGGCATCCGTGTCTATGATGAAACGGACAGCTTTGCAGCGATATACCGATATGAAAAGGAAAAGAGCATCTGCCAGCCGGTCAAGATGTTCCCGAAGAATGCAGAGACAGATAGATGATAGGATAGAAGACAATGCAGCATTATTTTAATCAGAAAGATATACAGATCAATACAGAAAAAGGTTCCGTCGTTGCACTTGGCAAGTTTGACGGTTTTCATCAGGGACACAAGCTGCTGCTTGACGAGGTGCTTCGTTTACAGAAGGATGGATATACCGGAGTCGTATTTACCTTTGATATTCGTAAAAATTCGATCTTTGATGTAGATAAGCTTCAAAGCATCATAACCTCGGAAGAAAAATGTATGCTTGCAGAACAGATGGGAATCGATGTACTGGTGGAGTATCCGTTTGATGATGCATTTGCATCGATGGAACCGGAAGCTTTCGTAACGGATATCCTTGTAAAAAGGTTACATGCCGGATATGTAGTCGTAGGAACCGATTACGGATTCGGAAAAAAGAAACGCGGGAATGTAGAGCTTCTGCGGAAGATGGCCGGCGAATACGGCTATCAGGTGATCGTGATAGAAAAGAAAAAGATCCATGATGTCATTGTAAGTTCCACTTATATCAGAATGTTGATCAGTGAGGGGAAAATGGAAGAAGCAGAAACCTTCCTTGGCAGACCTTATTTTCTGTCCGGTCATGTAGTGCATGGCAGAGAGCTTGGCAGGACGATCCAGGTTCCAACGGCAAATCTGCTTCCAAAGCATGGGAAAATCTATCCGGTGACGGGTGTTTATGCATCAAGGATACATCTGGAGGACGGCAGGGCCTGTTATGGGATCACGAATATCGGAGACAATCCGACGGTGAATACAGATCGCAGGGTAACGATCGAGACGCATATCTTTGATTTTGATGAGGATATCTATGAACAGAAGCTGGTCGTGGAATTGTTATCCTTTATTCGCGGAGAGCAGAAATTTTCAGGTGTTTCAGAATTAAAAGCACAGATGCTTGCAGACATGGAAGTGGCAAAACAGAGGATATTCGGATAAAAATTAATTTGTCAAGACATTTTACTTGACAACGATGCAGGCATGGTATAGAATAACCCATGGTAAAGGGAAAATACTTTACAGGCGGTGATCGTATGGAGAAAATAGTCAGACAGTCTTTATTATATGATTTTTATGGAGAGCTTTTGACGGAGCATCAGAAAGCAATTTATGAAGATGTGGTCAATAATGATATGTCCTATTCCGAGATTGCCAGAATGAATCAGATCAGCAGACAGGGTGTCTATGACATGATCAAGCGCTGCGATAAGATCTTGGAAGAATATGAAGATAAGTTACAGCTTGTTGACAAATTCATGAAAGCGAGAAAGCAGGTCGAGAAGATGAAAGACTGCATTTCGGAGCTGATGGAAGAGAATCAGGATGACAGGCTGAATTTGAAGATAGAAGCAATCGACCGGTTATCGGATCGGATACTGGACGAGTTTTAGTAGATGAGTGTTAGGAACGAAGGGAGATATTCATGGCTTTTGACAGTTTATCTGACAAGCTTCAAAATGTTTTCAAGAAACTGAGAAGCAAGGGTGTTCTTACAGAAGATGATGTAAAAGAGGCAATGAAAGAAGTAAAGCGTGCTTTACTGGAAGCCGATGTAAACTTCAAGGTTGTTAAATCATTTATCAAAGCTGTAAGTGACAGAGCTGTTGGTGAAGAAGTCCTTAAGGGTTTGAATCCCGGACACATGGTCATTAAGATTGTAAAAGAAGAGATGGATAAGCTGATGGGTTCTGATGTAACAGAACTGAAATTACTTCCGTCAAATGAGATTACAGTCATTATGATGTGCGGTCTTCAGGGTGCCGGTAAGACAACAACGGCTGCAAAACTTGCATATCAGTTTAAGAATAAAGGCAAGAAACCATTGTTAGTTGCCTGTGATGTATACAGACCGGCTGCGATCAAGCAGCTGCAGATCAATGGTGAAAAGGTTGGCGTGCCTGTCTTTACGATGGGAGATAATCATAAGCCGCTTGATATTGCCAAGGCTGCGATCCTGCATGCAGAAAAGAATCATATGAATCTGGTATTTATCGATACTGCCGGACGACTTCATGTAGATGAAGATATGATGGATGAGCTTGCGGAGATCAAGGAAAATATTAATGTTACATATACAGTTCTTACCGTTGATGCGATGACAGGACAGGATGCTGTCAATGTTGCAACGACATTTAACGATAAGATTGGTATAGATGGTGTGATCCTAACGAAGTTAGATGGTGACACCAGAGGCGGTGCGGCACTTTCCATTAAGGCTGTTACCGGAAAGCCGATCCTGTATGCAGGAATGGGTGAGAAGCTGACAGATCTGGAACCATTTTATCCGAGCCGTATGGCGAGTCGGATTCTGGGAATGGGTGATGTGGAATCGCTGATCGAGAAAGCACAGAATGCGATCGATGATGAGAAAGCGAAAGAGATGGAACAGAAGTTCCGGAAAGCATCCTTTGATTTCAATGATTTTATGGAACAGATGGATCAGCTTGAGAAGATGGGTGGAATCGGAGATCTGCTCTCCATGATGCCCGGAATGTCCAGTCAGATGAAGAATGTACAGATCGATGAAGATGCAGGCAAGAAGCCGAAGGCGATCATTCAGTCCATGACACCGAATGAGAGATGTCTGAAGGATCCGATCTCACCATCCAGAAAGAAACGTATTGCAGACGGCGCGGGCGTTCAGATCGCGGAAGTCAATCGTTTCTTAAAGCAGTTTGAACAATCCAAGAAAATGATGAAGCAGATGTCCGGTATGATGGGTGGCAAGAAACGCCACGGTGGATTCAAGCTTCCGTTTGGATTTAAATAAATTTTTATATTTTATATTTTATTTCAGGAGGAACAAACAAAATGGCAGTAAAAATCAGATTAAGAAGAATGGGTTATAAGAAGCATCCTTTTTACAGAGTAATCGTTGCAGATTCAAGATCCCCAAGAGATGGTAGATTCATCGAGGAGATCGGAACATATGATCCTAACCAGGAGCCAAGCGTAGTAAAGATCGATGAAGAAGCAGCTAAGAAGTGGCTTCAGACAGGTGCTCAGCCAACTGAGACTGTTGCTAAGTTATTCAAGCAGGCAGGTATTGAAAAATAATATCACCAGGGAGGTGTTTAAATGAAAGATTTAGTTGAAATCATTGCAAAATCCCTAGTAGATCATCCAGAGCAAATATCTGTTACTGAGACAGAGAAAGACGATATAATTAAAGTTGAACTGACTGTTGCACCAGAGGATATGGGCAAGGTTATCGGAAAACAAGGCAGAATTGCCAAATCCATCCGTACAGTTGTAAAAGCAGCTGCTTCAAAGGGTGACAAAAAGGTAATTGTAGATATTAAGTAGTACAAAGATCTTTTTGGGGGAGTTATCATAACTCCCCCATTTTTAGTTATAGTGGAGGAAAGATATAATTTTGGAAGACAGACTGAGAGTGGGTGTGATCACAGCACCGCATGGTATCAAGGGAGAGGTAAAAGTATATCCGACAACGGATGACCTGAATCGATTTAAAAGCCTGAAAAAATGTTTTCTGGTATCAGGCAGCAAAGAGATTGAAACTGAATGTACATCCTGTAAATTTTTAAAAAACATGGTAGTTTTGAAGTTTGCAGGGTATGATAGTATAAATGATGTAGAAGCTTTAAGACAGTATGATATTTTTGTAAACAGAGAGGATGCCGTAGCCTTAGAGGATGGTGAGTTCTTTATCTGTGATGTGATCGGATCAAAGGTATACGATCAGAATGACATAGAGATCGGTGTGATCGATGATGTACTGGAGACGCTGGCGAATCATATCTTTGTTATAAAGAAAAAAGGACAGGACGATATCTACGTTCCGGTTGTAAAGGAATGGGTAACAGATATTGATACGGTAAATAAAACGGTAAAGGTACATCTTCTGAAAATCGCAGAAGATTAGAACGAATGGAGAGAATGATGAATTTTTATGTTCTTACATTATTCCCCGATATGATTATGGACGGGCTTAGAACCAGTATTACCGGCCGGGCGATGGAAGCAGGGCTGATCCATATTGAAGCAGTGAATATCAGGGATTTTACAAAGGATAAGCATAAGCATGTAGACGATTATCCGTATGGCGGCGGAGCCGGAATGGTGATGCAGGCGGAGCCGGTTTATAATGCCTATCAGTATTTGTGTGAAAAGACAGGAAAGAAATTAAAGGTTGTATATATGACACCGCAGGGACGGACATTTACACAGAAGGTGGCAGAAGAATTTGCCGTTGAAGATGATCTGGTGCTTTTATGCGGACATTATGAGGGTATCGATGAACGTGTGCTGGAGCTGATCGTAACGGATTATGTATCGATCGGTGATTTTGTCTTAACCGGCGGTGAGCTTCCGGCAATGGCGATCATTGATACTGTATCCAGACTGGTTCCTGGGGTATTGAACAATGATGACAGTGCGGAGATCGAATCCTTTCATGACGATCTGTTAGAATATCCACAATATACAAGACCGGTAGAATTCATGGGGAAGAAGGTTCCGGATGTGCTGCTTTCCGGTCATCATAAGAATATAGAGGCATGGAGACTGGAACAGTCGATCAGCCGGACAAAAGAACGGCGACCGGATCTGTATGCGAAATATGAAGCAAATCACCCGGTTGTGGAGAAGAAAAAGAGAAAAAGGTAAATTTCCCGATTGAAATTCACATTTATGACATAGATGTTTGTTAGAATACAGCAAGAAATGGAAATAACAGGAGGTCGCATATGGATAGTATAAAGATATTGGTAGTTGACGATGAGAGCAGAATGCGTAAGTTGGTCAAGGATTTCCTGAGTAAGAAAGGATATATCGTTCTGGAAGCAGGAGACGGTGAAGAAGCGGTTGATATCTTTATGAATAATAAAGACATCGGACTGATCATTTTAGATGTTATGATGCCGAAGATGGATGGCTGGGAGACCTGTAAGGAGATACGGAAGTTCTCACAGGTTCCGATCATCATGCTGACTGCAAAGTCAGATGAAAGAGATGAACTTCTGGGATTTGAACTTGGTATTGATGAATATATCACGAAGCCGTTCAGTCCGAAGATCCTGGTTGCCAGAGTAGAAGCAATCTTAAGAAGAACCAGTGATGTACCGGCTGACAGTGTGATCTCAGCAGGCGGTATCACGATGGATCTTGCAGCCCATATCGTAACGATCGATGGAGAACCGATCGAGCTCAGTTATAAAGAATTTGAGCTGTTGAATTATTTTATGGTGAATAAAGGAGTTGCATTATCCAGAGAGAAGATACTGAATAATGTATGGAATTATGATTATTTTGGAGATGCCAGAACGATTGATACCCATGTAAAGAAGCTCAGAAGCAAGTTGAAGGATAAAGGTGACTATATCAAGACGATCTGGGGCATGGGATATAAGTTCGAGGTGGATGATGAGAAAAAGGTCGATAAGGAGTAAGATAACACTTTGTCTGATGGCGATCATTACTGTAATGATCCTGCTGTCAGGCATTTTGTCCGTTATCTTCATAAAAAAATATTACTACAATGAACTGAAAAATAATCTGATCCAGACCTATCAGGAATGCGATGCTTTTTTCAAAGATTCATCAAATAAGAACAGAGATGGCAGCTATGACCTTGACAGCATGGAGAGCCTGCTCGAGAATAAATCCGATGCGATGATCTATATTGTGGATGATGTTCATATGAAGATCTATACAACGGTAAATGAGGATACGGCTGTATTTAACAATCTGAAAAGTATCGGTGAGTTCCTGATGTTCTCAGACAGTATAGATGCGAATAATTCCCAGATCGAACGGGAAGAGGTCGAGAAGCATAAGGATTATAAGATACAGATCACAAAGGATAAGGATACAGCTCAGAGTTATTTTGATCTGCTCGGATTTCTGGATAATGGATTTGTTATTATCGTGCGTACCACAATTGCCAGAGTGGATTCCACGATCCAGACAACGATCAAATATTTTATGGCTGTACTGATTACAACAGCAATCATCAGTTGTATTCTGATGTATTTTGTCAGTGAGATATTTGCCGGACCGATCAAACGGCTTACCAGGGTTGCAAAACGAATGGCAACTCTTGATTTTGATGCAAGGATCGAGCATCCGTCCAATGATGAGATCGGTGAGCTGTCCTGTTATATGAATGATCTGTCGTATAAGCTGAATAAGACGCTGACGGAGCTTAAGGAGACAAACCAGAAGCTTCAGGTGGAAATTAATGAGAAGATCAAGATTGACGAGATGCGTAAGGAATTCCTGTCACATGTATCACATGAATTAAAGACACCAATCGCACTGGTACAGGGTTATGCAGAAGGCTTGCGGGATAATATCAATGATGATGAAGAAAGTAAGAATTTTTACTGTGATGTCATTGTTGATGAAGCAAACAAGATGAATAAGCTGGTAAAGCAGTTACTTGATCTGAATGAGATAGAATTCGGGCAGAACCGAGTGAATAAGGAAATGTTCAATATCGTTGATCTGATCCATAATTCCATCGATTCGTCTGCAATCCTTGCAGAGCAGAGTCAGGTTACGATCGTTTATGATGATGTAGATCCGATCAATGTCTATGCGGACGAATTCATGATCGAAGAAGTCTTCCGTAATTATCTGACAAATGCGATCCATTACTGCTATAAAGAGAAAGAAGTCCGTGTCTGGACAGAAAAATATATGTATGAAAAATCGGGAGCCACATATGAAGAAGGATCGATCCTTGGAAATCTCCGTGTTTATGTATATGACCAGGGACCAAATGTACCGGAGGGCGAACTGGAGAAGCTGTTCATCAAGTTCTACAAGGTAGATAAGGCAAGAACCAGAGAATATGGCGGAAGCGGCATCGGTCTGTCCATTGTCGCGGCTACCATGCAGGCACATAAGAAGTGTTATGGTGTGTATAATGTAAAAGATGGAGTTGTATTCTATTTTGATCTGGATATTATCGGGGAGACAGACGATATCGAAGAAAAAATCGGTATTGAAAAGAAAGAAACAGAATAATTTCTTTGCAAAAAAATGGAATACAGAATATACTAATCAATGATTATGTGGATAGAGAGGAAATGTTATGTCGTATAGTGCAAAAAATATAGAGGTGCTGAAGGGACTAGAGCCTGTAAGACTCAGACCGGGTATGTATATCGGTAACACCGGAAGAAGCGGTCTGAACCATCTGATTCAGGAGCTGATCGATAACTCCGTGGACGAGCACCTTGCAGGTTATTGTAAAAATATATATGTCAGTATCAATGAAGACGGTTCAGCGACCGTGTCAGATGATGGACGGGGTGTTCCTGTTGATATACATGAGACAGAGGGAATACCTGCGGAACGTGTCGTATATACCGTACTGCATGCCGGTGGTAAGTTCAACAGCTCCACATATAAGATCAGTGGTGGTCTTCATGGTGTAGGTTCTGCTGTTGTAAATGCATTATCAAAGAAGCTGCTGGTTGAGGTCGCAAGAGACGGATATCTCTACACGGACAGCTATGAGTATGGCGTTCCGGTAACGGAGCTGACTCCGGAAGGGAATCTGCCGCGTACCCGGTTAAAAGAGAAACGAACCGGAACAAAGGTAACCCTATATCCGGATGATACGATCTTTGAAACAGTAAAATTTAAAGCCGATGCGATCATGCAGAGAATCAAGGAAACGGCATATCTGAATCCGGAGCTTACGATCACATTTCATAATAAGAGAGACGGCAAGGAACCGGTCGTATTCCATCAGCCGGGCGGTCTGTCCGCATTTGTAGAGGATATATCGGAAGGACTTACACATACTTCACCGATCATTGCGATCAGTGGAGAGAAAGAGAATATAACTGCTGATATCGTATTTGTCATGACAGAGGACGGGGAAGAAAACATCATCGGTTTTACAAATAATATCACGAATCCGGAAGGCGGAACGCATGTAACAGGCTTTAAGTCAGGATTTGCAAAGCTGATTAACTCATATGCAAGAAATGAGCTTGGATTATTGAAGGAAAAGGATGCGAACTTAAGTGGCGCAGACATCCGTTCCGGTATGCAGGCGATCATCTCTGTAAAGCATCCAGATCCACAGTTTGAGGGCCAGACGAAGACAAAGTTGTCAAATACCGATGTAACAAAGGCTGTCGATGATATCGTAAAAGAACAGCTGACCGTTTATTTTGACCGTAATTACGATGTCTTAAAGGATATCTGTGATCGGGCAGTCAGCCTGTCTAAGAAGAAGGCTCTGGAAAAATCCAAGATCAATCTGAATAAATTCTCCTTTGAAGGAAATGGAAAGCTTGCCAAGCAGGAATCCAATGATTCGTCCAAATGCGAGATTTTCATAGTCGAGGGTGATTCTGCCGGCGGCTCTGCTAAAACAGCCAGAAACCGTAAATATCAGGCGATCCTGCCACTTCGTGGTAAGATCTTAAACGTAGAGAAGAAAACAGTAGCCAAGGTTCTTGAGAATGCCGAGATCAAAGCACTTATTAATGCATTTGGATGCGGTTTTATGCAGGGCTATGGCAACGATTTTGATATTAATAAATTAAATTACGACAAGATCATCATTATGACTGATGCCGATGTCGATGGCGCGCATATCGCTACATTGCTTCTGACATTTTTCTATCGGTTTTATCCGGATCTGATCAATGAGGGGCACATCTATATCGCGATCCCGCCGCTTTACAGAGTGGGCGAGGGCAAGCATATGCAGTATCTGTATTCAGATGAAGAACTGAACCGTTATCGAAAGAAGCATACCGGTAAATTCACGATCCAGCGTTACAAAGGTCTTGGAGAAATGGATGCAGACCAGCTCTATGAGACAACGATGAATCCGGAGAGCCGTGTGTTAAAGCAGGTATCGATCAACAGTATCGTGGAAGCGAATAAGCTGACACAGACGTTGATGGGAACAGAAGTAGCACCGAGACGAGAATATATTGAGACACACAGTACAGATGCAGTGCTTGATATCTAAGAGGAAAGAGGAAATCTATGTCTGAAAAAATCTTAAATGTTGATTATGAAAGTGAAATGGGACAATCCTATGTAGATTATTCCATGAGCGTTATAACAGAACGTGCGCTCCCTGATGTCAGGGACGGTTTAAAGCCGGTACAGCGTCGTATCCTGTATTCATTAAATGGTCTGGCAGGTTCAGATAAGCCACATCGTAAATGTGCGAGAATTGTCGGTGATACGATGGGTAAATATCACCCGCATGGAGACAGTTCAATCTATGAAGGTCTTGTAAATATGGCGCAGAACTGGAAGCTTCCGATCCCGCTTGTAGATCCGCATGGTAACTTTGGTTCGGTAGATGGCTCCGGTGCAGCGGCAATGCGATATACCGAGGCAAGAATATCCAAATATACCGAGGATGTCTGCATGAAGGATCTGTCTTTCTTTAAGGATCAGTTTATTCCAAACTTCGACGGAACAGAGACAGAGCCTACATTTCTTCCGTTTCAGGTTCCGAATATCTTAGTCAGTGGTTCGACAGGAATTGCAGTTGGTATGGCAACCAATATTCCGACACACAATCTTGGAGAAGTGATCGATGCAACCGTGATGTATCTGAATGATCCGGAAGTACCGCTTGAGGATCTGTTGGAGGTCATGAAAGGACCGGATTTCGCAACCGGCGGCATCATCAATGCATCCAAGGAAGATCTGATGCAGGTCTATGAAACAGGACTTGGCAGGATCAAGGTCAGAGGTAAGGTGGAGATCCGTGATATCGGTCATGGAAGAAAAAGTATCTGTGTAACCGAGATCCCGTTTACGATGATCGGTGGAACAGCGAAGTTCTTGGATACGGTTGCAGAGCTTACCAGAAACCGTGAATTACCGGCCGTTGTAGATATCGCTGACCGTGGAGATAAGAACGGAGAATGTTTGTGTATCGATGTAAAGAAGGGTACAACAGATGAAGAGATCCGGAATATCATTAATATTTTATATAAAAAGGCAGGACTTGAGGATACCTTTGGTGTAAATATCAACTGTATTTATGACGGCAAGCCGGAGGTCATGGGACTGAAGCGGATCCTGTCAATCTATACAGATTTCAAATACGGACTATATAATACCAAATACACGAAGTTGTTAGAAAATCAGATGGAAGTACGGGAGATCAAGACCGGTCTTCTTACAGCGGTTGACTGTATCGACCTGATCATAGAGATCCTGCGTGGAAGTAAGAAGGTAGCGGATGCAAAGGCATGTCTGATGCATGGAGATACCTCCAATATTACATTCCGGTTCAAAGGTTCAGAGGCAGATGCAAAGTTCTTATGCTTTACCGAGAAACAGGCAGATGCGATCCTTGCCATGCGTTTACAGAAGCTCATCGGTCTGGAAGTAAATGCCCTTAAGAAAGAACTGGAAGATGCAGAGAAGCTGATCAAGAAGTATTCAAAGCTGCTTGAAAGCAAGAGCAATATGAAGAAGCAGATGATCGCAGATATGTTAGAGATCAAGGAGAAATATGCGATCCCAAGAAAGACTGTGATCGCAGACTGTGGCGAAGTTGTCGTTAAGAAAGCACAGGCAGTCGAGACAGAGGTTGCTGTACTTCTCGATCGTTTCTACTATATCAAGGTCGTTGATGCCAATCTTTATGATAAAAACAAAGCGCAGATCGACAAAGACTACCGTTTCTCATTCAAATGTAAGAACACAGGACGTGTCGGTGTATTTGCAGATAATAATCAGATGTATATGATCAAGGTTGCTGATATCATCAAGCTTCAGGCAAAGAAGAATACCGGTAAAAAGGGAAATGGTTCCGGTCTGATCGGCAGATTGTCGGATAAGGGTATTCAGATCTTTGAATTCTGCAATATGAATGGAAATGAAAACATATTATATATGTGCTGCATCGAGCAGATCATAGATAAGAACCTGTTATTTGTGACTAAGCATGGTCAGGCAAAGCTGGTTCCGGGAAATAACTACGATGTACTTCGTAAGATGATCGCAGCATCCAAGCAGGAAGAAGACATTATCTTTATCCACGATGCAGAGATGGAGGATTTTATCGTTGTAAAGAGTATGCTGGGCTACTACGCGAGAATCCAGATCAGCGAGATTCCAGTCAAAGGAAAAGGTGCCGGCTGTATCCGTCTGGTGAATATCACCGATGATGATGAGATCGAAGAAGTAGCAGTTGGCAGCACAAAGGACAGCTTCTTTGTAGATAACACAGAGATCCTGTTTACACGAATCAAAGCATGTAAACGTGGCAGTAAAGGAACAAAGCTGCGGTTGTAGGGAAGAAAACATAGAGAAAGGTTAAAACGGAAAAACAAATGATAGCGATTATTGATTACGATGCAGGTAACATCAAAAGCGTCGAAAAAGCCGTACAATTTCTTGGCGAAGAAGCCATAATTACAAGAGACAGGGATGTCATTATGGACAGCTCTGGAGTTATTCTTCCGGGTGTTGGAAGTTTTGGCGATGCAATGGGAAAAATCAATGAATATGGATTGAAAAATGTTATTTATGATGTCGTTGATTCGGGAAAACCATTTCTGGGTATCTGTCTTGGACTTCAGTTATTATTTAAGACAAGCGAGGAGACACCGGGAGTAACAGGATTGGGAATCGTAGATGGACAGATCCTCCGGATTCCGGATGCGCCGGGACTTAAGATTCCACAGATCGGATGGAACTCACTTGATATCAATCCGAAAGCAAGGTTATTTAAAGGACTTCCGGAACATCCATATGTATATTTCGTTCATTCGTATTATCTGAAGGCAGATCATGAGGAAGATGTAGCTGCATCCACATTTTACTCAACGAATATCCATGCTTCGATCGAACATGGCAATGTATTTGCCTGCCAGTTCCATCCGGAGAAAAGTTCAACCGTTGGACTTCAGATCCTGAAGAATTTTATAGAATTGGAGGCGTAATCATGCATACAAAGAGAATTATTCCATGTCTGGATGTCAAAAACGGACGTGTTGTAAAGGGTATTAATTTTGTAAATCTGGTAGATGCCGGAGATCCGGTTCAGGTTGCTTCAGCTTATGATAAAGCCGGTGCGGACGAGCTTGTATTCTTAGATATCACTGCATCCTCCGATCAGAGAAATATCGTAGTAGATATGGTCAGACGTGTGGCTGAGACGATCTTTATTCCATTTACGGTTGGCGGTGGTATCCGTACCGTTGATGATTTCAAAGCCATTCTCCGCGAAGGTGCAGATAAGGTATCGGTTAATTCAGCAGCGATCGACAATCCGAATCTGATCGCAGAAGCAGCTGATAAGTTCGGAAGTCAATGCGTAGTTCTTGCCATTGATGCAAAGAAACGACCGGATGGCGGTTGGAATATCTTCAAGCATGGCGGAAGGATCGACTGCGGTATCGATGCAGTGGAATGGGCAATGAAAGCAGTTGAACTCGGTGCAGGGGAAATTCTTCTTACCAGTATGGACTGTGATGGTACGAAAGCCGGATACGATATCGACCTTACCAGAACGATTGCAGAGAATGTAAATGTACCGGTTATTGCTTCCGGTGGAGCAGGAACCAAAGAACACTTCTACGACGCACTGACAGAAGGAAAAGCAGAAGCTGCACTCGCGGCATCATTATTCCATTACAAAGAGCTTGAAATATCAGATTTGAAGAAGTATTTAAGTGAACGTGGCATCCCTATGCGGATGATGTAAGATATTATCTTACTATAAGAACAAAATACATGCAGAAAAAAGGGTAAATAAAAACAGCTACAAATATCTCTATGAAGCAGACCTTTTTTCACGTCGGTCCTTAATGAACCGCAAGAGCGGTGAATTTAGTACCGTTACGTGAAAAACAGAACGCAAGTGATCTGCGGAATAGAAGATATATGTAGCTGTTTTTTATATCACAAGCTATAACTGCATGTATTTTGTTACCGGAGCTTCTTGTTGGCCGCTGCCAGCATCAGCTTAATACGGTTGATCTGGTTAACCTCGGATGCCCCAGGATCGTAGTCGACTGCCACAATGTTAGCATCCGGATAAGCCTCACGAAGATGCTTGATAACACCCTTGCCGACAATGTGGTTTGGCAGACAGGCAAATGGCTGTGCACAGACAATATTTGCAGCACCGCTGTTGATCAGCTCGATCATTTCACCTGTTAAGAACCAGCCTTCACCGGTCTGGTTACCGATGGATACAAAAGGTCTGGCATATTCTGCAAGATGCGTGATCGGCGTAGGTGGATCAAAACGTTTGCTTGCCTTTAAAGCATCAGTTGCAGGCTTTCTCATATGCTCAAGGAGCGAGATGGCTGCATTTCCGATGATTGCGCCTTTGTGTGTCTTGCCCAGATATTCATATTTATAATTACTGTTGTAGAAGCAGTACATGAAGAAATCAAGCAGATCCGGCATAACAGCTTCAGCACCTTCTGATTCCAGCAGATCAACCAGATGGTTGTTGGCAGAAGGAAGGAACTTTACAAGGATCTCTCCAACGATACCAACTCTTGGCTTTTTGATGTCAAGAAGTGGGAGAGTATCGAAGTCATGTACGATTCCACTGATATTCTTTTTAAATCTTGCTGTGCTTCCTGTTTCTTCCAGTGTCTTCTTACAGATCTTTTCCCATTTCTCATGGATCGCATTTGCAGATCCCGGTTCTTTCTCGTATGGTCTTGTATGGTAAAGACAACGCATGAAGACATCACCATAGACAAGTGCCTGAATTGCCCGCTTTGCAAGCTTTAAGGTGATAGGGAAACCGGAGTTCTTCTCAAATCCCTGAGCCGATAATGCAATTACAGGGATCTGGCCGTAACCTGCTTTTGCAAGCGCACGTCTGATAAATCCGACATAGTTGGTTGCACGGCAGCCACCACCGGTCTGGCTCATGATAACTGCAAGTTTATTTACATCATATTTACCGGATGTGATGGCACTCATCAACTGACCAACGACGATCAGAGATGGATAACAGGCATCGTTATTTACATATTTTAATCCGACATCGATCGTTTCCTTGGTTGCATCCGGCAGGATCTCGATATTGAGGCCCATAACCTTGAATGCAGATTCCAGCAGATTGAAATGGATTGGTGACATCTGTGGAGCAAGAACGGTGTAGTCCTTCATCATATCCTTGGTAAATTCGATTCGGTTGATCGCACTGCTTGATGGGCAGGTCTTGTAGTTCTGTTCCTTTCTGGAATTAACTGCACTGATCAGTGAACGGATACGGATTCTGGCAGCACCAAGGTTACTTACTTCATCAATCTTCAAAACGGTATAGATCTTTCCTGATTTTGTCAGGATATCATTTACACAGTCGGTTGTTACGGCATCCAGACCACAGCCGAAGGAGTTCAACTGGATCAGTTCCAGATTGTCACAGGTCTTAACATAGTTTGCTGCCTTATATAATCTGGAGTGGTACATCCACTGGTCAGATACGATAAGCGGACGATCTACCTGTCCCAGATGAGCAACGGAATCCTCTGTCAGAACAGCGATCTTATATGAGTTGATCAGTTCCGGAAGACCGTGGTTGATCTCAGGATCGATATGGTATGGACGACCGGCAAGGACGATTCCAAGGATGTCGTGTTCATCGATATATCGAAGAGTTTCTTCGCCTTTTTCACGGATATCGGTCTTTACTTTTTCTGCTTCTTCATATGCAGCACGGACAGCAGATGCGATCTCATCGGTTGTAACATCGTAGTATTTTTTCATTTCACGATGCAGACGCTCGACAAGTGCCTGTTCATTATCCAGTGCGACGAACGGACGGATAAAGGTGATCTTGTCATCCTTTAATTCTTCCATGTTGTTTTTGATATTTTCGGCATAGGATGTAACGATCGGGCAGTTGTAGTGGTTATTTGCTTCCGGTGTTTCGTTCATTTCATATGGAACACAAGGATAGAAAATGGATGTGATACCATTCTTTAACAGCCACATAACATGTCCGTGTGAGATCTTAGCCGGATAACATTCGGATTCACTTGGAATCGATTCGATACCAAGACTGTAGATATCTCTGGATGACTTTGGAGAAAGTACTACCGAGAATCCGAGCTTTGTCAGGAAAGTGAACCAGAATGGATAATTTTCATACATATTCAGGACACGAGGGATACCGATCACACCACGTTTTGCCATATCAGGTGTAAGCGGGGTATAGTCGAAGATTCTGTTTAATTTATATTCGAACAGATTCGGGATGTTATCAGCATTCTTCTTAAGACCGACACCCTTTTCACAACGATTTCCGGTAATGAAGTTCTTACCGTTTGAGAAACGGTTGATCGTCAGCAGACAGTTGTTGGTACAGCCCTTACATCTGGTCATATTTGTGGTATAAGTCAGCTGGCTGATCTCATCGATCGACAGCATAGAAGTCTTAAAGCCCTCTTTATATTTATTCATGGCAATAAGGGCAGCACCGAAAGCACCCATGATACCGGAGATATCCGGTCGGATAGCGGTTCTGCCGGAGATCACCTCGAAGCTCTTTAAGACAGCATCGTTGTAGAAGGTACCACCCTGTACGACGATGTTCTTACCGAGATCCTTTGGATCCGTCAGCTTGATAACCTTTAAAAGTGCATTCTTAATAACGGAATATGCCAGACCGGCTGAGATATCAGCTACGGATGCACCTTCCTTCTGTGCCTGTTTTACTTTTGAATTCATGAATACCGTACATCTGGAACCTAAGTCGATAGGAGTCTTGGCGGTTGTAGCGATCTTTGCGAAATCAGCAATATCATAATTTAAGGATTTGGCAAATGTTTCAATGAAAGAACCACAGCCGGAGGAACATGCTTCATTTAACATGACATTATCTACGACTTTGTTCTTGATCTTGATACATTTCATATCCTGACCACCGATATCGAGGATACAGTCAACCTCAGGATCAAAGAATGCTGCTGCTGTATAGTGGGCAATCGTTTCTACTTCGCCAAAATCAAGAGAAAGTGCCTGCTTGATCAGGGCTTCGCCGTAACCGGTAGAGCATGAACCGGCGATGACAGCACCCTCCGGCAGCTTGGAATAGATATCTTTGATCGCTTTGATCGTTGTATTTAACGGACTTCCGTTGTTGCTGCTATAGAAGTCGTATAATAATTCACCATTTGAACCGACAAGAGCTACCTTGGTGGTTGTAGAACCGGCATCAACACCGATGAAGCAGTTTCCTTTATATGTAGCAAGGTCACCGCGTTTTACTTTATATTTATTGTGCTCCTCCTTGAATGTTTCATAGGCTGCTTCGTCTTCGAATAATGGAGGGAGACGGAGTACATTTTCAGCCATATGTAACTCGCCGTCTAAGGAATGGCTGAGTTCGCCGAGCGTTCTGGATACCTCCGGCTTGGAATTCAGGGCAGCACCTGTTGCAGCAAAAAGATGAGAATGACCCGGATCGATGATCGCATCCCCGGTCAGATTCAGAGTACGGATAAATGCATTTTTCAGTTCTGGGAGGAAATGAAGCGGGCCGCCTAAGAACGCAACATTTCCTTTGATCGGCTTACCACATGCAAGACCGGAAATTGTCTGGTTGACAACAGCCTGAAAGATAGACGCAGCCAGATTTGGCTTAGTTGCACCTTCATTGATCAGAGGCTGGATATCTGTCTTGGCAAATACACCACAGCGGGCAGCAATCGGATAGATCGTATCATAGTCCTTTGCATATTCGTTCAGACCACTGGCATCGGTTTGGAGAAGAGTAGCCATCTGGTCGATGAAGGACCCTGTACCACCGGCACAGACACCATTCATACGCTGTTCGATTCCATTTGTAAAATATATGATCTTGGCATCTTCGCCGCCAAGCTCGATCGCAACATCTGTTTGAGGTGCATAATCCTGCAATGCCTCAGAAACGCAGACTACCTCCTGGGTAAATGGTACACCGATGACTTCGGCAAGTGCAAGACCGCCGGAGCCGGTGATTGCAGGAGTAACTTCTACATCACCAAGCCTGGCTTTTGCATCATTTATAAGAGCCTGTAATGTCTCCTTTATGTTTGCGTAGTGTCTTCTGTAATCAGAAAATAAAATCTTGTGTGAATCATCAAGAACAACAACTTTTACGGTTGTTGAGCCGATGTCAATTCCTAACTTGTACATAAAAACCATCCTAATCTTTTCGCAAAATTTTCTCTTTATTGAACCGAATCTATTATAGTGGAACGTTTTACAAAAAACAATGATTTTTTCCCTTTTCTGACGAACTTAATATTTATTTTAGGATTGATTTTCCTTGATTTTTTATTATTTAATTTTTATTTTAGAAAAAGGTAGAGAAAGATTTATATTTTAATAAGAAGAAAAGGGAACATTTTTCAGATTCCGAATATAATAATAAAAAAAGCCGGATGGTATGAAATGGAAAATTATGATCATTGCAATGGAGTGATCCATGTAGTAGAAAAAGGGGATACATTATATAAGCTTTCAAAACACTACAAATGTAATCTCTGTGACATCATAACTGCAAATCCGTATGTAAATGTCTATAATATGCAGGAAGGGGAAGAAATCTGTATTCCGATAGAACAGGAAGGCTCCGGAGATGGAAAGATGCATTATACAGTGAAAAAAGGAGATACCTTTGAATCTGTATTCATGTATTTTGGTGTCGGTCCACAGGAATTATTTGAGAACAATAAGAACTTGTATCAGGTCGTTTTGCCGGAAGGATTGGAGCTGGTTGTGGATTAAGATATATAAAAGTTAGAAATTCTTCATGATTGTGCTGTTGTAAAGTTTTTCGTTCTATTATATAATTTGATAATGTCGGGATACTATCAGCCATATTCTCATTGGATGGGAATATGGCAGTTTCCTGATTTGTGGATATAACAGATGTTGGCAAATCTGTTTATATACCGAAAACAAATAGTATGAATGAAATTAAAAGGAGATCCATTCATGAAGATGATAAACAAGCTTGAAAGGAAGTTCGGTCGGTATGCGATCAAGAATCTGTCCCTGTATCTGATCCTTGGATATGTCATTGGCTATCTGCTTCTGATGTTTGCACCACAGGTTTTATCAAAACTGATTCTTGTTCCTGCATTTGTTATGCAGGGTGAAGTCTGGAGATTACTTACATGGGTAATCACTCCTCCGGAATTAAGTGTCAGTATCTTTACTATCATTATGTTGTTCTTTTATTACAGTATCGGTAATCTGTTAGAACGTTCAATCGGTACGTTTTTGTACAACCTGTATATATTTGGTGGTATGTTTCTAACAATGGCAGGAACGATGATCGCATATATACTTTGTCAGTATGTATTTCATATTCCGATGTCATGGGATTCTCATATCTATATCGTATCCAGTTATTATATCTGTCTGTCTTTATTTTTGGCAGTTGCAGCTTGTTATCCGGATATGCAGGTACTGTATGCAATGATCATTCCGGTTAAGATGAAATGGTTATCTGTTTTGTATCTGGTGTTTATAGGATATTATTTTATGAACGCAAACCTGATGGGACGTGTAAATATCGTAATGTCGCTTTTAAACTTTGTAATTTTCTATTTCAGCACAAAAGATTTCAGACGGCTTTCTCCAAAGCAGATCAAGAGAAGGAGAAATTATGCGAAGCAGGTGCGTGTCAACAATTCAGAGAATGTGACACATAAATGTTATGTATGCGGCATCACAGATAAGGAAGCACCGGACATGCAGTTCCGTTATTGTTCCAGATGTACAGGCAACAAGGAATATTGCCAGGATCACTTGTTCACGCATGAGCATAAATAAGAGATGGATTTAATTAAGGATGAGAGGATAATAGATAGTTATGTATAATGAAGATAAAAAACTGATCACAGAGATAACCCGTAAGAACAATATGGATGAGAATCTTGCAAAATTTGCAGATGCAGTCATGACGGCTGATTTCGAATATGCCTGTCAGAAATTTGCATTAAACTATGTCGTGATCCGTGAACTGATGGCAGACAAAGATTTTGCAGAGGATCCATATATTTATGAATGTGTTATGGGAATCAATAAGCTGGTCGGAACATATCTGGCAGGAGATGCGGATCAATTGGATGACAAGGATCTGGCGCTTATCTCCGAAATGAGAAATAAGATCACGGAGAAGATGAAGGTACTTACTGCATATACTGATGCGTTTGAGTTGTACGAATATATCCTGAACCGAAAAGAATATGGATTCGAGGAAAATGTGGACGAAGAACTTGAGAAGATGTTTGAGGAATTTGATGCAGAGCAGTTCAGCGCGGAGGTCTTTAACTTCATCTTTGCAGATAAGGATAAGGTAGCGGTAAATGCGAAGATCCAGCAGATCGTAGGTCAGCTTCCGCTTCGTATGACAAAGGCAAGATTTTACGATATTATCGGACAGACTTTATCAATTTATAATGGTTGTGAGATCAGTTCATTGGATGATTTTATAGAGACAGTAGAAGAAACTGCCTTATTACAGCTTCCGGAGAAATTCGAGACAGAATATTCTTCTCTGCATGAAGCGTACGAGATTATTAAAGAGGGAGATTATGCACATCTTGATTTTGACGGATACAGGAATCTGTCAACGGTTCTGGATAAAAGTGCAGGCTTTATCAATGATGTTGTATCTGATTATATGATGCTGATCGAGCTGGTAAATGATCTGTACAGCATGATGCTTGCGGCTGAATGCAAGTCAGGAGTATCGGAATCCTGTATGCGGGCATTATCTATTATCAGACGTATCTATGAATCCATGGAAAATGAAGATGAATTTCCAACGGATGCATATGATATGCTGGTTGCAAATGAAGGCGCACAGGAGGAAGCGGGAGAACACCGGATGGTGCTTGAAGCTCCGATCTATGATATCATATCTTCCAATCAGCCGGATATTATCCGCCTTGGTCTGGAGGATGCTTATCATCGTATTGATACACTGGAAAAACTGTTATCCGGCAGTATGTTTGTAGATATCGATCATGTGAAGATTGAGACAGGCGCACTTGCGGATTCTGAATATATTATTTCAAAAAAGGATAAACTCATAGAAGAATTCGGAGAGGTATTTACCGGAAACTCACAGGTAGTTAATCGTGCGGTCATGGCGAAGATACTTTCTACAATTCCTGTGTTCTTTAATACACAGCAGGAGATCAAAGATTATATTGATAATGCACTGGTGCGCTGTTCAAATCGCAGCGAGGTTCTTGCATGTTATGTGATCATTCAGGGAATTATGGAAGATTAGAGAGAGGTCTGACAGAGCAGGGGAGTGAAAAAATGACAATAGTAAAGCGGCTTTATACCGGAGTTATGCCGGATAAGACGGCATCCCGACTGATAAAAAGAATAAAAAAGCGGAAGCCCTGTGCGGATGTTTATGTCATAACACTTCCATTGTTTGAGGACGGGCTGTTAGAGGTTTATGAGGCAAATGAATTCCTGCAGCCGTACTATAAGAAACGAACGGATGATATCGTTATCGTTGGAATGTCGATGACAAAGGCCGGAGCGTTTTTTCTTATACGGGATATTATCCGGGATGTATATGGTACGACCGGAAAGTTTGATTGTAAGGACTATTTTCTATATGACATGACAGTGTGCTGATATAAGGGGAGCATATGTTACATATTTTCTTATTGATATTAAAGATTCTGTTGATTACAGTATTGATCCTGATAGGGCTTGTACTTGTACTGTTGCTTTTATTATTATTCGTTCCTGTCCGGTATCGGTTTTATGCAGAAAAACATGACAATTTTATATGCAAATTAAAAGCCTCATGGTTGGGTTTTGTATTCTGCTTCAAAGCAAATTATGATGAAAACGGCTTTGTATATTGGCTGCGGTCATTCGGCGGAACGCTGGTATCCAATGAAGATGGATTTTCGGAAGAAAGCCAGGAAGAAACAGATACGGAGACAGAAGCCGCAGAAAGTGAAAAAGAAATTCGTATGCGGGAAAAAGCTGAAGTCAGAGAAGCAAAAAAACTGAAAAAACAGGAAAAGGCAGAGACTCGAAAAGCAAAGAAACAGGAAAAACGCGAACAGGCAGAAGCCGAAAAAGCGAAAAAAACGGAAAAGCAGGAAGCAGAAGATGCTGAATCCGATCAGCCGGATGGTTTGTCAGATCAGATGATGCAGGATGCAGCTCCCGACAGAGAAGATAGAGATGCTAACCGGGAATTTGCAGAAGATCATTCGGAATTTCAAAAAAGTCCGGAGACGATATTTACCCATATCGGTAAGAAGTTCGACCGATTTGTTATTGCGGTAAAGGATAAGATCGAAGCAGTTGTAAGAAAACTGCGCCATATGAAAGATAAGGCGGAGCAGTATAAGAAATTCGTCCGGGCGGGTACAACGAAGCAGGCATTTCAGGTGTTAAAGCGAAACGTGATCCTGTTATTAAAGCATCTGAATCCGACAAAGATCAAAGGGCAGGTAACATATGGTTCAGGAGATCCGGCATCTACCGGAAAACAGCTTGGATATCTGAGTTTGATTTTACCGTTATATTATAATAAAATAGATATAACTCCGGATTTTTCCAAGAAGATATTGGAAGGGGATATTTTCATAAAAGGAAGAATCAGGGTTTATAATATATTATATTATTGCTGCAAGGTATACTTTAATAAATACGTGAAAAGATCTATGGCATATTTAAAAAAGATTTCGGGAGGAAATAAGTAATGGCAAATACAAATATTGACGGAACGATCAGCACTTTGTTTCATGGAATGGATGGATTTGTTTCATCCAAATCTGTAGTGGGAGATCCTATCAAGGTAGGAGATACGATCATTATTCCACTGCTTGATGTGAATTTCGGTATGGCGGCCGGTGCGTTCAATAAACAGACCGGCAATAATGCGGCCGGTGGTATCGGAGCAAAGCTCAGTCCGGCTGCGGTTCTGGTTATCTCAAACGGTAAGACAAGACTTGTTAATATTAAGAATCAGGATGCCATCAGCAAGATCATTGATATGGCACCTGAGATCGTTGACCGGATCACCGGCTTCTTTAAGAAGGAAAAGACAGAGGAAGAAGAGCAGATTGAACAGGCGGTAGAAGAAGCATCGAAACCGGCAGAGGAATAAAACAGACATAAAAGAAAAAGACTTTGCATATCTTATAGTGGTATGTGAAGTCTTTTTTTGGCGGTGATGTTGTTTGAAGCGTGTAGTTGGATTTGCCCTCTTTTTCGTTGCAATCGGAATGATATTCAGCTATCTGGTAGAAGGGTTTCTGGAATTTTTGATTATTGTAATCTTTTTTTTAATGGCATATATATTATTTTGCAGATGCTAAAAGTCAATGACCTGACCGGGTTACGGCAGGAGAGATTTTGAGAATTAATGATAGAAGCTTGGCCGGCAGTCTGAAAAAAGAAAACAAAAAAGACTGCCATTGTTTTATGGCAGTCTTTTTTAGAAAGAATACGAGGTGAACTATGCACGCTCAACCTTTCCAGATTTTAAACATGAAGTACAAACATAAATCTTCTTTGGAGAACCATCTACGATAGCCTTAACAGACTTAACATTTGATTTCCACATCTTATTTGCTCTTCTATGTGAATGGCTCACTTTGATACCGAAATGAGCACCTTTATTACAAACTGAACATTTTGCCATGATAGCACCTCCTTATTTTTATTAAACTTATCCTCTCATAAGTTCACAACAAATGTTACTATATCAGATAATTTTGTTATATGCAAGCATATTTTTAATTTTTTTAAAAAGAATAGACAATAAACGGTTGTCTTGAAATTTGCATATTCTCTGTTATAATAGAACTATATGTTTATAATTATGGTGAGACAGGTTTGCCTATTTTAAAATACACTTTTCAGAATGACAAGGAGATGGGATTCCTGCACATCATATAACAGGACAAAAGCATGGGAGGTTTTCTATGAACGAATATATAAATAATGATAATGGAACCGTCAGTCTGGATGAGAATGTGGTTGCACAGGTAGCAGGTATGACAGCACTCGATTGCTTTGGCATTGTTGGTATGGGTATTGTCAGTGTAAAAGACGGAATCGTAAAACAGTTAAAAGGAAACAATATCACGCAGGGAATTCATGTTACGTTTGATGAGAATGGAGATATTGTGGTAGAACTTCATATCGTTGTGGCATATGGTGTCAGTATCAAGGCTGTAACAGATAATCTGATGCAGTCTGTAAAATATAAAGTAGAAGATTTTACATCTCTTAAGGTCAGTCAGGTAAATGTATTTGTTGAAGATGTAAAGATTCTGGATTAGACGGAGGAACTGTAGAAGTGAAAAATACGATTGATGCACTTGCACTGAAGAAAGCATTTATAGCCGGTGCGAATAACCTTGATAATAAAAAAGATTATATTAATGAGCTGAATGTGTTCCCTGTACCGGATGGAGATACCGGTACAAATATGACAATGACGATTATGTCAGCAAAAAGGGAAGTTGAATCCTGTAAGGAGACAATGAGTGATATCGCAAAGGCAATGTCAACCGGTTCCCTTCGTGGAGCCAGAGGTAATTCAGGTGTAATCCTTTCTCAGCTTCTTCGTGGTTTCAGCAAGAAGATCGGGGATAAAACAGAGATCGGAGTAATCGAGATTGCTGATGCATTCCAGAAGGCGGTTGAGACAGCTTATAAGGCTGTTATGAAGCCAAAGGAAGGAACGATCCTTACAGTTGCCAGAGGTATTGCTACTAAGGCCAGAGAATGTGCAGGTACAGATATTACATTGGAGGAATTCTGCGAAACCATCATTAAGCATGGAGATGAAGTGCTTGCTTCCACACCGGAGTTGCTTCCGGTATTAAAAGAAGCCGGTGTTGTGGATTCCGGCGGACAGGGTCTGATGGAAGTATTAAAAGGTGCAGTTGACTGTATTCTCGGACGTGTCGTAATTGCAGATACAAAGCCTTCCGGAGCAGGAGTATCAGGTGTTGACAATTCAAAGTATTCTGAAGATCTGTCAGCCGATATCAAGTTCGGATATTGTACAGAATTTATTATTAATCTGGAAAAACCATACGGCATAAAAGAAGAAGACGATCTGAAACAGTTCTTAGAGTCGATCGGTGATTCCATTGTCTGCGTATCAGATGATGAGATCGTTAAGATCCATGTTCACACAAACCATCCGGGCCAGGCATTTGAAAAAGGTCTTACCCTTGGTTATCTGTCAAATATGAAGGTCGATAATATGAGACTGGAGCATCATGAGAAGGTCATCAAGCAGGCAGAACGGGAAGAAGCAGCCAGACAGGAAGCTGCAAGACAGGCAGAGAAAGAAAAACAGCAGCCAAAGAAACAATATGGTTTCATCGCAGTATCCATGGGTGATGGATTAAAGGAGTTCTTTACGGAGCTTGGAGTTGATTATGTGATCGAAGGTGGTCAGACGATGAATCCAAGCACTGAGGATATGCTGAATGCGATCGAGAAGGTTCATGCCGAGAATATATTTATATTCCCAAATAATAAAAATGTTGTTCTTGCAGCCAATCAGGCAGCCGGCTTATGTGAAGATAAGAATATCATCGTCCTTGCAACGGCAAATGCGCCACAGGGTATCAGTGCAATGATAGCGTTTGACAGTACGATGACATTAGAGGATAACAAAAACAATATGTTAGAAGCTGTATCAAATGTAAAGAGCGGACAGGTAACATATGCAGTCAGAGATACCTCCATCGATGGAAAGGCCATCCATGAGGGTGATATCATGGGTATCGGTGATAAGGGACTGGTATCCGTTGGTAATGACATTTCGGATGTTACATTTGATCTGATCAAAGATGCAGTAGATGAAGACAGCGAACTGATCAGTATTTATTACGGAGCAGATGTAAAGAAGGAGGATGCAGAGGCATTTGCGGCAAGAGTGGAAGAAAGCTTCCCGGACTGCGATGTACAGAACTACTATGGTGGTCAGCCAATCTATTATTACATTGTTTCTGTAGAATAAAGGGAGAAAAACTACATGGAATTAAAGGATAAGGTAACTTGCATTAAAGGGATAGGAGAAAAAACAGCCGGTAATCTGGCAAAGCTTGGTATCTCTACAGTGAGTGACCTTATCCATTATTATCCAAGAACTTATATTACATATATGGATCCTGTTGACATTCAGGATATACAGGCAGATGAGCGTCAGGCAGTAAGTGTGATGCTCAACAGTCGGGTGGAAGTGAAGAAGCTTCGCGGATTCTCGATTGCGACTGCCTATGCCAAAGATTATACCGGGACAATTAAACTGACATGGTTTAATTGTCCTTTTCTGCGTAATTATTTTCATATTGGAGATCGTTATATCTTTGTCGGAGAAGTGAAATATAAGAATGGCATGTATACGATGAGCCAGCCGGAGTACTATACAGTGCCCAAATATCAGGAAATTTTAAAAGAATGGCAGCCGGTATATGGTTGTACGGCGGGTATTACAAGCAAGACAATCCAGAAAGCGGTAAAGGGAACGCTTCCTCTGATTCAGACGCTTTCAGATTATATACCAGAGGACATTCGGGATGAATATGATCTGATGCGGGCAAATGAAGCTGTAACCCATATCCATTTCCCGGATACGGAGGATCACTTAAGAGCTGCGATCAAGCGGGTTGCTTTTGATGAATTTTATGAATTTATAGAGAATATGCATAGTCTGAAAGAACATGATACGGTGAAATACAATCAGGCGAAGATACCATTTACGGAGCAGGTGACAGGGTTTATCGAGAGTCTTCCGTATCGTCTGACAGGGGCACAGATGGATGCGGTTCGGGATATCATGGCAGATATGGATTCAGAGCATGTGATGAATCGTCTTGTGCAGGGGGATGTTGGTTCCGGTAAAACGATCGTTGCCGCAATCGCGTTATTTGCCTGTGCGACGCAGGGTTATCAAGGTGTGATCATGGCACCGACCGAGGTACTTGCAAATCAGCACTTTAAAGAACTGACCGGCTTATTTGAGCCATATGGAATCCATGTTGCGCTGTTGACCGGTTCGATGACGGCAAAGGAGAAACGGGAAGCGTATCAGGAGATTGCAGAGCATCGTGCGGATGTGATCGTCGGAACGCATGCGTTGATACAGGACAAGGTGGAATATGATAATCTGGCGCTTGTTGTAACGGATGAGCAGCATCGGTTTGGCGTAAGACAGAGAGAGAAATTATCGTTAAAAGGGGGAACGCCACATGTTCTTGTTATGAGTGCGACACCGATTCCGAGAACCCTTGCGATCATTATGTACGGAGATCTTGATATTTCGGTAATTAATGAACTGCCAGCAGGACGGATTCCGATCAAAAACTGTGTAGTGGATGAGAGCTACCGCCCGAAAGCACAGGCGTTTATCCGGGCAGAGGTTAAGAAAGGACATCAGGTCTATGTGGTATGCCCGATGGTGGAGGAAAGCGAAGCCTTAGATGATGTGGCAAATGTAGTTGAGTATTCGGAAGAACTGTCACAGAAGCTTGACAGCAGCATACATGTGGCCTATCTGCATGGCAAGATGACAGGGGATGAGAAGAACCGGATCCTGACGGATTTTTATGAAAAAAAGGTTGATGTACTGGTATCTACAACGGTTATCGAGGTAGGGATCAATAATCCGAATGCCACGGTTATGATGGTAGAAAATGCAGAACGGTTTGGACTGGCAGCCCTGCATCAGCTCCGTGGGCGTGTGGGACGTGGAAATCTGCAGTCTTATTGTATCTTTATCAGCGGAAAGAAAAATAAAGAAGTGATGGAACGGTTAAATGTTCTTGCAGATTCAAACGATGGCTTTTATATTGCGGGAGAAGATCTGAAACGAAGAGGACCGGGAGATTTCTTTGGCATCAGACAGAGCGGAGATGTGCTGTTTAAGATGGGAGATATCTATAAACATGCCGACATGTTAAAGGCAGCATCGGATGTCTATGAGAAATATGGTAGTCGTATACGGACGGAATTTGACCGAAGTGTCGCAGCAAGAAATGAGATGTATGGAAAACCGATATTATAAGGAGATTAGAACGATGGAGATAACAGAGGTAAAAGAACAGACAGATAAGATCTGTGAGAATATATCAAAGGTGTTGATCGGCAGAGAGAAAGAGATACGGGTGATACTGGCGGCACTTTATGCAGGAGGACATGTGCTGGTGGAGGACAGACCGGGAACCGGCAAGACACTTTTAGCAAAGACATTTGCCAAAAGCATCGGAGGGCAGTTTAAGAGAGTTCAGTTCACACCTGATCTTATGCCATCCGACATTACAGGCTTAAGTATTTATAATCGTAAATCAGAAGATTTTGTATTGGTGAAGGGACCTGTATTTACAAATATCCTGCTTGCAGATGAGATCAACCGTGCAACACCGAGAACACAATCCAGTTTGCTTGAGGCAATGGAAGAGCAACAGGTAACGATTGATGGAGAAAGTCATGCACTTGATACACCGTTTTTTGTTATTGCGACAGAGAACCCAATCGAGACGACTGGTACATATCCGCTTCCGGAAGCCCAGCTTGACCGTTTTCTTATAAAGATCTCCATGGGAGATAATTCAAAGGCTACAGAGGTTTCGATCATGGATCGTTTTATGTCTGAGAATCCGTTTGATACACTTCAGACGGTCTGTGATACAGATCATATAAAGACGATGCAGGAAGCGGTCAGAGAAGTTTTTGTTCATTCTTGCGTAAAGGAATATATTGCAGACATAATCCTTGCAACCAGGAATAACAGCCGGATACAGGTTGGTGCAAGCTCCAGAGGCACGATAGGACTTCTTCGTCTGTCGCAGGCATATGCTGCTATGGAGGGCAGAACCTTTGTCCGTCCGGATGATGTCCGTTATATGGCACCATATGTCCTTGCACATCGTGTGATCATGGCAGGACACATGGATGAGAAAAAGGAAAAGACAGTGATCAGGGAACTGGTCGATCAGATCGCTGTTCCGGTTGAAGATTGGGAGAATTAATATGGAGATACTGATAGCAGTATTGTGCTTTTTGGTGATCTATCTCGGACAGACTGTTGTTTACCGCAAATACTGGGATCAGGGGCTTTCTCTTGATCTGGATTTTGATGACAGGTATCTGGAGATTGGCGACAAATCAGGGATAACAGAGACAATTACAAATCGAAAGATGCTGCCTCTTACAACTTTACATGTGAAGTTTTCCACAGCGAGATCCTTGCAGTTTCAGGAAAATGAGAATGCGGTTGTTACGGATTTTTATCATAGAAATGATCCGTTTTCGATTATGGGAAACCGGAAGGTAGTCAGAAAGCTTTCATTTACGGCGAAAGAACGAGGATTGTTTTTTATCAGTGCTGTAAAGCTGATGGCAAAGGATTTTCTGATGTCGAAGACATTTGCGCTGTCTGTAGAAAATCAGGCATTTCTGTATGTTTTCCCTGAAAAACTTTCTAATATACAGCTTGATACTGTCTTGGATGGTATGTTGGGTGATCTGACATCAAGGAGAAGTCTTTTTCCGGATCCGTTTGCTTTTTCCGGCCTGCGGACTTACAGCGTGGGAGACCCGAGAAAGAGCATTAACTGGAAAGCAACAGCCAGATGCGACGACCTGATGGTAAATGTATATGAGCACACGGCAGAACAGAGGGTGAAGATACTTGTCTGTCTGGAGCCGAACACCATGATAAGAGTTCATTATATACAGGAAATGTGTATCAGTATAGCATCCACGGCAGCATCTTACTTTCTGGATAACCGGATTCCTGTCATGATACGGGCAAATGGATATGATCTGTTATCCGGTGAGATGGAATGGGTGGATTTTGGTTCTTCCGGAGAACATCGATTTACGGTTGATAAATATCTGGCACGAATAACGGAAAATGCCGGGATCGATAGATTTGTTGAAGTCTTGAAGCAGGAAGTGACAGATGTAGACAGCAATACAACATATCTCATCGTATCTGCATACCATAAAAAGGATTTGCTGGATGAGCTTGATCATATGGCTGAAAAAGGAAAAAACATTTATATGATAGTTCCATATCTGGATATACAGAGGTGCGATGATATCAGACCTTATCTTCATGGAATGGAGGTAGAGTTAAATGACACATAAGATATATTGGGCAGAGCGAGGATTGCGTTATCTTTATGAGGTGGTAACGGCGGAATTGTTCATGTATACATTCTGCATGATATTTATGAGACAAGATCCGCGGTTTGTGGATGCCATTTGGATCGCAGGAATATTTCTGTTGTCCTATCTGATCAGAGATTTTGCACCGAATCATATATTACTTACCGTTGGACATCTGGTGCTTGCGGGACTTTTAGTTATCTTGCCGGGCACAGTATGGATCCGAACGGTTACAGGGATTTATGATATCGGGTATCTGCTGCCATGTGCGGTAGCTTATGCAAAGAGAGGTTCCGGACTTACAGATATGAGCGAACCATGGCCATCGATCTTAGCAGGGATTTTTGTTTATTTTGCAAGTATCGGCATGGAACTTCCTGTTTTGTCGAACCTGTCTTATATTGCAGTTGCATTACTTATGGCTATATATATGATGATCCGGTATATACAGGGGTTGAAACGCTATATCTCACAGACAACAGAAGTATCGGAGCAATCCATTCGGGATATCGCATTTATAAATGGCAGGGTTGTATTATTCCTTGCAGTGCTTGTGTTGTTATTAATGGGAGCCTGTCGTTTCCTTGATCTGTCCGGGTTTGTAAATGTACTTGCGCGTGCATTTGCAAAGGTAGTTCAGACAGTATTTGGTGCGATCATGGTCATATGGGTATTTGTGCTGACGCTGCTTACGAAGGGAGGACCGGCAGCAACCAGTCTCGATTATCAGGATACCTTAAATGAATATTATCAGAACAGTGTAAAGGGATATGATGTATTTACCTTGATATTAAAGGTATTTGTAGTTCTTCTTCTGATATTCTTTCTGGTACGGATATTGTTGCAGGTGATCCGTTTCCTTTTGAAACCGAGAAGTTATGCAGATGATGTGATCGAGCTTATCGCCGAAGAACCGAATCAATATAAAGAACGTATAACAAACAGACGCATAATGCACAGGTTGACAGCTGAAGAACAGGCAAGAAAAATTTATAAGAAGTCGATCCTGCGATATAAGGATGTGATTACACTTAACAAACGGATGACCTGTGAAGATATCAGGCAGGAGATAACAGAGACGGAGGTTGGAAATGTAGAGGGTATTTCTGCCATATATGAACAGATCCGATATGGAGCAGGAGAAGTGGACAACTATGTTATACGAGAAATGAAAGCAGCATCAGTCCAGAATAAAAGGGTGAATAAAAAAGAAAATAAAAAGGGAGTAGTGCAAAAATGAACCAGAAGAAAAAGACGATCGTATTATGGGGAGTCATCATAGTACTTGCAGCGGCTGTTGTGGCACTGTCAGTTATACTGGTGACAAAAAGTCGGAAAAATAATGATCCGGACGGACAGAAGAATGCCGGAACAGAAGCTGTGATAGAGGGATCCGGGCAGGATGCGGAGCAAAAGGCTGAGGATGGCGCTGATCAAAAGAAGGAAAAGGGTGCATCCGATACTCAGAAGTCGACAGATGACAAGAAGACCTTATATGCAGAAGTAACGGTTGGAAGTACATGGGAGAATAATGGAATGACAGCCGCTACAGAGACGGTCACGATCTATAATAAGACCGATAAAGCTGCAACGGATTGGAGCGTTGATCTGGAATTTTCCGGGAAAGTAACGATCGACCAGCTCTGGAATGGAAAGTATACGGCAGATGAATCGGTGGTTCATGTAACCGCAGAAAGTTATAATGAGGAGATACCGGCTGGTGGCAGCATTGATTTTGGATATAATTTATCAGCATCGGATGTGAAGCCTGTTCGTTGTACATTGATGATCGCAGGAAAAGAAGTAACAACTGTCACCGGTGATGATCAGCAGAAAAATGATGAGAACGCAGAAGTGAAAACAAATACCGGTGAGAAGGCAGCTCAGACAGATGGGCAGTCTGTTGACAGTGATAAAAAAGATCAGTCCGGAAGTAATAAGGTCACAGATACTAAAAACGGTAAAAAAGAAGATAATCCGTATAAGGCACATGGAAAGCTTGCGGTATCAGGAACGGATCTGGTGGATGCATCAGGCAGTAAATTCCAGTTAAAAGGTGTCAGTACACACGGACTTACCTGGTTTGCTGATTTTGTAAGCAAGGACACTTATCAGTATTTCAAAGATTCCTTTGGTATCAATCTGGTACGTTTTGCTATGTATACAGATACAGGAGATTCCTATGGATATTGTTCAGGCGGAAATAAATCAGAGATCGAGGAGCTTCTGGGAAAAGGTGTTGATGCAGCAACGGATCTTGGATTGTATGTGATAATTGACTGGCATATTTTAAATGACAATGATCCAAATATGCATATAGATGATGCAAAGGATTTCTTTGACCGGATATCAAAGAAATATGCTTCTTACGGAAATGTGATCTATGAGATCGCAAATGAACCAAATGGTGGTACAACCTGGGATTCTGTAAAGAGCTATGCGGAAACGATCATCCCGATCATACGAAAAAATGCACCGGATGCCATTATCATTGTCGGAACACCAACCTGGAGTCAGGATGTGGATGTGGCAGCTGCAGATCCGATCACAGATCAGACCAATCTGATGTATGCGGTTCATTTCTATGCCGCAACCCATAAGGATGATCTGAGAAATAAGGTTCAGTCGGCACTTGATTCCGGACTCCCGATTTTTGTATCAGAGTTTGGCTTGTGTGATGCATCAGGAAACGGTTCGATTGATTATGATCAGTCTGATGCATGGTTTGATCTGATCAATGATAAGAACTTAAGCTATGCGGCATGGAATATCTCAAACAAAGCTGAAACGTCATCATTATTTGATTCCTCCTGTACAAAGACAAGCGGTTTTACAGATGATGATCTGTCAGACAGCGGAAGGTATATTAAGGAAAAAATTGAGAGTTTCTATTGACAAAAGGGATGAAATATATACAATAAAAAAAGATTTTAACAACCTATGGGAGATCATGATTTATGAGAGTAATAGCGGGAACTGCCAGAAGTCTTCGGCTGGAAACGATCGACACGATGGATACCAGACCGACAACCGATCGGATCAAAGAGACCTTATTTAATATCATATCGAGAGAATTGCCGGATTGTACATTCCTGGATCTGTTCAGCGGAAGCGGTGCGATTGCGATCGAAGCATTGAGTCGTGGAGCAAAACAGGCAGTCCTTGTAGAACAGAACCGGAAAGCGGTTGACTGCATTAACCGGAATCTGGAATTTACGAAATTGAAAGATAAGGCAAGAGTCATCACAGGAGACTGTGTTGCAGCGATCGACAGTCTGGAACGGTCAGGACTTGTGTTTGATATTATATTTATGGATCCGCCATATGGAAAATTATTGGAAAAACAGGTGCTGAACCGTCTTGCATCATCCGGCATTGTTGATAAGAATACCTGGATCATTGTAGAATCAGATCTGGATACGGAATACGATTATCTGACCGATATAGGATATGAGATCGATCGTGTGAAGAAATACAAGACAAATAAGCATACATTTATACAGGAGATTCTATAAAAATGAGCAGTGCAATATATCCGGGAAGCTTTGATCCCGTAACATTAGGACATCTTGATATTATCAGACGCTCTGCGGAGATGTTTGACGAAGTTATAATCGGTGTTTTGAATAATACTTCAAAAACTCCATTGTTTTCTGTAGAAGAACGTGTTAATATGTTGTCTGAAGTGGTGTCAGACATACCGAATGTTCGTGTTGAGAGTTTTGGAGGTCTGCTGATTGATTTTGCCAGACAGAATGGGGTGAAGACGATCATCAGAGGCTTAAGGGCTGTAACCGATTTTGAATATGAATTACAGATCGCGCAGAGTAATCGCAAGGTTGCTCCTGAGATAGACACCGTATTTTTGACAACCAGTATTGATTATGCATATCTGAGTTCCAGTATCGTAAAAGAGTATGCCAGCTTTGGTGTAGATGTGGAACAGTTTGTACCAGCAGGAGTTGTCGATCGGATAAAAGAAAAATATAGCAGATAGTATTAGGAGGAAATAAGTCATGGCAAAAAAAGGCATTGAGGAAATGATTTCCGAGATTGAGATTTTTATAGATAATTGTAAGTATAAACCATTGTCATCCAGTATGATTATTGTTCCAAAGGATGATCTGGAACAGATGCTGAATGAATTAAAATTAAAGCTTCCAAATGAAATTGAGCGTTGCAAGAAGATCATGCGTAACAAGGAAGCCATACTTGCAGATGCCAGAACAAGGGCAGATTCCATTATTACAGAATCTGTTGCAGAGGCAAATAAGCTGGTTGATCAGAGTCAGATCGTAGAACTTGCAAATATCCGTGCGAATGAGATTTTAGATATGGCAAGAAGTCAGGCTGATCAGATTGTAAACGAAGCAAATGCAGATGCAAACGAGATTCGTCTGGGTTCTATGTATTACACGAAGGATAAGCTTACAGAGGTCAGCAATTATATTAATGCAACATTAGAGGCTGAAAAGACAAATTACGATAACCTGATTCAGTCCTTACAGTCAAATCTGGATATTGTATTGAATAATACAAATGAGATTAATGGAGATATTGCAAATATGACCGGAGCAGCACAGCAGGCTGTAGCTCCTGAAGAAGCTACACAGACAGCATCAGAGGAGAATAATACAACTGTAGAAAATGAGCAGGATTATAACGTATATGGTAAGACAGAATACTCCAATGATGACGAAGATGACGAGGATGATGATTTTGACGATGATTTTTTAGATGATTAGGAATTTATATCCTGTAATTTAAGAATAAAAGCGTCATTAGATAACTGAATACAGCGCAGATACATTTACCGAATGTATAGCGTACAAAAGACAGCTTTGTATCTTTTAAAATGTGCATGGACTGGAAGAGGGATGAGACTCCTCCGAACGATGTAACAGAAAGGATCAGAGCTGTTTTTTGTATGGAAGAAAGTGGAAAAACGGATAATTCGGACAGACCTTTTGTTATCTCCAGGTAGCATGCCAGAATATGGAAAGTTGGTATATTTCCTCCACATGCAATCGCAAGGTTATACAAAACGGAGAAAACAGCGACATAGATTCCTATAACGGTGATGGTTGTTATACTGTTTTCGATAACAGATGGTGCATTGCTTTCATTCCGTGTTGCGGCGTATTCGGACAGAGTAAAAGGTGAAATGTGCAAAGCAGTTTTAGATATCAGATAATATAGAACAGCATAGCAGATCTGTGGCAGGTAGATGATTGCCAGTACGGTGATAGTATTTATCTGTCCGTTCAGATATTGGTTACAGACATATCCCATCAGAAACATAGGACTGATGTTGTTGCAGAGGGGCATAATGGCATGGGCGAAATTTTTTGATATGACTTGATTTTTGTAGAGCCTGCCTATAGCAATCGCGCCGACCGGGTAGCCGCAGAACAGACCGCATAAGAATAACAGAATCAGACAGCCTGCCCGGTTTGGATGGTTCCAGTCGATCATCGAGAGAAAGAAGCCGGAGATTAGAAGAAATGGGAGCAGAAGGGGCACCAGATTGTTATACCACAACACAAGACCCTCTGCGAAACTTTTGGAAACAAAGGAAGAATTCAGGCAAAGGACGATAATAAGCAGGATGAAAGCCGGATATAAGAAGAATGAGCGGACCGATAAGACAGAAGGATGCTTCATAAGGAAAACTCCAGTTCATGTGTTCATCAGTATTTTATGAAAAAAGCGTGATTACTATGAATTATAAATTGAAAGAAGTAGACATTAATTAATATAAATCAGCCGGGCAGGCTGGTGGCAGGAATTTTAAATAAGAGAATATCTTTTCAAATAAAAATAGTTGAAAAAGAGAAGAAAACTGAGTATAGTTAAGCTGCTATTACAGGAGGTAGATAAAATGATAAAAACATGTTTTGAAAATGTAAAGATGAAAACTCCACTGGTGCATAATATCACGAATTATGTAACAGTAAACGATGTTGCAAATGTGCTTCTGGCATGTGGAGGAAGTCCGATCATGGCAGATGATATTGACGATGTAGAAGATATCACCAGTATCTGTGGTGGCTTAAATATTAATATTGGAACCTTAAATAAGAATACGATCCCATCTATGCTTGCCGCCGGCAAAAAGGCAAATGAGCTGGGACATGCCGTGCTGCTTGATCCGGTGGGCGCAGGTGCCAGCAGACTTCGTACGGAGACAGCGATAAAGCTTTTAAATGAAATAAAATTTGATGTGATTCGTGGAAATATATCCGAGATCAAGACACTTGCATTTGGTTCCGGCAGTACAAAAGGCGTAGATGCAGATGTGGCAGATGCAGTCACAGAAGATACTCTCGATCCGGCAGTTACTTTTGTGAAGAAACTTGCGGGAAAACTTGGCTGTATCATCGCTGTTACAGGTGCAATCGATCTGGTAGCAGATGCAGATACCTGTTATGTGATCCGGAACGGAAGACCGGAGATGGGTAAGATCACAGGAACCGGATGCCAGTTGTCCGGTCTTATGACAGCTTATCTGACAGCAAATCCGGATAACAAACTGGAAGCTGCTGCAACTGCCGTTATACTGATGGGAGTTGCCGGAGAAGTCGGATTTGCGAATATGGAGTCTACAGATGGCAATTCAACTTATAGAAACCGCATTATTGACGCAATCTATAATATGGATGCAGATAAGCTTTGCAGTATGGCAAAGTGTGAGATCAGATAAGGAGTGAATGAGGCTATGAGTAAGCAGACAAATACAAAACCGGAGGAGCTTCTGCTATATGCAGTAACAGACAGACACTGGTTGAACGGTGCAACTCTGATCAGTCAGGTAGAGGCAGCATTAAAAGGCGGAGCGACCTTTATCCAGCTTCGTGAGAAAAATCTGGATGATGAAGCATTTTATAAAGAAGCGCTTGAGATCCAGAAATTATGTAGAAACTATAAGGTTCCTTTTGTGATCAATGACAATGTAGAGCTTGCAAAGAAGATCGGAGCGGATGGTGTTCATGTCGGACAGTCTGATATGGAGGCCTTAGATGTCAGAAAGGTGCTGGGAGACGATAAGATCATCGGAGTATCCGCACAGACAGTGGAACAGGCAGAACTGGCTGAAGAGCATGGAGCGGATTATCTGGGCGTTGGTGCGGTATTTCCAACCGGATCCAAGGATGATGCAACAGAAGTCAGTTTTGAGACGTTAAAGGAAATCTGTGAGCATGTGCATATCCCGGTTATTGCAATCGGCGGCATAACCAGAGATAATGTTGTGAAATTAAATCAAAGTGGAATTTGTGGTATCGCAGTTATCAGTGCGATCTTTGGTCAGACAGATATTGAGGCTGCCACGGCAGATCTAAAAAAACAGACAAAGAAGATGTTAGGAGAATAAGGATGATAAAAGGTGCGATCTTTGATATAGACGGAACACTGATCGATTCTATGGAAATGTGGGAACATGCGGCAGAACGGTATCTGGCAGGAATGGGTATCGAAGCAGAACCCCATCTCCAGAAAAAACTGTATACCTTTACGATTACAGAATCGGCAGAATATCTTAAGAAGAATTACAGTTTATCAAAAACGATTCTTGAGATCATAGATGGGATCAATGAAACGATTGGTGCATTTTACAGAAATGAAGCAGAACCAAAGCCGGGGATCATAGAGTTCTTATCTGCCTTACAGGAGCGGAAGATCCCAATGACAGTAGCGACTGCGACAGACAGGGTTCATATCGAAGCCGTACTGAAGCATAATCATATGGATCATTTTTTCAAAAAGATCCTTACCTGCTCGGAGGTAGGAATTGGAAAAGAACATCCGGACATCTATATTCAGGCAGCAAAGTATATGCAGACGAACATTGCTGATACATGGGTGTTTGAAGATGCTTATCATGGCGCAAGGACAGCATTTGACGCAGGCTTCAAAGTATGTGGTATCTATGATGCTGCGAGTGCGGAGCATATAAATGAGTTGAAAAAATATAGTACGCTGTATGTTGACAATACAAAGGAATTATATAATATTTTCTTCCTTTAAAGAAACCGGTATGATACAGAATTGATAAAAATGTACAGCAGACAGGAACAGACCGGTAACGAAAGTATTTGTAAAAGTAAAGGAGACAAAAGGGTTGAAGACAGTTCTTACAATAGCCGGAAGTGATTCCAGCGGCGGTGCGGGAATCCAGGCAGATATAAAGACCATTATGGCAAATGGTTGTTATGCCATGAGCGCGATCACGGCATTAACTGCCCAGAATACGATGGGTGTAACAGGAATTCAGGAAACATCATCCGAGATGCTCGCCTTACAGCTTGATGCTGTATTTACGGATATCCGGCCGGATGCGATTAAGATCGGCATGGTCGCTTCTGAGAAACTGATCCGTGTGATCGCAGATAAAATAAAGGAATATCAGGCAGAACATGTGGTAGTGGATACTGTTATGGTATCAACCAGTGGACACCGGCTGATCGACGAAGATGCGATCGGTGCTTTAAAAGAATGTCTGCTTCCGATCGCAGAGGTCATTACTCCGAATATTCCAGAAGCAGAGGTATTGGCCGAAATGACGATCCGTGATGAACAGGATATGGTTCGTGCAGCTGAAAAAATATCAAAAGTCTATGGCTGTGCGGTTCTCTGCAAGGGAGGACACAGTATCAACGATGCAAATGATGTCTTATATTCGGACGGAAAAGTCAACTGGTATTATGGAAAACGAATCGATAATCCGAATACTCATGGAACCGGATGCACACTATCAAGTGCAATCGCATCAAATCTTGCAAAAGGGTATAAGATCGATGAGGCGATAAGAAACGCAAAAGATTATATATCCGGTGCGCTTGCGGATGGCATGGATCTGGGACATGGAAGCGGACCTATGAATCATGGCTTTGATCTGAAAAGCAGATTTGCAGAATCATGAAAAAAGTGGTTGCGAATCTCAAATGACTATGTTATTATGGACAAAGTTGGTGTATAAGTGCATTTGACACCAGAACACTTGGAATGGAGGTGGCAATATGGTAAAGACAATTATCATGGTCGTATATGTAATTATATGTATAGCATTAACAATTATTGTCCTGTCACAGGAAGGTAAATCAGCCAGTCTGACAAGTTCAATTACCGGCGGTAATTATGATAATTCATACTGGGGCAAGAATAAAGGAAGTTCAAAAGATGCGGTTCTCAGAAAGATCACAACAGTGCTTGGTATTCTTTTTATAGTAATTGCATTGCTTCTTGATTCTAAGCTGTTCTAGTTCATATACAGAATTTATCAGTGCTTACATATATCCTATATGTAAGCACTTTTTAGATATACGGAGAGGTATTTATGACAGAAGAATTAAAGAATGAAAGAAAAGAGAATATATATACCCTGATCAATGACGATGATTACAGACCGTTGAAATTTAAAGAGCTTTGTTATCTGCTTCAGATCGGAGGACGTGATAAGGATGATCTGTTAGAAATCTTAAATGAGCTTGTCGATGAGGGCAGAATCGAGAAAACCTCCAAAGGTAAGTATCAGAAGCTTGGAAAGGGTGTCCTTGTCGGTACATTCATCAGCAATCAGAGAGGATTTGGATTTGTCCGTGTGGAAGGATATAAGGAAGATTTCTTTGTCCCACAGAAGTATACGATGGGAGCATTCCATAATGATAAAGTGCTGATCCGTGTTGCATCCGGCAACCGGGGCAGATCAACAGAAGTGCATGTAGAACGGATTCTGGAACGAGGTTTAAAACAGTTGGTCGGAACCTATCAGAAGAACCGGAACTTTGGTTTTGTGATTCCGGATAACGGTAAATTAGACAGTGACATCTTTATACCGGAGAAGAAATCCATGGGAGCAGTAACCGGACATAAGGTTGTTGTGGAGATCACAAATTATGGAGAAAAGTCTAAATCTGCAGAGGGACGTGTCGTTGAGATACTTGGGCATATTAATGATCCGGAGACGGATGTATTATCGGTTGTAAGAGATCTTGATATTCCGGTTGATTTTCCGGATGTTGTTATGGCAGAGGTGAAGAATATACCGGATGAGGTAACAACGAAAGAGATGGCAGGAAGAACCGATCTCAGACAGTTGCAGACCGTTACAATCGATGGAGAGGATGCAAAGGATCTGGATGATGCGATCACACTCTATGAGGAAAACGGGTTATATAAGCTTGGCGTTCATATTGCAGATGTTACACATTATGTAAGGGAGAATTCTCCACTTGATAAAGAAGCGTTGAAGCGTGGAACAAGCTGTTATCTGATCGATAAGGTCATACCGATGCTGCCGCATAAGCTGTCAAACGGTATCTGTTCACTGAATGAGGGAAAAGACCGTCTGACGCTTAGCTGCCTGATGGATATAGATGCAAACGGCAAGATCATCAATCATAAGATCTGTGAATCGGTGATCAATGTTGACCGCAGAATGTCATATACAAGTGTATCTGCGATCGTAGAGGATCATGATCCGACAGAAACAGAAAAATATAAAGAACTGGTTCCGATGTTTGAATTAATGCTTCATGTGTCAGAGTTGTTAAGAACGATCCGACATGAGCGAGGTTCGATTGATTTTGATTTTGATGAGTCTAAGATCACAGTTGATGAAGACGGTCAGGTATCTTATATCGGAGTGTATGAGAGAAGACGTTCGAATCAGATCATTGAAGACTTTATGTTGGCTGCAAATGAGACAATCGCTGAGGACTATTTCTGGCAACAGATTCCATTTGAATATCGTATCCATGAAGCACCGGATACGGAGCGTGTAAAACAGTTATCCATTCTGATCAGCAAGTTTGGATATTACTTTAAGGCATCCAAAGAGAATATTCATCCGAAGGAGTTCCAGAAGCTGTTATCAAAGATCGAGGGTGAGCCATGTGAGAATCTGATCAGCCGTATGACACTTCGTACGATGCGGCAGGCGAGATATTCGACGGAATGTGAAGGACATTTTGGATTGTCTTGTAAATATTACTGCCATTTTACATCGCCGATCCGAAGATATCCGGATCTTCAGATCCACAGGATCATCAAGGATAATATTCATGGAAGATTGGATGACAGGAGACTTTCGCATTATGATGCGATCCTTCCAAAGGTTAGCGATGATAATTCCAGAAAAGAACGCCGCGCAGAAGAAGCAGAACGTCAGGTCGAGCGTTTAAAGAAAGTGGAATACATGGAGCATCATATCGGAGAAGAATTTGAAGGTATCATATCAGGAGTCATCAACCGTGGTATTTTTGTAGAGCTTCCAAATACTATTGAGGGATTTGTAGATGTGTCGACACTTTATGACGATTTTTATGTGTATTCGCAGGATGAATATGCTATGATCGGAGAATCAACCGGAAAGAAATATTCGATCGGTGATACCGTTAAGGTAAAAGTAAAGCTGGCAGACAAACAGAGCAGACGGATCGAATTCGTGATCCGGTCAGATGCCAAAGAAGGAGATGAAGCAGGACATGGCAAAGGAAAGAGGAAACAAACTCATCGCAAATAACAAAAAGGCATATTTTGATTATTTCATAGAAGAAAAGTACGAGGCAGGGATCGCACTGGCCGGAACAGAAGTAAAATCAGTCAGACAAGGACATTGTAGCATCAAAGAATCCTTTATCAGTATCGATAAAGGAGAAATCTACATTTACCGTATGAATATCAGCCCATATGAAAAGGGTAATATATTTAATAAAGACCCGCTTCGTACCAGAAAGCTGCTACTTCACAAATACGAGATCAATAAGCTGATGGGAGCCCAGCAGGTGAAGGGATACACGATCGTTCCTTTAAAGGTTTATATCCGTGACGGTCTGGTTAAGATGGAGATCGGACTGGCAAAAGGTAAGAAATTATACGACAAACGTCAGGACATTGCGAAGAAGGATGTCAAGCGTGAGAATGAGCGTGAGTTCAAGATCCGTAATTTGTAAGATTTGATACAGGATTTCCAGAATATCCGAGGCTGATGGACTGGATAATTCCCGATATTTCATATGAAGTTTTAAAGATTTTGTGAAATACTGGAATATTTCATACAGATGTGATATACTCCAATAAGATTTTTACTGGGAGGTCAGGTAAGTGAGCCAGAGTAAAGTAGATAAAAGAAAATATGAGAAGAAGAACCGCGCAGCGATCATGAAGCATGAAAAGAGAAAGAAAATCCTTGGATGGTGCATATTTGGCGTGTTAGTTGGATGTATTCTTGCAGCTACACTGGGTGTAAAGATATACAAAGCGATTCCAAAGTATGTAGAAGCTGAGAAGCTTGGCGCATATGTCAGCCAGACATGGGCAGAACAGGGATATGGAAGCTATTTTGAGAACAGCAGTACAGCTACAGCATCCGATGCAGAGAATACTGACAGTGATACTTCTGAAGATACAGCTTCTGAAGCAGATGCTTCATCTGAAACGACAACTACAGCAGAGACTGACACTACAGAAGCTGCTGAGTAATATATAAGAAAGCACCTGACAACAGAGCTTTCCATTATAAACCAGGGGTTGACTGGTTTCGACAGGGGTTTTGCAGTCATGGAAGCCATCCGTGGACTAGGACCACGTTAAAACTTAGACTAAATATAAACGCTAACGATAATTTAGCTTACGCTGCCTAATTAAAGGCAACTGCCAGCTTTAAGGTCCCCCGTACCTTTTAGACCTGGTATCATCCAACGGGAAACTCCGGTGCTTAAGCTTTGCGGTATCGGAAAATTCATGAAGCTACCGATGTATCCAGCCTGTCCGTAGGCGTGGTATTGAGGAAATGTTAAAATACGGAATGTGATGGGAGATGCCGTGATGAATGAGCTTTTGGACGTGGGTTCGAATCCCACCAGCTCCATAGCATGAACTATGGCAAAAGAATGCAAGGTCGTACACCAAAAAAGGTGTAGATTTTTCTTGCATTCTTTTTATTTGTATGGTAAACTGAACGAGTTGTGAAAAAAATCGATGGTCCTCTGTACCGGTGTGGTAGTAAGAACATCTAAATATCAAGGAGGTCACACAAATGAATAGCGATTACATTAAGAATCTTGAAGCTTCTCAGATGAAGGCAGAAGTTGCTGACTTTGCAGTAGGTGATACTGTTAAGGTACACAACAAGATCAAAGAAGGTAACAGAGAGAGAATCCAGATTTTCGAAGGAACTGTTATTAAGAGACAGGGTGGAAGCAACAGAGAGACTTTCACAGTTAGAAAGTTTTCAAACGGTGTTGGCGTAGAAAAGACATGGCCAGTACATTCACCATTTGTTGAGAAGATTGAAGTAGTTAGACATGGTAAAGTAAGACGAGCTAAGATTTACTACTTACGTTCAAGAGTTGGTAAAGCTGCAAAGGTTAAAGAGCTTGTTAAATAATTTTTACAGGTTACATGAAAAAGTGGCTGGGGTTGATAGCTCCAGCCATTTTTGTAATATGAATCTATCGGAGTAGAGATATGAGCGATAAAAGTGAACGCAGAAAAAGAATACGGCGGGAGAAACGTCGGCAGAGAAGAAAAGAAAGAAGCTTTAGGCGTACGGTCAGAACGATATTTGGCTGGCTGTTGTCCGTTCTGATCGCAGTTGTGCTGGGATATGGAATGGTTTCTTATTGTTTTCAGTCTGTGTATGTCGTTGGTGATTCCATGAATCCGGTGTGTACTAATCAGGAGAAGGTTACAGTAAATAAGTTATGTTACCTTCTTAGCTCTCCGGATCGATATGACATTGTTGCATACCGAAGTGTTGATACGCCGGATGCTTATTATGATATTAAACGTGTGATCGGATTGCCGGGAGAGACCGTTCAGATCAGAGATGGAAAATTATATATTGATGGCGGTGAACGGACGGATCTGCCATTTGATGATTATATATTTACAGCAGGACTGGCAGAGAATGAAGTAAAGCTGGGGGATGATGAGTATTTCCTGCTTGGTGATAATGTCAATAACAGTGAAGATTCCAGATTCCTGAAAGTGGGAAATGTGAAAAAAGCAGAGATATTAGGAAGGATAAAGACACGATGAATATACAATGGTATCCCGGACATATGACAAAAGCAAAACGTATGATGCAGGAAGACATCAAGCTGATCGATGTTGTGATCGAGCTGATCGATGCCAGAGTGCCATACAGCAGCAAGAATCCGGATATTGATGCACTTGCAGCGCACAAATACCGCCTGATCCTGTTGAATAAGACAGATCTGGCAGATGCATCAGCAACAGCAGAATGGGAAAATTATTATAAAGAAAAAGGATTTTTTGTAGCAAAGATCAATGCAAGATCCGGTGATGGCATGAAGAATATCAGTAATGTGGTAAAGGAAGCTTGTAAAGAAAAGATCGAGCGAGACAGAAAGCGTGGGATCATTAACCGGCCGCTTCGTGCGATGATTGTTGGTATTCCAAATGTCGGTAAATCTACATTTATCAATTCTTATGCCAGAAAAGCATGTACAAAGGTTGGAAATAAGCCGGGCGTTACAAAGGGAAAGCAATGGATACGTCTTGGAAAAGATATTGAATTATTGGATACCCCAGGAATATTGTGGCCCAAATTTGATGATAAAGAGGTTGGATTACGACTTGCTTTTATCGGTTCGATCAATGATGAGATTTTAAGTATTACCGACCTTGCGTATGAATTGATCAAATTTTTACAATTAAACTATTGTCAGAGCCTTGTTGATAGGTATAATATTAATGAGGATGCCGATTTTGTTCATATTCTGGAACAGATCGCAGAAAAAAGGGCATGTATAAAAAAAGGCGGCGAACTGGATATCGATAAAGCTGCAGCGCAGCTACTGGATGATTTCCGGGCAGGGAAGCTTGGCAGGATATCACTGGAACGACCGGCTGTTGTAAAGGATAAGTAGTTGATATGAAAGATGATAACGAACGTGTGGAAGCACTGAATGCTATATTTGACGATGATCCCGCAAAAAAAGCACGGGAAAAAGAGATTGAAAAGCTTGAAAAGAAGCGTGAAAAGCAGCTTGCAAAGTTAAAGAAAAAGGGAATAGATCCGGAGCAGAAGAAGGAAGAAACAGAAACAATTCCTTCGGAGCAGGCAGAGACGGAAGAAAAGAATGAAGCAGCGTCTGATGTTGTAAATGAAGCCGGAGAAACAGTAACGAATTATTTTGCTGATTCAGATGCATCCTCCAATACTCATGTACTGGAGGAAGAAGAACAGCCGAGAAAAAAGAAGAAAAAAGACAAGAAAAAGAAGAAACAGGAGAAAGAAGAGATCAATATCGTAAAAGATTTAATCAGTCTCGCTTTATATATTCTGGCGATCGTTGCAGTATGTTGGTTGATCCTTACATATGTTGGACAGCGTACAGAGGTGAGCGGAGATTCCATGAATGATACCCTTCATAATGGTGACAGCCTTTGGATCGATAAACTGTCCTATCATTTTAAAGATCCGGAACGTTTTGATATTGTTGTATTTCCATACGAGGAAGAAGATGATACCTATTATATCAAACGTATCATTGGACTTCCGGGTGAAACCGTATATATTGATGAAGATGGTGTGATCTATATCAATGATGAACCATTGGAGGAAGATTATGGAAAAGAAGTCATAGAAGAAAATCACAGAGGGCTTGCGGCAGAACCGGTCACACTTGGTGATGATGAGTATTTCGTTATGGGTGATAACCGGAATAACAGCCGGGACAGTCGGTTGTCGGATGTCGGTAATATCCATAAGAATAAATTTGTGGGGAAAGCAGTATTCCGGTTTACCGGAGGCTTCGGTTTTCTGAATAAAGAAGAATAATAAGTGCAGATAAATGGCTGTGTGTAAGAAACAACAGCCATTTATGCTTATATGAGGATAAGATGGAGAACAAAAGAAAAAGCATAACAGAGATTAAAGCAGAATTTTCAAATGCAGATGTGAATGCAGTAAAACAAGTAATAGAAAAATATGCAGAGGATGACCGTGAGGGTGTAAAAAAACTGATCCTTTCAGTGAAAAAGAGGATTGCAGCATATCAAAAAGAGCTCGACCGGATGGAGCATATGTTTGAATATGAGAGACAGCATGCTGACTGTCAGTATATCTGTGGAATTGATGAGGTAGGTCGTGGCCCATTGGCAGGTCCGGTAGTAGCGGCGGCTGTGATCCTGCCAAAGGATTGTGATATTCTGTATCTGAATGATTCCAAGCAGCTCTCTGAAAAGAAGCGTGAAGAATTATATGATGAGATTATAGAAAAAGCGGTTGCTTACGGAATCGGTATGGCAGATGAGAAGCTGATCGATCAGATCAATATTTTAAATGCAGATTATGAAGCCATGCGGATCGCAATCCGTAAGCTTACGGTTCAGCCAGATTTGTTATTAAACGATGCGGTTAAGATACCGGAGGTAGAGATCCCACAGGTTTCGATCATAAAAGGAGATGCAAAATCTGCTTCGATCGCTGCCGCTAGTATTATAGCGAAGGTAACAAGAGACCGTCTGATGGTTTCTTATGATGAGATCTATCCGGGATACGGATTTGCAAAGAATAAGGGGTATGGATCTAAGGAGCATATAGAAGCATTAAAATTACTTGGACCATGTGAGATCCACAGAAGATCTTTTATCACACATTTCTGGAAAGAATAGAAGATAGACAGAAAAAAGGAGAACAACTGTATCGACCATTATAATACAAGAAAAAAGGGAACAGAATATGAAGAGATGGCTGCATCATATCTGAAAGATGCAGGTTACCGGATACTTGCGAGAAATTACCGGGTCGCATCCGGAGAGATCGACCTGATCGTATCAAAAGATGGGTATCTGATATTTGTAGAAGTAAAATATCGGAGCAACAGCAGATACGGATCGCCGGAGGCGGCGGTAACACCTGTCAAACAGCGTCAGATCAGCAGGGTAGCCCTATATTATATGAAACGATATGGATATGATCCTTACAATACACCGGTACGATTCGATGTGGTTGCGGTGGCGGAGAATGAGATCCATCATATGAAAGATGCCTTCCCTTATCAGGGATATTATTAAGGTTATGAGGTATGAAAATGTATAACATAACATATATCAATCAGGATAAGACAACAGAGATAAAAGAGGAAAACGGAGTTCCGTATATTGTATTTAAGAATCTGGAACTGCCGGGGATCGTTCATGGATTTTCAACGAGACTTGGTGGGGTCAGTGAAGGAATATATTCTACGATGAACCTGAGCTTTCATCGTGGAGATGATATGGATGCAGTTATGGAGAATCACAGGAGGCTGGCACAGGCAGTCGGATATGATTACAGAAGACTGGTATTTTCTGATCAGGTACATGAAACTGTGATCCGTAAAATAACAGAGGAAGATGCCGGAAAAGGTATCACAAGAGAATCGGATATAACGGAAACAGATGGTCTGATGACGAATGTAAAGGATTTGCCATTGATCACGTTTTATGCGGATTGTGCACCGGTCTTCTTCTATGATCCTGTAAAAGAGGTTGTAGCCATGAATCATTCCGGCTGGCGCGGAACCGTTAAGAACATCAGCCTCCATATGGTCGAAGCCTTGAATAAGGAGTATGGATGTGAGGCTTCGGATCTGATCTGTGCGGTCGGACCGTCTATTTGTCAGAACTGTTATGAGGTAAGCGAGGATGTAGCTGAGGCATTTCAGGATGCTTATTTACCGGAACAGTATGATAAAATGACAAAAAAAATTGGAAATGGTAAGTATTTGCTTGATTTACATCGGGCAAATTATTATAATCTGACTGGTGCAGGTATATTGCCTGACCATATAAATGTAACCGACATATGTACATGCTGCAATCCGGATTTCCTGTTTTCACACAGGGCGAGCCATGGGAAACGTGGCAATCTGGGAGCTGTTATCATGCTGAAATCGACAGCAGACGGAGGAAACGTAAATGAGTAAACCGATAGTAGCCATCGTTGGACGTCCAAATGTAGGTAAATCTACCCTGTTCAATGCACTGGCAGGAGAGAAAATTTCAATTGTAAAAGATACGCCTGGCGTAACCAGAGACAGAATCTATGCAGATGTGAGCTGGCTCGATTATAATTTTACGATCATAGATACCGGTGGAATTGAGCCGGAAAGCGACAATATTATTTTAAAAAGTATGCGGGAGCAGGCAGAAATCGCCATTGAGACTGCTGATGTTATCATATTTATGACAGATGTCAGACAGGGACTTGTGGACGATGACCATAAGGTAGTCCAGATGCTCCGTAAATCGAAGAAGCCGGTGATCCTTGTTGTAAACAAGGTGGACAGCTTTGAGAAATATATGAATGATGTATATGAGTTCTATAATCTCGGACTGGGCGATCCTGTTCCAATATCCGGTGCATCCAGACTTGGAATCGGAGATATGTTAGATGAAGTTGTGTCTCATTTTGATGAAGAATCAAAAAATGAAGAGGAAGATGACAGACCTAGAATTGCCATTATCGGTAAGCCGAATGTAGGTAAGTCATCGATCATCAATAAGCTCCTGGGTGAGAACCGTGTGATCGTATCTGATATTGCCGGAACGACAAGAGATGCGATCGATACCGAAATCGTCAGAAATGGAACGGAGTATGTGTTTATTGATACTGCAGGACTTCGAAGAAAGAGCAAGATCAAAGAAGATATTGAGCGTTACAGTATCATCCGTACTGTATCGGCTGTTGAACGATGTAATGTAGCGGTTCTGGTCATTGATGCAACAGAGGGTATCACAGATCAGGATGCGAAGATCGCAGGTATTGCACATGAACGTGGAAAAGGTATGATCATCGTTGTAAACAAATGGGATGCTGTGGAAAAAGACGACAAGACCATTTATAAGTTTACAAAGGAGATCCGGGAAAAGCTGTCTTATATGCCTTATGCAGAGCTGTTATTCGTATCGGCAGCGACCGGACAGAGACTTCCGAAATTATTTGAAACAATCGATGCTGTCATCGAGAATCACTCGCTTCGTGTTGCGACTGGTGTATTGAACGAGATCATGACAGAAGCAGTTGCGATGCAGCAGCCGCCTACAGATAAAGGTAAACGTCTGAAGCTGTTTTATATTACGCAGGTAGCTGTTAAGCCGCCTACATTTGTTATATTCGTAAATGATAAAGAACTGATGCATTTCTCTTATACACGTTATATTGAAAACAAGATCAGAGAAGCATTTGGTTTCCGGGGAACACCTTTAAAATTTATTATCAGGGAGAGAAAAGAAAAATAATGTTAGTACTGGCGAGAATCATATGTCTGGTTGGAGGATATTTCTTTGGTATCATCCAGACAAGCTATATTTACGGTAAATTACATGGTATTGATATAAGGGAATATGGAAGTGGTAATGCAGGAACGACAAATGCACTCCGTGTACTTGGAAAGAAGGCTGGAGCAGTTGTATTCCTTGGTGATCTGTTTAAATCAGTGATCGCATGCAGTATCACACATATTATCATGAATGCTCTTGGCATTGAAAACGTATATTTGTTTGTAATCTATACAGCGGCAGGCGTTGTACTTGGACATAATTTTCCGTTTTACATGCAGTTTAAAGGTGGTAAAGGAATTGCAGCGACATCCGGAATCGCAATCGGTTTACTGGATTGGAGAGTTGCGCTTATTGAACTAGGATTATTCGTATTCTGTGTGGTTGTAACCAAATATGTATCCGTAGGTTCTATCTGCCTTGTCCTGGGACTTTTAGTTTCCTATACAATATTTGCATATACAGGTTCTTATGGTTTTACATCCGATTCGATGAAACTTGAAAGCTGCATTGTTTTAGGACTTATTACCTTGCTTGCAATCTATCGTCATAAACAGAATATTGTCAGACTGATCAAAGGAACAGAGAATAAATTCTCTTTAAAGGGAAGAAATAAGACAACAGAAGAACAGGCATAGTATGTTAAATTATATCGACCACAAAGTTATAAAGATGGAGAGGTATTTAGTATGATAATAGGTATTTTAGGAGCAGGAAGCTGGGGATCTGCACTTGCAAACCTGCTGGCGGGGAATGGACATGATGTTACCGTCTGGTCCATTGATGAAAAAGAGATTGAAATGCTGAACACATACAGGGAGCAGAGGGATCGTCTTCCAGGTGTTCATCTGAATGAAACAATCACATTTACAACAGATTTGGAACAGACGATAAAAGGGAAAAAAATGATCGTCTGTGCAGTTCCGTCCCCATTTATCCGGAGCACAGCAAAGAAGATCGCGCCTTACATTACAAACGATCAGTTGATCGTCAATGTCAGCAAGGGCATTGAGGAGGCAACCCTGACTCCGATCGTAGAGATCATCGAGAGTGAGATCCCTGGAGCAAAGGTTGCAGTTCTTTCCGGACCAAGCCATGCAGAGGAGGTTGGTATTGGTATTCCGACAACAGTAGTAGCCGGAGCACGCGATATGGATACTGCTAAGCTGATCCAGAATACGTTTATGAATGATGTATTCCGTGTGTATACCAGTACAGATGTAACCGGAATCGAACTTGGCGGATCTGTTAAGAATGTTATTGCGCTGGCTGCAGGAATTACGGATGGTCTTGGTTTTGGAGATAATACGAAGGCAGCGTTAATGACCAGAGGAATGGCAGAGATCTTACGACTCGGAACTGCGATGGGAGCACATGTAGAGACACTTGCCGGTTTATCCGGTATGGGTGATCTGATCGTTACCTGTACGTCCAAGCACAGCCGTAACCGGAATGCCGGTTATCTGATCGGACAGGGCAAGAGCTACAAAGAAGCAATGGCTGAGGTCAAGATGGTAGTAGAAGGGGTATATTCTGCAAAGGCGACACTGAAGCTTGCAAAGAAGTACGGAGTCGATATGCCGATCGTTGAAGAGGTAAATAAGGTATTATTCGAGGGCAAGCCTGCCCGTGAAGCAGTTGTGGATCTGCTTACCAGAGACAGAAAGGCAGAGATATCTGTAGAGGAGTAAGTTTTTGACATACTTGTAAAAGCTCTTTCATATATTACTTATATGATAATCTTTACATAGGAAACAGATTTTGTATTTCCATTTTTTATGATACAAATACAGGAGCAGAAACGGAAAATGTGTAAGAAATGCAGGAGGTATATATGGGAGGCTTTAATGTGTACAACGACATCAATGCCAGAACAAATGGTGAAATTTACATAGGTGTTGTAGGTCCGGTACGAACCGGAAAATCAACATTTATCAAACGGTTTATGGAAATGATGGTCATTCCAAATATAAAAGATGAGAATGACCGTGAGATTGCGCTGGATGAAATGCCACAGTCTGCGTCCGGTAAGACGATCATGACGACAGAACCCAAATTCATACCCAAAGAAGGCGTCGAGATCCGGGTAGATGATGAGATCGATATGCGTGTCCGGCTGATCGACTGCGTTGGCTATGTTGTAGATGGAGCGGAAGGTCAGATGGAGGATGGAAAAGAACGGATGGTCAAGACTCCATGGTTTGATTATGATATTCCATTTGCAAAAGCGGCAGAGATCGGAACCAGGAAGGTGATCAACAGTCATTCAACGATCGGAATCGTGGTGACCTGTGATGGTAGCTTTGGCGATCTGGCAAGAGAAAACTATCTTGCAGCAGAAGAGAAAACGATAGCGGAATTAAAAGCTATTGGAAAGCCGTTTGTGATCCTGTTGAATTCAAATCGACCGGGAGCAAAAGAAACAAAAGAGCTTGCAGCAACGATGGTAGATAAATATGGTGTTGCGGTTCTTCCCGTAAACTGTGATCAGTTGAGCAGAAATGATATCAATGCGATCTTTACTTCGATGCTGTATAGTTTTCCTATCACCTGTATTAATTTTGTGATACCAAAGTGGCTGGAGGTATCCGAGAATGACAATAAGATCAAAAAGAGTGTGATCGAGAATGCCATGGACATCATGAACAGCAATCAGCACATATATGATATGGTTCATTTTGCTTTTCCGGAAAATGAATATGTGGAAAAGTATACATATAACAATGTAAATCTTGCAGACGGTTCGCTGAGTGTTCAGGTTACGATCTATGGAAGATATTATTATGAGATGCTTTCCGATATGCTTGGGACAGAAATCCATAATGAGTATGATTTTATTACAGAGATCAAAGATATGGCAGAAAAGAAAAAGTTCTGCAATGGGGTTATAAATGCACTTGACAGTGTGAAAAACGGCGGTTATGGTCTGGTAATGCCGGAAAAGAAGGATATTACACTGGAAACACCGGAGCTGATTAAGGCAGGCAACAAATATGGAGTAAAGATCAAGGCAGAGGCACCATCGGTTCATATGATCAAAGCGAATATTACAACAGAGATCGCACCGATCGTTGGTACGAAGGAGCAGGCGGAGGATCTGGTCGAATATATCAAAACAAGCACCGGAGAGAATGGAGAAGATATCTGGGATGTGAATATCTTTGGCAAGTCGATCGAGCAGCTTGTAGAGGATGGATTAAATACAAAGACAAATAAGATGAATGTAGAAAGCAAGCAGAAGCTTCAGGATACCATGGAGAAGATCGTAAATGATGGAAATGGCGGACTGGTCTGCATTATTATATAGGCATACAGAGAACAGATGCGAAAAAACCTTGATGGCGTCTGTATGGGATAAAGGGAGACAATATGTCGGCAATCGATGTAAAACTGAATGTATTTGAAGGACCACTTGATCTACTCCTTCATCTGATCGAAAAGAATAAAGTAAATATTTATGATATACCGATTGTAACGATCACAGAGCAATATCTGGATTATGTGAATCATATGGAAGAGGAAGACCTGGATGTTATGAGTGAATTCCTGGTCATGGCGGCGACTCTGATTCGTATCAAATCCAAGATGCTTCTTCCGAAGGTAACAGAAGAGGATGAGGAGGAAGAGGATCCGAGAGAAGAGCTTGTCCGCAGATTGCTGGAGTATAAGATGTACAAATATGCGGCAAGTGAGCTGAAAGATCTGGAGTTTGACGGTGCAAAGGCATTTTATAAAAAAGAAAGCATTCCTGCAGAGGTGAAAAATTTCAAGCCGGTCGTGGATCCGGTTGCACTGATCTCGGAATATGATATGAATCTGGAAAAACTGAATGAGATCTTCAAATCCGTGATGCGGAAACAGGTTGAAAAGGTAGATCCGATCCGTAGTAAGTTCAAAAATATCGAGAGAGAGGAGATCTCACTGGAAGCAAAGATGGCGGAGGTACGGGAACAGGTCCGCGGACTTGCAGGCATCAATTTCCGGACACTGCTTGAAATGCAGGCATCGAGATCGAATATTATCGTAACATTTCTTGCAATATTAGAGCTTATGAAGATTGGAGCCATTCAGATCCGGCAGGAAGAGATATTTGGAGAGATCATCATTGATTCCAGAGATGACATTGCTGCATATGAGTTGAACAGCCAGAATACTGATACAGATAAAACAGAGGCAGATGTGCCGGATTCAATAGAGACAAATGCAGAAGCCATTCATCAGGCAGATGGTGAAGCCAATGAGACAGAACGAGGATAAGATGGGTATGGGTGAGATAAAAGAGAACGAAGCAACAGTAAATGAGATAACACTGGAAAATGTAGAAGAACAGCCGGTAGTTTATAAAGAATACAGTACAGAATATCTGGTTTCTGCAGTTGAAGCAATACTGTTTTCCATTGGGGAGTCTGTGTCAGTAGATCGACTGGCTAAGGCACTGGAGATGGAGACAAAGAAGCTGTCCAAGCAGATGGAAGAGGTGCTGGAAATTTATAATCAGTCTGACCGGGGCATTAAGATGGTTGAGCTTGAAAATGCATATCAGTTGTGTACCAGAAATGAGTACTACGATGTGCTGACAAAGGTTGTCTGTACACCGAAGAAACCAAATCTTACGGATGTACTGCTTGAAACCCTATCGATCGTTGCCTATAAGCAGCCGATCACCAGACCGGAGATTGAAGCCATCCGTGGAGTTTCCTGTGCACATGCGATCAATAAACTGATGGAATACGGACTGGTAGATGAGGTTGGACGACTGGATGCTCCGGGACGACCGATCCTGTTTGGAACGACAGAGGAATTCCTGCGAAGCTTCGGCGTTGCATCGACAGAGGAGCTTCCGATGATCAGTCCGGATAAGATCGAGGACTTTAAGAAGGAAGCACAGGAAGAGGCAAATGAGATCACACTCGGGCTGGATAATGAGTCATAAAACCGACAGATCCGGAATATATTTTTATGAAGAAAGAATATATCCGGTGATCGTATGTTAGGGTTATATTTCAAATATCATAAAAGAAAACAGAAACCTGCAGGAAGAAGGCGACAGAAGATTCCCGCAGGTTTTCTGTTTGTATGGATCCTTGTCGCTGCAGTATTGCTCTGTTCTGTGATTCCTGCGAAAGCATTTGTGATGCAGCCGCAGCAGCAAAGGATAGTTCATTGGAATAACCGCAGCAAACAGAACAGTAATACCCTTCAGGTAGATACAGAGCAAAAGATCACAGACAATGATCTTCATGCATTGTCGGCTGTTCTGATGGATGGAGAAAACGGCAGGATCCTGTATGATAAAGCAGGTGAAGAAGTACGGGCAAATGCCAGTACGACGAAGATCCTTACCTGTATCCTTGCACTTGAATATGGTGATCTGGACGATACGGTGGTCATATCTTCCTATGCAGCAAAGATGCCGGATGTACAGCTTAATATCAGAGAGGGAGAGGAATATAAGTTAAAAGATCTTCTGTATTCGCTGATGCTGGAAAGCCATAATGACAGTGCGGTTGCGATCGCAGAGCATATTGGCGGAAGTGTGGAACAATTTGCGGAGCTGATGAATCAGAAGGCAGAGGATATTGGCTGCATGAAGACACATTTTATTACGCCAAATGGCTTAGATGCAAAGGATAAACATGGAATACATGGAACAACGGCTGCTGACCTGGCTCGGATCCTGCGGTATTGTATCAAAGAGTCGCCTGAAAAGGATACATTTCTTACGATCACAAGAACGTCTGTCTATTCTTTTACCAATCTTGCAGGAACCAGAAGTTTTACCTGCAATAATCATAATGCATTTCTGAATATGATGGATGGAGCACTGACAGGTAAAACCGGCTTTACAGGAACAGCCGGTTACTGTTATGTTGGAGCGTTAGAAAGGGATGGAAAACTGTTCATCGTAGCTTTGCTTGGATGCGGCTGGCCGGGGAATAAAACTTATAAATGGGCAGATACGAAAAAGCTTATGAACTATGGACTGGATCATTATCAGGAACATACCATAAAAGATGATATCCTGCAAAAAACGGACATTCCTATTCAGTATGATCCCAATTACAGAAGACAGCAGGATGCAGAAAAGGCCACGATCGCATGGAACTGCAGCTTTTCAGAAACATTGTTACTGCGGGAAGATGAGCAGATCACTGTCCGGTATATTCTGCCGGAGAAACTTGGACTTCCGTTGCAAACTGGGATGCAGATTGGTTCCGTTGTTCTGTCAATTAACGGTAAGGTCTATGCTATTTATCCGGTATTTATTACAGAAACAATATCCGGAATGACATGGAAGGATTTTATAAGTGGGTACATAAAGTATTATATTGACAGAAATTATTCCTGATCGTTGAATTATAGTTGTATTATACGGACAACAGATGACAGGTTACTATATAATATGGAGCATAAGATTGATGAAAAGAAACAGGGAGGTTATTATTTGAAACAGTTTGTTGTAGTGGGTGGTGACCTGCGTTGCCACTATCTGGTCTTATATTTAAAAGAACAGGGCTATCCGGTTTTTACATGGAAGGTGCCGGAACTTGCAGATACCGGAGAAAAATTACAGGATATAATTGGAAATCTCAAGACCGATGATACTTTAAAAGAAACCGGGCTGTTGCTTCCGGTTCCGGTTACAAAGGACGGTATCCATATCAATGGCTGCTCAGGGCTTACGGCAGAAGCACTTGCTTTCATGGTGGGGGATTTTGGTCTGGTATGTGGGGGCGTGATCTCACAGGAACTGACAAAAGCCTGTGCAGAATCAGGTATACCATGTCATGATTATATGAAAGATGACTGTGTTGCACTAAAAAATGCGGTTGCAACGGCAGAAGGTGCGATCACGGAAAGCTTTATGATGAGTGATATCAATATAGAAAACAGCAAATGTCTGGTTACCGGTTATGGAAGATGCGGGCGTGTCCTTGCACAGAAGCTGCTTCGTATGGGAGCGGAGGTGACGGTTACAGCCAGAAGTGTGGAAGCCTGTATTAAGGCAGCCATGGGGGACTGCCATACGATATTGTTGAATCAGTTGGCTTCCTGTGAAAAGCTGGATACATTTGATTTCTGTTACAATACGATACCGGCGCCTGTGCTTGATCGGGCAGTCTTGTCAAAGCTTCGTCCGGATGTTGTTATCTTGGATATAGCATCCAAACCGGGCGGAACGGATTTTGCATATCTGGATGAGCAGGGGATCTGTTATAAACACAGTCTGGGGATTCCGGGACGGTATTCACCAAAAACTTCCGGTGAGATTCTGGGCGAGGCAGTTTTGTCGTATCTTTGATAAAACAGTCACATAATTTATGATCCTGCATACACTATAATAAACATAAAATCATTGTCAGACAGTAGTATTTGTCTGGTTCTGTTAAATAGTTGGAACCAGACACAACAGCTTGGAATTGATAAAACAGTATGGATCAGAATGATTTTATGGATTGTATTGAATGGAAAGGATTATAGATATGAGTTTATCAGGGTGCAATTGCGGCGTTGCAATAACCGGTTCGTTTTGTACTTTTGATAAAGTAAAGATAGAGATAGAGGAAATGACAAAGCTTGGAATATCGGTATATCCGATCTTTTCCGAACGGTCTGCAACGTACGATACCAGATTTGGCAGAGGGGATGATTTTGTAAAAGACATTCAGAGGATAACAGGGAAGAAAGGGATCTTTACCATCCAGGAGGCAGAACCGATCGGACCAAAAGCATATCTGGATGTACTGGTGATCGCTCCATGTACAGGCAACACACTTGCAAAGTTATGTAACGGTATCACGGATTCTCCGGTGCTGATGGCAGCGAAGGCGCATATCAGAAATAATAAACCGCTGATTATCAGCATTTCAACAAATGATGCGATGGGGATGAATTTTAAGAATATCGGAATGTTGATGAATATGAAGAATATTTATTTTGTTCCATTCTTTCAGGATGATCCCGTAAAGAAACCAAATTCTCTGATCGGAAAACTGTCTCTGATACCGGATACGATAGAGGAGGCTTTAAAGGGGAAGCAGCTTCAGCCGGTATTATGTGACAAGTGATAACGCAGGCAGGAACTTGTGCCCGGAAAAAACCACGATGGTGTCCATATAAATACACGACTCGCTTCATTTCTGCTCGACACGCGCACTTATTTGTCAGCAGTCGCCCAAACTCACCCTGACGGGTTCAGACATGGGCTTGATGCTGACAGTTAGCGTGGGTCTCGCAACGAAATTACGCGAATGTCGATGTTATTTATATGGGCACCCTTGTGGGTTTTTCCGGGCACAAGTTTCTGCCTGTGTTTATTTATGGTATAAAACAGGAATCAGAGTTCAACAGCGATCTGGTATTCCTTTAACCAGTAGTTGACCTGCAGCAGGTATGCCATCATCTGCGGGCCTGCCATTAACTGGCCATACCATGGTTTCCCATAATCCTTCGGAGATTCCAGAAACTGTAGAACTGCTTTTTTATCCAGAAACCGGTTGACAGGGCTTGCAGGATCGTGGATCACTTCTCTTAACCGGTCGGCAAGGATCGTTTCATAAAGTGGGTTATAGGTCTTAGGATACGGGCTTTTCTTCCGGAACAGGATTTCATTTGGAACCAGATTTACAGCGGCATGACGGAGCAGGCTTTTCTCTGTCTGGTTTCGGTATTTGTATTTCCATGGCACATTAAAGACATACTGCAGAAGATGGATGTCAGCAAATGGTACTCTTGCCTCCAGACCATGATACATACTGGTACGATCCATACGGTCAAGCAGGGTCTGCATGAACATCCGGATATTCATGTAACCGATCCGGCGACGGGATTTCTCGATATCGGATTCTTCCGGCAGCACCGGAATCTCGGAGATGATTTGATGGTAAAGATTTTTCACATAGTCATCCATCTGCAGGGCATCTGCAAATTCCGGATCCAACAGTTGCTTTCTTGGTGTAAGATCGGTCATCCATGGAAAAGTATCGGATGCAAGCAGATCTTCCCGGTAGAACCATGGATATCCGCCAAATATTTCATCGGCACATTCTCCGGTCAGCACAACCTTATTGTTTTCAGATACCAGCTTACAGAAATACAGCAGGGATGAATCAACGTCTGCCATGGTCGGCTGATCTCTGGAAAGAACGGAATCATAAAGCAGGTCGGCAAGCTCTTCCATATTGCAGGTCAGGTAGTGATGTTTCGTTCCGAGGAAAGAGACCATCTGATCTACATATGGCCGATCCTGTTCCGGTTGAAAGGCATTTGATTTAAAATAGCGTGAATTATCGGTAAAATCAAAGGAATAGGTATCGAGTACCTGCCCCTGTTTCTTTAGTTCTTCCGCACAGATGGCACTGACGATCGAGGAATCGATACCGCCGGACAGAAAGGTACAGATCGGAACATCGGATACGATCTGTCGTTTTACTGCAGCGTTTAACAGATCAGAGGTCTTTTCCACGGTTGTCTGATAGTCATCGGTATGAGGTATGCTTTGAATCCGAAAATAGCAAGTGATGGAACAGCCGAATCGGTCATATCGGATATAATGACCGGGTTTTAGTTCGTCGATTCCTTTGAAGACACCGCAGCCCGGTGTTTTTGACGGGCCAAGAGCAAAAATCTCACATAAGCCTTTTTTATCCAGTCTTGGAAATGTGCCGGGATAACAGAACAGTGCCTTTCGCTCTGATGCAAAGACAAGTGTCCGGTCAGATAAAAAGGTATAATATAAAGGCTTTACACCGAATGGATCCCGGTAAAGTAAAATGGCTTCTTCGGCATGATCGTAGATCGCAAAAGAAAATATACCATTGATATGTTTTACAAAGTCAGGCCCATAGTATATGTATGAAAACAGCAGTACCTCGGTATCGGATGTTGTGGAAAAGGAATAACCGCGTAAGATCAGTTCCCTTTTCAGTTCATCTGTATTATAGATTTCTCCATTGAATACGATAGTGAACGTTCTTCCCTGTACAGTGCGGGACATGGGTTGAAGTCCGGCTTTGATATCCCGGATGGATAATCTTGTATGAGACAGTCCGCATGTATCCATCAGAAGAATACCATCATCATCCGGCCCGCGATGCTTTTGCTTTGCATTCATGGCAGACAGAATATCATGAAAATGTCCGGGCGTTTCCAGGTATCTGCCATGTACATTATAAAATCCAGAAATAGAACACATAGATAACTCGTTTCGGTTTCGTCGTATAATTGTATGAAACAGGGCAGTAAAATATGCAGAAAAAGAAATCCGAAAAATACAAAACAAAAGTGCCGAAAAATACAAAATAAAAAAGAAATATTTATGCAGATGTAAAATCAACACAAAGTGTTACAGATGTTACGCTTGCTTCATATGTCGAGAAATTAGAAGAAATGGGTTTGGATTTATTCCGGTTGAAGTTACACCGGGCTTCTATTCTGAGGATGATAACAGTACCATTGGTAACGGTGCGGTCAGTGGTTCCGATAATCAGGATTCAGAATCAGAAGATTCCAGCAGTGATCAGGACAATAATGATAATGATGATTCAACGGAGATCAATCTGTTATAGTATGTTTTATCAATATCCGAAAGAGTGTTCCATGGATCTGTATGATGTAGAAGGCAGTCTTGTGAGCGAGAATGATGTGAATTACAAGCATGTAAAAGGAAATGATATTTCAGAGATCCTTCAGATCAAGGAATATATGAAAGGTGACAGTATCAAAAATATTCATTGGAAAATGTCAGCTAAGATGGGAAAGACCATGGTAAAAGAACTGGATACACCAAATGATAATTCCGTCATGATATTCATCGGTTTGCAAAGGTGATCTTTATTACATATGATGCCAACCGGGATGCAGCCTTTGAGATCGAACGTTTAGAAAAGGGGATTGTCCTGTATGTTTGATGCAGGTGTTTTGGTGATTTTTCCCAGAAAACGCATTGACTTTTTTTCTCATTTATGCTAAAGTAACAACAGTTTATATGTCAAATGCAATGACAAGGAGGAGTACATACAGGACCGGCTCCCAGAGAGAAGATGGTGGTGAGAATCTTCAGCTAGGATGTATGGAAGTAGCCTTCGAGCAGTGGACTGAAAAGCATGACTTCATAAGAAGTGCTGAGTAGGATTCAACGGATTTCCCCGTTATAGGAATACAATATAACGCAGATAAGATTTGTAAGTATTGGATGAGAGCAGGAAGAACCTGAATTTAGGTGGTACCACGGATATGATTATTCGCCCTAAGCTGATATACGGCTTAGGGCTTTTTTAGTGGATGGGAAACGCTCTTTTTGGAAATTTATATGGATGACAATTAAAGGAGGATATAGGTTATGGAGATTAATGGAGCACAGATGTTTGTAAAAGCATTACAGGAAGAACATGTTGATACACTGTTTGCCTATCCGGGTGGAACAGCGATCGACTTATTTGACGCATTATACGATGCAGAGGGAATCGATATGATTCTTCCAAGACATGAGCAGGCACTTGTTCATGCAGCAGATGGATATGCAAGATCAACCGGAAAGGTTGGTGTATGTCTGGTTACAAGCGGGCCTGGTGCAACGAATCTGGTTACAGGAATTGCAACAGCAAATTATGACAGTGTTCCTCTGGTATGTTTTACCGGACAGGTACCGATGAATCTGATCGGTAACGACGCCTTTCAGGAGGTCGATATCGTAGGTATCACCAGAAACATCTGCAAATATGCAGTAACAGTCAGAAAGAGAGAAGATCTGGCAAGAATTATCAAGAATGCATTCTATATCGCAAGAACCGGTAAGCCGGGTCCTGTACTGGTTGATATACCAAAAGATATCCAGCTTGCAATGGGTTCGGATGAATATCCGGATGAAGTAAATATCAGAGGATATAAGCCATCAGAGGGTGTACATTCTGGTCAGCTTAAGAAGGCTCTGGCAGAATTAAACCATGCAAAGAAACCGGTATTTCTGATCGGTGGCGGTGTGAATATCGCACATGCAAGAAAAGAAATGCAGGAATTATGTGAATTAACAGGAATCCCTGTTGTTACTACGATCATGGGTAAGGGAGCAATTCCGACGGACCATCCTTTATATGTTGGTAATATCGGAATGCATGGAAATCTCGCATCCAATAAAGCAATCATGGAATGTGATGTCTTATTCTCAATCGGAACCAGATTTAACGACCGTATCACCGGTACGATTGACACATTTGCAAAGAATGCAAAGATCATACATATCGATATCGATGCAGCATCAATCTCCAGAAATATCGAGGTAGACATCCCAATCGTAGCAGATGCAAAGCTTGCGATCACGAAGATGTTAAAATATGCAAAGAAATTAGATATATCCGATTGGGTTGCTGAGATCATGGAAGTGAAGAAACAGTATCCGATCAACATGAATTCTTATAAAGGTGTTACACCTGAGAAGATCATTAAGACGATCAACGAGATGTATGACGATCTCATTATTACTACAGATGTAGGACAGAACCAGTTATGGACAACACAGTATATTGCACTTGGCGGTGAGAACCAGCTCTTAACCTCCGGCGGTCTTGGTACGATGGGATATGGACTTCCTGCTGCCATCGGGGCAAAGATCGGTAACCCGGATAAGAATGTTATCTGCATTTCCGGTGATGGTGGTGTACAGATGAATATTCAGGAGATGGCGACTGCGGTTGCACAGGAGCTTCCGATCACGATCTGTATTTTAAACAATGGTTATCTTGGAAATGTACGTCAGTGGCAGGAGCTGTTCTTCAACAAGCGTTACAGCAGTACCTGTCTGAGATACAGAAAGAGCTGTAATCATGACTGCCAGAATCCTGACAAATGCTGTCCGAAATATACACCGGATTTTGTAAAACTGGCGGAAAGCTATGAGGCGCTTGGAATCCGTGTTACAAAGGAAGAAGAGATCAAAGCAGCATTTGAGCAGGCAAAGGCAAATACAAAGGGACCTACAGTTATAGAGTTCTATATTGATCCGACTGCAAATGTATTCCCTATGGTTCCGGGTGGCAAGTCATTAAATGATATGATCATGGATTGTTAAGGAGGATAGACAGATGAGTGAAAAGAAAAGATGGATATGTTTATATGTTGAAAATGAAATAGGTGTACTTGCAAGAATCTCCGGTCTGTTTTCCGGTAAATCCTATAACCTGAACAGTCTGACTGTAGGAGAAACAGAGGATACGACGGTATCCAGAATGACGATCAGTTTTACCAGTGATGATCGTACTTTTGAACAGGTAAAGAAGCAGTTGAACCGCAGCGTGGAAGTAATCAAGGTGGTTGATTATACGGATATTCCGATCCATAATAAAGAGATCTTATTCATCAAGGTAAAAGAATGTAATACCGATGATAAGGATGAAGTATTCCGTATTGCAAATGCATTTAACTTCAAGATCACGGACTATGACAGAAAGAATATTCTGGTGGAATGTTTACAGACAGAAAATCAGAACAATGATGCGATCAAGTTATTCAAGCAGAGTTTTCCAAATCGGATCGAGGTTGTCCGTGGAGGAAGCGTTGCAGTAGAAGCAATCAGCATGTCGGAGCGCTAAAGGGGATAAAAATTATGAGATTTCTGATTCAGAGAGTGAATCATGCAAGTGTAACAGTAGATGATAAAGAGGTAGGAAAGATCGGAAAAGGTCTGTTGGTATTTGTAGGTGTATTCGAAGAAGATACAGAAGAAGCTGCAGACAAATTAATCCGTAAACTGCTGGGACTTCGTATATTTGCGGATGAAAATGGCAAGACAAATCTTTCTCTTACAGATGTAAACGGTGAGCTTCTGATCGTATCACAGTTTACCTTATGTGCAGACTGTAAGAAAGGAAACCGCCCATCTTTTACAAAGGCAGGCAACCCTGAAAAAGCAAATGCGTTATATGAATATGTCCTGTCTGCTTGCAGGGAAAAAATCGCAGTTACAGAAAGCGGTATTTTTGGTGCGGACATGAGAGTGGATCTGTCCAATGATGGACCGTTTACGATCCTGTTTGATAGCCGTGAAATGTAAAAAAATACATGGGAATGGATCCAAATTGAATATCTTGCATGAAAAATTGTAAATTTTTTTCAAAAACATACGATTATTTCTTGAAAAACATACAAAGAATTAATATAATTGAGTTTAGGTTATGTTAAATAAACACGTAAAGGAGAAGCGCTATAATGTTAACAAAGGAAAGCATTGAAGAAAAGACCTTTAAAAAGGGACTTTTTGGTTATAATAAAGATGAAGTAAATTCATTTATGAGAGAAGTATCGGATGAGTTTGCTTCATTACAGGCAAAATATGATGCCGCTGTAGCAGAAAATGAACTGGCTCAGAATTCTCTCAGAGAGAATAGTGTAAAGATCTATGAATTAGAGAAACAGTTAGAGCAGGCTGCTCCGGGTTCCAAAAAGGAACAGAATGCGGCAAACAGTGAAGCAAACAAAATCATTAACGATGCAAAGAAACGTGCAAATGAAGTTCTTTCCAATGCAAAGGCAGAACTTGCAAAGTTAAAAGCGGAGATGGAAGAGCTTAAGGCAAATGGCGGTACTGTAACAGCAACAGCCAGCACGACAGCTTCATCAATCAATGAAGATGCGTTAGAAGCTGATCCGATTACAAAGCTGAAGATGAAGTCTCAGACAACAGCAGAACCTCAGAAGCTGAAGATGAAGCCAAAGGAAGAGCCAAAAGAGGAAAGCAAGCCACAGGCATTTGCAGGGAAGAGTGCTGTAACAGAGGATGAAGAAGACGAAGTAATCGTAGGAGAAATCGAAGAAGGCGTTAAACGCAATCAGGTTCTGATCGGTGATGGCGATGAGGATGACGATTTCGAATTCTTATAAAGCAGGCTGATTTGTATGACATATAGGGAATGTCTCGATTATTTTCATAAATTATCAGTACATAGGAACATAGATGGATTACAGGATGATACCTATTTCCAGTTTGATGTTATTGGACGTGACAGTGGACATTTTTATATTCATTTGAAAGATGGTACACTTGAGGTCATTTCGGGGGAATATAAACAACGAAATGTTCAGTTTATCGTTACAATATCCAGTCTGGAACGGGTGATAAATGGAGTAATGGATCCGATTTATGCATATGCTACAGGAAAATTAAATATTGCTGGTGATGTGTCATTGGGAAGAAATTTCCTGTCACGCATCATCAAAGAGTAAAAAAGAAGAAACCTGTCAGATATTAACTGGCAGGTTTCTTTTTGCCTTTATAGCTATAAACGATGTGTTACATCTTTATTTATAAAAGAAGCTTGGATATCGTTGCATTACATCTCAACTTAAAAGATGTTTGATATCATTGCATTACATGGTATCAGATTTTTATAACAGATCAGCAACTTCCTTTAAGAGACGTTCTGTCTTATCCCATCCGAGACAAGGGTCTGTGATGGATTTGCCATAGCATCCTCCACCAACCGGCTGATTACCGTCTTCGATATAACTTTCAACCATAACACCTTTTACAAGTTCTTTGATATCAGGATCGTAATTGCGGCTGTGGATAACTTCTTTTACGATTCGTGGCTGCTCATCAAATTTTTTGCCTGAATTGTTATGATTTGCATCAACGATACATGAATGATTTACCAGATTGAACTTCTGGTATGATTCATATAAAAGACGAAGATCTTCGTAGTGGTAGTTTGAGATGGAACGACCATGTTTATTTAATGCACCTCTTAATATACAATGGGTCAGTGGGTTTCCGTCTGTGTGGGCTTCCCATCCGGAATATAAGAAAGTATGCGGATGCTGTCCAGCAAGACAAGAATTCATCATAACAGTATAATCCCCACTGGTTGGGTTCTTCATGCCAACCGGAATGTCCATTCCACTTGCCGTTAATCTGTGCTGCTGATCCTCAACGGAACGTGCACCGATCGCTACATAGGATAAGATGTCGTCAACATATTGCCAGTTCTCGGAATAGAGCATTTCGTCTGCTGCTGTGAGTCCGGTTTCTTTGATCGCGCGGATATGCATTTTACGGATTGCATATAAACCTTCTAACATATCAGAAGCCTTATTCGGATCCGGCTGATGCAACATCCCCTTGTATCCATCACCCGTTGTTCTTGGTTTGTTCGTATATATACGTGGAATTACAAGAATTTTATCTTTGACCTGTTCTGCAACCTTTGCCAGTCTGTTCTGATAGTCGCATACAGCATCTTCGTTATCAGCGGAACATGGACCAATTATAAATATAAATCGCTTGTCTTCTCCGGTAAAAATTTTTCTGATCTCTTCATCTCGTTTTGCTTTAATGTCTTTGAGTTCCTGTGAGAGAGGATATAACTCTTTGATCTCTTCACCGGTTGGTACTCGTTTGACCAATTTCATACTCATTGATTTTTCCTCCTGTTATAATTTGTCCAGTTAATAAATGACGAAAGTGTCATTATTTCTTAAATTACCGCATATTGCGCATAATTCTGTAGTATTATAGCAGAATATAATTAATTATGAAAGAAAAATATCAACACAAACATTCTTTATTCATTTTTTTAAGCATAAATTGTATAAATGAACAGATTAGAGGGATGTTATTGAAACGGGTAAAAATGGGAAAGAGGATAGGCAGAGCATTTGCAGGTACGGTTCTTGGAATAGCACTTGTAGTCGGACATATCGGCCAATCGGTAATATATAGTGTTGCTGTAACAGATGGAACAGCAACAGATGAAATAGCGACAGATCAGTCCGGACTTCAATTGGAATCACAATCATGTATCCTTATGGAATCAACGACAGGAACGGTATTATATGAGAAAAATGCAGATGAAGCAAGGAAACCTGCATCCGTCACAAAGGTAATGACGCTGCTTCTGATTTTTGAGGCAATGAAGGCAGGTGATTATCAGATGTCTGATATTGTAACTGTGAGTGAACATGCAGCTTCTATGGGTGGTTCACAATGCTTCTTTGAGACCGGGGAACAGCAGACGGTTGAAGATATGATAAAATGTATCATTATTGCATCAGGAAACGATGCGGCAGTTGCTATGGCAGAATTCACGGCAGGAAGCGAGGAAGCCTTTGTTCAGAGAATGAATGACCGGGCAAAGGAACTTGGAATGGAGCATACACATTTCGTCAATGCATGTGGACTGGATGCAGATGGACATGAGACATCGGCAAAAGACATTGCGATCATGTCCAGACAGTTAATTGACGAACATCCTGAGATCCTGAATTATTCCGGTATCTGGATGGATTCAATCGTACATAAAACCGCAAGGGGAGAGTCAAGATTTGACCTTGCTAATACAAATAAATTCCTAAATATGTATACCGGGGCAACCGGGCTTAAAACCGGATATACGGCGACAGCTAAATACTGTATGTCGGCGACGGCGAACAGAAACGGCATTACATTGATCGCAGTCATCATGGGAGCTGAAACAAAGGATATCAGAAATAAAGAGGCCTGCAAGCTATTAGATTATGGATATGCAAATTGCAATCTGTATAAAGATGAAAATGTACTTGACACCCGTAGCGTTTCTATAGAAAATGGTATCAGTGACGAGCTGGCGATTGACAGTGTATCGGACTTCTCATCCGTTCTGCTTCGCGGGGAAAAGGCAGATGATGTAAAGAAGATACTGGTTCAGGATGAACCGCTTACAGCACCGATAAAAAAAGGATATGTTGTCGGTCATATAGAATATTCAATCAATGGTCGTATCCTTGGTTCAGTCGAGGTCGTTGCAGCAGAAAATATAAAGAAAATGACGTTTGGCTACAGCTTTAAAAAAGTATTATATCTTGCCTTTCGTTCCTAGAGGAAGAGAAAATGTTATTCGATATTATCAGTATCATCTGTATATTTGCGATTATCTGTCTGTGCGCAGTTCTGATCGAAAGCAGACGGGAGAATCATATGCTTTCGGTATCTCATTATACAATCACGGATAAAAGGATAAAAAAGTCTGCTACATTTGCGATGATCGCAGATCTTCATAATGCAGAATTCGGAGATAAAAATGAGGATCTCATAAAAGAGATAAAAAAGATTGCTCCTGATGCAGTTTTGATTGCAGGAGATGTTATAGTCGGAAAGAAAGATGTCAGACCGGGTGTTGCGATAGACCTTCTGCAAAAGCTTGGAAGTGAATTCCCTGTTTATATTTCAAAGGGAAATCATGAGATGCGAACCGTTTTATATACAGAGCAGTATGGAGATATATGGGAATGCCTGTATGAACAGACAAAGAATTACGTTCATTGGCTTATAAATGAGGAAGCTACTCTGGCATCTGACAACATTCAGATCGTGGGGCTTGACATGGATGCAGCTTATTACAGAAGATTCCGGCTTCAGAAGATGGAGACGGACTATCTGGTGAAGCTTCTTCCAACAAGGCATCAGGATGCATATACGATTCTACTGGCGCATAACCCGGATTATTTTTCGGTTTATGCGGAATGGGGAGCAGATTTGGTGTTATCCGGTCATGTACACGGGGGCATGATCATACTTCCGTTTTTGGGGGGAGTGATATCACCGATGGTACGGCTGTTTCCGAAATATTACCGGGGTATGTATGAATATCGTAATAAAAAAATGATTTTAACAGGTGGACTTGGTGGTCATACTTTAAAGTTCCGGGTCAATAATAAACCGGAGATATGCGTGATCCATCTGGAAGGAGAATAACAGGGGAAGATTATGAGTGAGGAATACAAAGAAGTAGAGCAGACAGAGAGTGAAGCAGAGCCAACAGAAAGCGGCGCAGACAAAGAAACCGAAAACGTGGCGGACAAAGAGGCTGAGCAGACTGGGGCTGAGATGGAAGCAGTCAAAGAGACAGACCAGACAGAGACTCAAGAAATAGAAACAAAAGACCAGCCGGAGGTTGCTGCCACGGCTGCTGCCATACCATCGGATGTCTTTGTCGATAAGAGTGTCTATGAACAGATCGATAGACGGAAAAAAGGAAAAAAGATCGCTGCTATTATATCAATTTCTGTGGGCGGAGTTATTTTACTTTGTTATCTTACATTGTCGATCTGGTTTAGTTTTCATTTTAACAAGAATACATATATTGACGGACAGAATGTATCCTATCATACAGTAAAATCTGTAAAAAACACGATCGATACATATATGAGTGAATATTCTTTAAGCGTAAACGGCAGAGAACATGCATCATTTGTGATCCGTCCGGAAGATATCGATATGACGATACAGGCAGTTTCCAATGAGAAAAGCATCAAGAAGAAACAAAATGGCTTTCTGTGGTTTTTGTATCTGAATGATAATCGGAAAGATTATAAAACCAGTTACGAAGTAACATATGATAAAGAAAAGTTGTATCAGTTCTTAAAAAATCAGGACTGTATGCAGGAAAAGAATATGAATAAGCCAAAGGATGCCTATGTAGTAGTTGAAAAGAGCGAGGCGGTTATCATACCAGAGACAGAAGGCAGTTATCTGGATACAGATAAGGTGCAGGAAGTGATAGAAACGGCACTTGAACAGGTGAAAGCTACTACAGACCTTGATAAAGAAGCGTGTTATGAGAATGCAGAGATCACGGCAGACAGTACGGAGATCGCAGACCGGAAAAAAGCACTGGAAACATATCTTGCGGTTCAGATCAACTACAGCATTGATCGTGTAACATGGACGCTTGATGCATCAACATTTGGCAGCTGGCTCTATTATGATAACGGAAAATGGAAGTTCAAAAAGAAATCGGTTCAGGCATATGTGAGACAACTTGCAGAGACATATGATACTGTCGGAACAACGAGAACCTTTCAGACCTATACCGGAAGATATGTAGAAGAAACAGGCAATCGTTATGGATGGGCAATTGATGTGGAAGCGGAGACAAAGGGCTTGCGGGAAGCACTTGCAAGTGGGAAATCACAGGAGCGTACACCGGAGTTTTCCCAGGTAGGAGCGGCATATAACAAATACGGGGATATCGGTTATTCTTATGTAGAGGTCGATCTGTCGAACCAGCATGTTTATCTGATTGTAAGTGGAAAACTGGTCACAGATTCCCCTTGTGTTACCGGATGCGTGAAGAACGGTCATGGTACACCGGATGGATTATATTCGGTTACATATAAGGAATCACCATCGGTTCTCAGAGGTGAAGATTACGAGACAAAGGTGAATTTCTGGATGCCTTTTAATCGTGGAATCGGGCTTCATGATGCGACATGGCGTGATGAGTTCGGCGGAGACATTTATTATTCCGGCGGTTCGCATGGCTGCGTTAATCTGCCATATCAGAAAGCAGCGGTTATTTATGAAAATATATACGCAGGTATGCCTGTGATCTGTTATTATTAAGATGTTTATTTTATCAGAAAAAAGCAGGTTGATATTGTGAGCACAACTCATTTAATACAGGCGAAATCGTATTTTACAAATAAAAAATAGTTGTATATTTTGTGTATTAATGGTATTATAGCAAAGTCATAGGAAAAGGAGATATACCCAAGTGGCTGAAGGGTCCGCTCTCGAAAAGCGGTAGGTCGGGCAACCGGCGCGAGAGTTCAAATCTCTCTATCTCCGTTTTATGAAAATAAGCTGACATTCAGATGGGTGTCAGCTTTTTTACCATATGGATATATGTGGAAAATCAGAATTATGTATTTCAGAGACTGGGTACAGGTGAGCTGCGGCACTGGGATAAGGAGATGTTATTTATGTATGATGAGGCTGTTCGTTATATCACTGGTAAAATAAAGATGAAGCCGGAGATAGGGATCGTACTTGGAAGTGGACTGGGTGATGCATTTACCATGGATGATCCGGTGTATATTAATTATAAAGAGGTTCCGGGCTTCCCTGTTTCGACAGTTGCCGGCCATAAGGGACGATTTATATTTGGTTATTCCTGTGGAAAACCGATTGTTGTCATGCAGGGCAGAGTTCATTACTATGAGGGATATTCCATGCAGGATGTCGTGAAACCGATCCGGCTGATGGGGCTTCTTGGAATACGGTGGCTGATTCTTACCAATGCGGCAGGAGGAATCAGTGAAGAGCTGGTACCGGGAGATATCATGATCATTTCGGATCAGATATCAAGCTTTGTTCCATCTCCCTTGATTGGAAGGAATATAGACAAGTTTGGTGTCAGATTTCCGGATATGAGCCATATATATGACGAAGAAAAAATTCAGATAAGCAGGAAAATATTTGAGAGAATGGGATTTCATACTGTGGAAGGTACTTATCTTCAGACATCAGGACCTCAATATGAGACGCCGGCCGAGATACGGATGTTTCATATGCTTGGTGCAGATGCGGTTGGTATGAGTACAGCATGTGAGGCAATCGCGGCCTGCCATATGGGAATCCGGGTATCCGGTTTTTCGGCAATTTCAAATAAAGCGGCAGGACTTGGTGCTGAATTAAAGCATGAGGATATTCTGGATCGCAGTAAGGAGATGTCTGATAAAATGAGCAGACTCCTTACAGAATTGATCGAAAGTTATAGTGATGGCACAGAATAAAATATTCCGATCATTTGATGAAAAGTGATAATCAGTCATTTATAAGCGGATATGGATTAATTAGAATAGATATGAGGTGCGAAAAGAATGGATGTAAAGATATATACAGATGGTGCAGCGAGAGGAAATCCGGACGGACCGGGCGGATATGGTACGGTTATCCAGTTTATAGATGGAAAAGGAACGCTCCATGAACGGGAATTTTCACAGGGCTATAATAAGACGACCAATAACCGCATGGAGCTTATGGCAGCTATTGTTGGGTTAGAAGCATTGATAAAACCCTGTAATGTGGAATTATATTCAGATTCCCAGTATCTTGTAAAGGCATTTAATGAAGGCTGGATATGGGGCTGGATCAAGAAGGGCTGGAAACGTGGTAAGAATGAACCGGTAAAGAACCGGGATCTGTGGGAACGACTGTTAAAAGCAAAAGAGCCGCATACAGTAACCTTTCACTGGGTGAAGGGACATGCAGGACATCCGATGAATGAACGATGTGATATGCTTGCAACGACAGCGGCAGACGGAGATAACAAAATAGACGACGAAGGTGTGATAACGAATGAATAAACACGAATTTAGACAACTGTTCAATGAGAAAATACTGATCTTAGATGGAGCAACCGGAACAAATCTGATGAATGCAGGCATGCCACTTGGTGTATGTCCGGAAAAATACATACTGGAGCACAAAGAAGTTATGCTGGAACTTCAGACGTCGTATCTGAATGCAGGCACAGATATCTTATATGCTCCGACATTTACCTGTAATCGTTTAAAACTTCGTGAATATGGATTGGAAACTGATCTCTATCAGATGAATATGGATCTGGTAGCTCTGTCAAAGCAGGCCGTTGCCGAGTGCGGGCATGGTTATGTCGCAGGTGATCTTACCATGACAGGTGAGATGCTGTATCCGATGGGAAAACTTCAGTTTGAAGAGCTGGTTGATATCTATAAAGAACAGATCAAAGTTCTTGTTGAGGCGGGCTGTGATCTTCTTGTTGTAGAAACAATGATGAGCCTTGCCGAAACCAGAGCTGCTGTGATCGCTGCAAATGAGATCTGTGATCTCCCTATCATGGCGAGCCTTACATTTAACGAGGACGGAAGAACCTTGTATGGAACGGATCCGGTAACCGCGGTCAATGTATTACAGAATCTTGGCGTGGATGCAATAGGTGTAAACTGTTCCACAGGACCGGACAAGATGACAGAGCTTGTGGCTGCCATGAAAGAGGTAGCATTTGTCCCCGTATTTGCGAAGCCGAATGCCGGTATGCCTGAACTTGTGGATGGTAAAAGTGTATATGCCATGACACCGGAAACCTTTGCAGAAGATATGAAGATGATCATAGAAGCAGGAGCTGGTATGGTCGGCGGCTGCTGCGGAACAACTCCTGCCCATATCAAAGCACTTTCCGATATGGCAAAGACAATGGATATTCCTGAGATATCAGACAAGAAAGAACGTTTGCTATCATCAGAACGCATGACAAGACAGATCAATTTAGATGGTTCTTTTATGGTAGTTGGAGAACGAATCAATCCAACCGGTAAGAAGAAACTGCAGGCGGAGCTTCGGGAAGGAGTTCTCGATACTGTTATGACGATGGCAGAAGAACAGATGGAAAAGGGTGCATCAATTCTTGATATTAATGTCGGCATGAATGGTATTGATGAGAAAGAAATGATGGTAAGGGTTGTATATGAGGTGTCACAGGCAGTGAATCTTCCGTTATGTATTGATTCCAGTAACCCTGCTGTTATCGAAGCGGCACTTCGTATCTATCCGGGACGTGCACTTGTGAATTCTGTATCTCTGGAAAAGGTAAAAATGCAGGAGATCCTTCCGTTGGTCAGAAAATATGGTGCGATGTTCATTCTGCTTCCGCTTTCTGATGAGGGACTTCCAAAGGACAGTGATGAAAAAGAAAGTATTATACATACAGTTCTGGATGCTGCTTATAAGATGGGCTTTCAGAAAGAGGATGTTGTGGTCGATGGTCTGGTTGCAACAGTCGGAGCAGAGAAAGCTGCTGCTGTCAACTGCCTGAAAACAATCCGTTATTGTCATGATATGGGGCTTGCTACGATATGCGGACTTTCGAATATCTCATTTGGATTGCCGGAGCGTATGTTTGTAAATGCAGCTTTTCTTACGATGGCGATCCAGAATGGTCTTACGATGGCAATTGCAAATCCGTCACAGACCATGCTTATGAATATGGCATATGCATCGGATATGCTTCTTAACAAAGACGAAGGAGATATCCGGTATATCCAGAATGTAAAACCTCTCGGGATCACAACGGCTGCACCTGTACAGAATGGAGGCAGTCAGGAGGATGAAAAAGAAAAAAGTGTTATCTACACAGATGTTGTAAAAGGAAATAAAAGAAATATTACAGAAGATGTCAAAAAAGAACTGGAACAGGGGATAGATCCGCAGAAGATTATTGATGATGAGCTGATTCCGGCAATTAACCGTGTTGGAAAATTATTTGAACAGAAAAAATACTTTCTGCCACAGTTAATCGCCAGCGCAGAGACGATGGAGCTTGCGATCAATCATATCACACCACTTATCGTACGGGAGGATGATGGAAAGTCAATGCCTGCGATCGTGGTTGCTACCGTAGAGGGAGATATCCATGATATCGGAAAGAATCTGGTTGTCTTGATGCTTCGAAACTACGGATTCCCGGTTATCGATCTTGGAAAGGATGTACCTGCGGATGTGATCGTTGATGCAGCCATAGAAAATGATGCCAAGGTCATCGGACTTTCGGCACTGATGACAACAACTATGATGAAAATGGTGGATGTCGTGGAACTGGTAAAAGCAAAAAATCTGGATATTAAGGTCGTTATCGGCGGAGCTGTTATCACAGAGAGCTTTGCTGAGGAGATTCATGCAGATGGTTATTCAGAGGATGCGGCAGAATGTGTTCAGGTTGTAAAAAGATTGCTTGATATTGAGTAATTCTTCGTTGACAATAATTGACAAGATAACTATAATAAAACAAGGATTTGTGCTGTATTGATTATACAGCCGTTTCATAGGTTTGAAAGGTGGTACTTATTGATGGATAATATAGTTTTGTCACTTCTTGTAGATAATACATCAGGTGTACTGAGCAGAGTTTCAGGTTTATTCAGCCGCAGAGGTTATAATATCGACAGCGTTACGGTAGGTGTTACGGAGAATCCTGCATATTCCAGAATGACTGTAGCAGTAAGCGGAGATAATGCAAGTCTGAGCCAGATCAAGAAACAGTTGAATAAGCTCGAGGATGTCGTAGAGATCGTTGAACTGGAGCCGGGCAAATCAGTATGCAGAGAGCTTGTACTCGTAAAGGTGAGAAGTGATAAGGATACCCGTCAGGATATCATGTCCATTGCAAATATATTCCGAGCAAACATCGTTGATGTTTCAAAAGGTTCCATGATCATTGAGCTAACAGGTGCAACCTCGAAGTGTGAAGCATTTCTCGGACTGTTAGATGGATTTGAGATCATTGAACTGGTTCGTACCGGTCTGACAGGACTGGTGAGAGGTCAGCGTCAGGATTAATCATGCGCACCTTAGTTAACTATTGATAGATTGATTGCAATTATGCAGTTAATTATTATAAAGAAGTCATTTATATCAGGAGGACAAAATAATGGCAGAAGCAAAAATTTATTATCAGGAAGACTGTAATTTATCATTACTGGACGGACAGACAATCGCTATTATCGGTTATGGTTCACAGGGACATGCACATGCACTTAACTTAAAGGAATCAGGCTGTAACGTAATTATCGGTCTTTATGAAGGAAGCAAGTCTTGGGCAAAGGCTGAAGCACAGGGATTTGAAGTATATACAGCTGCAGAAGCTGCTAAGAAAGCAGATATTATCATGATTCTTATTAATGATGAGTTACAGGCTGATATGTACAAGAACGATATCGAGCCAAACCTTGAAGAAGGCAATATGTTAATGTTTGCTCATGGTTTCAATATCCACTTCGGAACAATTGTTCCACCTAAGAATGTTGATGTAACCATGATCGCTCCTAAGGCACCTGGTCACACAGTACGTTCTGAGTATCAGGCAGGAAAGGGTACACCTTGTCTTGTAGCTGTAGAGCAGGATTACACAGGAAAGGCTCTTGACAGAGCATTAGCTTATGCACTTGGTATCGGCGGAGCTCGTGCCGGCGTTCTTGAAACAACATTCAGAACAGAGACAGAGACAGACCTCTTTGGTGAGCAGGCAGTTCTTTGCGGTGGTGTATGTGCACTTATGCAGGCTGGTTTCGAGACACTTTGCGAAGCCGGTTACGATCCAAGAAATGCATACTTTGAGTGTATTCATGAGATGAAACTGATCGTAGATCTGATCTACCAGTCAGGCTTCAAGGGAATGAGATATTCTATCTCAAATACTGCTGAGTATGGTGATTATGTAACAGGTCCTAAGATCATTACAGAAGATACAAAGAAGGCTATGAAGAAAGTTCTTTCTGATATTCAGGATGGTACATTTGCTAAGGAATTCTTACTTGATATGTCACCTGCAGGACGTCAGGTTCACTTCAAGGCTATGAGAAAGAAAGCTGCTGAGCATCCATCAGAGATCGTTGGCGAGAGCATCAGAAAGCTGTACAGCTGGAATGGTGAAGACAAGCTCATCAACAACTAATCTGAAGTAAATAAATTTATTTCATATAATAACAGGAGCAGATTTTATGTTTTCGGACGTAAGATCTGCTTTTGTTGTATCCAAAAATGTTTTGTGCTATACTGTTAGCAAAAATGTGAACAGGGTGGTTGGTTTTATGTTTAATCAGTTAACAGAATCTGACATCAAGAAGATGGAAGAAGAAATCGAATATAGAAAAGTAGTAGTTCGAAAAGAAAAGCTGGAAGCTGTAAAGGAAGCAAGAGCACAGGGCGACCTGAGTGAGAATTTCGAGTATTATGCAGCGAAGAAGGATAAGAATGCGAATGAAAAAAGAATCCGTTATCTGGATCGTATGGTAAGAACTGCTGAGATCATAAAAGATGAGTCAGCAGATGATGAAGTAGGTTTGAATAATACTGTTCGTGTTTATTTTGAAGAAGATGATGAAGAAGATACTTATCGTATCGTAACGACAGTCCGCGAAGATGTATTAAATGGTATTATCAGCAATATATCTCCGATGGGGAAAGCATTGCTTGGTCATAAAGTCGGTGACCGTGTAGAGGTTGTTCCGGGAAAGGGCGACCCTTTCCATATTGTGATACGGGAGATTGTTAAGACAACCGATGAATCCCAGGATCATATTCGATAGAAGATAAAAATATACGGACAGGATGAAGAAGGTGACAGTCAGATGACATGTTTGGAAGCACAATCAAAGATCATGGCATTCATAGAGAACAAACTCCCGGACGATGAATTGAAGGAGTTTATTAAGCATGTCAAAAATTGTGAAAACTGTTCGGAAGAATTGGAAATCTACTATACCTTGATCGTTGGTATGAAAGAATTGGACAATGAAGAAAATCTTTCCACGAACTTCAAAAAGGAACTGGATGATAAGCTGGATGAAGAAATGACACGTATGACAGCCGTTAAACGAATTGCAACCTCTACAATCGTTCTGGTTCTGGCTGCAATTGTGATCGGACTTGTATGGGTATATAGTGGAGTTCTGGAAGAAGTATATCATTATGAGCAGAATGCCAAACAGAAATCGCAGACAGAATATTATTATAGTGATACTTTTGGAGAAAAGCTGTTTTTTGACAATAAATATATGATCGAATATCTGGAGAAAATTTTATATAAAAAGGATGATCTTCCCGGAACCAGTGATAAAAACGTACAGTTTATGGATAAAATAAAGAGATATAACCAGACACACAAAAACTATCTGGAAGTCGCCGAAGAAACGGCAGAGAAGGACGATTTGGAAAATGAAGAAAATATTATTAATTGATGGACACAGTATATTAAACCGTGCATTCTATGGTCTGCCGGATCTCACAAACTATGAAGGGCTGCATACAAATGCAGTTCTTGGTTTTCTTAATATTATATTTAAGATCATGGACGAGGAAAAACCGGATCATATGTGTGTAGCATTTGATGTGCATGAACCGACATTCCGTCATCTGAAATACAGCGCATATAAAGGAACTAGAAAGCCGATGCCGGAGGAACTTCGTGAACAAGTTCCGCTTATGAAAGAAGTGCTTACAGCTATGCATGTCACGATTGTGGAAAAAGGCGGTTATGAGGCAGATGATATCATTGGTACGATATCAAGGATGGCAGAACGAAATGGCTATGCAACTGTGATTGTATCGGGTGACAGAGATCTTCTGCAGCTTGCAACAGATACGATCCTTGTGCGGATCCCAAAAACAAAAGCAAGCGGCACAACGATAGAAAATTATTATGCAAAGGATGTTGTTGAGGCATATGGTGTTACACCGGTTCAGTTTATAGATATGAAGGGGCTTATGGGCGATACCTCTGATAATATTCCCGGAGTTCCGGGAATCGGAGAAAAGACAGCGGCAAAGCTGATGATTGAATACGGAAGCATGGAGAATATTCTGGATCATCTGGATACGGTAAAGCCTCCGCGTGTTCAGAAGAATCTGACCGAGAACATGGATCTTGCAGTTATGTCAAAGGATCTTGCAACGATCAAACTGGACTGCGAGCTGGATATTTCTCTGGATGAAATGACGATCGAATCATTATTCAATGATGATTCATATAAGATTTTTAAACGATTAGGCTTTAACAGTCTGTTAAAAAAGTTTGGCACAGTGACAGAGACGGCGGAGATCGATCCGGTTATCACCTTGCTTGAAACAACGGAGCAGATAGATGGTTTTCTTGCCGATAAGATGAAAAATATAGATAAGATCGGTTTATATCCAATCTGGAAGGATGGAACTTTATTCGGGCTGTCTGCTGCCATATCTGATAAAGAGGTCTATATTTTGTCGAATCTGAATGGAATGGAGCATGACAGACTGACAGAGAATATAGTATCAGCCACCAGGAACGGTATGCAGATCGATATTCTGGATTTAAAGGAAGCATTGTCAGTCTTTCCGTTTGATGAGAGTGATACAAAGGTGCATGATATCGGTGTAGCGGCATATCTCTTAAATCCGATGGAGGATGTATATTCCTATGATGCGGTCGCAAGGGATTATCTTGGTGCAACACTGCCGTCTGAAAAAGAACTGGTTGGAAAAGATGAACTGAATCTGTTCTCTTTTGCAAATGAAACCTTTCAGAAATTATTTGCATATAAGGCGTTGATCCCATATCTTGTAGGTGATCTTCTGATGGAACATCTGGAAAAACAGGAGATGTTTACCCTCTATAATGAGATCGAAATGCCAACGGTATATACACTTTATGATATGGAGCACCGGGGAATCAGGGTTGACCGAAAAGCTTTGGATGATTACAGCGTAAAGCTGCAGAGCAGGATCGACGACCTGCATACTGATATCATCGGTTATGCAGGAAAAGAGTTTAATATCAATTCGCCAAAACAGTTAGGTGTTATTTTATTTGAAGATATGGGACTTTCCGGTGGCAAGAAGACCAAGACCGGATACAGCACCAGCGTTGATGTGCTGGAAAAGATAAAGAATGACCATCCAATCATACCTGCGATACTGGAATATCGTCAGCTTACAAAGCTGAATTCCACTTATGCGCAGGGATTGACGGCATATATATCAGAAGATGGCAGGATTCACGGAACCTTTAACCAGACGATCACAGCGACCGGTCGTATCAGTTCGACTGATCCGAACCTCCAGAATATTCCTATGAAACTGGAACTTGGCAGACTGATTCGAAAGGCATTTATTCCGGAGGATGGATATGTATTTGTAGATGCTGATTATTCTCAGATTGAACTTCGTGTACTTGCTCATTTGTCCGGAGATCAGGTTATGCAGAATGCCTTTCTGAATCATGTAGATATCCATGCAACGACAGCTTCTGAGGTGTTCGATGTTCCGATCGATCAGGTAACATCCTTGCAGAGAAGAAATGCAAAGGCAGTTAACTTCGGTATTGTTTATGGGATCAGTGCATTTGGTTTGTCGGAGGATCTTGGAATATCCAGAAAAGAAGCGGCTGATTATATTGAGAAATATTTTGCAACCTATAAGAATATAAAGTCATTCCTTGACCGTCAGGTGGAAGAAGCAAAAGCATATGGTGTTGTGCGGACGATGTTCGGTCGTATCCGTCCTGTACCGGAGCTTCGGTCTTCAAACTTCATGACCAGAAGCTTTGGTGAACGTGTTGCAATGAATTCGCCGATTCAGGGAACAGCGGCAGATATTATTAAGATTGCTATGTTCCGTGTGAATATGGAACTGAAAAAACGAGGACTGAAATCCCGCCTGATCTTACAGATCCATGATGAACTTCTGGTAGAGACTGCAAAGGATGAGATTGACATTGTAAAAGAGATCATGGAAAAGGAAATGATGGGTGCAGCCGACATGGCAGTACCGCTTGAGATCGGTATCAGTGAAGGAGATAACTGGTATGATGCGAAATAAAGATGAGATGCTGATCCTTGGACTAACAGGAGGCATTGGTTGCGGAAAGACAGCAGTTCTTACGATATTAAAGGAAGAATATGATGCATATATAATAGAAGCAGACCGTCTGGCACATGAGTTGATGGAACCCGGAAAAACGGTTTATCAGGGAATTGTGGATGCATTTGGTATGGAGGTTTTGATGGATGCTGATATAGATATATCTGCACCTGCTGAAGGGAATGCAGTGACAGACAACGGTCAATCAACGGTTAACCGCTCGATTGACAGAAAGAAGCTTGGAGATATCGTATTCCACGATAAAGATAAGCTGGCTTTGCTGAACAGTATCTCACATCCATTAGTGAAAGAAGAAATCGTGCGCCGGATTGAGGAACAGAAGGATGTCGGAAAAAAGCTGTTCGTGATTGAAGCTGCTTTGCTGATTCAGGATGGATATAAGAGTATCTGTGATAAGATGTGCTATGTCTATGCAGACTTGGATGTCCGGATATCCAGACTCTGCAAATATCGTGGCTTTACCCAAGAACGAGCGCAGGCGGTTATCGATTCACAGGAGTCGGAAGGTTTTTATCTGGAAGCCTGCGACTATAAGATTGATAATTCCGGGTCGCTTGAAAATACGAAAAAAGACTTGAAGCACATATTAGATGAATGTAGAATATAATGTGTTGTCTGACACATAAAGATTCAAGCAGATAACTGTATAAATAAATTATGTTATATACGACAGGCGTTGTGCCGGTCAGAACAAAATATATAAAGTGAGGATATTTAATATGAAGGTTTTAGTTATTAACTGTGGCAGTTCATCGTTGAAGTATCAGTTGATCGATTCTGATACAGAAGAACTTCTTGCAAAGGGCTTATGTGAACGTATCGCTGTAGATGGAAGACTTACCCATACAACGACAGGAAAAGAGAAATATACAAAGGATCTTCCTATGCCGGATCATAATGCAGCAGTCAGTTATGTATTAGAAGCATTAACAGATAAAGAGACAGGTGCGATCACTGATCTGTCCGAGATCGATGCGGTAGGTCACAGAATCGTACATGGTGGTGAGAAATTTGCCAAGTCTGTTGTGATTACAGATGAAGTAATTGCTGCGATTGAAGAATGTAACGATCTTGCGCCATTACATAATCCGGCAAACCTGATCGGTATTCGTGCATGCCAGAAGCTGATGCCGGGTGTCCCGAATGTCGGTGTATTTGATACAGCGTTTCATCAGACAATGCCGGATAAAGCGTATATCTATGGTATTCCTTATGAATATTATACAGACTATAAGATTAGAAGATATGGTTTCCACGGCACAAGCCACAGCTTTGTATCAAAGAGAACAGCAGAGCTTCTTGGAAAAAATATCGAAGATACAAAGATCATCGTATGTCATCTTGGCAATGGTTCCAGTATTACAGCGGTTAAGGGTGGAAAATCAGTAGATACAACCATGGGTCTGACACCGCTTGCAGGTGTGATCATGGGAACAAGATCCGGTGATATCGATCCTGCCATTATCGAATTCCTTGCAAACAAGACAGGAAAGAATATCGAAGAGATCAATACGATCTTAAATAAAAAGTCCGGTGTTTATGGTCTCTCCGGTGGATTCAGTGATTTCAGAGATCTCGGCAAGGGTATGGAAGAAGGAAATGACAGATGTCGTCTTGCACTTGATGTATTTGCATATGGTGTCAAGAAGTATATCGGTGCATATGCCGCAGCAATGGGTGGAGTAGACGCGATTGCATTTACAGCCGGTATCGGTGAGAATAATCCATATGTCAGAAACCTTGCAATGTCAGATATGGAATACATGGGTATTACGATCGATCAGGAAGCAAATAAGGTTATGGGAGATGAAAAGCTGATCTCTACACCTGATTCAAAAGTAAAGGTATTCGTAGTCCCTACAAATGAAGAGCTTGCGATTGCAAGAGAGACTGTTGCTTTAGTGTAACGAAAAAGAAAAATATGGCAAAAAATATGTGATTTTATCGTTGACAAAGAGTATTCAAATATGTATAATAACCAATGTGCGATTTTTAGGAGATATTATGTTAATTGATTTATCAGAGATTTTATCGACAGAAGGACAGGTAAAAGACTACGATGTTATATCTGAATTGAAGGAATTTTCTTTCAACGGAAATGTATATGTAGTCGATAGTGTAAAGGATTTTCATCTTACTGTCAGAAATGAAGGTAAGAGAAAAGCAAGTCTTAAGGGCGGCTGTGTTGTCACACTTAAGATGCTATGTGACCGTTGTCTGGATGAAATTACAGAGGATTTTGAAGTGGACATAGACGAGATGATCGATATGGCTATCTTTGAAACAGATAAAGTTGATGAGATCGAGGAATTAGATTATCTGGAAGATCACATTATTAATATGGACATGCTTTTACAGAAGGAACTAATGACTTTAGTCCCGATGCAGATATTATGCAAAGATGATTGCAAAGGTCTGTGCAAAGTGTGTGGAGCAAATCTGAATCATGAAACATGTGATTGTGATGATTTTGTTCCGGATCCAAGATTATCAGTTTTTGCAAACATCTTGAAAGGTTGAGGAGGTGTGATTAATGTCAATTTGTCCAAAGAATAAGAGTTCAAAGGCCAGAAGAGATAAGCGTAGAGCTAACTGGAAGATGACTGCTCCTGCATTAGTAAAGTGCAGCAAGTGTGGCGAATTAATGGTTCCACATAGAGTATGTAAGAATTGTGGTTCATACAACAAGAAAGAGATTATCTCAGTAGGTGAGTAATTATAAATAGAGCTTTCCGAGCGATCGGAAGGCTTTATTTTTTTGCACCGATATCCCCTGTTGACTTTAAGAAAGGCAAAATATATAATAGCTTTGTGCATTTATACGGTCAGAGCAGAGTCCTATTCTGACAAACCCTGGGGTTGGTCTGCGTAGGAGTCTGGACTCCGATTCGTATAATAAGAAATATGGAAATGCCGGAATAGTTCAGGTATAGAAAGGAAACAGGAATAAGATGAGCGAAGTAACAAGAGTAGTCGTAGATGCCATGGGTGGAGATTATGCACCGGAGTGGATCATAAGAGGTGCAGTAGAAGCGATCAATGAAGGCGCAAAGGCACAGATAATACTGACCGGTAAAGAAGATGTAATAAAGAAGGAACTTGCAAAATATACTTACGATCAGTCAAAGATCGAGGTTGTAAATGCAACAGAGGAGATCACCTGTCATGAAGCCCCGGTACAGGCTGTCAGAAGCAAGAAGGATTCTTCACTGGTGGTTGGTCTGAATATGGTAAAAAACGGAGAAGCTGATGCGATTATTTCAGCCGGAAGCTCAGGTGCGATCCTTGCAGGTGGACAGTTGGTAGTCGGACGTTCCAAAGGTGTAAAGCGTTCACCACTTGCTCCATTACTTCCTACATCAAAGGGTTATTCCCTTCTGATCGACTGTGGAGCGAATGTCGATGCGAGACCGGAGCATCTGCTACAGTTTGCCAAGATGGGTTCTATCTATATGGAGAATATCGAGCATGTAAAGAATCCAAGAGTTGCAATCGTAAATATCGGCGATGAAGAAGAAAAGGGAAATGCTCTTGTAAAAGAGACATATCCATTATTAAAAGAATGTAAGGACATTAATTTTGTTGGAAGTATCGAGGCAAGAGAGATTCCAAATGGTGCAGCAGATGTTATTGTCTGTGAAGCATTTGTCGGAAATGTTATCTTAAAGTTGTATGAAGGCCTTGCAAAGATGCTTTTAGGTGAGATCAAGAATACGATCATGTCTTCATTTAAAACCAAGATCGGAGGACTTCTGATCAAGAGTTCATTGAACGGCTTGAAGGAACGTTTTAATGCGAAGAACAAAGGTGGTGCACCGTTGCTTGGCTTAAAGGGCCTTGTTGTAAAGATCCACGGTAATTCTCATAACGAAGAGGTTAAGAGCGCTATTTTCCAGTGTATTAATTTCAAGGAAAATGGTGTAAATGAAAAAATTGCCGAGAATATTGGAAAAGAAGTGGCGAAGTAATTATGAACACAGAACGATTTCATAATATAGAAGATATCATTGGGTATACCTTTCATGATCTGGAACTGCTTGTAACAGCGTTAACACATAAGTCCTATGCAAATGAGCGGAAGATCAATAAAGTAGAATCCTATGAACGATCGGAATTCCTTGGGGATGCAATCTTGGAATTTGTTGTAAGTGAATATCTTTATAAAAATTATCCGGATTACCCGGAAGGAAAATTAACAAAGCTCCGAGCAAGTCTGGTATGTGAATTTACCTTGTCTCAGATATCCAAGGAACTAAAGTTTGGACATTATGTTCTGTTAAGCAGGGGAGAAGATCTGACCGGAGGAAGAAATCGGAACTCAATCATGTGTGATCTGTTTGAGGCAGTTCTCGGTGCGATCTATCTGGATGGCGGCTTAGATGAGGCAAAGAAATTTGTCCACCGGTTTTTACTTGATGATGTTGAGACACATTCACTGTTTTATGATGCCAAGTCAACCTTGCAGGAGCTTGCGCAGAAAGAAGAAAAAACCCTTACTTATGCCTTGTTAGAGGAGAAGGGGCCGGATCATAATAAATCTTATATATCCGAGGTGTGCATTAACGGGGAGCATGTTGCAACAGGTGAAGGAGCATCCAGAAAGGCTTCGGAGCAGACGGCAGCATATAATGCACTGTTACAAATAAAGAAAAAGCAGGGTTAATATATGTATTTAAAAAGTATTGAAGTAAACGGCTTCAAATCATTTGCAAATAAAATCGTATTCAAATTCAATCATGGAATAACCTGTATCGTTGGACCGAATGGTTCGGGGAAGAGTAACGTAGCGGATGCTGTCCGCTGGGTACTTGGTGAACAGAGTGCAAAGAGTCTCCGAGGCTCTAAGATGGAGGATGTAATCTTCTCCGGTACACAGCTTCGTAAGCCACAGGGTTCTGCTTATGTAGCGATCACGTTAGATAACAGTGATCATCATCTGCCGATTGATTATAATGAAGTAACGGTTGCCAGACGTGTGTATCGTTCGGGAGAAAGTGAATATCTTATTAATGGTACAGTCAGTCGTTTAAAGGATGTAAATTCGCTGTTCTTTGATACCGGTATCGGTAAAGAGGGATATTCCATTATCGGACAGGGTCAGATTGAGAAGATCTTAAATGGTAAACCGGAGGAACGACGGGAACTGTTCGATGAAGCGGCAGGAATTGTAAAATTTAAAAAGAACAAAGCGGCAGCCGAGAAATCATTAGAGGCAGAGCGTGACAATCTAAGTCGTGTCAATGATATTTTATATGAGTTGGAAAAGCAGGTTGGTCCATTACAGAAGCAGTCAGAAACAGCGAGAAAATATCTGTTGTTTAAGGACGAACTGAAGAAACTGGATATCAATGCTTTTTTCCTTGAAATGGAGCATTTAAAAGAGATTCTTGATAAAGATACAGAGAATCGGGAAATCTTAAATAATGATCTCACGCAGAATAAAGAAGAACTGGAGCATACAAAGGAAGAATATGAGCGTATCGAGCAGGCGTTAGAGGAGATCAATCAGGCAATCGATGCATCCAAGAATCAGGTGCATGAGCTCCGGTTAAAAAATGAACGTTTGGAAGGTGAGATCAACGTTATCAACCAGCAGATCTTGAACTCCCGACAGAATGATAAGAATATACAGGAACAGATTGACAGGATCAACCGTCAGCGGGAAACTGATCGGAAAGAGATGGAGAATTATCAAGGACAAAAGGATGCCCTTGGAGATCAGGTTTCAACCATTTCCGGTTCTCTGGATACTGCAAAAGGAGAAAGCAGCCGCTTGGATGCCTATATCCATGAATGTCAGGATAAGATCGAAGAATGTAAATCCGACATCATCGAATATATCCATGAGAGTGGAAATCTTCAGGCGAAGGTCGGAAGATATGATGCGATGCTTGAGAACATCAACTTCCGTAAGACCCAGTTAAATCAGAGATATCTGCAATTTAAAAGTGATGATAATAACGACCGGAAGGAACATGATGAGTTACAGGCAAAGCTATCTGTATTGGATCAGAATGTATCCGGCATTATCAAGGAACTCGAAACTGCAGAAAAGGATCTGGAAGAAAATCAGAGCAGAAATAAAGTCAATCGTGAGCGGATACATAATACAAACGAAGAATTATCAGCGACCAGATCCAAGATGGAAGCACTCCGGAATATTACAGAACGCTATGATGGCTATGGCAACAGCATCCGTCGTGTTATGGAGCAGAAAAAGAACAATCCGGGCATTATTGGAGTTGTTGCTGATATAATCGATGTAGATAAGAAGTATGAGGTTGCTGTCGAGACTGCACTCGGCGGAAGCATTCAGAATATTGTTACGGAGGATGACAGCACGGCAAAGAAGATCATTCAGTTCTTAAAACAGAACAAATATGGTCGTGCAACTTTTCTTCCGTTAAATACGATCACAGACCGTGGACAGGTTCGAAATGAAGTTCTGTCAGAACAGGGTGTGATCGGTATCGCTTCTTCTCTGGTAAAGGCAGATGCAAAATTTGATCGACTCGTTAAGAATCTGCTTGGCAGGATCGTGGTTGTAGATAACATCGACCATGCACTTGCAGTTGCGAGAAAATACAATCAGTCTCTGAGACTGGTTACGATCGAAGGTGAACTGATCAATCCGGGCGGATCAATGACAGGTGGTGCTTTCCGTAATTCCAGTAATCTTCTTGGACGAAAGAGAGAATTGGATGAGATCAGGGAAAAGATCGATGAGTTAAATCTGATCGCAAAGGATGCAGCCGGACTGGATGAAGAATTAAAAACGTCAAGAGATGCACTCCGCGCGCAGATTGAGAGCTTAAACACAAGACTTCAGCAGGCATATCTTGAGAAGAATACGTTGTCTTTAAATATGGAGCAGGTAGCATCCAAGCTTGCAGAGTCTGAGAAAGCATTTGCATCGATCCAGAAAGAAATCAATGAGTTGAACAGTCAGATAGCGGAGATCAATACAAATAAAGATCAGCTTGCTGATAATAATAAGAAGCATGAAGCTGCCAAGGTTCAGTGTGAAGAAATGATCAAGGAACTGGAAGCCAAGGCTATCGAAGCACAGAGCAAGCTTGCAGCGGCAAATACGAAGGTATCTGAATTACTGATCGAATATAACTCAGTAAAACAGAAGGATGACTTTATTCAGGAGAATATAAGACGTATCCGTTTGGATGATGAGAAATTACAGGAAGAACTGGCATCCTATATAACACAGGTACAGGCGACAGGCACAGATATCACGAAGTTAGAAGAACAGGCAGAGGCGATCCGTAAGACGATCGAGAAAGATTCCGATGAAGTATCTGATCAGGAAGAACAGCTTGCAGCATATCATAAAGAACGGGATGATATGACAGCCAGTCATAAAGAATTCTTTGCGATCCGGGAAGAATTATCCGAGAAGATCGCAGGTCTGGAAAAGGCAGTATTCAAGCTTGATTCAGCGATTGAGAAGAATACGGAGAAGTCGGATGAGCTGTCAAATTATATGTGGGCAGAATATGAATTGACATTAAATATGGCGGCAGAGTTCCGGGATGAGGAATTAAACGATCTTTCATCCTTAAAGAAAGAGATCACCGCAGTAAAAGCAAAGATCAAATCACTTGGTGATGTCAATGTCAATGCGATCGAGGACTATAAAGAAGTATCAGAACGATATGAGTTTTTAAAGGGACAGCATGATGATATCGTTCTTGCAGAGAAGAATCTGTTAGATGTGATCGAGAAATTGAATGTATCCATGCAGGAACAGTTCAATACGAAGTTCAAAGAGATCCAGGTTATGTTCGACAAGGTCTTTAAAGAGCTGTTCGGTGGTGGACGAGGTGCACTGGAACTGGTCGATGATACCAATCTTTTAGAGACCGGTATCCGTATCATTGCACAGCCGCCGGGAAAGAAATTACAGAACATGATGCAGCTTTCCGGTGGTGAAAAGTCACTGACAGCGATTGCACTGTTATTTGCGATCCAGAGTCTGAAACCATCACCATTCTGTTTGCTGGACGAGATCGAAGCAGCACTGGATGATTCAAATGTAAGACGATTTGCACAGTATCTGAACCGATTGACAAAGGACACACAGTTTATTGTCATTTCACATAGAAAGGGAACCATGGAAGCAGCCGATATCCTGTATGGTATTACGATGCAGGAAAAGGGTGTATCCACTCTGGTATCCGTAAATCTGATCGAAAACGATCTGGACAAATAAGGAGGTATAAGCTATGGCTGAGGAAAAGAAGGGATTTTTCAAACGATTAAAAGAAGGACTCAGTAAGACAAGAAATAGTATCGTAGACAGTTTTTCTTCCGTGTTTGGAGCATCCCATATTGATGATGATTTTTATGAAGAACTGGAAGAGACATTCATCATGGCTGATATGGGATATGAGACAACGGAAAAGGTGATCGAGAACCTGAAAGAACGTGTCAAGGAGGCCAGGATCAAAGAACCTGCGGCATGCAAGGAACTGATCATCAATATCATAAGAGATCAGATGATGGTGGATGAAAGTGCATATGATTTTGAAAAGAAAAAATCAGTTATACTTGTGATCGGTGTAAATGGTGTCGGTAAGACAACTACGATCGGTAAGCTGGCAGCCCAGTATAAGAAGAGCGGTAAAAAGGTTCTGATCGCAGCCGCTGATACATTCCGTGCAGCCGCAATCGATCAGTTAAAGACCTGGGCGGATCGTGCAGGTGTAGAGATGATCTCTCATAATGAGGGCGCAGATCCTGCGGCAGTTGTATACGATGCGGTATCTGCTGCAAAGGCAAGAAATACCGATATTTTATTGATCGATACAGCCGGAAGACTTCATAATAAAAAGAACCTGATGGATGAGCTGGCTAAGATGCGCCGCATCATTTCCAGAGATTATCCGGATGCAAATGTAGAATCCTTGATCGTGTTAGATGGAACGACCGGACAGAATGCATTAGAGCAGGCAAGACAGTTCAGCAATGTAACGGAGATTGATGGTATCGTGATCACAAAGCTAGACGGTACAGCCAAGGGTGGTATCGCGATTGCAATTCAGGCAGAATTGAATGTTCCGGTTAAATTTATCGGAATCGGTGAGAAGATTGACGACTTACAGCGTTTTGATCCGTCCGCATATGTGGAAGCACTGTTCTCAGGCTTTGACGAAGACCGAAGCGAGCTTGACATTCTTATGGATGAAGCTGATCTATAATTATGAAAATCGTGCAATTTATTCTAGTAACTGTTAGAAAATAAAAAAGTAATGACAATGGTGGATAATAACTGTCTGAATATGAAATACAGAAAAAGGAGACTGACAATGGCAGAAGAACTTACATTAGAAAAATTTGAAGAGGCATATAATATAATTAAAAAAGTTGTTTTACCAACAAAGCTGGTAGAGAGCGAATATTACAGCAACCTGACAGGGAATAAAGTATTTTTTAAACCGGAAAATATGCAGCTTACCGGAGCGTATAAGATCCGTGGAGCATATTATAAGATCAGTACACTGACAGACGAAGAAAGACAGAAAGGTCTGATCACTGCATCAGCCGGAAATCATGCACAGGGTGTTGCATATGCAGCAAAAGCATATGGGGTAAAAGCAACGATCGTTATGCCATCGTCAACTCCTCTGATCAAAGTAAACCGCACCAAATCATATGGTGCAGAGGTTATCTTATATGGAGATGTATACGACGAATCCTGCGCATATGCATTAGAGCTTGCAGAAGATAAGGGTTATACCTTTATTCATCCATTCGATGATCTGGATGTTGCAACCGGACAGGGCTCTGTCGCAATGGAAATCATCAAGGAGCTTCCGTTTGTAGATTATATTCTTGTTCCGATCGGTGGTGGCGGACTGGCTACCGGTGTATCTACACTGGCCAAGATGATGAATCCGAATATCAAAGTGATCGGTGTAGAACCCGCAGGCGCAAATTGTATGCAGGTTTCTTTGAAGAATAAGAAAGTAACGACACTTCCAATGGTAGACACGATCGCAGATGGTACAGCAGTTAAGACTCCGGGATCAAAGATCTTCCCATACATTCAGAAGAATCTGGACGGTATCATCACAGTAGAAGACAATGAACTGATCGTCTGCTTCCTTGATATGTTGGAAAATCATAAGATGCTGGTTGAAAATTCCGGTCTGCTTACTGTTGCAGCCTTAAAGCATCTGAATGTGAAGGGACAGAAGGTTGTCAGCATCTTAAGTGGCGGTAATATGGATATGATCACATTTGCATCCTTAGTACAGCACGGATTGATTGCCAGAAGCCGTATCTTCACAGTTTCAACCTTGCTTCCGGATAAGCCGGGCGCATTGATGAATATTTCCAAGATTATTGCAGATTTACAGGGAAATATCATCAAACTGGAGCATAACCAGTTTGTATCGATCAATCGTAATTCGGCAGTTGAACTTGTGATCACACTGGAAGCATTTGGTCCGGAACATAAGCAGCTGATCATTAATACGCTCGCAGAACATGGTTACAGACCAAAGGAAAAAATGACAACAGGAATTTATAATTAATGATAAATGTAACTGTAAACGGAACAGAACAGATCAAATGTAATAAAGGAGATAATCTGTATCAGGTACTGACTGCGGCAGGATATGTCTTCGCAGGAAACTGCGGCATGAAAGGACGCTGTAACCGGTGTCTGGTATGGAATCAGGATACTGGCAGTTTTGTAAAAAGCTGCCAGTACATTGTAGATAGGGATATCTCGATACGGCTGGAGGAAGAACAGCTTACCGGTATTACAGGGCATAAGATGAATCTGCCAACCGAACAGAGAAAGAAGCCTGTTACTTCCGCATATGGCATTGCCATTGACATCGGTACGACTACGATCGGTATGGAGCTTGTGGATCTGAATGAGAAAGCAGTTAAATGCTCATTCAGTACGCTTAACTCACAGATCGCGACAGGTGCTGATGTCGTAGCGAGGATTCAAGCGGCAGATACAAAGGAAGGTCTGGAGCATCTGCGGTCACTTTTGTTTTCGGATATTCAAAAGGGTGTTGACCATATGCTTATAAATACGCCGGAAGCTGTAGATCATATCCGCAGATATGTTCTGGCAGGAAATGCAACGATGCTTTCGATCGCAGAAGGGCTTACGACAGAGAATCTGTTTGGATATCCGTTTACACTTAAGAATTCGGATATCCGGGTGATAGAACAGAATGACTTTATCGTTTCTCCATCTTTTGAGAATGCGGCTTCGGATGTTATCTGTCTGCCGAATATTGCGGCATTTTCCGGCGCAGATATTGCAGCAGGCGCAGTTGCCGCAGAGATTGATCGTGATTTCTCATATCGTATGCTGATTGATCTTGGAACAAACGGGGAGATCATTCTCTGTAATAAGGAATACGGAGTGGCGACCTCTGCTGCCTGTGGTTCAGCGTTTGAAGGATGTTTTCGTACAGCAAATGTATTCGGTTCGAATATATTTGACATGCTGGCATTATTGTTAAAACGGGGACAGATGGATGCGGAAGGAGTGCTTGCGGAACCGTATTTTGAATCCGGTATCTCGATGGGAAGCAACATGAAGATTGACATGGAGACGATTCGGGCATTTCAGCTTGGAAAATCAGCAATCCTTTCAGGAATCATGATGCTTGTAAGAGAGATCGGTATTGAGCTTTCCGATATTGCTGAAGTCTGTATTGCAGGAGGCTTTGGATTCCATCTAAATCTGACAAATGCAGTAACACTGGGACTATTCCCGCAGAGCTTTCAGGGGAAAATGAAGGTTCTTGGCAATACTTCACTTGAGGGCGCATATTTGTCCTTGATTGAACCGGGTTTTATTGATACAATAAACAGGTTTAAAGAGAAGATCCGGTATGTGGATCTGAGTAATCGTTCGGATTTTAATACAATATATATCGAGCATCTGCCGTTTCGGACATATTAGACCGGAATAAGTATGAAAGATAGAGTAAGCTGATATTCAGGAAGCTTTTTCATACATTTTGGAGATGCAGAGTTGAGGCGTAGAATATGGAATTACTGAGTATTGCCAGTGGTAGCAGTGGAAATTGCTATTATGTAGGCAATGAAGAGACACATCTGCTTGTAGATGCAGGCGTAAGTGGTAAGAAAATTGAAACAGCGTTAAATGAGATCGACCGAAAACCTTCTGATTTGAATGGAATTCTTGTAACACATGAGCATATTGATCATGTGAAAGGGCTTGGTGTTATGGCGAGAAAGCATGGCATACCGATCTATACAACAGGGGGAACAATCTCTGAGATTAAGAAAATGTCATCCGTTGGAACGATTGATGACAGCTTGTTCCATGAGATCGAACCGGATGAACCATTCTTTATCAACGATCTGTCGATCGATGCATCAGCGATTTGGCACGATGCCGCTGATCCGGTATGTTACAGTATCAGTGACGGAAAAAGTAAGTTTTCCATTGCAACGGATATGGGGAATTTTGATGACTATGTTGTAAATAAATTAAAGAATTCCGATATCATGGTGATCGAAGCAAATCATGATATACGGATGCTTCAGGCGGGACCATATCCATATTATCTGAAGCAACGTATTCTGGGAAACCGTGGACATTTGTCCAACGAGCGTTCCGGGCAGTTAATAAAAGCATTGTTAAACAGTCATATCAAAGCAATCCTGCTTGGACACCTGAGTAAGGAAAATAATTTTGAAGAGCTTGCATATGAAACGGTAAAGCTTGAGCTTTCAGATAATGAATATGCATCGGATGTCCGGGAATTTGGACTTGAGGTAGCGAGACGCGACCAGCCGGGAGCTTTGCTCACAGTCGGGAATTAATGATGATGAACCGTTCATCAGTTATAAAAATACTATTTGAAGAAGATTCTTTTGCATATCAAAAGAATTTATTATAAAACCAAATAAATGGTGATATATAGGAGGATACATACATCATGAAAAAAAGAATTATTACAGTAGTTGGTAAAGACAGCATCGGAATCACAGCAAAGGTCTGTGTATACCTTGCAGAGAACAGTGTCAATATCCTTGATATTGCACAGACAATTGTAGGCGGGTACTTCAATATGATGATGGTCGTTGATATACAGGAATCTTCAAAGTCAACAGAAATTATCGCAAATGAACTGAAAGAGATCGGCGATGAGATTGGTGTACAGATTAAGGTACAGCATGAGAAAATCTTTGAAACCATGCATAGAATCTAAGATTTAGAATAGAAATAGGCGAAAAGAGGTCACACTATGATTAGTATAAATGAAGTAATTGAAACCAATGCCATGATCAGCAAGATGAATCTGGATGTCAGAACGATCACAATGGGTATCAGCCTGTTAGACTGCGTTGGTGCGGATGTAGGAGAAACCTGTGAGAAGATCTACACCAAGATCACAACAAAGGCAAAGGATCTTGTATTTATCGGAAATGATATCGGAAGAAAATATGGTATTCCGATCGTAAATAAAAGAATCTCAATCACACCGATCGCATTGATCGGAAGTTCTGTTTGTAAGTCAACAGATGATTATGTAACGATCGCAAAGACATTGGATAAGGCTGCAGATGCCGTAGGCGTAAACTTTATCGGTGGTTATTCCGCTCTTGTATGTAAGGGCATGACTCCATCCGATGAACTTCTGATCCGTTCCATTCCGGAAGCACTTGCATGTACCGGTAAGGTATGCAGCTCTGTAAATGTCGGTTCTACAAAGACAGGTATCGATATGGATGCTGTAAAACTGATCGGTGAAATGGTAAAAGAGACAGCAGAGCTTACAAAAGAGGAAGATTCCCTTGGATGCTGCAAGTTCGTAGTATTCTGTAATGCACCGGATGATAACCCGTTTATGGCTGGTGCATTCCATGGCGTTACAGAGGGCGATTGCGTTATCAATGTCGGCGTCAGCGGTCCCGGTGTTGTTAAGAGTGCATTGGAAGAAGTTCGTGGTGAGAATTTTGAGGTTCTCTGTGAAACGATCAAGAAGACAGCATTTAAGGTTACAAGAGTTGGACAGCTTGTTGCAAAGGAAGCATCCGAACGTCTCGGTGTTCCGTTTGGTATCGTAGATTTGTCACTTGCACCTACACCCGCAATCGGAGACAGTGTTGGTGAGATTCTTGAGGAGATTGGTCTGGAATATGCCGGTGCTCCAGGAACTACAGCAGCACTTGCTTTATTAAATGATCAGGTAAAGAAGGGTGGTGTTATGGCTTCTTCTTATGTTGGTGGTTTAAGTGGTGCATTTATCCCTGTCAGTGAAGATCAGCGTATGATCGATGCGGTTTCAGCAGGTGCACTTTCTCTTGAAAAATTAGAGGCAATGACCTGTGTATGTTCTGTTGGACTTGATATGATCGCAATTCCCGGTGATACATCAGCAGCTACCATTTCCGGTATCATTGCAGATGAGATGGCACTCGGTATGATCAATCAGAAGACAACGGCTGTACGTCTGATCCCTGTTATCGGTAAGGGCGTTGGTGATCAGGCTGAATTTGGTGGACTGCTTGGCTATGCACCGATCATGCCGGTCAACCGGTTTTCATGTGAAAAATTTATCAACCGTGGAGGCAGAATCCCTGCACCTATCCACAGTTTCAAGAACTAATATAAATAACGGAGAATAAAATGAGAAAGCTTGCATTATCAGATGAGATTTTAATGAGTATCGAAAAACCTGCCAGATATATCGGAGGGGAATATAACAGTGTCATGAAGGACAAGGAACAGGTCGATGTCAGATTTTGCATGTGTTTCCCGGATGTGTATGAGATCGGAATGTCCCATCTCGGCATCCAGATTTTATATGACATGTTCAACCGGAGAGAAGATACCTGGTGTGAACGTGTTTATTCTCCGTGGCCGGATCTGCATAAGGTTATGAAAGAACAGCACATTCCGTTATTTGCCCTAGAGTCTCAAGATCCTTTAAAAGAGTTTGATTTTCTTGGCATCACTCTTCAGTACGAAATGTGTTATACGAATATCTTGCAGGTGCTTGATCTGGCTGAGATTCCGATCTGGTCGAAAGACCGGAAAAAAGGGGATCCGATCGTGATCGCAGGTGGTCCCTGTTCTTACAATCCGGAACCGATCGCTGATTTCTTTGATATTTTCTATATCGGAGAGGGCGAAACAGTGTATGGTGATTTGATCGAATTATATAAGATCTATAAACATTCCGATATGACAAGAGAAGAATTCCTGATCAAGGTGTCACAGATTCCGGGGCTTTATGTGCCGGCTCTTTATGATGTCACTTATCATGAGGATGGAACGATCGCATCCTTTGGACCGAAATATGAAGGCGTTCCAAAGACGATTCTGAAGCAGGTGGTTACGGATATGTCATCCGCTGTCTATCCTGAGAAGCCGGTTGTCTCTTATATGAAGGTCACACAGGACCGTGTTGTATTAGAGATCATGCGGGGATGTATCCGTGGATGCCGGTTCTGTCAGGCAGGGATGATCTATCGTCCGACCAGACCAAGGGATGTAAACGTACTGAAACATTATGCAGAGGCTATGTTAGATAATACCGGTCAGGAGGAGATTACCTTCAGTTCGTTAAGCTCCAGTGATTATCAGTCACTTCCGGAGCTTACGGACTGCTTGATCGAGAAGATGGACAACAATCATGTCAATATCTCCCTTCCATCCCTCAGAATCGATGCATTTTCCCTTGATGTTATGCAGAAGATTCAGGATATCAAGAAGAATTCCCTGACATTTGCACCGGAAGCCGGAACACAGCGATTAAGAAATGTTATAAATAAAGGTCTGACAAAAGAGAATATATTAAACGGTTCGTTACAGGCGTTCCTTGGCGGCTGGAATAAGGTCAAGCTGTACTTTATGATGGGACTTCCGACAGAGACTTATGATGATATTACAGGTATTGCAGACCTCTCAGAGGAGATCAGTGAACTGTATTTTGCAAATATACCAAAAGAGAAACGGGATGGTCGTGTCATGGTATCGGCTTCCGCATCTTATTTCGTACCAAAGCCATTTACACCATTCCAGTGGGCGCCGATGATAACACCGGAGGAATTCCAGAAGCGTGCGTATTTTGTTAAAGATAAATTCCGTGAAGCAAAGAACCACAAGAGTCTGAAATTCGCATACCATGAAGCGGATATCACCATCTTAGAAGGTTTGCTTGCCAGAGGTGACCGTAAGCTCTGTCAGGTAATCTATGATGTCTATCAGTCCGGACAGATTTTTGATGCGTGGACGGAATATTTTGATAAATCAAACTGGGACAATGCGCTTGAAAAGAATCATATTGATATCGGCTTCTATACCTATCGTGACAGATGTGTAGATGAGATCCTCCCGTGGGATTTCATAGATATCGGAGTGACAAGAAAGTTTATGGAAAAGGAATGGGAGCGCGCACAGGCAGAGGTCGTTACACCAAACTGCCGGATGAAGTGTTCCGGCTGCGGCGCAGCGAAGTTTGGAGGAGGTGTTTGTTTTGAAAATAAGAATTAAATACTCCAAACTTGGAAATCTGAAATTTATCGGTCATCTGGATGTCATGCGTTATTTCCAGAAGGAGATCCGCCGGGCAAAGCTGGATATCAGTTATTCCAAAGGTTATTCTCCACACCAGATCATTTCATTTGCAGCACCGCTTGCACTTGGGATTACATCGGATGGTGAATATTTTGATGCAGAATTTAATTCTGTGACAACTTCGGCTGAGATGATCGAAGCTTTAAATGCGGTATCCGTTGATGAGATACATGTTACGAAATGTGTGCAGATCCCGGAGAATGCAAAGAATGCTATGTCGATCGTTGCTGCATCGGATTATGAGATTACATTCCGGGAGCAAAATGATCTCAGTGAAAAACTACTTGCTTCCGTTGAAGAACTGAATAAACGGGACGAGATTATTGTATTAAAGAAAACAAAAAAGAGTGAAAAAGAAGAAAATATCCGTCCGGGTATTTTAAAGCTTGAACGGAGAGAAGACAGTATCTACATGCTGTTGCAGACCGGAAGTGTCTATAATCTGAAACCGGAATTAGTGGTAAAGGCATTATATGACCTTTGCGGTGAGACCTATGATTTCTTCCAGATCTATATTCACCGACTGGAAACGTATTATGACAAAGATGGCTCATTACAGCCGCTTTATATGGCAGGTGAAGAATTCTGATGAATAAGCTTGTAATAACAAATTATGAAGATCATATACTGGAAGCTGTCTATTCGGATGGAAAGTTGTCTGATCTGATGTTATTTGACCGACAGTCCATCTTGTCGAATATCTATGTCGGCAAGGTAGAAAATATCGTATCCAATATAGACGCAGCCTTTGTCGATATCGGTACAGGGCTTCCGTGCTATTATAGTATCACTGATAATAAACATATATTTTTAAATGCAAAAAAAGATTCTGTGTTAAAAGCCGGAGACGAGATTCTCATACAGGTAAGCAAGGATGCGATCAAGACAAAGAATCCGGTCGCTACGTCGGAAATTGAATTGAAGACAGAAAATCTTCTTGTGAATACATCAGGCAGGATTGGTATATCCGGGAAGATCCGAAAGAAAGAGACAAGAGATCATCTGCACCAACTGGCGAAGAGAGTATTGCCGGATGAATTTGGCTGTATCTTACGAACTGTCTGTCAGGAGCTGCCGGATAAAGTTATATTGTCGGATTTAAACGAACTATCTGAAAAATTAGAACAGATCATACAGACAGCAAAGACCAGAACCTGTTATTCCTGTCTGTATAAGAATGATGCGGAATATCTCGATTATTTTATATTAAAGCATAATGCAGGGCTTCAAGAGATCGTAACGGATCAGAAGGCGGTATTTGATGAATTCGAGACCTATCTGTCAGAGAAACAGATTACGGATGTGAAGCTTACCATGTATAATGATAAGAACTGTAATCTGCTGACTTTATATAATCTGCCAAGAGATCTGGAAAATCTGAAAAAGGAACGGGTCTGGATGAAGTCGGGCGCATATCTGGTGATTGAACAGACAGAAGCGATGGTCGTGATCGATGTAAATACCGGTAAATCGGTCGATAAACATTCTTTTGAGGAACATTTGCTCCGTATCAATTCTGAAGCGGCAGTCGAGGTATGCAGACAGTTAAGACTGCGGAATCTGTCGGGGATCATCGTAGTTGATTTTATAAATATGAAGCAATCGGGCTCAATGGATATTATAAAAGATATCCTTGAACAGGAGCTGGCAAAGGATTCTGTTCCGGCAGCATTTGTGGATGTTACTAAGCTTTCTCTGGTAGAATTGACCCGAAAAAAAATTCGCAAATCGTTGAAAGAACAGTTGACAAAATAAAACCAAAATGGTAGAGTGTACTAGTGTGCCGCACAGTGAGGTATAAGTTCGCATATTTTTATGCGACACCACAACTGGCGAGTTTGATTAAGGAGGTAAACCCTATGTACGCAATTATAGCAACAGGCGGTAAGCAGTACAAGGTAGCTGAAGGAGACGTAATCAGAGTTGAGAAGCTTGGAGCAGAAGCTGGCAGCGAAGTAACATTTGACGACGTTATTTTAGTAAGTACTGATTCAGACGTTAAATGTGGTGATGCAGTTGCAAACGCAACCGTTACAGCATCTGTAATTGGTGATGGCAAGGCTAAGAAGGTAGTTGTTTACAAGTACAAGAGAAAGACTGGCTATCATAAGAAGAATGGTCACAGACAGGCTTATACACAGGTTGAAATCAAGTCAATCAACGCATAATCTGTTATGATAAAGGTAACCATTTATAAAAACGCTAATTCAGACACAATGGGATTTTATGTATCCGGTCATGCAGGATATGCAGATTCAGGATCTGATATCGTATGTAGTGCTGTATCGGCACTTGCGATCACGGTTGTGAATTCTGTTGAACGCTTTTGTGAGGAAGCATTTCATGTAGACAGCGATCAGAAAAACGGAGATATGAAGTTTCTGTTTGATGAACAGCCGGGACATGATGCCTTACTGATCATGGGAGTGTTTGAGACAGGTATTACGGATATCAGTGAATCCTATAGTGATTTTGTTTGTATAACCTTTAAGGAGGTGTAATTGAAATGATGAAGATGGAACTTCAGTTTTTTGCTCATAAAAAAGGTGTGGGTTCTACTAAGAACGGCAGAGATTCCGAGTCTAAGAGATTAGGAGCTAAGCGCGCTGACGGTCAGTTCGTTAAGGCTGGAAACATCCTTTACAGACAGCGTGGAACAAAGATTCATCCAGGTCTTAACGTTGGTATCGGCGGAGATGATACATTATTTGCTACTGCTGATGGTATCGTTAGATTTGAGAGAAAGGGTAGAGATAAGAAGCAGGTTTCTATTTACCCTGTAGTAAATGAGTAATATTACTTAGTTTATGCATGTTATTAGCCGGAGTAAATATAGTTTATTCCGGCTTTTTCTTTACATACGGATGTATGTATAAAGGAGGAAAGCAATGTTTGCAGACAGAGCCAGAATATTTATCAGAGCAGGAAAAGGCGGAGACGGACATGTATCCTTCCGTCGTGAGAAATACGTGCCGGACGGAGGTCCGGATGGCGGAGATGGCGGCAAAGGTGGAGACGTGATCTTTGTAGTAGATGAAGGTTTGAACACCCTGACTGATTTCAGACATATAACAAAGTACAGAGCACAGGATGGCGAACCGGGCGGTAAGAGAAACTGTCATGGCGCAAATGGTGCAGATGTTGTATTAAAAGTTCCGCCAGGAACTGTCATTAAGGATTCTGAGACAGGAAAAGTGATCCTTGATATGGCAGATAAGAAAGAACCGGTCGTACTGTTAAAGGGTGGACGAGGTGGGCGAGGTAACCGTAATTATGTTACGTCAACCATGCAGGCTCCAAAGTACGCACAGCCGGGACAGCCGGCAAAAGAATTGATCGTCGATCTGGAACTTAAGTGTATCGCAGATGTCGGTCTTGTTGGTTTCCCAAGCGTAGGTAAATCAACCTTCCTTGCAAGAGTTACAAATGCAAGACCAAAGATTGCAGAATATCATTTTACGACACTGACACCAAATCTTGGCGTAGTAGATCTTGGTGAACATAACGGATTTGTTATCGCGGATATTCCGGGAATTATCGAAGGTGCGGCAGAAGGTGTCGGACTAGGTCTGGAATTTCTGAGACATATTGAGCGTACAAAGGTCATCATCCACATTGTAGATGCAGCTTCCATCGATGGCAGAGATCCGGTCAATGATGTAAAGATCATTAATGAAGAATTGAAAAAATACAACAAGGATATCGAAAGCCGTCCAACGGTTATAGCGGCAAATAAGATTGATGCCTTAGATGAGATCGGTTACGAGACTGTGATCGAGATGTTAAAGGAAGAATTCGAAAAAGACGGTGTGAAGATATTCCCAATCTCAGCAGTATCCGGTAAGGGTATTTCCGAGCTTTTATGGTATGTCAACGACCTTGTAAAGAATGCACCGGATGATGTAGTCGAATTCGAACCGGAGGTTGATCTCGATTTCCATGATAATCCGGATCTTCCTTTTGAGGTCAGCTACAATGAAGAAGATGACGTATATGTGATCGAGGGACCTCGTATTGAACGTATGCTTGGATATACGAATCTGGAATCAGAAAAAGGATTTGAGTTCTTCCAGAAATTCTTAAAGACAAACGGTATCTTAGACCAGCTGGAAGCGCTTGGAATCGGCGAAGGCGATACCGTTCGTATGTATGGACTGGAATTTGATTATTATAAATAAAGATAAATGTGATAACAAACCGGCAGGTGATTCTGCCGGTTACAGGATATAAGTTAGGAGTATACTATGACAAGTAAGCAGAGAGCATATTTAAAAGGACTGGCAATGAATATCGATCCGATCTTAAACATCGGCAAGAGTTCCCTGACACCGGAATTTACACAGTCTGTAAATGAAGCGTTAGAGGCAAGAGAGCTGGTTAAGATCTCAGTATTAAAGAATTGTCTGGATGATCCGAGAGAAATGGCTTCCATGATCGCAGAACGTACCAAATCAGAAGTCGTTCAGGTCATCGGCCGTAAGATCGTATTCTATCGTCCATCCAAAGAGCATAAGAAGATCGAGCTTCCAAAATAATATGAAAGATCAGAACATGAAGATTGGTATTTTAGGAGGCAGCTTTAATCCGGTTCATAACGGCCATCTGGAGCTTGTAAAACAGGCTCTGGCGCAGTTTGCACTGGATCAGATCTGGCTGATGCCGAATCATATCCCGGCATACAAGAAGTGGGACAGATCGGTTACAAATGAAGACAGACTCCATATGGTAGAGCTTGCAGTAAAGGATCATGACAGACTTCGTTGTTCGGATCTGGAATTACAGCGTGGCGGAGTTACCTATACCGTTGATACACTGGCACAGCTACATGAACAGTATCCGGATACGGAATGGTATTTCATCATGGGTGGGGATTCGATCCTTGCATTTGACAGCTGGAGAGAACCGGACAGGATTCTTTCTCTCTCTAAATTGATCGTTACAACGAGAGATCAGATCCAGGCGGAAGATATCGATGCCAAGATCCGGCATTTAAAGAAAATATATGCAGATGCGGATATCAGACAGATGCAGATCCATCCGGTTGATGTGTCATCGTCCGGCATCCGGGAAGCTGTTAAAAACGGACAGGATATATCAGGAGCCGTACCAATGGCAGTATGCCGCTATATTAAGAAATATGGGCTATATCAGACGGATGAAAACCTTGATCAAAATCTTGATCAACAGACAAATAATTGACGCAGATTGGTAAAACAGTATAATATAGTTCAGGAACAATTTACAGGAGAAGGGGCAGAACAATGAACAGACAGGAAATGAGAGAGAAACTTCAGAAGAAACTGACAGATCGAAGATTTGAGCATTCGTTAGGGGTAGAATATGTATCAGGCTGTCTGGCTATGGTACATGGTGTAAATGTAGAAAAAGCACTGACTGCAGGACTGTTACATGATTGTGCAAAGTGCCTTTCACCGGAAGAAAAGATCGAGCGTTGTACGAAGAATAATCTTCCGATCAGCGAATGTGAATATAATAATCCGGAACTCTTACATGCCAAGCTTGGGGCATTCTACGCAAGAGAAAAGTACGATGTAAAGGATCCGGATATCCTGTCTGCGATCGCATGTCATACCACCGGAAAACCGGCAATGAATATGCTTGAGAAGATCCTGTTTGTTGCAGACTATATCGAGCCGAACCGGAAACCATTAAAGGAGATCGAGGAGATCCGGAAGGAAGCATTTACCGATATTGACAAATGCATCGTTCATATACTGAAAAATACTTTATCGTATCTTGAGACCACAACGGATGATACTGATCCGATGTCAATCGATACCTATAATTATTATGTTGCTCATCAATCGGTAGCGGATAAGCTGAAAGAAGACGATATTTAAACAGGCAACATAAATAAACGGATGGGGTACAATATTAAAATCAATATACAGAGCAGGAGGAGCGTCATATATGAATACAGCACAGGAAATGGCAGCAATTGTTTATAAAGCCCTGGATGATAAAAAAGCCTTTGATATTAAGATACTTGATATTAAAAAGATCTCTGCTGTAGCTGATTATTTTGTTATTGCAGACGGAACAAACAAGAATCAGGTACAGGCGATGTGCGACAGTGTGGAAGAAGAAATGCACAAAGCCGGATATTCTTTAAAAAGTGTGGAAGGATATTCACAGGGAGGATGGATTTTGTTAGATTATTATGATATAATTGTTCATATCTTTTCGGATGAGGCACGCAGATTCTATGATATCGAACGCATCTGGAATGATGCAGCCGATGTAACAAAGGATTTACTTTCATAGATATGTTTTTGGGGTAGGTATGAACGATAACAGATTATTAAAAGACAATTATATAAAGATCAATCATATAGCAGCGAAGTGTATGCGTTTTTTTGTTGCACTGATAGTTGCGTTATGGGCATTTGCATTTTTCAGCAGAGAATGTAACCTTGTAGTGGTTACGATATGTATGGTTCTCTGCTGTATTTTTTCGCTTATTCCAACACTTGTTATTGACTTTTTCAAGCATGACAGGAATGAGGCAATCAAATATGTAGTCATATGTATCGCAGTTTTTAACTGTATGATATTGAGCTCTGTATTTTCCCATATGGCACTGGTTGTCTGGATCTTCCCAATCCTGCTGACATCGTTATATTATAATAAGACGCTGGTCGTATTTACTGCGCTGATGTCTACTGTCGGTGTTATCCTTGCAGATTTTATCAATCTTACATACTGTGATTTCATGGTTGCACCGATTTATCTGGACTATACAGACAGCATGGTCTTATCGGTATTTCCATGTGTGATCACGATTCTGATCCTGTCACTCGTTGCATATTTCATTGTATCCAGGAACTCTACGATGCTGAATTCCGTAATTGATAACGCAGAAGAAGTAAAGAGCAATCAGAAAGAGCTGATATTTGCATTTGCTGAATTATCCGAGAGTAAATCCAAATATACAGGAGAACACATCAAACGTGTAGCAGATTACATGCGGGTGCTCGGAAAGGCATCCGGTTTTGATGATGATTACGTAGATAAGCTGTCAACGGCTGCCATGATGCATGACATCGGAAAGCTTATGATCAGTGAGGAGATCCTGGATAAGCCCGGTAAACTGACAGATGAAGAATTTGCGATCATGAAAAGTCATGTTCTCTATGGTGATGCACTTCTGGAGCATTGTCCGGGTGAGATCATGCAGATTGCAAGAACGATTGCAAAGGAGCATCATGAACGCTGGGACGGAACAGGATATCTAGGTATGAAGGGTGAGGAGATTGCCTATATCAGCCGTTTAATGGCGGTATGTGACGTTTTCGATGCACTTACCTCTGAACGGTACTACAAGCGCGGATGGTCCGTAGAAGAGACGTATAATGAGATCGTAAGCCTGTCCGGAAAGCATTTTGATCCACAGGTTGTAGAGCTGTTCAAGCAGAACTTTGACGCATTCAAGGAGATCGCAGAGAGACAGCCGGATAAACAGGTATATTAATTAAAGATGATATAAATGTCAGACACAAATAGAATTTAATGTGAGCTATGCTCACGATATAATAAAATGCACCTCTTAATTGATATTCCTCTTGTCGAGTAGACAGGTAGAATATCAGTTTGTCAGGTATTTGTTATGCCTGATATCGTTTGAGGTGCATTTTTATAAAAAATTTGAACAAATTAAGTATGATTAGATAAAATTGCGGAACAGACCTATCACACGGCCTAGGATCTCGCAATGTTCGACAAGGATCGGATCCATATAATCATTTTCCGGCTGTAACCGGATATAACCATTTTCTTTATAAAATGTCTTAACTGTTGCAGAATCCTCGATCAATGCAACGACGATTTCGCCATTTCTGGCAGAAGAGCACTGCTCAACAATTACAAGATCCTTTTCATAAATACCTACATTGATCATACTGTCACCCTTTACACGAAGCATAAAGGTCTGGTTATTCGTATTATGAATATATTCCGGTGGAACAGGGAAATAGTCTTCGATGTTCTGTTCAGCAAGGATAGGCTGACCACAAGAAACCGTTCCAACGATAGGGATGTTTACCAGTTCCCGTTTGGTAAGTGAAAAATCATCGTCTATGATCTCAATTGAGCGGGACTTTGTCAGATCCCTTCTGATATAGCCCTTTGCCTCTAATGATGATAACTGAGCATGTACAGAAGAAGTAGACTTCAGATCAACAGCCTGACAGATTTCTCTGATTGATGGCGGATACCCCTTTGCAAGAATCTCATGACGTATATATTCAAGGATCTGCGTTTGCTTATCCGTGAGCTTTTCTTTACCCATATGTAAATCCTCCTAAATGTATTTAAAAACTTATATAAATAATAGTAGCACACAATTGTTTGTTTTGCAAACAAATGTTCTTTTTCTTGTGTGTGTTTTTTTCCCCATCCATATTGGTATTATAAAGGAGTCATCGGGATATGACGAATGTATTTTCGAGTAATCCATACAAATGTTCGAAAATATATTGACAAATGAACAACTGTTCGATATAATTTATTCAAACATTTGTTCAGAAGATTATATTATATATAGAATTGAGTTTTAAGGAGGAAAAGAACATGAAGAACGTAGTAAGATTTATCAGTACAAAGAAGATTTTCATTATAGCAGGTATTATTCTGGTTACAGTATTGTATATCCTTATATCACATAAGGATTCACCGTCAACCAGCGCATCGAACGCAAGTAAGAAATATTATAAATGTATCACCATAGAAGAAGGAGATACCCTTTGGGACATCGCAAATGAATACAAGACGGAAGAGTATGCTTCCACACAGGATTATATCGATGAAGTGCTTGCGATGAATAATCTGAATACAGATGTCATCGTAGATGGAACTAATTTACTGATTCCATATTATAAAGTAAATGATTACGAATAAATAATAAAAAGTATCTGTTATGCAATGTTATATTGACTGTCTGTTTGAATTAAGATTTACCATATAACATAAAAACAGATACTTTTTATTTTTAAAAACAGGAGTATATATATAATCATAAAACAAGTATAGAATACAGAATAAATTCTATACTTAAATCCGATTATCTGGCATCTTTATTGTAAAGTCTTGGATTGTCAATCTTTACAGGCCAGCCATCCATAGTTCCTCGTTCAATAGCGGAAAAAATCCGTTGTTTGCAACCGGGAGTTTCCTTTTCCAGCTCCGCCAGTGCCTGTTTTGCATATTCACGTTTCGTATATCCATCGGCAGGACATGGACTTTTAATCACAGGAAGCTGCATATCATTTTTAAAAGAGATAATTTCACCTTCGTTTATATACATAAGAGGGCGAATGACCATCAATTTGCTTTTATCCAGATATGTTTTTGGTGAGAAAGTATGGATTCTTCCTTCGAATAATAAGGACATTAAAAAGGTTTCAATAAAATCATCCTTATGATGCGCATAAGCGATCTTATTACATCTGAGATCATTTAGTTTCTGATTTAATGCACCTTTTCGCATTTTCGCGCATAGAGAACATGGATTTTTCTCTTTACGGATATTAAATACTATATCATATATTTCTGTATCTACAATATAATAAGGAACATAAAGTTCTTTGCATAATTGTTCGATCTTTGTAGTATCAAAATTATCAAAACCGAGATTAACTGTAATAGCGATCAGATCAAATTTTTTTGGATAGAATCGTCGTAATTCAGCCAGAGCATAGAGTAAAGTCAGGCTGTCCTTACCACCAGAAATTCCAACTGCAATTTTATCACCATTATCGATCATTTCATATGAATCGATGGCACGTCTAGTATAACTTAATAACTTTTGTAAATTCATATAATTACCTCAAAATGATAAGATTTGTTTCATAACCGTGTATATTATACTTATAAATGAAATTTGTTTCAAGGAGATATCTATACAATTCTTCGAAAGACAATCTTAACAACATATGAAGGAAATTCTACAAGAATAAAACGGATTTTTGTTTGACATGAAATAAAGAATTGCATTTGGAGTCAGAGTGTGATATAACTAATTTAACAGACGTAACTATTCGCTAAACTCAGGTTTTACGAAAAAAAATACATGGAATCAATAAATAATATGTAAATATATTGCTAGTAGAAAGGAAAAAGGTAATTCCAAATGGCAAACGAATATACAAATGACATCAATATAAAAAATACAATTCTTCTACGAAATATTCTAGCAGAGCTTCCTTCATATGTTAAGATTGTTTTTCGTGGAATTGAAAATCGAACTTCATCCAGAACACGGCTTGGATATGCCAGAGATATAAAAACATTTTATAACTTTTTATGCAGTGAATGCCCACAGTTTCGAGGACGAAAATCGATTGATATTACATTGGAGGATATCGCAGCCCTCGAAGCTGAAGATATTGAAGAATATTTGGAATATCTTAAGTATTATGAAAAGGATGGAAAGGTCTATACGAACGCTGAACGGGCTATTAAACGCAAATTATCTGCATTAAGGGTATTCTATGCATATCTCTATAAAAATAACCGTATAAGTTCAAATCCGGCTGAAAAAGTAGATATGCCAAAGATTCATGGAAAAACAATAACCAGATTAGACATAAATGAGATTGCGGATTTTTTAGATGCTGTTGAATATGGTGATCATTTAACCGAGCACCAACAGGCATATCATGCAAAAACAAAGGTTCGTGATCTTGCAATTCTAACCCTTATGCTGGGAACCGGCATAAGGGTATCGGAATGTGTCGGCATCGATCTGAATGATGTGGATTTTAATAATGGTCGAGTGAAGGTAACCAGAAAAGGCGGTTATGAATCTTATGTCTACTTCGGTGATGAAGTTACAGATGCTTTGACGGATTATTTTGAGGAACGCAAACATATAGAGCCGGTGTCCGGACATGAAAATGCTCTCTTCTTATCCAGTCAGAGAAAACGAATGTCTGTTCGTTCTGTTGAAATGTTGGTGAAGAAATATTCTGAAGGTGTTATCCCTATGAAGCATATCACTCCACATAAATTAAGAAGTACCTATGGTACAGAATTATACAGGGAAACCGGTGATATCTATCTGGTTGCTGATGTCCTTGGACACAGTGATGTAAATACGACAAGAAAACATTATGCAGATATGGATGAGGACAGACGACGAAGTGCAAGAAATCGTGTTCAGTTGCGGGAAAAACGCGACAATTAAAAAATGCGCTGAGTTTTTCTCAGCGCATTTTTCATTATGTAAAATCATTTGTCATTTATCCGAGTCATAAAGTATTATCAAGAATACCTGTATGAATGGTTATTAATTATATGTATTATATATTGCATTAATATTTGGTAACGGCATCGTATAACATATCTACACAATTATCAATTCCAAACTGGCTGGAATTCAGGCAGATATCGTAGCCTTTCATCTCGCCCCAACGCTTGGATGTGTAATAGTTGTAGTAAGATGCACGTGACTTATCTTCTTTACGGATCAGATCCTTAGCTTTCGCATCAGTCAGTTCATATTTCTGCGCAATACGTTTTATACGATCATCGATATTTGCATAGATAAATGCATTTACAATATTGGAATAATCTCTTAAAGCATAATCGGCACAACGACCTACAAATACGCAGGAACCATCTTTTTCCGCAATAGATTTGATCGTGTCAAATGCAGCCAGGAATACCTTATGATTCAGTGGTAACTCGCCGGATGTTCCGAATCCCAATGAATACGGATCCATTACCAATGTATAGAGAAAACTGTTTGTTGGTTTCTCGTCAAAATTCTCAAATAATTCTTCGCAGATGCCACTATCTCTTGCCGCGATCTTTAAAAGTTCCTTATCATAAAATGGAATACCAAGCTTTTCAGCAAGTTTCTGTCCGACTTCTCTTCCGCCACTTCCGAACTGTCGTCCTATTGTAATGATTTTGTTGCAAGCCATAATAAAAGCCCCCTTTGCAAGTATGATTTTAATTTGCTATAAAGAATAAACAACTGTTTTCTGTATAAAAACTATAAATTTGTTTACTTTTTATAGTAAAAATTATAACATTTCCACAAAAAAATGTAAATCAAAAAATTCGTTTTATATTAATTTTAATAGAAAACGAATTTTAAAGCTCCAGTTGTTTTAACAGTTTCTGGAAATACTCAGGGAGTTCACTTGAAAATTCCACATATTCTTTTGTAGACGGATGAATAAAACCAAGTACACCGGCGTGAAGTGTCTGCCCCTGCAGGTGATATGGCTGATTTTTAGGGCCATATACGGAATCTCCTAAAAGCGGATGCTTGATATATGCCATATGGACACGGATCTGATGTGTCCGTCCGGTTTCCAACTGACATTCGATCAGACAGAAATTGTTTTTCAGTTTTTTCAGAACTTTATAATGGGTGACTGCATGTCTGCCATTCTTATAATTAACCGCCATTTTTTTACGGTCGGTTGGATGTCTTCCAATCGGAAGATCTACCATACCTTCATCTTCTGTAAAATAATTATAGCAGATCGCATAGTATTTTCTTGTAATCGAATGAACGGCAAGCTGTTCCGACAGAAAATTATGTGCAGCATCATTTTTGCAGACAACAAGAAGCCCGGTTGTGTCCATATCAATTCGATGCACGATACCGGGACGAAGTTCTCCGTTAATGCCAGATAAAGAATCCTTGAAATGATACATCAGACCATTTACCAGTGTTCCGGAATAATGTCCGGGAGCCGGGTGAACGACCATGCCCTTTGGTTTGTTTACAATGATGATATCATCATCTTCATATACGATATCAAGCGGAATATCTTCCGGTTCAATTTCTACAGGTAAAATATCCGGAATCGTAATATCTATTTTGTCACCAGACGCGATTTTCAAGCTTGGTTTTGCCTTTTTATCATTCACCAGTACATTTCCATCATCTAACAGTTTTTTCAGAAATGAGCGCGAATAATCGTTAAAGTAATCAGCTAAACTTTTATCAACCCGTTTGCTTTTCCAGTTTTCATCTGCTTCAATATTATAAGTTTCCATATATTATTCCTGCTCTGAATCTTTCTTTGACTTTCCAAATAGATCGTCCAGTTCATTATCCTTGTATTTGAACAGGATAAAAACCAACAGGATGATCATACTACAGGTTACATAGATATCTGCAACATTAAAGACCGGAAAATTAATCAGACGGAAATCAAACATATCTATTACATAACCAAGACGGATACGATCGATCATATTTCCGACAGCTCCGGAAAAAACAAAAATAAATAAAATACGAAGATCTTTGTACTTATTCAGCTTTAACATCCGAACATAAAAATATACAAGAAATGCCAGAACAAGAATGGTTATTGCCAGCAGAAAATAACGCTTTCCCTGCAAGCTACCCCATGCAGCTCCTTTATTTTGAATATATGTAATATGAAAAACCTGTTTGATAACAGGTTTTGTGTCATATAAAGCCATATGACTTGTGATCAGAAATTTCACAAACTGATCCAGTCCGATCAAAAGAAGTATACTTATACATGCAAGAATACTGTTTTTTTTCATTATCGTTACCTTTCTGGAGTATATCTTTTATTAGCAATTCCCTGTCCGACATTCATTCAGACAGGGAATTAAAGAAAAATTCTATTATATTATTCGTTTCTGAATTTGAATGGATCAACAAATGATCCACCACCTAAATTTTTTGTGTAAACAGAAGAATCACTGGCAACATTGCCGCTGTCTGCACTTCCACCAAGTGTGGAATCGCCCATTCCTGAGCCTCCGCCACCGCCGAGTGTAGATTCTTCTCTGCCCTGAGGATCTCCTCCAAAGGATGCAAAGGAACTTGATCCGGCGTTTTCACTGCCAGATGAACCTGGTGTATAGACGGCAGCATTTCCGTTGAAATACTTGGCATCCTTCATGATCTCATCAAAGTCTACTCCCAATTCTTCATTAATTGGATTGGTAGCAAGAAACTGAAGATGAGAATCCATCAGATTTTTAAATGCCATTGTATAATCACGATACTGCTGTTTGATTCCTTCAATGCTGTCTTCAATCCGATCCAGCTCTTCCCGTGCCTGATGAACTATGTTATTTGCCTTGATTTTGGCATCATTTTCAATGATCTTAGCCTTGTCATTTGCATTCTTCGTAGCTTCTTCTGCATTCTTCTCTGCAAGCATAAGTGATTTCTGAAGCTTCGATTCTGTTGTTCTGTAATGAACCAGACTATCGGTAAGTGTTTTTACCTGATTTGTTAATTCAGCATTAGACTTATATAATTCCGTATAACTCATGACAACAATGTCAAAAAATGAGTCAACATCTTTTTTTGTATACCCCATGCCATGCTGAAATTTCTTTTGTTGTAAATCAACAGGTGTAAGCATTTGTAATCCTCCCTATCATACCTTCAGAATATGTTGATACAGACTGATATCAAAATTGACTTAATATTTTCCTAATTCAGGAGAAAGAAAAGCATCATTTAATAACTCTTCTCTGAGATCGCCTGATACATAGATGTCAGCAGGTGCTGCAATAAATATATTACCGGATATCGCCTGTAATGAACCATCTAAGGAATAACATGCGCCGGCAATGAAATCAATGATACGCTGGGCTGTTGATAACTCCATACCTTCCATATTGATCACAATCGCCTGACCACCCTTTAAATGGTCAATGATCATCTGGGCATCATCAAATTCATCTGGTTTAATAACAAATACCTGCTGGGAACCTCCCTGGCTTCTGTTGTTAAAAGATACAAGTTTTGAATTGCCTGATGATGCTGGAGCTGATGTTCTGGCAGCTTTTGTAAATTTCTGCTTTTTTGCAGGCTGGGCTGCCGTCTGTGATGCAGCGGTAAAGGAAGATGCACGTCCGTTTACAGCTTTGGTCTTTGGAACATAATCCTCTTCGAAATCCTCTTCGTCATCGTCATCATATTCATCATCTTCAAATAAATCATCTTCATATTCATCACTGGACTCATCTACTTTGAAAAAATCCAGAAAGCTTTTTTTTCCATTCTTTGCCATAATGGTTCTCCTTTAAATATTATAATTTCTTTCACCGAAGATACCGGTTCCAACTCGGACCATGGTAGCACCCTCCTCGACAGCTACTTCATAGTCATTTGTCATACCCATTGATAAGACATTCATATGAACATTATCAATGTTTTTAGAATTGATGTCAAGTAATAATTCCTTAAGGCGACGGAAGTGCACGCGATTCTCTTCCGGATTGGCTACAAATGGTGCAATCGTCATCAGTCCATCAATATGTATATGAGGAAAGTCTTTGATCTGCCGGATCAAGTCTTCCGTTTCCTCAACGGATACACCAAACTTGCTTTCTTCCCCTGCAACATTTACTTCTATTAAAACAGGAACAACAACATTATGCTTTGCTGCTTCTTTTTCAATCGTTTTTGCAAGATTCACGGAATCAACAGAATGTATCAGGCAGACCTTATCAACGATATATTTGACTTTGTTCGTCTGCAGATGCCCGATCATATGCCATTTGACCGGTCTGGATATATGTTCATATTTATCGACCAGTTCCTGAACCTTGTTCTCTCCAAAATTTTCAGCATCTGTATTCTGTAATAATTCTTCAATATCACTTAACGGTTTGGTCTTGCTGACAGCGATCAGAGTAACCGCATCCCTGTTCCGACCAGCCCGTTTGCATGCTTCTGTGATCTTTTTATCTACGCTTTTGTAATTTTCCTGTAACATCATTCATCACTCCTAATATATGATCTGGTTTTCCTTTACGGAGGTGGCATCCAATGCGATCCTGTCGTAAGCAGAGATACCATATGCGGTATTTGGATCAATGATCGAATAATCATCACCATCTACAATAACATCGATCTGCTTAAATACTGCAGTACCTTGTGTAACGCAGAAAATACCTTTTAATTTGTATGTGCCGGCGGTAGATGTGTTAAATGTAATATCTGATTCGTTTGCTGCAAGAACGGTATTATCATCTATATCTGCCGGGTCCACATAACAGAAATGATCATCTGTAAAATATATAGTAGGGGATATCTGTTCAACCGAAGTTGTTCCATCCGCTGTTAATACGATCTTATTAAAATATTTTTTCTCGGTTGTTCCGCTTCCTCCAGTCAGATAGCTGACTGGGATCATCAGAACATCCTTTTCGGTAATCGCTGAATTCGGAATCTTTAGTCCTTTTGTTTCTGAGAATACAAATGTGATATTCAAATAACGATCAGCGACATATTCTGCCAGATAACGGTGCATATTTATAATAATGAAATAATTTCCATCCTGTTCAACTGTTTCATACTTTGCAGATAACCGTCTGGATGAATCATTGATTGTAAACCGGATTGTTTCGTTCTTTTTGATTTTTTCATATTCTTCTTTCGTAAGCATGACTGCAATCTTCCAGTTTTCATCATCTATGATCTTATATATAGGTTTCCCGGACTCAACCACATCGCTTTTTTTCAGCATTTCTTTGGTATATTTTGTTTTATCAAAATCATCTGCTGAAAGATTGTTGATATCATAACCTTCAAAGCCATCCATGTAATAGGTTACAATACCGCTGACATTTGATTTCGAAGCTGAAAAAGTTGAATCAAATGACTGGTTTGAAGATAACTGCTCAAGCGCCATATCTTCATACATTTCCAGAACCTTATTGTCCATGGAATTTTTAAATTCATATACTTCTGAAAAATCTGACGGTGAAAATCCTGCTTTAAAAATCTGAATCTGTTTGCTCAGATCTTTATAATCATTATCGGATAACACACTGCTTCCGCTATTTTGAACATCAAACAATGCATCCTGCATGGAACCGGTTTCATCAACAGAATATACACTGGCACCCTTTGCAACTTTTTCGCCATCCCGGATATAATAGCAGACATATCCGGAGGTAGAGCTGTAATTCAAAGTTTCTTTTCTCACAGCAAGTCCGGTGGCAGTAAAATTCGTATCATAATTGCTCTCTTCCACCTGAAATACACTCAGATCATGGTCACCAAGCGACATAATGATACGAATCAACATGTATACAAACATAATTGCAAATATGATAAATCCAAAACTGATCTTCACCGGCTGCCATTTTCTCTTCTTTCTTCTTATGGAAGCCATATATATCTCCTTTTACTCCATATAATATGTGCGTATAAGACAGTTGATATGGAACTATAAAGCAGCAATGATATTATCTTTATATTCGTCCGGAACATCGGAACTGTCCGTTGCAAAACATATTATAATACTGATATTAAATTTCTCACTGATATTATTAATGATATCCAGTGCTACTTTTACCTGCTCTTTATTGACATAAGCAACAGATGTAAAATTATCAATGTAAATCTTCTCTATATCTTTTGTCTGGGAAATTATTCCGAGAACAAACCCTGCAAACATCTCCAGATTATTAACTTCATAATTAGTGCAGTTGATCATACGGACACGATTACTCAGCTCATATAAGTGCTTGTTATTATTGTCGATAAATACAACAGAACCTGCTACAACCTTTACTTCATTATTGACCTTGTCAATTAAAACCTTTGTCTTTCCTTTTCCTTTATCACCTGTAATAATCTGAATCATAATAAACCTCCTGAATGATTTAAAATATATTAAAACAGTTATTTGATTAACTGTTTATTTTGCAGTATTGATCAACATTGTCATATCATTATATAACGTACTACGGTCTTCTGCACCTGCGATAACAGCGATATATTTGTCGCCGGTATCATCCTTTACAAATTCAAGGATCAGACAATTACCCGCAGCCGTCGTCGTTCCCGATTTCCAGGATCCCAAAGAATATCCTTCCGGGAACTGAAATTCACCTGAAATATATCCATTCGTCGCTTCTAATGTAACGCTTCTTGTTTCACCATTTGCATCTGTATATGTAAAATCATAAGATGTCAGGGAATCAATCAGATATGCCAGATCATGTTTGATAAATTCTGAAAAGATCAGATAAAGATCATATGCAGTTGTATAATGGTCATCCGAATGCAGGCCGTGGCAGTTCACAAAATGCGTATTCGTAGCTCCAAGCTCATATGCCCGTTCATTCATTTTTTCAACAAATGCATCTTCGCTGCCGGCAATCCGTTCTGCCAGAAGAACACCACAATCATTATAGGAACGGATCAGCAATCCGTATAACAGGTTCTTAACTGTAACTTTACATCCTTTTGTCAGGTCACTAGCTCCGACGTTATTTTCCTGAAAGGTAACGGTATGACTTAAAGTAATGGTTTCATCAAGCGATAAGGAACCATCTTCAATCGCTTCGATCACAAGAAGTCCTGTCATTAATTTTGTCATACTGGCAGGATATATTTTATCATGTGCATTATGGACAACCAACGCTTCCTGTGTTGTATCGTTCAACAGTACCGCAGCTTTTGTATCTTTATAATTATCATCCGCCAGGCTTTCACCATCCGGAATGACCGTATGGTTTTCTCCGAAACTGTCTGTACTGTACAGCGGCAGATTTTCTGATATTCCAAGCACAAGCTGATCACTGGTATCATAGCTTCGTCTGGCACATCCGGTAAACAGGATGCCGATTGTCAGGATGGAAATCAGCAGTTTTATCTGATATTTCATATCAAACTCTCCATTGTTTATTTGTAAAATTCTCTCCAGTCCAAATCGCCCCGATCAAGCGCCTTGATCAGAAGCTCTGCAGTCGCAAGATTGGTTGCTAATGGAATATTGTGCATATCACAAAGTAAAAATATATTATTGATATCCGGCTCATGAGCCTTTGGATGTAATGGATCTCTCAGGAAAATAACCATATCAATATCATTATTTTCAATCTGGGAACCTAACTGCTGTTCCCCTCCGAGATGTCCAGCGATATATTTATGAACATTAAGGTTTGTGACCTCTTCGATCAAACGTCCTGTCGTTCCTGTTGCATATAATTCATTTTTGCTTAAGATTCCTCTGTATGCAATGCAAAAATTCTGCATCAGTTTTTTCTTTGCGTCATGTGCTATTAACCCTATATTCATAGCTCTCCTCCTAATACTTTTTCTTTTGCAGGTTTATGTTCAAAACGAGTCCGATTCCGGCACTCATACTGACAAGCGAACTTAGTCCGTAACTGATGAACGGGAGCGGCAGTCCTGTATTCGGCAAAAGTGCTGTTGCAACTCCAATGTTGATAAATGTCTGGAATGCAACAAGCGCCCCAATACCTGTCGCAATATACATTCCTTTTTTATCTTTTGCATGCCTGGCAACCCGAATACATTGTAACACTATCAGGCATAAAATTGCAATAATAATAACACTTCCAATGAATCCTAATTCTTCTCCGACCGCCGAAAAAATGAAATCTGTCTGCTGCTCAGAAATCAGATTGGTATCTTTTACGGTAGCTACCGTTGAATTGTTGATCCCTTTTCCGGATAGCTGACCGGAACCGATTGCCATAACTGAATTATCCTGCTGGTCAGACGAAGCACCATATTCACTTCCGTATATATGTCCCAGAATACGATTAATCTGATAAGTTTTCAAAAACTGAGGCAGATTATCCTGCTGAATATACCAGATAAATCCTCCAAATGCGGGAACCAGGACCAGAATCATGATACCGATCAGCTTCAGACTCAGCCCTCCGACAAATATGATGATAAAAAGCGTTGCCATAACACAGATTGAGGTTGAAAGGTCTGGTTCGGCCACAATCAGTCCAACAGGAACAGCCAAAAATACTGCAAGCTTTGCAAGTACTTTTGGCGTGTTAAGATTTTCATAATTTTTTTCCAGAAATACAGCCGTACACAGGATCAGAATGATTTTTGCAAATTCTGATGGCTGAATGGTGAACGAATCTGATATATAAAACCATCGATGAACTCCTGTATCTCCGCCACCGGAACCTGCGACAAGAACCAGAAACAACAGACCGATATTGATGACATAGAGTACCATATAATATTTGCAAATAAAATTATAATCGATCAGTGATACAACGATCATACCGATGATACATGCACTGACACCGATCAATTGTTTCGTCAGGAAGTCCGGACGAACGCTGCAGATCGTAATGCTTCCCATGATCATGGCTGCGATCACGAACAGGATCAGTTTAAAATTATAATTGATCAGTCTGTACTTTTTCTCCGTTGATATGTCCATCTGTTTGAAGTGTTTCATCTTTTTCTTTTTCCTTTTTCATATGTATTCCTTTAACCGGGATCTTGGCGATCAGGAAGGATTCTGAAAGCTGTACGGTTGTATTTGGCGAATCAATATTAACATAATTAGAAACGCATTTACACAGATCATCCCGGATCCTTGTGATGACATCTGGCGTACATCCGATCCGGTCGGCCATCAGGATATATTTTAAACGTTCTCTGGCATAATGACCAGAATTATAACTTACAACATTGTTGATTACCTTGATATCTTTCATTCCTACCACTCACCCCTTTTATGCATGTTTTTTTCGAAATAACCGTTTGAAAGGGTTTCGCCGGATCGATGTATTGTAATCAGTCAAGGGAATACTGTCACCAAGAATCCGTTTACAGATATCGATATAGGCATTGCCGGATGTTGTATTGCTTCCAGCAAGTGGTTCTCCTTTATTTGTTGATATAACGATCTGTTCATCATCCGGTATTACACCCAGAAGGTTGACGGCTAGAATATCAACAACATCATCGACAGACATCATGTCACCTTTTTTTACCATATCATATCGTACCCGGTTGATGATAAGGTCAATCGACGTAATCTCATTTGCTTCTAACAGCCCGATAACACGGTCTGCATCCCGGATCGCAGATACCTCTGGTGTTGTAACAACAATTGCTCTGTCTGCGGCTGCAATAGCATTTTTAAATCCCTGTTCGATTCCGGCAGGACAATCAATGATTATATAATCAAAATCCGAACGCATTTCATCGATCAATTTTATGATCTGTTCCGGAGAAACAGCGGTTTTGTCCCTGGTCTGTGCACATGGCATTAGAAAAAGCTCCGGATTGTTCCTGTCTTTTATCAATGCCTGCTTATAGCGGCAGTTTCCTTCTACTACATCAACCAGATTATAAACAATACGGTTTTCCAGTCCGAGGACGATATCCAGATTTCGCAGTCCGATATCTGTATCGATCATGACCACTCTTTTTTTCAGACCTGCAAGACCTGTGCCGATATTGGCTGAAGTTGTGGTTTTACCAACGCCTCCCTTTCCTGATGTAACAACAATTACTTCACTCATAAAACACCTCCGTAAATTATCTTTTCATACTGATTTTTAGAATTTTTATCTTATAGTGAAGCTTGCGACAGCGGCTGAAAGATCAGTTGGTCATTTTCACAGTATGCTATCACTGCATCCTTTGTATTTAATTTATCATGGAACTGGCGTTTTGCTGCATAGCTGACAGTTCCGATCTTTATATGAACCGGTTCCATGGTAAGAGCCAGTACAAAGCGTTTTTTCTGCAAATCTTTTCCGGCGACTGCACTTCCATGCAAGTTGCCGAGGATAATGATATTTCCACCGGAAATAACTTTTGCTCTTTTTTCAACATTACCAATTATTATAATACTTTTTTTTACTTCAAGTGTTTGACCACTCCGAATGTTTCCGTAAAAAAACAGGTTGTTATCTTCTGAAGATGAAACATTCTGACCTGCGGTATCATCTGGTGATACTTTTTTATTTGAAGCGGCCGTATCTGTAGCAGGAGCTTCATGTCTAATAACATGATCCACATGTGCTGTATGTCCGACAGCGGCGGGCTGCCGGTGTTTTGACCTGTGCGGAGGAATATCAATCTGATTGCAGAGATCCTCTGTTCTCCCTTTATCAGGAATATCGCAAATAAATTCCACCTCAGTCTCCGGCAGATGATTTAATGCAAACAGAATCTGCGCAATCTCCTCTCGGCTCAACTCCCGTCCTTCAAAAGAAACAGAAATTTTTCCTTCTTTTTTTAAAAATGCATTTTGATGCTGTAATTTTTCTTTTATATCCATCAGGAGCTGCTCCAATGGATCATCATTATGAAATATAATTCTGATCCCGTGGCTGTTCGCCTTAATAATAACGTCGGTATTCATGTTTCTTACCTCGTTTTCATAAATATAACTGTTCAAAAATGAATTTATCCGACGTATCTTATCTTTTAATCTGAAAGTGCGTTGTTACCGGTGATCGTTGTATTTTCAAGTACATCCGGATCGTATAAATAGGCATATACAAGTCCGGTCAATTCGACTGCATTACCGGAAGAATATCCAAACGGGATTACACTTGTAACCGTAACTTCAGGATTTTTATATGGTGCAAATGATACAAATAACGCATGGTTCGGTCTGGCATCACTCTGCTGGGCCGTACCTGTTTTGCCGGCTACTGCAACATTGATCTGATTAATCAAAGCACTGCTGCTCGTATGGACGGAAACAACCTGACGCATGCCCTGTCTGACAACATTCCATTGCTCGGCAGGAAAATCGAGCTGGTTGTGAACCTTGTGCTCATTTTTATATACAACGTTACCGTTAATATCCTTGATCTCTGAAACAAGACTCAGGTCATAGCATGTACCACTGTTTGCTAGTGTTGTAACATATCGGGCAAGCTGTGTTGCTGTAAAGTTATTTGTACCTTGTCCAATCGCAGTACGGATCGCATCCGCATCTGATATCTGCGGTTTACTTTCCGGCAGTTCAATGCCGGAGGTGCTGTCAAATCCAAACATACCTGCATATTTCTGAAGCCGTTCTACACCAGTGATATCGCTATAGGTTCCGGTATCTTGTGTTGCCATACGGTAACCCAGTTCATAGAAGAAATAGTTACAGGATTCTTCGATTGCCTTGGATATACCGATCGTTCCATGTGCTGATGGATAAATCCAGCATTTCGCAGGTGTTTCTGTTTTATCAAAATATCCTTTGGTCTGGATCACGTCATTGATACCGATTGCGCCTTCATTCATTGCTGCAAATGCAGTTATCATCTTGAAGGTGGATCCGGGAGCTGTCTGCTGCATCGTTGCTCTACTGTACATTGGTGTTGTCTTGTCCGACGTAATCTTTGCATAATAATCTGCATCAATGGAATTTGTGAGCTGATTATTATCATAACTTGGATAACTTGTCATTGCTTTTACAGCTCCGGAATTTGGATCAGTCACAACAATCGAGCCGGAACATGGATCCAGTGCCAGCATGGCAGGAGTTATCTCATATTGTTCTATTTTTTTACACATAAAGTCAAAGCTGCTGATGGATCCTGCCTTATAATCGGAATAGTCCTCATCTGTTGCCATATTTAAGATACCCTGGTCATATAACAGGTTAATAACCTGACTTCCTGTAAGTTCTCCTGATATTATCATATATTTGAAAACAAGTTTGTCGAAACTGGTATTATTTTCAAATTCTTTTAAAATATATTCCGTCAGCACATTGTAGATTTCATCTGTATCATAATAATCACTTTTCGTTGAAATACCGGAAATGTCGATTGCGCCCTGGCTGATCGCATATTTCAGATACTCACACAGCGAAATATTATTATTGATATAAGATACATAGGTATCATCTGTTTTTGATATCTTGCTTGGACTGTAAATGCCTGCATCACTTAATTGTTCGCAGATAAATTCCATATAATCCTGATACTGGTCTGTCAGATTATATAATGGTATATGACTTGAATTCAGGATATCATCCAGTCTTCCAAGTGTATAGCTTTTGGAACTCTGAAATGTATCATTTACTGAACGCTCAAGATCTGTGGCATCCTTTGCTGCCAGATCGTCAATGCTGATAATGTTATTATCAAATAATGCAAAATAAACGTCAGTGATCGGGATATCATCTTTGTCATTTGATGTTGTTACATTTTTAATATGTGCAAGCAGGATGGAAGTAATTTCCTTTTCCAGAGCATTATAACAGTATTTTTGAAGATCCGAGTCAATCGTCAGATAAATGTCATTTCCTGCTACAGAATCCTGCGAATCAATAACCTCGATCACCTTCCCCAGATTATCTACATACATTTTCTGATATCCGTCTTTACCACGCAGATAAGATTCAAATTCACTTTCCAACCCGGCCTTTCCGATCATGTCATCAGCCGTATATTTTTCGGAATCATCCAGATTCTCGTTATATTTGTCCATCTCTTCATTTGAGATATTTCCGATATATCCGATAATATGTGCGTAATAAATAGCATCATTATAGACACGGTGGGATTCTACGTTTACTTCCATGCCTGGTAGTTCATTTGAATTTTCTTTGATCGTTGCATAGCTTTCCTCGCTGATACCATCCGCAAGCTGGACAGACATGTATTGCTGGTAACGGTTCAGCCAGATCTCATACCGGACGGCAAGAATCTTTAATGCTGCTTCATCCGAATAAGTATCTGAAATATTGAAGAGATCCTTTCCTCTCATATAACGGAATACATCTTCTGCTGTTGAGGATGCCTGCTGATCTGTCAGTTTATCGACAGAGCTGGCACTGTATACATTCATAAGAAAAGTATTTAATGATGTTCCTGATACTGTAAACTCAAATCCTTTTCCTGTCAGCTTGATCGGCAGACTGACTGATATTTTATCTCCATTCTGCTCCAGAATCAGGATTGTTTTATATACTATATCATTTCGCAGTTCGTTGGATGTTGTTCCCTGTGCAGCAGCAATCTCTGACAGATCGGTAGCACTGTTATATGACAATGTATAGGAAGCTTCATTATAAGCAATCAGTTTTCCGTTACAATCGTATATATTTCCACGGGTTGCTTTCACCGAGACTGTTTTCACTGATTTATAGGTAAAGCTTTCCTGATACTTTTCTCCGTTTACGATCTGTAGATCAAACAGACGGTAAACCAGTACACCAAAGAGAACCAGAACGATCAATGTCACAACAAACAACCGGTGTTTTACATGTTCTACAATATTTTCTTTTATCAGATCCAAAAATTCTTTTATCATTGTATTTTCCTTCCAGTTCTTATTCGTTTGCTTTTTCCAGACGCTTCAGTGTCTTGTTCACAAATACAAAAAACTTGAATATAAAGAGTGTGATCAATGCTGTATAGATCATTTCCGGAAGAATGATATCCTTCAGATAGGTTGAAAATTCCAGCCTGTTCCGCAACAAGAAAAAGATAATATATGTTGCAAAATTAAAAAACAGATCGTCGATCAGAATGATCAGCATTGGTAAAAGAACATCTTCCACCAGATATAAACGGTGGAAAAATCCATTGCAATATCCAAGAATCATATAAAGTATCATAAACGGTCCAATCGCATATCCAAAATACAGATCATACAGAAAACCGCAGAAAAAACCAACCAGCATTCCTTCTTTTCTACCGCGCATAAGACCAAAAGAAACTGTCAGTATCAGCATCAGATCCGGTGCTGTTCCGGCAATTTCTATATAGGGAAATAATGCAGTCTGTAATACAAAACATATAATGATCAAAATTCCTAATGTAAATACTCGTTTCAATTCTGTTTCAACCTTCTTCTACCATTTAATTCTGTCAATTGTTTTTAATCTGTAACATTTTTCTTTGTCTGGCGGATCACCAGAACCTCTTCAATATTAGAAAAATCAGCAGCCGGCGTAATATACGCTGTCTTGGTCAGATTGTTGGAATCATTTTCTATCTTTGCAATATAGCCTATATTGATTCCAGAAAGATATTTGCTCGAAACATGTGAGGTCACAACCTGATCTCCTTCTGATATATCTGCATCTTTATCTATATTTTCCGCAAGCAGGTAGCCGTCTGCATAATTCGTTAGGCTTCCGGATACATTACAGATTGCCTGAGCCGGCAGGATTGTTGCATTTACATTTGTTGTATCATCGATGATCGAACGGACCTTTGCATAATCCGCTCCAATCTCTGTGATAATTCCGCACAGACCATTTCCATATAATACATTACAACCAATAGACAGTCCATCATCGGTTCCTTTGTCAATATAAAAGACATCAAACCAGTTTCCGGTATCCTTAGATATAACTCTTGCTCCTGTCTTATCATAATCAGTATACTGTGCATCCAGCTCATACAGCTTCTGCAGCCGGTCCAGCTCATAAGAGTTCTGTTCATATTGGGCAAGTGTGGATCTATAGGTATCCAGTTGTTCCTTTAACTGATCGTTTTCCGCCACGATATCTTCGTAATTTTTCAGTGCTTCTGCCTTGGATTCTACCCAGCTTCCTACTGTATTTACTCCTTTTTGCATTGGAAGAATAAACGTGTTTGTTGCATTACGGACTGATGGCATTATACTGTCAAAAAACAGTGATGCGATCATTAAAACTACACATACTATCGTTAATGCAAGCAAAAAATATTTTGGAGTTATTTCTATTCTTTTTCTGTTACGACGTCTCATTCAACATTCCTCTTTCTGCCAGACTGACAAAACAATTATTCCCTATAATAATATGATCAGATAACAGGATTCCAAGCATTCTGCCTGCTTCTGCTACTCTCTTTGTCAAGCAGATATCCTGTCTGCTTGGTTCCGGATTCCCGGATGGATGATTATGCAGCAAAACAATATATGCTGCGTGATAGCTTAAGGCATCTATAAAGATATCTCTTGGAGATATAACTGCATGATCGATCGTTCCCTCTGATATACAGTTTTCTCCCAACAAACAATGTCTGGAATCAAACAGCAGGCTGTAAACCCGCTCTTTATCCAGATATTTGGTACGTTCCATAAAATAATCTGCTATACTCTGCGGATTGCCAAATGTCAGAAATGGCTTATATTCCGCTTCCGCTATCCGTCTTGATAATTCACCGATACATTGCATCTGGATCGCTTTTACATGTCCGATCCCATCAATCGACATCAGTTCTTCCAATGTCAGATGCTTCAACCCGACTAAGCCTTTATGAACCGAATGACGGTTCAGAATACGCTGGGCTGTAACCAGTGCATTTTCTTTTCGGCTTCCGCTTCGAAGTATGACTGCAAGCAGTTCGGCATCATTCAAAGCGGAAGGACCACTCTGCTGACATTTTTCATATGGTCGCTCTGTAACAGCCATATCCCGCATTGTAAAATTAGAATTCATATGTCCTCCTTTTCTCTCCGCCTCTCCAATGCCTGAAAGAAAGGTGACATTCGAACTAAATCTACCACACTATAAGATTATTTTCTACCATTTTTTGCAATGTCATTACAATTCCAAATTTTGCATGCTGATAGGTAAGTCCTCCCTGAAAATATACAGCATACGGTTCTCTCATAGGGGCATCCGCACTAAGTTCAATTGAAGAACCGGATACAAATGCACCGGCCGCCATGATGACAGGAGAATCATATCCCGGCATATCCCATGGTACAGGCTTTACATAGCTGTCAACAGGTGCAGCCGCCTGAATCCCTTCACAGAAAGCAACCACACGTTCCGGTGTCTGAAGTTCAACTGCCTGTATGATATCAAAACGATCCTCTGTCTTATTCGGAACTGTCTTAAAACCAAGATTTTCATATACATTTGCAGCAAAGATCGCACCCTTTAAAGCACTTGCCGTAACCGATGGAGCCATGAATAAGCCCTGTGCAAAAGCCTTTGTATTATTTAAAGATGCACCAACCTCTTTGCCAAGTCCCGGAGTTGTAAGACGGTATGCGGCATTTTCCACATATTCCTTCTTACCACAGATATAACCACCGATCGGAGCCAGTCCGCCACCCGGATTCTTGATCAGGGAACCTGCGATCAGATCTGCACCATAGTCTGTTGGTTCTTTATCCTGAACAAATTCACCATAACAGTTATCTACCATACAGATGATGTCCGGACGGATACTCTTTACAAATGTGATCACTTCTCCGATCTTCTCACAGGATAAAGTCGGACGTACGGCATAACCCTTGGAACGCTGGATCTCCACAAGCTTTGTGTGTTCATTGATCGCATTTCGGATTCCTTCAAAATCAAACTCTCCTTCCGGTGTCAGATCTACCTGGGCATATGTAACACCATATTCTGCCAAAGAACCCGGTGAAGGGCGAAGTCCGATGATCTCATCCATCGTATCATATGGTTTTCCTGAGATTGCAAGCAGTTCATCTCCCGGTCTTAAGTTACCAAATAACGCCGTACAGATCGCATGTGTTCCACAGGTGATCTGAGAACGGACCAGCGCATCTTCCGTATGGAATACATCAGCATAGATCCGTTCGAGTGCATCTCGTCCGTCATCGGTATAACCATATCCGGAGGAACCTGCAAAATGCGCTTCCGCCAGACGATTATCCTGCATGGCTTTGATGACCTTCATCTGGTTGATCTCACAGATGGCATCGATTGCTGCAAAACGGTCCTTTAAGCTGTCTTCAATCTTCTGACAGTAATCAAATACCCGTTCATCAATGTGTAAGGATGTATAATAATCTTTTAATAATGTGTTCATTTTATCTGCTCCATTTTATTTTATGAAATAATTCCCTTTGACCGCAACTGTTCAAGCATGAAATCCATAATGGTATCTTCTGATGTGAATTCACTCTTATCCACCCAGGTGACTTCTTTTTCCCTCTTAAACCATGTGATCTGACGCTTGGCGAAATGTCTGGTATCACGTTTTAAGATATAGAGGGCTTCATCCAGAGATGTTACACCATCCAGATAATCGAGGATCTCTTTATATCCAAGCCCCTGCATGGATATCAGATCTTTTGTATATCCCTGATCCTTTAATGCCTTTACCTCTTCGATCAATCCCTGTTCTACCATGATGTCAATTCGCCTGTCTATTCTATCATATAATTTTGATCTTGCATCATTTAACACAAAATATTCAAAATTATATGGAGAAATCCGTTTGGATTCTTTCTCGTTATGTTCGGAGATCGGGATTCCTGTCTCTTTATAGAATTCCAATGCCCGGATCACACGTTTGCGGTTGTTATAATGAATGGCTGTGGCTGACGCCGGATCCACTTTTTCAAGCATCTGATGAAGGTAGAGATTTCCATGTTTTTCCGCAAGCTGTTCCAGATAAGTACGGTAGCTTTTATCATCGTCATTTTCATCGAAATGAATATCGTATAAAACTGCCTGAATATAAAAGCCGGTTCCGCCGACAATGACAGGTATCCGTCCTCTGGCATAGATATCATCCATCGCCTTTGTTGCAAGTTCTTTAAATAATACAACATTAAACGGCTCCTTCGGATCTAATACATCGATCAGATGATGGGGAATGCCATCCATTTCCTCCGGCATGATCTTGGCAGTTCCGATATCCATCTTTCGATAGACCTGCATGGAATCTGCAGAAATGATCTCACCGTTTATTCTTTTTGCAAGACCGATCGACAGATTTGTTTTACCTACGGCTGTCGGTCCGGTTAATATAACAAGAGGCTTCATTTGCTGCTCCGTTTCTATATAAGTTTAATTACTAAACAATTCGTTTGAATTTCTTTTCCAGTTCTGTCTCTGTCATGGAGATCAGGGTTGGTCTGCCATGCGGACAGGTATATGGATTTTCAAGCTTCATCAACTGGTCGATCAGGATGTCTGCTTCCTTAAAGCTAATGGAAGTATTCCCCTTTATCGCAGCTTTACACGCCATTGTGGAAAGTTTACTGATAAATGTATCAATCGTCTGCTTCTGTCCGTTTTCGGATAACTCTCCGATAAATTCCAGAAATAATTCTCTGCCGTCTAATCCGAACAGATTTGCCGGAACGGCTGACAGCTTGTATTCTTTTCCGCCGAAACCTTCGATCTGAAATCCCAGATTCTGGAAAAATTCCAGATTTTCCCGTAAGAACTCTGATTCTGTTCCGCTCAAGGATACGATCGCAGGTGGCATCAGATACTGAGGAATGACAGTCTTATTCTTATAGTTTGCCATTAATTCCTCAAATTTTACCTTTTCATGTGCGGCATGCTGATCCATGATAAAGAACTTATCTTCGTACTCGATCAGCCAGTATGTCTTAAATAACTGCCCGATGATCCGGTGCTTTTTTTTAGCTTCCGGTGTCAGGAATTTATCTTCAAACATATCCATCTGCTCGTATTTAATCTTAGCTTCCGATGTGATCGGTTCCTGTTTCTTCTGTTCTGATGTTTCGTTAGTCTGTACACTCGTTTCAGCAGAATTTAATGCTGTCTTTTCCGGTTGTGTCAAATACGGAACAATATTTTCAGCAACCATATTATATGTGATATTTTTACCAGACTGATTATCTTCTTTCAAATATTGGATTTCAACCGGCGAGCTGCTTCTGTTTTCCATCGTTACAGATGGTGTCGGCGTTGGTTGAGCAGATATACCTGAATTTGCCGGTTGCATTGGCATGCCTGGCTTTTCCTGCTGCGCTGGCTTTGCCGGCTGCGGAGGAAGCTCTGTGGCCCTCCGGTTTGTTTCGAATGGCTCCGGGCGCTTCTCCACCTTTCGTTCTGCCAGTGTCTCCGGTCGCTTATCCTTTCCCGGTGTAACAGTCGGGATAAGTTCTTTAAATAACAGCGCCTTTCTGACACTGATATAAGTAAAATCATACATATCCGGTTCATTTATGAACTTCAATTCCCGTTTTGCAGGATGGATATTTACATCGATCAGAGATGGATCAATCTCAAAATTGATAACTGTAAATGGAAATTTATGAACCATAACAAAGGTACGATATGCATCTTCGATTGCCTTTGTTAATATATTGCTCTTTATATACCTTTGGTTTACATAATAATCTTCAAATGAACGGTTACCTCTGGATATACTCGGTTTTGCAAGATATCCTGTGATCTTTACCTGATCATTTGCTGCATGGATTTCCAGAAGGTTATTCGTAATATCTCTACCATATATATGATAGATGATCTCTTTTAGTCTGCCGTTGCCGGATGTAAATAGCTTATCTGTTCCATTCATAATAAACTTAAATGAAACATCCGGATGTGACATTGCCATACGACAGACAAGATCGTAGATATACGAGCCCTCTGTTGCAGGCGTCTTCATGAATTTCTTTCTGGCAGGTGTATTATAAAACAGATTTCTTACAACAATCGTTGTACCAAGCGGTGCGCCGATTTCCTCATTTGAGATCTCTTTTCCGCCGTGGATCTGGTATCTGGTTCCGGTAAGCGCATCTTCCTGCTTGGTGATCAGCTCTACCTGGGCAACTGCGGCTATACTAGATAACGCCTCGCCACGGAAGCCTAAGGATGCGATCTTTAACAGATCATCCGCCGTCTGAAGCTTACTGGTTGCATGACGAAGGAAGGCAACCGGAACTTCCTCCTTTGAGATACCACATCCATTGTCTGTGATACGGATAAAGCTCATACCGCCTTCTTTGATCTCGATGGTGATCGCAGTTGCACCCGCATCGATGGAATTCTCCACTAATTCTTTTATAACCGAGCCGGGACGTTCGATCACTTCACCGGCTGCGATCTTATCAATTGTATATTGATCCAGTAATTTTATCATAGGTTCTCCTTAACGGATTCGCTCCTGTAATTCATTCAGATATAACAATGCTTTCATCGGTGTCATGTTGGACAGATCTGCATTCTTGATCTCCTCCAGAATGGCACTCTCTTCCGGATTTGCCAGAAATGACATCTGGGTATCGGAAGCACTTTTATGAAAATCATTTGTTATCTTGATATCTTTTAATTTCGTCGTTATATCCGTATCGATAAGCTGGTTGCAGATCTCATTTGCACGATTGATCACGATATCCGGTACTCCGGCAAGCTTGGCTACCTGAATACCATAGCTTCGATCCGCTCCGCCTTTTACGATCTTTCGTAAGAATACGATATCATCACCGTCTTCTTTTACTGCTATACAGTAGTTGTTTACAGAGGATAACTTACCCTCTAATTCTGTCAGTTCATGATAGTGGGTGGCAAATAACGTTTTTGCTCCAAGCAGTTCACTGTTACTAATATATTCCACAACTGCCCATGCAATACTAAGTCCGTCATATGTACTGGTTCCTCGTCCGATCTCATCTAAGATCAGCAGACTGTTCTTCGTGGCATTTCGAAGAATATTTGCGACCTCACTCATCTCTACCATGAAAGTGCTTTGCCCGCTTGCAAGATCATCGGATGCCCCTACTCTGGTGAAGATACGGTCACAGATACCGATATTTGCTGAAGCAGCAGGAACAAAGCTTCCGATCTGCGCCATTAAAACGATCAGTGCCGTCTGACGCATATAGGTGGATTTACCAGCCATATTCGGTCCGGTTATGATCGATATTCGGCTCTCAAAATTATTCAGATAGGTGTCATTTGATATGAACATCCCGTTGTTCATCATCTTCTCAACGACAGGATGGCGACCTTCTTTGATATCAATTACACCATCTTCGTTAATCTTCGGACGAACAAACTGATTGGCAGATGCCACATATGACAGCGAACAGAGACAGTCTAATAAAGCAATCTGTCTTGCTGTATTCTGCACACGCAGGATCTCACCCGCAATCTTATCTCTGAGTGCAACATAGGTTTCATATTCCAGTGCATATAATTTATCTTCAGAACCAAGAATCGAACCTGCAAGATTGTCCAATTCTTCTGTTGTATATCGTTCTGAATTTGCAAGTGTCTGTTTTCTTATAAAATATTCAGGTACCAGATCCTTATAGGAATTAGTCACCTCAAAATAATAGCCAAATACTTTATTGAACTTGATGCGAAGATTCTTTATTCCTGTCTTCTGCTTTTCCCGTTCCTCCAATTCTGCAAGCCATGTCTTGCCATCTGTCTTTGCCGATTTTAAAGTATCGATTTCTTCCAGATAACCATCCTTGAAAATACCGCCTTCTCGAATCAGTATCGGAGGATCGTCGTTGATTGAACGCTCTAACAGGTCATAAATATCCTGTAATTCATCCATTTTCTCATAAATATCTGCAAGAAGCCCATCCGGATAGATCTGTAAAAGCTGTCTGATATACGGCAGATATGAAAGGGATGTCTTAAATGCGATCATATCGCGTGGATTTGCGGATCGTAGGGAAATCCTTGTCATCAGTCGTTCCAGATCATAGATCGGGTTCAGATATTCCCGCATCTCATCACGATTGATCATATCATTATTTAACTGATCTACTGCATCAAGTCTTGCTTCGATATCCTTTTTATATATTAAAGGCTGCTCGATCATGCTTCGAAGCATTCTCGCACCCATTGCTGTCTTGGTTTTATCCAATACCCATAACAAAGAACCTCGTTTCTGTTTGTCACGAAGTGTCTCACAAAGCTCCAGATTTCTTCTGGTTGCGGAATCAAGAATCATGAAATCGTCGATGGAATACAGCACGATATGATTGATATGTGCAAGGGAATTCTTCTGTGTCTCATGCAGATACTGAAGCAGAACTCCGGAGGATAAAATACAGTCAGGGAAATCCTTCAGTCCAAGTCCGTCCATATTATTAACTCCGAACTGCCTCATAATTGCATCTTCACAGAGCATTTGATTGAAATAATGCTCCGGCGCTTCAGAAATGGAAATTTTCATTTTCTCCCTAAGATAAATGAAATCCAGATCACAATTCATGAAAGAATGATTGCCGATGATCTCGGCAGGAGAATATTTGTTGATCTCATCCGTAAGCTTTGATAAGGATGGAACTCTCGCTGTCTTAAACTCACCGGTCGTGATATCTACCAGTGAAATTCCGAATGCACCATCGTTTTCAACAATACTCATCAGATAATTATTTCTTGTTTCATCAAGAATTGCATTTGACATATTGGTACCCGGTGTTACCACCCGGATAACCTCACGTTTAACTATGCCTTTTGCAAGCTTTGGATCTTCAACCTGTTCACAGATCGCTACCTTAAAACCATTCTCGATCAGCTTATTCAGGTAGACATCACAGGCATGATATGGAACGCCGCACATCGGTGCACGTTCCGGCTGTCCGCAGTCCCTTCCGGTCAAAGTGATCTCAAGAACCTTGGATGCGGTCAGGGCATCATCAAAAAACATTTCATAGAAATCACCAAGTCTGTAAAATAATATACAGTCCTTGTACTGATTCTTCACTTCCATATACTGCTGCATCATTGGTGTTAAAGCTGCCACTGTTTTTTACCCCTATTCTATAAATTCGGTTTATACAAGATTTCCCATATAATAAAAGCCTTTACATTCATCCAGCGAAACATCCCGGATCTCGCCGATCATAGACGGATCACCTTTAAAATGTACCAGAATATTATTTGACAGACGACCGGTTAAGAGTTCCTGATTTTGTTCGCTGACGCTTTCAATCAGTACAGGCATGACCTGCCCTTTATAACGGCAGATCTCCTCACCGCTGATCTCTGATACTCGCTTGATCAAGCGATCAAACCGGTTCTGGATCTCTTCCTTTGTTGCATGATCCTCAAATGTTGCTGCCGGTGTTCCGGTACGCTTGGAGTATATAAATGTAAATGCTGTATCAAACCTTACCCGATTCACTACATCCATTGTCTCTAAGAAATCTTCTTCTGTTTCTCCGGGAAAACCGACAATAATATCGGTTGTAAGTGATATTTCAGGAATCTGTCTGCGGATCTTGTCTACTAATTCCAGATAGGATTCCTTTGTATAGCGACGATTCATCTGATTTAATATCCTGGATGAGCCGGATTGCATCGGAAGATGGATGTGACGGCAGATCTTTTCATTTGCCGCGATCACATCGATCAATTCATCGGACAGATCCTTTGGATGGGAGGTCATAAAACGAACACGTTCAATTCCATCAACTTCTGTCACCTTCTGCAATAATTCGGCAAATGTCATCGGTTCTTCTAACGTCTTTCCATAAGAATTCACATTCTGACCAAGGAGCATGATCTCTTTTACACCCTCCTCTGAAAGCCGCTTAACCTCTCTTATGATGTCCTCCGGTTGTCTGCTGCGTTCTCTGCCTCTAACATATGGCACGATACAATATGTACAGAAATTATTACATCCGAACATAATATTGACACCGGACTTAAATGGGAATTCTTTCTTAACCGGAAGATCTTCCACAACAAGATTGGTATCCTTCCAGATATCCACTACCTGTCCGCCGGCTTCGATACGGTTGCAGTAGATTTCAGCCAGTTTAAATACATTATGCGTACCAAATACCATATCTACAAATCGATATTTCTTTTGAATTGTAGCTACAACATCCGGTTCCTGCATCATACATCCGCAAAGCCCGATCATCTTATCTGGATGTGTCTCTTTGTCATGTTTCATGATTCCAAGATGTCCGTAGACTTTTCGATTCGCATTCTCACGGACTGTGCAGGTATTATATATAACAAGGTCTGCATCCTCAGAATCACTGCTTGTATATCCGATTTCTTCCAGAATACCGGTCAACTTCTCGGAGTCTCTTACATTCATCTGACATCCATAGGTCTGGATCGAACAGGTCAGGTTTCTTCCTGCTTTTTTCGCAAGCTCCCGGTAATACCCCCTTGCTTTTTTTATAAAATAATATTGCCGAAATGGTTCTTCGGCAGGACAAGGTTCTGTTATATCGATTTTATCTATTTTTTTATCTATTTCATTAATCATATTTATTGTTCTCCATAAAGCTGTATATCTCTGACGGAGTCAGAAGCTGATCCGGTCTTTCGTCAAATGATTCGCATGAAATCTCCGGCAACACCTGATAATCATAGGCAAATGCAACCGCAGTAAGTTCCGGATGAAGCTTCATATAACGGTCATAATATCCACCGCCATATCCGATCCGATGTCCGTTTTTATCAAATACAATTCCCGGGACGATCAGAATTCCTTCCGTCGGATGAAGCATCTCACAGCCGGCAGGCTCTAAGATGCCATACGCACCTACCTTTAGATCGCTCATTCCATGGATCCGATGAAAATGCATATGATCTCCGTATACCTTTGGCACAGCAACGACTTTGTCATCTGTAAGTGCCTGCTTTATAATCTCGACTGTATCCACTTCATTATCCTGACTGACATAGATCAGCAGATGATTGCAATCTTTATATTCATGTGAATTCAGAAATTGCTTCCTGATCTGCGCTGAAGCAACGGTCACCTGCTCCGGTGTTAAGGCACGCCGCTTTTGTTTATATTGTTTTCTTAGTTCTGCTTTTGTCTGTTCCATCATACTTTTTTTGTTGGATCGATATCTTCCAGCCTGGTAATACTACCATCCGGTTCTTTGATATCAATGTTATTTAATACACTTCTCAGATTCTGTTTCATGGCAAAAATGTATTCCTGTCTGAGATTTTTCTGTTCTTCCTTTTCAGCCAACGTAAGTCCTGCCGGAGTCTTGGATTTCTTATATAATTCATTGATTCTTGCAATCTTTTTTTCGTCCATTCTTATTCACCTGTTCATTTCTGTTATTTCGGAATCGGATACTGCTTCTGTTTGATCAGACCCATCTTATATATGATACGATGGTACACACTATATCCATTGCTACTGCAGATATTCCTTATGTGTAATGTATCTTACGACATCAAAATTCGGCTCTTTATATGCTTTAAATAAGGTTCCGACAGATTCGCCATTTAATGCCCGACCGAGATTTCCTATATCATCTCCTGATAAAATAAGCATATCTGCTCCTGAATTTGCAGCAATCTTCGCCGCAGAAATCTTTGTCGTCATACCACCGGTTCCATATCCGGAGCCGGCGCCCTTTGCCATTGCTTTGATCTTATCGTCGATGCGTTCTACGACAGGGATCAATGTTGCATCCGGATTATTTTTTGGATCGTCCGTGTACAAGCCATCAATATCTGTCAATAATAATAAAAGATCAGCATTGATCATGTTGGCTACGATAGCGGAAAGGGTATCATTATCTCCAAAGTTTATATCCACTTCTTCAATTGCAACTGTATCATTCTCATTAACTACAGGAATAACATCCATTTGTAATAATTCATTAAAAGTATTTACAGCGTTATGTCTTCTTTCCTGAGATGTGATTACATCAAACGTCAGAAGAACCTGAGCTGCGATCTGGTGATATTCATAGAACAGACGCTGGTATACCATCATGAGCTGTCCCTGTCCAACTGCTGCACATGCCTGTCTGAGTGATGTTGTCTTTGGCTTTTTCTGAAGCCCTAACGACTTCGAACCAACACCGATTGCACCGGAGGATACCAATACAACATCCTTATCCTGATTTTTCAGATCACTGATGATCCGTACCAGTTTTTCAAGTTTTATGTAATCAAGCCCACCCGTCTCCTCATGGATCAATGAAGATGAACCGATCTTGATCACGATTCTTTTTTTATTTTTTAAGTATAAACGATCTTCCATTTTAAATCTGAAACCTCACATTCTCTGATTTCCGGTTGATGCTTCCGGTATCATAAATTTCGACATAACTGCCTCAAAAACTTTTATTCCGTCAACGGCTGCGGATGTTATACCTCCCGCGTAACCTGCACCTTCTCCACATGGATAAATACAAGTATGTGCAGATGTCAGATCTGCATCGCGTAGTATCTTTATCGGCGAAGATGTTCTTGCTTCCACGCCGCTTAATATTGCATCATCATCTGCAAAACCGGATATCACCCGGTCAAATGATAAAACACCATCTATTATAGCATCTCTGATATACTCTGGCAAACAACAATTCAGGTTGGAAAACGTATAAGCCCCCTTTATGCAAGGCTTGATCTTGCCGGCTATTTCAGACATTCTGTTCATTCTAAAATCACCGAAACGTTGTACCGGAACTGCTCCTTTTCCTGCCTGATACGCCTTTTCTTCAAGCTCTCTCTGAAAATACATACCGGCAAGCGGATGATCTCCCGGATAATCTTCCGGCGTAACATTCACAACGATCGCACTGTTTGAATTATCCGCTTTCCGGTTACTGTAGCTCATACCATTGACACATATCCTTCCGGATTCTGAGGATGCATTTACAACGTAACCACCGGGGCACATACAGAAGGAGTAGACCGCCCGTCCGTTTGCTGCCTGATGCACCAGCTTATAATCTGCTGTCGGCAGTAAATCTTCATAATCGGGATGATATCCATATTGTGCTTCATTGATAAAGGTTCTTGGATGTTCGATTCGGAGTCCCATTGCAAACGGCTTCTGTTCCATCGGAATTCCACGCTTATAGAGCATTTCAAAGGTATCTCTTGCACTGTGACCGATCGCAAGTATCACCGCATTGCTTTTTAATTCATATGTTTCTTCCGGTTTCAAAAGCTTCTTTATATGTAAGAGCGTTGTCTCAGGATTTATCACTTCTATATCTGTTACAAGCTGCTCAAATCGCACCTCTCCACCCAGCCTTATAATCTCATTTCTAATATTCTTGACTACAGTCAATAACACATCTGTACCGATATGAGGCTTATTCACATATAGGATTGACGGATCTGCACCAAATTCGACAAATGTCTTAAGAACCGCGGTCCTTCTTCCTGATTTATCCTTAATTACAGTATTCAATTTACCGTCAGAAAATGTTCCGGCCCCTCCTTCACCAAACTGAACATTACAGTTTGGATTTAACGGATGTTCCTTTTTCCAGTATCCATTTACACAGGCTGTTCGTTCATCAACTGCCATACCACGTTCCAGAATGATCGGTCGATAGCCCTCTCTTGCAAGAAAAAGACCTGCAAACAAACCTGCCGGACCGCTTCCGATAATAACCGGTCGATACTGCATCGGCATCGATCCATACTCAGGGATTTTATAATCCGTCCCTTTAATTAACATAATATTGTTATTATGAACTTTTTTCAGGATTTTCTCTTCCTGACCGCAGGTCACATCTACAGAGGCAACATAATGGATTTGATCCTTCTTCCGGCTGTCAATCGATAATTTAGCCATTTTATAGGATAGAAAGCTATTTATCCTTAAACTTTTCCGGATTGCCTGTTCAATATCTTCGTTTTTGTATCCAATTTTTAACTTAATATTATTAATTCGAATCATAAATACTAAATCCCGCTTTCATCCCAGTTATGACCGCCCACATCAGATTATAGCCGCCGCAGATTCCGTCGGTATCCAAAAGCTCCCCTATCACATATACATGCTCCTGTACAGTAAGCTTCATAGTTTCCGGATCTATAAAATGAGTGTCTGCGCCGCCTCTTGATACCTGTGCATCTTCTGCTCCGGCTGTTGCTGTGACATGAAAGGTCAGTTTCTTTATTTGATCTGCCAGCTTCTGCAGTTCAACATCATTTAGTTCCGATATTCTTTCCTGTTTCCATCTGCATTGTTCTAGTATATAAGTCGCAAGTTTTTCATGTACAAAGCCATTCAGACACGCCTGAAGTGACCTTTCCGGATTATTTGTCCGGAATTTCCTGAAATGCATATACAGATCAGCTTCATTTATATCCGGTACAAGATCCAGACAAAGACTAACGCTCTCACCATCCTGCAGCATCTCCCCGGCTGTATGGCTGAGATTAAATATAACAATTCCTGATAATGACTGACCGGTAAACTGGACCTCGCCAAATTCCTGTGCGTGGATTTCGGAAGATGCATCCATTACTGTTACCAGTGCCTTTGAACGAACACCTGCCAACCCAGACATCTTTTCTTTTACCTGAAGCTTACAGAGTGCCGGTTGAAATGGATAATACGGAATACCCAGTTGATCTAACAGACTACAGCCTGCATCTGTACCACCAAGGGCAGGTGCTGCAGCTCCACCACATGCAAGAACTATATTTCTTGCATAATAGTGTCCCTGATCCGTCTGAATACAATATGTATGATCGGATTGTTCTTCCAGACCTATAACGATTTCTCCGGTATGAACCTGGATCTGATTTTTCTTCAGACGGTCGTTGAACGCCCAGACGATCGTAGATGCCTGTCTGGACATTGGATAATAATATCCGTGTTCATCGCTGACAGCTACACCAAGCTGTTCCGCAAATTGATTTACAATCTGATAATCCTTTGCTCCGATCACCTTATATGGGAAAAATTCATTTTTACTGTTATAACATTCCAGACGAAAACTGCTGTTTGACAGATTACATCTGCCATTTCCGGTTGCATATAGTTTTTTTCCGATCTTTTTATTTTTCTCAATGATCAGTACAGAACGCTTCCGGGTCTGATCTGCTTTATGCTGAAACTGTTTGTAAATATCTGCATCCGTTGCGCAGATAGCTGCAGTCATACCAGAAGCACCTGCACCTGCTACGATCAAGTCATATATCATTTTTATTTACTCCTTTTAAACCATCCATATTCTAGCATTAACTGGAACATGATTCAAGAAAAGTAAACAATTCTTTCTCTTTTTGAAATTTAATACCATTTATGATCCTGTTTTTTAAAATGTTGTCCAGATCCTTGATCCGGATATCGGTAAATTCATACAAACTGCCATTTGCTGTAAAAACCGCTACATATCCATTTAATTCATTTACCAGAAAACGATACGACTCCGCCGCCACCTGTGTGGAAGCATCTTCGGACAACGATCGTTCTCCGGTTGTCGTTCCATATGTTGGTGTTTTTTCTTCTGATGTTTTTTCTTCTGAAATTGGATCGTATTGAATCTCTTGTCGTTTGCCGGATCGTCCTTTGCCTGTTATTGTTTCTACGGCATATGAATCATCCGAAAAGCTGTCAGTTTTCTGGTATATCGTATAGGAACAGCAAAAAGCAAGCAAAAACAGAATGAGCATCCCACCAAGAATCAATAAAATTTTTTTCACAGATAATCACCTCTTATCATGATTATCTGCACATCCATCAGATCTATGCAAAAAACAGGCTGGTAATTATTAGCTTTTACCTGCCTGTTTTCCTTTTTTCTTATATATTTATTTGCTTATTCCCATGTTACGCTGTCAGCTTTGTCTTTTTCAAATACTGTCACCCATGTTTTTCCAGGATTCAGCTTTAATTCATTGCCATCCTCTGTATAATACTTTGTGATCGCATTTTCAGATGATTTTTTCCATGTTACAGGAACGATCACTCCATTGGATGCATAAAGTCCGGTTCCTTCACCAACCAGATCAAGCTGCTGTCTGTCATGATCATCAATGCTTGTATAATGAGCAAACTGGATCAGGACATTTTCATACTTAAGCTGATCACCTGTATTTCCATCTGTCTGTTCTCCGCCATACTGGAATCTGTAGTAGAGGCCATCATCTGCATGATATTCAAACCAAGGTGTTGTGTAATTGCTGATCGGAGTTGTAATCTTTTCTGCCTTTTCGCCGCCAGCAGGAGCTGTGATCTCTTCATTAAATGAGAACACACTCTTGAAACTATCGCTATGCTTTGTTTCATATCCTTTTTGTTCGATGCCGGCTTTGATCTTTTCTGTATCTGTAAATACATTATGTGGTGATACCCTGTCAGATGCTCTGTAGTATGTTACTCCACCTTCTGAACTTAAGCCACTCAGATTATTGATTCCTGAGCTTGAAAGTTTTTCCTCACCCTGTGGTGACTGACCGTAATGCATATAGATTGCATCATATTCCATAGCAACGGTTACATAATATGGACGGCAGCTTCTGATTGATCCAAGTTTTTCAAGATTGGAATAATCGTTAAAAATACCAAGCAGTCTGGTGATTCCACCTTCTACCTTCATCTCATAAACGATATCTGCTTTACCTATATCGCACTGTGGCATAGCGTCAGAAATATTATTTAACATAACTGCGATCGGACGACCGTACTCTTCCGTCCGGTCTGTAACCCATTCGCCAGTCAGGTCGTTATATACGCCCTCATGCTGTACTTCTGTTGCTGCCTCTGTGGTAGCTTCTGTTGTTGCTTCTGTCGTTGTGGTTTCTGTGGTTGCTTCTGTTGATGTCTCTTTCTTACCACATCCCATAACACCAAGTGATAAAACTCCTAATGCTGCTAAAGCAATTGCATATTTAGTTTTCTTCATAATCCCTTGTGTATCCTTTCTCATTAAGTATTTGTTCCTGAAGATCTTCCATCTGTTTGCGCTCTTCTTCATCTATATGATCATAACCAAACAAATGAAGCATACTGTGCGCTACCAGAAATGCCAGTTCTCTGGTGTTCGAGTGATTGTAGCTTTCTGCCTGTTCATATACGCGATCCATGGAAATAATGATATCTCCAAGCATCAGTTCTCCGCTTTCCGGATTGAAATAATCACAGGTATCCCCGTCTACAACACTAAAATCTCCCGGTTCTTTATAATCAATCAGAGGAAATGACAATACATCTGTCGGTGCATCGATATTTCTCTGACAATTATTGATAGTCTGTATGCCCGAATTATCTGTGAGCAATACATAAATCTCACATTCATAAGGACACTTTATAAAATCCAGAGCCTGTCCGATCACTGTTTCGATCACATGTTCATAATCAGGGATCTGGATTTCTCCATATTCATTTTCTATATTTAATGACATTGTATTTCTTACCTTTTTCTTTTATTATTTCGGCTCTCTCCGTATCGTCTGCCATCGTTTTGGTTACGATTTTCCTGCTCCGAACGCTGTTTTTTCTGCCTGTTCTGCTTCTCCTCGTAAACCTCATATGCATTTACGATCTTCTGTACCAGCGGATGTCTTACAACATCAAGACTTGTCAGATGGCAGACACTGATTTCTTCGATATTTTTGATAACGGTCAAAGCTACTTCCAGTCCCGATCTTGTCTCAAACGGAAGGTCTTTCTGGGAAAGGTCACCGGTAATGATTGCTTTCGATCCAAAACCAATACGGGTTAAGAACATCTTCATCTGTGCCGGTGTTGTATTCTGTGCCTCGTCCAGTACAATATAAGCATTGTCCAGTGTACGTCCCCGCATATATGCAAGTGGTGCTACTTCAATCAGACCTTTTTCCATATTCTTGGCAAAGGACTCCGGTCCCATGATCTCATATAATGCATCATAAAGCGGTCTTAAATAAGGATCGACCTTGCTCTGCAAATCTCCCGGAAGAAATCCAAGCTTTTCGCCAGCTTCAATTGCCGGGCGTGTCAAAATGATCCGGTTTACTTCACCATTCTTAAAAGCAGTGATCGCTTTTGCCATTGCAAGATATGTTTTACCGGTTCCAGCAGGACCTACACCGAATACGATCATGGATTTATCGATTGCATTTACATATGCCTTCTGTCCATGTGTTTTTGGTTTGATCGGTTTGCCATTGATCGTGTGACATATGATATCCCGATCCAGATCAGCAATATTTTCCTGTGTTTCCTGAGGATGATCCTTAGACATGGCAATCGTATAATCAACCTTCTGTTCATCGATCGCAGTACCTCTGGCTGCAACTGCAAATAACTGAATCAGTACATGAACCGCCTGCTCCACGTCTTTTTCTTCTCCTGAAACCTTCAGCTTATCATCGCGCAGGATCATAGAAACATGAAATGCTTTTTCTATTTTTTTTGCATGTACATCAAATTGTCCAAATACATTCTGAACGTATTCGGACATAACTGTAATTGATTTGCTGAATTCACTCAAGCGTCTGTTCCTCACTTATAATCTGTAATTCATGCGGAATCCCGATCAACTGTCTTACGGTTATATCTCCTTCCGCAAGACATTCATCTCCGCTATTCGTTATTTTAACATTATTTTCTATTATTTGCACCCCTTTTTCTTGCAAATTGCCAATATAACGACTTAATTTTTCTTTTACTGACGCAGCCGCCGCTTCCATGGATACTGTTTCTTTTTTTAACCGGTACTCCTTTATTGTGTATGCTTCTATCTGAAATGGCAGGTAAAAATTCTTACCTATATGAAGCCGGCTCGTATCACTGAACAAATCATATGCTTCGAAAGAGCATTTTGGTACATAAGGGGTAAGGCTGTACTGAAATGCACCAAAGGAATAATAGCTCTTTTCATTTCCTGTATATTCTTTGGAATAGCAGGATAACGGAACTATATCTTTGTAATGATATACACAGATTCCATATACAGTTCCTTCTGCAGATACATAATTTGTATCCAGAACTTCATTATTATCATCATACAGATAAACTGCACCAGAGATCAGGATATCGCCTTTCTTCACATCATCTCCAGCCTTTACTACCGGTGTTCCGGATGCTGTTACGATCTCCGTGATCGTACAGTCCTGTGAAGCAATGATGTTGCATGGTTCTTTCATGGAGGTATCCGTAAATACATTCAATGTTTCCGTGATCTCCACCGACAGCTTTGTTCCCGTAAGCGCACATGATATCCAGGCGATATCTTCAAAGTCTTTCCGGAGATTTTTCTCCAGCTCTGCGCAGTCTACTTTTGACTTTGGAGTTCCGGTCTGCACATAATATTCATTGATATGTTGTAGTATCTCATCCGATGTATAATCTGATTCACCGGAAACGGAAATTTCCCATATAAATAACGATTGAATATAGATCAGAACAGCAAACAAGATAAACCCAGCCACAAACGGAATTCTTTTTTTATTTTTTCGAATAAACTCGCGAATACCATATACTCTTAGAACCTCTACATCACTTCCTGTTTTCCGTGCAGGTTCTTCCAATCGTGCTATATCCTTTGAAGCAGTAAAAAAGAATATTTCATCTTCTTTCTGCTCCAGATTCCAAAGTTTAATATCTCTGGCTTTGCACAGATTTACAAAACGGTTGATATGAATGCCGCGAAGATGAATTTTTGCAAATCCATACAGATACCTTAATATAATATCAAACATCCGGTTTCCCCCTTCTATGTACACAATATTATTCATAATTGATATATAGAATGTTGCCTGATATCTTCAGTTCTTCCGGACAATAATATTCAATTTTCAGGCAAATTCCATTTATCGATATAGTATTTTTTTTTGTTTTTACAAGGATCCGGGTATCCGAACAGGATATAATACATTTATAGTTTTCAATATAGATAATGTGATTATCATGAATAGTGATTTTGGATGAACTTTTTTTTATGTCCGGGGTGACATCCGGCACATCATATAGACTGTTATGATTAAATGGAAGCTGCATGATCTGATATCCCACTAACTTTATATCTATATTATGTTGGTTGGGTATCAGATTATGACTTACTCTTTATTCTCTTTAAGATTATGGACACAGATAAAATTAACCAGAACGGCATTTCCTACAATCATTCCATAGGTAACTGCCTTTAATATATTTCCGGTCATATCGCCAAATGCAAAAATACTTAAGATCAGTGCTCCCCAGGCAAAGATTATTGCAAGAATATTAATTGCGTTTTTCATATTCGTTTGTCCCCTTCGTTTTTGTATATTAATTTCATCATATATTATAGTGATGTCAGCGTCAACTTTTTTGCGTTTGTAAGAACATTTCATGTTCTTACACCGTGCCATCATACCTAATTGTTTCGCATACGTTTTATATATTCTTTTTTTGTGTCTATAAGAACATTTCATGTTCTTACGTCGCACCATCTCGCCTAAATGTTTCGCATCCGTTTTATATATTCTTTTTTTGCGTCTATAAGAACATTTCATGTTCTTACGCCGCACCATCTCGCCTATCGGCTCGATGCCGCTCATTCGCCAAATACAGATTTTCGTGTAAACACGAAATCTGTATTTGGCTCATTTACGCAAAAAAAGAGTACCGATTGCTCGGTACTCAAAAAAATCATATTTACTAATCCAAACTATAGATTATTTATATTTGCGCTTTCTAGCTGCCTCTGATTTCTTTTTACGTCTAACGCTTGGCTTTTCGTAATGTTCTCTCTTACGAATCTCCTGCTGGATACCAGCCTTCGCACAATTTCTCTTGAATCTGCGAAGAGCGCTATCTAATGTTTCGTTTTCTTTAACTATTACATTTGACATTCTCTCACCTGACCTCCCTCCAGTTGTGTACTATGCTAATAAAATAACAACTGTTTGGGTATTATTTAAGCACGAAGTCAATTATAACATATATTATTGAAACGTCAACAAAAAATTTTATTATTTTCTATTTTTAGGCATTTAACTGTTCTTTGGCTATTTCTACTGCTTTTGCAAGTGCATCTGCAATACCGGCAGAATTCTTTCCCCCGGCTTGAGCCATGTTTGGACGACCACCGCCGCCACCGCCTACAAGTGCTGCAGACGCTTTGATAATATTTCCTGCATGTGCTCCCTTCTTTACAGCATCGTCTGTTGCCATAGCGATCAGATTTACCTTACCATCCTTTGCGGAAGCAAGAACGACAACCGATGTTCCAAGCTTGTTCTTGAAATCATCTCCCAGATTACGAAGTGCATTCATATCTGTATCTTCTACGCAGGTAGCAAGAACCTTTACGCCATTTACATCTACTGCATCTGCAAGTGCATCTCCGGCAGAATTCTTTGCCAGCTTATCCTTTAACTTGGAGTTTTCAGATGTAAGAGCTTTGATCTCAGCGAGCATTGTCTCGATCTTTTCAGCCAGCTTTGCAGGTTCAGCTTTTGCTGCCTTTGCCGCTGCTTTTAATTCATCTTCCATCTCTTTATAATAATTAAATGCGCCAACAGAAGTCAGTGCTTCGATTCTTCTTACTCCGGCAGCAACACCCATTTCAGAGATGATCTTAAATGTACCGATCACACCGGTATTTGGAACATGAGTACCACCACAGAACTCAACAGAAAAGTCATCCATAGATACAACTCGAACCTTCTCGCCGTACTTGTCGCCAAACAATGCCATAGCACCTGTCTTCTTGGCATCTTCAATACTCATAACCTCTGTCTTAACCTTAAGATCCTTATCGATCTGTTCATTTACGATTGCTTCCACCTTGGCGATCTCTTCAGGAGTCATAGCCTGGAAATGTGTAAAGTCGAATCTTAAACGGTCTTCGGATACATAAGAACCAGCCTGTTCTACATGATCACCAAGGACCATCTTTAAGGCTTTCTGGAGCAGATGTGTAGCGGAATGATTCTTACATATCAGTGCACGTCTGTCTGCTGTTACAGAAAGCTTCGCTGTGCTTCCATTCTTTAATTCACCGGATTCAACATAGCCAAGATGTGCGATCTTATCACCGGCAACCTTGATCGTATCTTTAACGATGAAACGTCCGCTCTCTGTCTCGATCACACCGGAATCACCGATCTGACCACCCATAGTAGCATAAAATGGTGTCTCTGCTGTGATGATCGAACCGTTTGTGCCTTCGGGAATAACATCAACCAGTTCGGATGTTACCTGATCGCCCTCTTTATATTCTGCTGTTATGGCAATGATATTGGAAGATGCTTCTACCTTGTCATAACCAATGAATTTACTTGTAAGAGCTGTGTCGATGTCTTCATAAATAGTTGAATCTGCTCCCATGTAGTTTGATACTTTTCTTGATTTACGAGCAGTCTCTCTCTGCTTGTCCATAGCCTTATTAAAGCCTTCCGTATCAACCTCGATGCCCTTTTCTTCCAGAATCTCTTTTGTCAGATCAAGAGGGAAACCATAGGTATCATATAACTTAAATGCATTTTCGCCATTTATTACTTTTTTGCCGCTGTTATTTAACTCCTCAACGAAGCCGTTCAGAATTGATAATCCCTGATCGATCGTCTTATTGAAGTTTTCTTCTTCTGTATTGATACAGGTAAAGATATGTGCTTTCTTTTCTTCCAGCTCCGGATATGCATCCTTAGAAACTTCGATTACTGTCTTTGAAAGTTCTGCAAGGAATCTGCCTTCGATACCAAGTAATCTGCCATGTCTTGCTGCACGACGGAGAAGACGTCTTAATACATAACCTCGTCCTTCATTTGATGGAAGGATACCGTCAGATGCCATAAAGGTAACAGAACGGATATGATCAGTAATAACACGGATCGATACATCTGTCTTCTCGTCTTCCATGTATTTCACGCCAGCCATCTCACATACTTTATCACGCAACGCTTTGATCGTATCAACGTCAAAGATGGAATCTACATCCTGAACAACAACAGCCAGACGCTCCAGTCCCATACCGGTATCGATATTCTTCTGAACCAGTTCTGTATAGTTGTTATGGCCGTCATTTTCAAACTGGGTAAATACGTTGTTCCATACTTCCATGTAACGGTCACAGTCACAACCTACTGTACAGCCGGGCTTACCGCATCCGTACTTTTCGCCTCTGTCATAATAGATTTCGGAACATGGACCACAAGGACCTGCGCCATGCTCCCAGAAGTTATCTTCTTTCCCAAAACGGAAAATTCTCTCCGGTGCAATTCCGATCTCTTTATTCCAGATATCAAATGCTTCGTTATCATCCTCGTAGATAGATGGATATAAACGGTTCTCATCTAAGCCTACAACTTTGGTCAGAAACTCCCATGACCATGAAATTGCTTCATGCTTGAAGTAATCGCCGAATGAGAAGTTACCTAACATTTCAAAGAATGTACCATGTCTTGCAGTCTTACCTACATTTTCGATATCACCGGTACGGATACACTTCTGGCAGGTGGTCACACGTCTTCTTGGAGGGATCTCCTGTCCTGTAAAGTAAGGCTTTAATGGTGCCATACCTGAGTTGATCAATAACAAACTATTATCATTATGTGGAATCAGTGAGAAGCTGTTCATCTTCAGATGTCCCTTGCTCTCAAAAAATTCCAGAAACATTTTTCTTAACTGATTTACGCCATATTTTTCCACTGTTTTCTCCTCCTACCTTCTATCAGCCAGTTCTTTGGTAATATCAGTCCAACTGACACCTCTTTCAACCATAAGAACCATAAGGTGATACAAGAAATCTGATATCTCATATTTTATTTCATCTGAATCAGGATTCTTGGCAGCAATTACAATCTCTGTTGCCTCTTCGCCAACCTTTTTCAGTATTTTGTCAATTCCTTTGTCAAACAGATAATTTGTATAGGAACCTTCCTTTGGATGATTTCTTCTGTCAACGATAATATCGTATTCTTCTTCAAATACCTTTAACGGATTGGTATTATCGTATTCCTTCTTAACCAGATCCGTAAAGAAACAGGTCGGGCTGCCGGTATGACAGGCTGCACCGATCTGGGAAACCTCTGCAAGCAGGGTATCTTTATCACAGTCTAATTTTAATGATTTTAAGAACTGGAAATGACCGGATGTCTCACCCTTTGTCCAAAGCTCCTGTCTGCTTCTGCTGTAATATGTCATTCTGCCGGTTGCGATCGTCTTTTCAAAGGATTCCTTATTCATATATGCCATCATAAGAACTTCCCCGGTCTTATAATGCTGTGTGATACATGGAATCAGCCCGTCAGAATTCAGCTTGAATTCATCAAAGGATACTGCACTTTCAAATGTATTAACCGGAATGCCTTCTTTTCTGCATTCCTGCTTTATCTCCATTATATCCATTTGTTTCAGATTATATAAAGAAATGGATTCAGCATTTGTCTTTTCAAGCATCTCACAGATTGCTTCCCCATTTGTTGAATAGGTGGAAACAATAACAGGAAGTGCTACACGGTTTTTGATCTCATTTACGATATCCATATATTCAGGAACCATATTATTATGTAATAACAGGAGCTCACCCGCTCCGAGTTCCTTAAGCTGCTCTGCATAGGCTACAGGCTCTTTACATTCGCTCAGGTCAATCGTTACGATGATACGTTCTGAACCAAAACGGTCAGCGGCTTCCGTTACAAGCTCCGGTGTATTTAATGCTGCTGATTTCATACAAACCTTGGAAGCACCTGCATATAACATCTTCTTGATATCTTCCAGTCTTCTTACTCCACCACATGCGATCAATGGAATATCGACATTCTTGCAGATCTCCTTGATAACTGCAATATTCGCTTCTCTGCCTTCCTTTGTTGCTTTACTGTCAAAATATGCAATCTCATCTGCACCGGCATCATTATAGAACTTTGCCATTTCAAGTGCATTCTCAAGATCCAGACATGGAATAATTTTCTTATAACTCATAGTACCTCCTTAAAGTGAACCTTTGGTAGATAACACTTTACCATTTAATCTGTCGTCTATAGAAGTTGCTTCATCTAAAGCTTTTGCAAATGCCTTAAAAGCTGCTTCGATGATATGATGGTCATTGGAACCGGAGAACTGCTTCAGGTTCAGATTCATCTCCGCACCATAGGATACTGCATAGAAGAATTCCTTTACCATCTGTGTATCAAAATATCCAACCCGCTCTGTTGTCAAGTTCAGATCATAAACAAGATATGGTCTTCCGGAAAGGTCGATCGCACACATAACAAGCGTTTCATCCATAGGAAGAAAGAAATTACCGAATCGCTTAATGGATTTTTTATCTCCAAGCGCACCTTTGATCGCTTTTCCGAGAACAATTCCCGTATCTTCTATCGTATGATGACAATCCACATACAGATCACCCTTTACGGTCAGATTCAGATCAAAAAATCCGTGCTTGGCAAAGCTTGTCAGCATATGATCGAAAAATCCGATACCGGTATCGATCTTTGCATCTCCCTTTCCATCCAGATTTAATTCCAGAACAATATCTGTCTCGCTGGTTTTTCTTGTGCATTTTACTGCTCTATCCGCCATATCTTTTCTCCCTTGTTTTTATACATTTTTCTCCCGATACTTTGGCAACTACAAGCACAGGCGGACTGATAATACAGACGCCTGTGCAATCTTGGTTTCATATTATACCACTATTCAAATCTTACTGCAATAGAATTAGCATGTGCTGTAAGTTGCTCTGATTTTGCAAAGCTTTCAATGTCTTCATGTACTTCTTCAAGAGCTTCTCTGGAATAATAGATGATGCTTGATTTCTTAATGAAGTCATCCACACTTAACGGGGAGAAGAACTTCGCTGTTCCGTTTGTTGGAAGTACATGGTTCGGTCCGGCAAAATAATCACCCAGTGGTTCGGATGAATATTCACCGATGAAGATCGCACCAGCATTCTTGATCCTTGTCATAACATCAAATGGATTTGCAGTTACAATCTCCAGATGTTCGGAAGCAATTGCATTTGCTGCTTCAACCGCATCTGCCATATTATCAGCTAATAAGATATAGCCGTATGTATCAATGGATTTCCGAATGATCTCTTTTCTGGATAATACCTTTATAAATTCATCGACCTGAGCTGATACCTTTTCGGCAAGTTCTTTTGAAGTTGTGATCAGAATGGCGGATGCCATCTCATCATGCTCTGCCTGTGATAACAGATCGGCTGCAACATATCTTGGATTTGCTGTCTCATCTGCAATTACAAGGATTTCGGATGGACCTGCGATCGAATCGATGCTGACATGTCCGTATACCGCACGTTTTGCAAGTGCAACGAAGATATTTCCGGGTCCTACGATCTTATCAACCTTTGGAATGGATTCCGTTCCATATGCAAGAGCCGCGATTGCCTGTGCGCCGCCTGCCTTGTAGATAGCAGTCGCACCGGCTTCATTTGCTGCAACCAGTGTAGTCGCATATACTTCACCCTCGCTGTTACAAGGAGTGGTCATTATAATATTTTTAACACCTGCTACCTTTGCAGGCATAATGTTCATCAATACGGAAGATGGATACACAGCTTTTCCACCCGGTACATATACTCCGACAGATTCCAATGCTGTTACCTTCTGTCCAAGCATGATACCCTTCGGATCAGAATCAAACCAACTGTACTGACGCTGTTTTTCGTGATAGGTGCGAATGTTTTCTTTTGCTTTTCTGATAACCTCGATCAGTTTCTCATCTACCTGTGTATAAGCATATTCAATCTCTTCTTTTGTAACCAGAACATTTCCGGCGTTGATATCTGCTTTATCAAACTGCTTGGTATATCCAAATAATGCCTCGTCTCCACGATCTCTGACATCATTTACGATCTTCTCTACTGTATCTGCATAAGATCCGAAATTGCTTGGGCTTCTTTTTAACAGATCCTTTAAAATGTTCTTTCTGGTTTCTTCCGTCAGATTTACAATTCTCATTTTTATGCCTCCTTATTAATCAACGAATTTAAATCAGCAAGCAGCTTTCTGATTCTCTCATTTTCCATCTTTAAGCTTACCTGATTTACAACCATTCTTGCAGATAACGGACAAACTTCTTCTAAAACTTCCAGTCCGTTTTCACGAAGAGTACTTCCAGTCTCAACGATATCAACGATCACCTCTGATAAGCCAACGATCGGCGCAAGCTCGACCGAACCGTTTAATTTGATGATCTCAACCGTCTGGTTCTTCTGATTATTAAAATAATCTTTTGCAATATTCGGATATTTGCTGGCAACACGGATGATCTCATTTTTCTTCAATAATTCTTTTGCTTTATGAGGACCACAGACACACATCCGGCATTTACCGAATCCGAGATCCATTACCTCGTACAGGTTTCTGCCTTCTTCTAATATCGTATCCTTACCAACTACACCGATATCTGCTGCACCGTATTCTACATAGGTTGGTACATCTGTTGCCTTTGAAAGGAAGAACTTCAGCTTCATTTCTTCATTCACAAAGATCAGCTTTCTGGTATCCGGGTCTTTCATTTCATCGCAGGTAATTCCTATCTGTTCAAGCAATGCAAGGGTTTTCTTTGCAAGTCTGCCCTTTGCAAGTGCAAATGTTAAATATCTCATTGATTTATCTCTCCAATCTATCCATCGATCAAATTCTAATTTTGAATTTCTTTCTGTTTTTGTCCGCTTATTTCAAGGATGCGATAGCCACCTCGTTCTCATCACCGGACACAAGATCAAATACCTTGACCGTATCACTGTTTTCAAAATAAAACAGTCCGGAAAAATGCTCTCTTTTTGCATATTCCAGATAATCTTCCACTGACTTTCTGACAGATTTGCGTATCAATTCAATCTTCTTATCATTCTGGCGCAGACTCTTACCAAGACTGATCGCGGGCTCCTGATTCTCGATATCATAGAGAATGATCGTATTCGAATATTCAACCGAAACCTCGATATTCTGTCTGGACAGTGCCATGATCAGTTCTTCTACGGTAAATGCAAAACCAATAGACGGTGCATCTTTGCCAAACTGCTTTAACAGGTTATTATATCGGCCACCCTTTACAACTGCATCTCCGGTTCCGTAGGTATATCCGCGGAAGATCACGCCGGTATAATAGTTATAACCATTTAACATACTGAGATCAAAGCCGATATATTTGTCATATCCATAACAGCATAATGCCTTATAGATTCTCTGTAATCTGTGAACAGCTGCAAGTGATACCGGATTTGTAACCAGCTTTTCTGCTTGCTCTAACATGGATTCTCCACCGAATAAAGAGTCAAATGCAAGAAAGGCTTTCTTTAAAACAGGACTCAGATCCAGTTTCTTCAGATATTCTTCCAAACCAAAGAAGTTCTTAATATTGATGTATTCCTTGATCTGAAGTTCTTCGGCTTCTGTAATTCCGGCTTCTGCAACGATTCCCTTAAAGTAATCGATCTGTCCGATCTCGATCTGGAACTCGTCGATTCCAAGCGCCTTAAAAGAATCAACAACAGTTGCAATGATCTCTGCATCTGCTGCAGAAGAATCATCATTTATAAGCTCAGCACCGATCTGTGTAACTTCCTTTAATTTTCCCTGCAATTTTCTTGGGTTTGAATATGTATTTCCTGTATAGCACAGACGGATCGGAAGCTGTTCATCCTTGTAATATTTTGCTACACATCTTGCAATACTAGGTGTGATATCCGGGCGTAATACCAGCGTATTATTATCACGGTCAAAGAACTTGTACATTTCATTTGACGGTGCAGATCCCTTATCACGGTTAAATATATCAAAATACTCAAATGTAGGTGTCTCTATATCATGATAGCTGTATAACTCCAGAGTATGATGCAGCTTCTCAATAATCTTTCTTTTCTTTTTACATTCTACATCATAGGTGTCTCTTACTCCGTCCGGAGTCTGTAACAGTTTATCCTGCATCTCTTTTCCTCCTTTTATCCATGCCTATTTGCTTTATCGTATTAAAGTGATAACACGATAATTAGTTATTTCAACAATGTGCTCATTATAGGTGAGACGTTGGCATTTGTCAAGATTTTTCCTGATCCTTTATGCTCTTAACTGCAAATCTTTATCCAGAAGCTCCAGATAATGAACCAGTGCTCCATTTTTTGCATGAATAAAGAAATCCGGATTCAGTTCTTCATATTTGAAATTCTTTGCATGTCCCTCGTTCACGCGATCCATATAAGTCTTTAATTCCGAAAAACGTAAATAGTAATATTTGTTTCTATGCGTAAAAAATATGATCAGGAAGCTGACTCCCTGCTGTTCCTCATACTCTTTCATAAAATGATACTGATGCTCATGTATATTCTGTAAAGAAAACGTATCAACCGCACATTCCTTCGCATCGAAGCATATCGGAATGCCCTGTACGACACCGATGTAATCGACCGTAGAATCTTTTTCAAAATATGCCAGCGTGATCTGGCTGCTGTCTTTATCCATACGGATCGGTTTGATCGGAGTCGGGATCTTCTGGACAACTGCCAGCTTCTTTTCCCGATAATATTCATTTGTATAATTGATCAGTTCCTCAAGTGAGGAACCACGAAGTCCTCTGGAATTCCAAGTTGCCATCCGATTCTGCCTCTTTATCTTTTATCCGATTCTGCTTTTATCAAAGTTATTTTCCAAATTACCTAAATAAATCTTTTTCGATCGTCCGAAACGGTTCCGGAAGAAATGCCGAATACTCTTTTCCGCCCAGATAAGAAAGCGGACCGTCTGTTTCTTTAAATATAATGTTTCCGCAATGAAGAAGCTGGTGCTTTACATGATAAGCATCTGCAAAATACCGGTTCACTACAGGTATGCCATACTTTGTATCGCCGACTACCGGATATCCCAGATGCTTTAACTGTGCACGGATCTGATGAGACTTACCTGTAATAAGCTCAACCTTTACCAATGTATAATCATCATTTTTTTTTACCGGATAAAAGATTGAATGAATTTCTTCACTCTTGCCCTGTTTCCATGGGTAATCTGATATCCGAACTATATTTTTTGCATTATCCTTCTGTAAATAACAGGTACTGTCAAGCTTCTGTGTCACACGTCCCCGTACAAGTGTATAATAATATTTATGTAATAAATGTTCTCTTATAATTCTGGATAATTCCTGACTTCCGGTAAGACTCACCCCACAAAGAATGAGTCCGGATGTATTGCGGTCTAAACGATTGCATACAGACGGACGATAAGTTCTCAGTTCTTCAGTTGTGATATGCCCACTATCAAGCAGATAGTCGATCAATGCTTCATTAAAAGAGTAATCATCTTTTGATGCCTTCTGTGACAGGACGCCAGTCGGTTTGTCTGCGATCAGAATATTTTCATCCAAATAGATGATCTCAACCGGAATCTTCTTTTTAGAGGAAGTGCTGTGTGTTCCACTGACATCTTCCCTGAAATTGGCGATCGTTTCATCAGACATATAGATCTGGATCGTATCTCCGATATAGACGTATTCGTTTCCTTCAATTTTCTTATTGTTCAATTTGATGTTTTTCTTTCGTATCATCTTATAAACAAAGCTTGACGGTGCCTTATTCAGATATTTCAAAAGAAATTTGTTCACACGCTGTCCCGCTTCGTTCTGCGATATAATGATCTCTTTCATGCCCGACTCCTATACACCAAGTTCAAATAATTTTTCACGCATAGACTGATCCTTTACCAGATAATCTTCATCCGGTTCTTTGATCGTTTCCGCTTTCTTTATAAATTCATCCACGGTTAACGCTGTAACGATAACATATGGTTTCTTTATCATTTCAAAGGAACGTGTAATTTCTTTTTTCAGGAATTCCACATCCGGAATCTTCTTGTCAAATGCTTTCTGATATAAGAATAACATTCTGCCATCCCGCACGATCACGGCAGGGAAAAACAATATTCCTTCATATCGACTGAGCGAGATATCATACAGGATGCCGTCCCGGTTCTCATAATGGATCCCTTTTTCTATCTTCTTGTGTTCTTCCTCTGTTAAAGGCTTGAATTTGGAACACATGATAAGTGCTACGATCTGTTTGGCAAATGGCAGGCTGATCAATATCGGAAGTATGATGATCAAGGTTTTTGTTGTTTTAAACATGGCAAGCGAAAGAATTACTCCTGTCAGGATCATAACACCAAGTATAATAATACTGGTTATGATCTTTTTCTTATGTTTTTTTATATATCCATACTGTCCTTTTTCCATTGCTTTTGTCCTGTTCTGTTTTTATTATAATGTTCTTCATACCCCGGCAAATCTCTGTATTTACCGGATATCTGTCTCTATTTGATCATGGAAACGATCCAGTCATTCGGCAGCAGCTTTGTTACGATCTTAAACGCTTTCATCGTTATGCTGTAGGTAGATTCTGTCTTCAGGTAATACGCATCAAATAACGCCCGTTTTACCACATTCTTTGCTTCTACACGGAACAATCTTTTAAATGCCTTTGTATGGGAATATTTCTCGGCAACATCAAAGAACTCTGTATTGACCGGTCCCGGACATACTGCTGTCACTGTAATACCTCTGTCCTCCAATTCTTTATTTAATGCTTTTGAAAAGCTTCTAACCATGGATTTTGTTGCTGCATATACAGCAAAGGATGGCTGTGGCAGATATGCCGCTGATGATGCAATATTAATGATATTGCTCTGTTCTTTCATATATGGCAGAGTGATCTTCGTCATGGCAACTAAAGCCTTACAGTTAACATCGATCATTCCGGTAAGTTCTTCGCATACAACATCTTCTACATGTCCCATAATGCCATATCCTGCTGCATTCACCAGAACACGTACCCATGGATGTTCCTTTGCAAGCATCTTCTTATAGGCTTCAAGATCTTCCTGCTTTGTGATATCCAGCGGGAGAACAATAATCTTCTTGCCTTCAATCTCTCTTTCTAAGGCATACAAGCGTTCTGCACGCCTGGCGATCACCCATATCTCGTCGATTGTCTTATATTTTTCACTGATCTGAACAACAAACTCTCTGCCCAGTCCGGAAGAAGCTCCGGTAACGACTGCTATTTTACTCATGACATCATCCTCCATCCAGATAAATACTTATTCTTTAACGTTCCGTTTGTATTTTTTGCCCATCCAAGCGGATATCCGTCCACCAGAACAAGCACATATCCATTTTTAATTTTCTGATCCGATGCTTCGATCGTCTCGCCTTTCAGATATCTTAAAACACGGTCATCTGAAGAAGTCAGATTTACTTCATTATCAAACTGTCCTTGTTTCAGATACATAGCAAGTGACTGGCTCGGTTCAAACCGGTTCTTCTTGATCTCGCCAAGGAACAATCCCTGTCTTAACATCCGAAGCCCGGATACATCCGGCATATGTTCTGCCATATAATACAGTCTTCCTTTATTTTCCTCAATATATGCAGACCGGATCCCGGCATCCGATGAAACGTGCGCAAGGAATTCTTCTGCATTTTTATCCGGTTTACAGCCTCTGTGTATCCATGACTGAAATACCTGTGTCTGTTCTGCCTCTTTTTTATGAATAAGTGCAACAAAATGCCCTTCCCCTTCGATATGATGCGGCCATAATCTTGCACATTTTTCAAGTTCTGCATTTTCGGTCTTTCCCCACGCAGGATTTCCATTGCAAAAACCCGGATACTTCGGAACTTCGACTAATTCTAATGTATCATCCAGTGATAAAAGATATTCGATTGACTGTTCATTTTCTTCCGGAGAAAACGTACAGGTCGAATACAGCATGGTTCCACCCGGTTTTAACATTTTTACAACTTCATTTAAGATTCCACGCTGTAAACCGGCAAATAACTCAACACCATTGTTTTCCCACGCTGTTACCATTGACTGGGATTTACGGAACATTCCTTCACCGGAGCAAGGCGCATCAATCAAAATTTTATCAAAGGTCTGATAGAATTTTGTGCTCAGCTTATTCGGAGCTTCACTTACCACACACATATTACCGATCCCGAATAATTCCAGATTTTTTAATAATGCCTTAGCTCTGGAATTACTGATATCATTTGAGATCAGAAACCCGGTGCCATGAAGTTTTGCTGCAAGCTCGGTTGATTTACCTCCCGGTGCTGCACAGATATCAAGAACCACATCCCCATCTTCAACAGGAAGAATACTCGCCGGTGCCATCGCACTCGGTTCCTGAATATAATAAAGACCTGCATAATAATATGGATGTTTGGATGGTGTACATGCTTTATCATCATAATAAAAACCATTTGTTGTCCATGGTACAGGCTTTAATTCAAATGGAGAGATTTTCAAGAAATCTTCCACACTGATTTTATTTGTATTCACGCGAAGTCCATGATGCATGCCCTGATCCAGACAATTCATATATGCATCATAGTCGTCTCCTAACTGTGTCTTTATCCTGTTTGTAAATGACTCCGGTAAGTTCATAATCTATAACCCCTGTGCTTTGTATCCTTCTGCGATAATATCAAGCTGTTTGGAAAAATCCTCCAGCTTTTCCAGATCATCCTTCTGGTAAATATCATAAAATTCATTCTGTATCTTCACAACCTCACGCTGGTTGCCTACATAATACAAATTCTGAATATTTGTTAAAATATCTGCAACGATAGATGCCTTATAATTAAACGAATTCTGTGCATCCATAATCTCACCCCGGACAGATGACATTTCCTGATCCAGCGCCACAGTTGCATTTGCTGCATTTAACAGTTTTTTCCGGATATGTTCCGGCATATTATGACGATACTTATACTGAAGGGAATGCTCTATCGTTGCCCAGAAATCCATCGCCATTGTACGGATCTGAATCTCTGCCTGAATCGTCTGAAGCCCTTTAATCGTATATACATCATAATTTAATATAATATGAAAACTTCTGTACCCACTTGTTTTTGCATTCGTGATATAGTCTTTTTCTTCCCGGATTGACATATCCCTGCGATTCCTTATGATCTCTACAACCTTGTAAATATCTTCTTCGAACTGGCACATGATACGGATTCCGGCGATATCATCCATCTCTTCCACGATATGATCCATCGGAATATGTTTCTTTTGCATCTTATCCAAAATACTTGAAATTCTTTTTACACGTCCGGTTACATTCTCAATTGGAGAATACAGTCCCTGACTTCGATAATCTTTTATAATATGCTTAAATTTCAAGAGCAGTTCATCTACAGCCTGCTCATACGGAGATAATATCTCTTTCCATAATTGTATTTCCACGAATAAAATGCCTCCTGCCAATTCTAACTATTCATCATCACGGGATACTCTGGTATAAAGGAAATTATATTCATCTACACCATCCTGATACTCCGGATAAAGCTCATATAATTCTTTCGCAAGTTCATAAGCCTTATCATAGTTCTGGATCTTTTCATAATAACTGATCTCCTGCAAACGCAACTCTTTCTGGAAGGTATTATCGCTTGCAAGTCCATTATTAATATACCCATATGCATTGTCCATCTCACCGATACTGATATAATAAGCGGCATACTGGGCATACAGATATGAATTATATCCATATTTATCTATGTATTTTTCATAATTCTCAAACATATGCTCTGCATCATTCATAGATGCATAACAGGTTCCTATATACAGATATAATTCCGGATAATCCTTTACATACTGCTCCAGAACCGGGAGTGCCCCGGCATAATTGCTGTCCGAAAAGTCAGCCAATGCCTGAGCGATCTCCTTCATTTTACCGACATTCTTTTTATCTGCAGATGTCTGTTGTAAAATAGTATCATATTCTTCTACCGCTTTATCATAATCAGCGGTCTTCATATAAATATCTGCCATATACAGTCTGGTATTCTTGTCTTTATTCTGAGAAAAGATCTGTTTTTCAGAAAGTGCATCGGCAAACCGGTCAAGTGCCTTATCGTATTCTGCATTCTGATAAAATGCCAGTCCTTCATCAAAATAGCGGTCCTTATGCGATATGATCTTTGATAATATTACAACAGCCGCAAAAACAATGACCAGACAGGTGACTAAAAAGAAAAACACTTTGCCAAAATCTATATTGGATTTTCTTTTTCTGCGTCTTCTACGATTTCTTCCTGCCATAGCAATAAACTCCTGATTAGTGATGGAATAAACGGATTCCTGTAAATACCATTACCATTCCATATTTATCACATGCTTCGATTACAAGATCATCTCTGACAGATCCACCCGGCTGAGCAATGTATGCAACACCACTCTTCTTCGCACGTTCAATGTTATCTGAGAATGGGAAAAATGCATCAGAACCAAGTGTAACATTCTGATTTCCGGCAAGCCATGCTTTCTTTTCTTCTGTTGTGAATACTTCCGGCTTTACCTTGAAACGCTTCTGCCATTCGCCATCACGGAGAACATCCTCATATTCATCACCCATATATACATCAATCGCATTATCTCTGTCTGCACGTCCAAGTCCATCAACAAACTGAAGTCCCATAACCTGTGGAGACTGACGAAGCCACCAGTTATCTGCCTTCTGACCGGCAAGTCTTGTACAGTGGATTCTGGACTGCTGACCGGCTCCGATACCGATTGCCTGTCCACCTTTTACATAGCATACAGAATTAGACTGTGTGTATTTTAATGTGATCAGTGCAATCTTCATATCGATAAGAGCTTCTTCCGGTATATTTTTATTCTCTGTTACAATATTGGATAAAAGATCCTTATCGATATTCAGTTCATTTCTTCCCTGCTCAAATGTAATTCCAAATACCTGTTTGCGTTCAATCTCAGCAGGAACATAATTCTCATCGATCTGGATAATATTATAATTACCTTTCTTCTTCTTCAGAAGAAGCTCCATAGCTTCGTCTGTATACCCAGGAGCAATTACACCATCTGATACTTCACGCTTAATGAGACGGGCTGTATCTGCATCGCAGACATCTGACAATGCAATGAAATCACCAAAGGATGACATACGGTCTGCGCCTCTGGCTCTTGCATATGCACATGCAAGCGGTGACAGTTCACCAAGATCATCTACCCAGTAGATCTTTGCAAGTGTATCTGTAAGAGGAAGTCCTACCGCTGCACCTGCCGGTGATACATGCTTAAAAGATGTAGCTGCAGGAAGTCCTGTTGCCGCCTTTAATTCTTTTACAAGCTGCCATCCGTTAAATGCATCCAGAAAATTTATGTAACCCGGTTTACCGTTTAATACTGTAACCGGAAGATCACTTCCATCCTCCATATAGATTCTTGATGGCTTCTGATTTGGATTGCATCCGTATTTTAATTGAATTTCGTTCATTCTGTATTTCCTCCCGATTCATGATGATTATTTATTCTTGTTGATGATTCTTGTCTCATACTTTCCTGTTGCGATATCAATATATCTGACAAACAAAGATACCTTATTATCTTCATTCAGGCTTTCCCATACCATATTTGCAAATATATCGATATCACCTGATATACCAACTAACTTCGGTTCTCCCTCAAAGCTTGGAAGTGGATTGTCATCATGCATATATGTATGAATAAAATGTCCTTCTCCGTTTGCTGGATTCTCATATGAAAATGTATATCGGTTGCATGCCGATGAATCTCCGTTATTGCTCTTTAAGATAGACATTGCATAGTCATACTGTCCGCCTTCGATATGCATAACTCCGGAAATTCTCGGTGTATAGTTTGGACCGTCCGGTTCAAACTCGCGGCATCTCAGTGACTGTTCAAATGTAAGCTCTTTATCCATTCCATCATAAATCGTATCGGTCTGATCACCATTTGTTACAATCGTCCGGTTGCCAAGAACCCGAACCGGTGCGTAAATGATAAGACTCGGATCCTCAAGCTTGGATGGATCAAATGCTTCTGTACGGATTCCTTCGCCCTCTGTAACAAATACACGATTTCTGGAATTCACACTTCTACCCATGATAAAGTATGCAGTAACTGCCTTTGTTCCGTCTTCCGAACGTCCGATCACGATTCCTCTGCCGGGATAAGAATTACCCTTAAGTTCCTCTGATAATGATAACATTTTCATTTGTAAACCTCCGTTTAGTAAATTAGTCAATTCATGTACCCATTTATCTGGTCGCTGTCTTTCATCTTATAATAATATGCTTTCTTTTGCAAGCGTTTTGGACTGCATTCTTATCTACTGAAACTGGCGGATTGCCTGGATCAGCTCGGATTTTGGAACTGCTCCCACGATTTTCTTTATAACTTCTCCATCTTTATATAATAAAAATGTCGGAATTGATACAACCTTGTTTGCAAGTGCAAGTTCCTGATTCTCATCTACATCTACCTTGCATACCTTTACCTCTGGAAATTCGTCAGCCAATTCTTCAATGATCGGTGCAACCATTCTGCATGGTCCGCACCAGGTGGCCCAGAAATCAACCAGCGTAAGTCCCTTTGCCTTTAAAACCTGATCTTCATATTCTTTTTCATTTAAATGTGTAACTGCCATAGTAAAAACCTCCAATTCGTCATTCGTTAATTATACAGACATCTCAATCATCTTACATCTGTACTTTCAAAAAACATTTCTGACAAGTAAGTGTTCTTGTATTATAGTATACATTCATTTTCCTCTATCATACATTTATTTGTCAACTCATTTCACGGAGTTTTAATAAATATCTACATTTGTCATCTTGTCTGTCAATTCTATGAACGTCAGCCGGCAGACAGGAATTTATATAAATCTGATTTCTGTATAATAACCGATACACAAAATGCACGTTTCCACAAAGGGAAGCGCGCATCGTATTGTATGTGTATTATATGTTAGCCTTTATAATTATGCATTTAAGAATTCTTTGCTTGTCTTGACCTTCTTGTTTGGATCCGGACGGAATAACAGGAAGAAGAAAGCAACGATGATCAGGATTGCAACAACAGTGCCGATACCGAATGAACATGCACCTGTGAAGAGTCCTGCAATTCTGTAAACAACAAGGGATACAAGGTATGCAAAACCACACTGATATCCGATTGCAAACCAGAACCATTTTGCACTGTTCATCTCTCTCTTAATAGCACCCATTGCTGCGAAACATGGAGCACAGAGTAAGTTGAATACGAGGAATGAGAAACCACTTGCTGTTGTGAATGCTTTTGCAAGCTCGCTGTATACAGTGCCTTCCCCACCACCATAAAGGATACCCATAGTACCAACGATGTTTTCCTTAGCAACAAGGCCTGTAATAGATGCAACAGTTGCCTGCCAGTCGCCCCATCCCTGTGGCTTGAAGATCCAGCAGATTGCTCCACCGATCTTAGCTAAGATACTGTGGTCGATCTGATCTTCTGAAAGCATCTGGAATTTACCATCCAGAATACCGAAGTATGTTGTGAACCATACAAGGATTGTTGAGAGGAGGATGATGGTACCGGCCTTCTTAATGAATGACCAGCCACGCTCCCACATACTTCTTAATACAGAACCGATTGTCGGGATATGGTAAGGAGGTAACTCCATAACGAACGGAGCAGGATCTCCTGCGAACATCTTTGTCTTCTTTAAGATGATACCGGAGCAGATAATTGCTGCAATACCGATAAAGTAAGCACTTGTAGCAACCAGTGAAGATCCACCGAAGATCGCACCTGCGATCATAGCGATAAACGGAACCTTAGCACCACAAGGAATAAATGTTGTTGTCATAACCGTCATACGACGATCTTTTTCATTTTCAATTGTACGAGATGCCATTATACCAGGAACACCACAACCTACACCTACAAGAATAGGAATGAAGGACTTTCCCGAAAGGCCGAATTTTCTGAAGATACGGTCCATGATGAATGCGATACGTGCCATGTAGCCACAGTACTCAAGGATTGCAAGTAAGATGAACAATACAAGCATCTGAGGTACAAATCCAAGTACAGCACCAACACCGGCGATTATACCGTCAAGGATCAGTCCCTTTAACCAGTCTGCACATCCGATCTTATCAAGACCTCTTTCCGCAAGATCAGGAATGGACGGAACAAACACACCATAATCAGCAGGATCGATCTCTGCCATTTCTGTCTTGTTGAAGTATTCTACTGCATCTAAATAAGACATAGCATTTGTCTTATCTTTTTTTGCACCGGCAGGTACTTCTGAATAATATACATCGATATCGTAAGTATCAAGAGTTTCTTCATCTTCCATCTGATACTTCACACTTGCTTCTGTATTTGTATTTGCTTCGATAGCTGCCTTTGTTGCATCAACATCTATAGCATCTTCATCATCTGTTACAAGTACGCCATATGCGTCAAGTGCATTTGTAGCTGCATCGTAATCACCGGATGCTTCTTCATAATCTTTGCTTCCGATACCGAATAAATGGAAACCGTCACCAAACAGATTATCATTTGTCCAGTCTGTGCACCATGCACCGACTGTTGACATCGCAATGTAATAAACCAGCCACATTACAATGATAAAGATCGGAAGTGCAAGGATACGGTTTGTAACGATCTTATCAATCTTATCTGAGGTTGTAAGCTTTTCACCCTTTGTATTCTTCTTCACACATTTTCCGATGATAGATGAGATATATGCATATCTCTCACTGGTGATAATACTCTCTGTATCATCATCAAATTTGTCTTCCAGTGCTTTGATCTCATCTTTACAATCCGGAACACTGTCCATCTGCTCTGCAATCTTTGTGTCTTTTTCAAGAAGCTTGATCGCAAAGAATCTCTTTTTTCTTTCTTCAACTGTAAGCTTTGCACTTACGCTGTCGATTGCATCTTCAACAGCCTGATCGAAGCTATGTACACGCTTATTCTGTACTTTCTTCTGTGCTGCCGCAACCGCTTTTTCTTTTACTTCATCAATTCCAGTACCCTTTAATGCCGAGATCTCTACAACCTCGCATCCAAGTGCATTGCTCAGGTTCTTGATATCGATCTTGTCACCATTCTTCTTTACAAGATCCATCATGTTAACTGCCATGATAACCGGGATTCCCAACTCGATCAACTGTGTTGATAAGTACAGATTTCTTTCGATGTTCGTACCATCAATAATATTGATGATCGCATCCGGATATTCCTTGATCAGATAGTTTCTGGCAACAACTTCCTCTAATGTATATGGAGAAAGTGAATAAATACCGGGAAGGTCAGTGATGATAATATCTTTGTGACCCTTTAATTTTCCTTCTTTTTTCTCTACTGTTACACCAGGCCAGTTACCTACATACTGGTTTGAACCTGTAAGTGCGTTAAATAATGTTGTCTTTCCACTGTTTGGATTACCTGCCAACGCTATTTTAACTGACATTTTTATGCTCCTTCCTTTTTGTCTGTCATTTTCTATGATTCATCAAATAAGTAAATCATCTGCTTCGTTGTATGTAGGATCGGTACGATCCACACATTTATTCAACAACGATCATTTCGGCATCTGCTTTTCTTAAAGAAAGCTCATAACCGCGTACTGTTACTTCAACCGGATCACCAAGCGGTGCAACTTTTCTGACATAGATTTCTACACCTTTCGTGATTCCCATATCCATGATACGTCTCTTTACAGGTCCTTCGCCAACAAGTTTTGTTACCTTAACTGTCTGTCCGACGGCAACCTCTCTTAATGTCTTCATACCATTTTGCTCCTTCTTTTTTCTTTATACATATAAGAAAGTCTCCACATATTCAGACCGGATTCTGTGATGGCTTTTCTTCTTATACATTTTTGTATATAAACAATTGCACCGGCAGATGCCAATGTGCAAATACTTATATTTCAGTTTTTTTCGGTATCCTTATACCATAATTTTGGCTGCCATATCTTTTCCGATGGCAACTCTGGAATCTTTTACATTTACGATCATGTTACCGTTTATCTCTGAAACAACTGTTACTTCTCCACCTACGACAAAACCAAGCTTCTCAAGAAACTGTCTTGTTTCATTTTTTCCACCAACTTTGGTAATGGTCTTTGTTTCTCCAATATTCATAAAAGTTAAAGGCATCATATTCCATCTTCTTTCATAATCGTATAAATTTATCATTAAGCAATATGCTGTTTCAAATTTCATCGTTAGTATATACTAACCTACATTAGAAGTCAATAACATTTTTTAGAAAATTATAACATCATTTAGAAGCAGTTAACGCATCTTAGTCGTATATAACATAGCTATATTCTTAAAATGCAAATTTATTTATTATACTTGACATTTTTAAATGGTTAGTTTAAACTAATTACAATTATAAAATTGAAAGGTTGGATTATTATGGAGAAATATATTGGTACTATTATTGTTGCTGCCATTATTATAATTGTGTGCGTACTTGCGGTCCGTTCAATGATAAAAGATAAAAAGTCCGGAAAATCTGTTCAGTGCGGAGGAAACTGTAACAATTGTCACGGATGCCATTAGTTTTATCTTTCTTTCATTTGAACCTTATTCCGGTTTGTGATATAATTTTTTGTAAATAAATTTTTAATGGGGTAAAGCTATGTTAACAACGAATGAATCAGTTGAAAACTATCTGGAAACGATATTGGTATTAAGCAAGAAGCTTCCTGTTGTCCGTTCGGTTGATATCTCAAATGAACTTGGTTATAAGAAATCAAGCATCAGTGTTGCTATGAAGAATCTTCGTGAGAATAACTACATAACAATGAGTGATGCAGGGTTTATTTCACTCACCGATTCAGGAAAAGAAATTGCTGAGATGATATATGAACGACATGAGCTTCTCTCTGCCTGGCTTATACAGCTTGGTGTTGATCCCGATATCGCATCTGCCGATGCCTGCAAGATTGAGCATGTGATTAGTAAGGAAAGTTTTAAAGCAATTAAAGATCATGTATTAAGCGGAGCCACTCACTAGATCTTCTAGTGACTGGCTCTTTTTTCTATCGGATAGAATTTTCTACACATAAAGTTCCCCAACCAACATAGATATTTGGATACGTTCTCGCTGATTTTATCCTTTTCGCTCCCCGGATCAACGAAGCTTTCAGTTTTTCTCCATACAGAAATGGGTCATTTTCATTCACAATTCCCCACTGCATCAGCAGACATGCAGAACCTGATACAAATGGTACCGCCATAGATGTTCCCGACGCAAAGGAATAATCATTTCCCGGATATGCAGTATAAATATCCACACCGGGTGCAGCAAGATCCGGTTTAATCTGATCATTTGCTGTATAACCCCGTCCGGAAAAATATGCAAAATCATCGACATTCTGATCATAGGCCGCTACTGTGATCAGTCCTTCCGCCGTAGAAGGAATCGTTAATGTCCCAAATTCTGTTGGATTTAAGAACTCAACATTTCCGGTCAAACTTGCACGGATTGGCAGATAAGCATCCACTACCCCACTGACGATCTGCTTCGGATGGATCAAAACCTTCCATTGTCCTTTATCAATATAATTATCCTTCCCCTGAAATGAGACAAATATCTCCTGATTCCGGTTATATGGATTCGGCGTTCCATAGATTCCTTTGACAAATGTATTCCGATAAGTTCCGGTTCCAATATTCTGCGATTCACTCAAAGTCAGAACGATATCACCATTTGGTGTAATGATCATAACATCAAACCGGTCGTTATAATTTTTCCATAATTGCAGATTAAAGGATGTCACATAATCACTGACCAGCAGATCGATCATACGGTAGGAAGTATTTCCAAGGATTACCCGCTGATGTCTCCGGTTAATCGCATCATTTCCGGTTCCGGTAGATATGGAACACACCGCAAGCCTTGAAACGTCATTGATATAATTTTCCATCAACGAATCACCCTTATGAGAACCATAATTATTACCATAACTAAGATTTACAGATATCGGTTGATTACGTTCTATTCCCTTTCGCAGTGCATAATCAATTCCAAGGATCATTCCCAGTGTAGTCGGAAGTCTGGATGCCGTATCACTTCCTACTTTAATGATCAGAAGCTCCGTCTGTGGAGCTACACCGATATTGGTTCCTGCTGCTATGGCAGTCACCTGCGTACCATGACCAGAGCGATCCTCTGACGGAAGACTTCCTGTGTAGTTTCCATCTAGTATTGCATTCAGTTCTTCATTTGTATAAATGCGTCCAAGTTCGTATGGATTCACATATTCCTTCTGATATTCTGCCTGCTGGTCCCATAATTCCAGAATCCTGCTTTTTCCGTCACGTATAAATTCATTATGCCGGTAATCAATACCAGAATCTATAACTGCAAGAAGGGTTCCGTTTCCATCCAGTCCGTAGTTATTAATGAAGGTTCCGGACAGGCAGGAGGCATACTGCGCATAGGATACCTGCTGATCTACACTCTTTGGTTTATCCACATACAGGATTCTGGAATCTGCTGCAAATGCATTGATATACACTTCCTTTATTTCTATAATTGCATATCCAGCCAGCAGATAATAGATCCGTGTCAGATATCGATCCACCAAATCTGTAATATCATCATTATAACGGATCAGAAGCTGCCAACTCCGATCTTTTGCATTGTATCCAACATACAGCTCCGATTCGCTGTCCTCATATGACTGCATGGTCTCCAGTGCAAGTTCCAATTGCGTATCAATATTATTTTCCATTTTCCCTTACTATCCCGCTTTTTATGTATTATTTTTATCTCTTAATCATATGATTTTTTATTGATATTTAGAATATTCTTATGATTTCATCAAATGTTGTTAATTGTTTGAAAATATCGAAAAATGTAAGTAAAGTTGGAACTTTTCCACATTATCAACATATTTATACACAAAAATAGGATTTTCAGTCTAAAAAACAGGGATTTTATCCCCTGTTTATCCACATTTGTCATTTTACGTCGGTATTCCTTGGTTTCAAATTCCTTAATCCGACGTATTATTTCACTGCATCTATATATAATTGCATTTGCAAATCAATTGAAAGAAAAAAATATGAATTATTTTTCCAATTTGTTTATTGGCAGAAAACAGAATGTTGTACAGGCAACCGGCTATCTGGATACCGGCAATACGCTGAAAGATATTTCAACCGGCAAACATGTGGTCATCGCCTCACCGGAAATCATGTATGACCTGTTGCCCCTGCAGCTTCATGCGCTTGTATACGATTATACAAATGGGATCCAGCCATTTGATCGAAAGTCCTCCATCTATATGCCGGAGGGCATCCACCTGATCCCCTACCGAACGATCAGTTCGGAATCGGATCTGATGCTGGCATTTGACTGTGACTTTTTCTTTATTAATAATCATATAATCTGCAACCGGCCACTGATCGGGATCAGCAGACATACGTTACAGATCAGTCATATGAAGAAATGTATTTTATTAAATTCAGTATATATGAGAAAGGTAAGAAACTATGATAAACACATTCGCAAATCGAGATTTTAAATTTTCAATGGTATCCAATATTATGACCTTATTTCCTTCATCCTCCAGAGATGTCCATTACATAGGCGGGTGTGATATTCTTCCTGCCCCATTAGAACCATATGAAGAAAGTGCCATGGTAGCCGGACTTGGGAACGGCGACGATCAGGAGATTAAAAAAATACTGATTGAACGGAATCTTCGTCTGGTTGTTTATATTGCAAAGAAATTTGACAACACCGGAATTGGCGTAGAAGATTTGATCTCAATCGGTACGATTGGACTGATCAAAGCAATCAATACCTTTAAATGCGACAAAAACATCAAGCTGGCAACCTATGCATCCAGATGCATCGAAAATGAAATCCTTATGTATCTCCGCAGGAACAGCAAACTCCGCATGGAGATTTCGATTGATGAACCATTGAATGTTGACTGGGATGGAAATGAATTATTATTATCTGACATTCTTGGAACCGAGGAAGATACGGTTTACAAGAATATGGAAACAGAAATGGATCATTCCCTGTTAACGGCAGCAGTCTCTCACCTGACAGAACGGGAACGTACCATTATTGAATTGCGGTACGGGATCAACACGATTAACGGTGTAGAACGCACCCAGAAAGAAGTGGCTGACCTGTTAGGAATCAGCCAATCTTATATCTCCCGTCTTGAAAAAAAGATCATAAAGAAACTAAAAAAAGAAATAATTAAAATGAGCTGATCAGCCTTTAATGATGATAATCGGAAAGTTTTACCTTATATCCGTCAACCATCTGGCGCATTTTCTGGTAATCCTTTTCCTTCAGATCTCCGGATTGTTTCAGATCTTCCACCATCTGATCCAGCTCCTTTAAGGCATCATGTGCCAGATCCTTATAATTGTTTGCAAGATTCATATTCATCTCATTCAGCTTTGCATTCAGTTGTTGTTTTACACTACGTTTCATCATTGTTTCGCACCTCATTTCAGGAAATAATCATTGACACTGTTGTAGCCATGTGTTACTATTACAAAGGTTCACAGATGCCGGCATGTCGGAATTGGCAGACGAGGCAGACTCAAAATCTGTTGGTGGCAACATCGTGCGGGTTCAAGTCCCGCTGCCGGCATTCTTTGTATTTTGCTTAATAAAAAATCTAAGTTTTAAGCCATTTTGTGGCTTTTTTTATTACTCAAAATGCAGGCATTTCAACTATTTTGCCCAATATTTGCCCGCTAGATGCACACCCAAATACAGACTCTTTTACTGCAGCCGGCTGTTGTTGCCGATCTTCTTTGCAACCACAACAAACCGTCCATCTTCTGTATGATACGTACAGGTGGATAAGGTCAGCAGCTTGTCCCCATAGGATGCCGTTTCTTCGATCGTATATGGTGTATTTGCTTTTACCCGGCTGACATAATCATCAAATTTCTCTTTTGATCCCGCATCTGCAAAGTCATATATATTATAATGCTCTGTATCCCCTTCCGGATAGGCTTTTGTATAAAAGGCTGCGATCACTGTATATGTACCCGGTCCATCTAAGGTATCAAATATGATCGTCTGATGTTCTTTATAGAAATCTTCATCTTCATATTTTAACAGATCATGAAACATCGTCCCTGCTTTCATATTATGTCCGTATATAATGACATTGTCAGATACCTTCCCTGTCGGGGAACAGTTTGCTGCAGCAAATAACGTACCAGCAGCACTGTAATCCCCCTGAAAATTCCGATGGATATAATATTTTTCATTTTCTGGCGTATACATGACCGGATAATCGATTCTTGTTCCATATATATACAGCCATCCAACAAAGTCTGTATTCTCCTCATATACAGATGCGTACTTTTTATAAACCTTTTTTTCCTGTACTGTTGTATAAACCGGTTTTCCAGTTTCTTCCGTACAATTGTCCTGCTCCACTTCCAGTTTGATCTCTGTAAATGCTGACTCTGCCTGTCTGCTGGTAAAAAAATAAACACCCAGATAGCAGCCACAGCCAAGGAAAACAAGTACACATACTGCAAGTATAAGATTTAACAATATTCCATTCTTTTTTCTTCCACTCTGTGATGAATTCTCATGGTCATTGTTTTGCGTTGCCATTTCTCTGTTATCAGTTTCTTTCCTGTCTGTTAATCCGTTCATCCGAACCAACATCCTTCCTTGATCACTTTTTCATTTTTGTGTTATTTCTGTACGCCTGCCATTCATTATCCTGAAAGTAAAAAATCTGACCATTCATAATAAACAGTCAGATTTTGAACCTTAAAAATACTTTCTGCTTCCCCAAAGATTATTCCGTTTCAGTTCTACATACTCTGCATATGCCTGTTCCAGAATATCCTTTTCGTTCGGAAACTTCAGAAGGTGGTAGGCTTCATGATACTTGTAGTAACCGGAATCCACAAAATATTCTTCACGCTGCGGTTTGCTGTAATAGCTGTCCGCCATCATCAAATACCAGTGTACATCCTTGTTTACCACATCAAAAGCAGTATTAAATGTATAATTGCTTTTTCCTACATACTTAATAATAGATGCGCTAACACCTGTCTCCTCTTTTACTTCTCTAAGTGCAGTCTGATTATGCTCTTCACCTTTCTCAACTGTACCCTTCGGGAGAACCCATCCTTCATATTTGTTTTTGTAGTTTTTGTACAGTAATAATACTTTTCCTCTGAAGATTACCACACCTCCACAGCTTGTTGCTTCGATCACAGCAGTTCCTCCTGTCTTTTCGGTGTTGTAAATGCTTCAAGTTCTACTCACATTCGACTACGAATAAAACTCTGAACCGGCTTACCCTGCCAGTCCTTAATTGGTTATAAGTATATCAGTATTACTGCATTATTTCAAGCTGATTAATTATAATATGCATCAAATATCTTTCTGGCGATTGATGTTGCAGATGCTCCGGTATTACTTGCATTTTCTATCAGAACGCAGACCACCAGATCCGGATTATTGACATTGGCGAAACCTATAAACCAGGAGTGGGAATCCTTGTTCTCATTAAACTCTGCAGTTCCCGTCTTACCTGCTACTGTATACTCAGCTCCTGAAAAATAATCGGACGCTGTACCATATTCCGTTACCGACATCATAAGCTCTGTCAATGTCTGTGCTTCTGCTGAGGATATGATCCTGCCATAAGAATCCTTGGAGAATTTTTTTACAACGCTTCCGTCACAGTTCTCAATACGATCCATCATATATGGCTTCATAAGAACCCCACCATTTGCGATTGCACACATGATCATCGCATTATGAAGCGGCGTGATCAGTGTCTCTCCCTGTCCGATTACTGTCTGTGGAATCAGGGATTTGTCTGTTTTTGATGTCATGGTATAACTGGACTTCTTATAATAGCCATCATACGGCAATTCTTTATTATACAGAAAGTCTCCGCACAATTTATTTAATGCATCCATATCAAGTTTCGTTCCGATATTGGAAAAGGATGTATTACAGGAATATGCCAGAGAATCCTCCAGGCTAACGGTTCCGTGCACCTTATGATTATAGCAGTGAATGGATACACTGTTAAATATGCCATCTCCCTCACATTCATAGGAATATGACTTATAGTTGGGATTTTCTCTTATATATTCCAGTGTTGTAAGGATCTTAAATGTCGATCCCGGCGGATACATTCCCTGGGTTGCACGGTTTAGCAGGCAGGAGCTGTCCGAATTTGCTGTTTCTTCTATAACAGAGGAGATCTGGTTCGGATCAAAATCCGGCTTTGAAACCATTGCTTTGATTTTTCCAGTTGATGGCTCGATCGCTACGACCGCACCATCATTATCACCAAGTGCATTATATGCTGTACTCTGCAGATCATAATCCAGTGTTGTTATAACATTATTTCCCATATCCTTCTTATCAGATAATGCATGATAAATACGATATAAAATATTCTGGTTAGATGTCAGCAGATAATAATTGGAAACCATTTCCAGACCTGCCTGTCCATTGCTATCATAACCAACTGCATGTGCAAACATATTGCTGTATGGGTAAACTCTGGTTTCGTTTCCATCATCATCCGTTTTTGTCTCCGCCAGAACAACTCCGTCATCTGAAATGATCTGACCTTTTATTACTGTTTCTGCATACAGATTCTGTCTTTTGTTGTATGAATTTGCAATATCTGAATCTGCATCGATGACAACATATTTAACAAGATGCACCATCATGCCGATAAAAATAAATATAACAAAATATGTGATCACAAGAACAGGAACATTCTTTTTGTCATTTTTCTGTTTTTCCTGTGCTTCTCTACTCCCCTGAGAATACTTCTTCATGATTGCTTTGTTTGTAGACCGTTTGCTCTTCATTACCACCAACTCCATTATTTTCAAGTACACAGATTCCCTGAATGATTCCAAACAGGAATAATGTGCTCACAACTGAACTTACACCATAACTGACAAGCGGAAGTGTCACACCGGTAGACGGAATAAACTTTGTTACACCGCCAATATTCAAAAATGTCTGGAATATAAAACAGATCGTGAATCCAAATGCAACATTCTTATAAAATGAGTTACGGATCTTCATGGATATATTTATAAAATATATAAAACAACTGATATACATCAGGATCAGACACAGTGCAAACACAACACCCAGTTCCTCACAGATCGCAGAAAAGATAAAATCACTGGATGCTACCGGAACTGCTGTTGGAAGCCCTTTACCCAGACCTCTTCCTTCCATCCCGCCCGATCCGATCGCAAATAGTGACTGGCAGATCTGATATCCAGCGTCATTAATATAGGAAAATGGATCTAACCACGCGTTGATTCGGGTTGTTACATGACTGAATTTGTCTTTTAAAAGCGAATATCCAACCGTTGCAATGACTGCTGCACCACCCAAACCACCAATCAGGATCATTGTCTTCTGTGTTGCCAGATAGATCATCATAATAAAGATCATCATAAAGATTGTTGCACCACCCAGATCCTTTTCCGCTACCAGAATCAGCATAAAGATACCGGAAACAAGTGTTACTTTAATGTAATCTTTAAATCCCTTTGCTTTGTTTAAAGCGCTTGCCAGAAAGAATACAAATATAATCTTTACAAACTCCATCGGCTGCAAGGAAATCGATCCAATCTGGATCCAGTTTGTAGAGCCGTATTTGGATACTCCAAGAAATGGAACAAAGACTGTACTTAGAAAACCGATTCCAAGGATTGCATAGAAAATATCCCAGTTTTTCAGATTTTTGCATTTCATGATCACAAGCGGAATAAATGCCGTGATCACTAGTGTAATCGTTGCAAATGCAAACTGTTTTTTTGCCAAATCAAAATCCAGTCTGGTCAACATGACATATCCGATCAACAGCAAAAATGACATATTATTTGTGATCAGTCTGGAAGATTTCTTGTATATTCCATGATACGATACCATATATACAATAGAAACGATCATCTGCAACAGATAAAAGATCACGATACTGATCGTTTTATATTTTAAAAACAGTGTCAGATAACATAAAAAATGTATAATAAACACATAGACGATCTGCACATTTAATGCATGATTCTTTTTATCTTCCCGCACCGGTTTCAGCACCGTAAAACATTTAATTGTATACAGAACCATAAAAAATATGATCAAGTATTTTGATATCTCTGTAATAATAGTTGCCATTATTCAATACCCTTTATATAATGTCCTCTTGTATAATCCATCTCATCGAATTCTTCATCCATATCTCCGGCATGGAACTTCATGAGAAGCTCCATCACATTCTTCGTCTGATCTTCGTTTTCGATGGTAAAATCAATCAAATATTCATTGGTTATATCAGTATTTTTGTTATTTGTCAACTGTTTGATATTGTTTGTCGGAACCCCATTATATATAACAGAATAACAATCCCTGCAGTTATTCACATTATAAAAGCGATTGCCCTTTTCATCCCGGAACGAGAAACGTTCCCGTTTATTATAACCACATCCGTCCAGATAGTTATTAACAAAGCACTGGGCTGTGATCATAACCGGCTGATATCCATATAATCTTTCAATATCTGTTTCACAGAGACCGCTCCATTCCTGATGTGTCAGTTCCACAGAACTGATCAGCATCGCCTGTGGAAACAGCTCCTTATAGAATAAAACAGCTTCATCATTATATGCATATAAGAATGGATCAAGCAATACCATTCCCTTATATCCCTGTTTCTTCAGGAAACCAAGCTCATCTATATTCTTAATATAGATACCCTCAAACATTCCAGACAGAAAATACAGATCTTTCATTCCTTGTTTCTTATTCTCACGCAGGATATCCGGAAAGGATACATAGATCTTTTTATCTCCTCTCATTTTTCCGATTTCTGCTTCATGCACGATATTATAATCAATTATAACATGCTGTACCAATTTATAATTATTAACAATTCGAAATTGTTCTATTGTTTTTACAGATACATAACAACTGCTTACCATAGCATCTCTGGTATCTGTCTGTTTCTGATCATAAACAGTTTTCTCCGCCAGCAACTTCTTATCATCCGGTATCGTCCGTTTATATCGTCCGATCAATGCCTGCTCCAACTGGCGGACGGCTTCCCGTCTTAATACATTCAGACTTCCAAGAGAAATAAATATATTCTCATCGCACTCCGCTTCCAGATAGAAGTTAAATCCTGTTCCACCGGTCTTTGACAGCTTATCTACGATCTGCGTCACCTCAACCGGACGTTTTGCAGCCTGTGACACGCATTCTCCGCTTACCTTTACCGAGATATCATCCACATCTGAAAACAACTCCAGCATGATCGGCTTTCCAATTTTTGCAGTCACCTTTCCATAGATATCCGTCTGTTTTTCCTTCTGTATAAACCTTACATTAATATCATCAATAAGCGCATTATTTCTTGTCCGATAGACCTGCATATCTTTTCGGATCTGCCGAAGATTATTCGCATTCAGTCGGATCTTCTGTCCGGCCTGTGCGGTTATATTCGAAGTCAGTTCAATATTCTGTTCTGTTCCGGTACGGATCTCCAGAACATCCTTTGCCTGAATTCCACGTTCCAGACGGATGTATACATGGGGTGCTTCCACAGCTTCCACTTTACCAATCAATGTACCGGTATGATTCGGACGCTTGTTTGCAAGCATTTCCTTCCCGTTCTTCATATAATAATAGCCGGAAGAAAAACCACCGCGGTTATAGATATCCATCAGTCGGTCTGTATGATATTTGATCCGTTTCTCATTCACATGACCGTTTATGTATTCATCTGTGATCTCAGAATATGCATGAACTGCCGCAGCTACATACTCCGGCTTCTTCATTCTTCCTTCGATCTTAAAGGAATCAATCCCAGCCTCGATTAACTGTGGTAAATCCGCAAGTGTACACATATCCTTCATGCTGAGGGCATATTCATGATTAAACTTTCTGCTGTTATATGCCTTTCTGCATGGTTGCGCACAGCGTCCACGATTGCCGCTTCTTCCGCCTGCAAAACTGCTCATCAGACATTTTCCTGAATAGCAGAAGCACATCGCACCATGCACAAATGTTTCAATCTCAATATCAACTGCTTCTTTAATTGATTTTATTTCTTTTAAGGATAATTCCCTGGCAGGAACAAATCTTGTCAGCCCAAGATTTTTAAGAAATTCTGCCCCATAGGTACTGCATACACTCATCTGTGTACTTCCATGTAATGGCAGATCCGGATATGCCTGTGAAAGACTTCTTATAACACCGACATCCTGTACAATAATCCCATCTACACCTTCCCTGTAAAAAGGCTCAAGGTAAGGAATCAGTTTCTTCATTTCACTATTTTTGAGCAAAGTATTAACTGCCATATATAACTTCACATTATGAATATGGCAGTAATCAATTGCTTCCAGTAATTCTGTTGTATCAAAGTTTCCGGCAAATGCACGGGCGCTGAACATATCGCCTCCGGCATAGCATGCATCAGCGCCTGCACTTACCGCAGCTTTCAGCGCATCCATAGAGCCTGCCGGAGCTAAAATCTCAGGTCTATTTAACATTATTTTCTGCTTCCAACTTTATTATTTCTCTCTGCAGAGCATTGACTTTTTCTTTATATTCATCAATCATTTTCTGTGCAGATTCATATTTGATCTGTGTCTCGATCACTTCATGTCTGAGGTCATAAATCTGTTTGTCCTTATCGTCATCCTCCGTCAGCATCTGATTTACCTGAAGCTTCGCTTTGAAATAATCATCTGCGATATTAAGTGCAAGTAATACACTCTGATATTCTGCATTAAAACGGCGGTAACTTTCGGAAGACTGACATTCCTGGATCTTACCATTGATATAAGAAGCTACATTCTGGAGATATTCTTCACTTTCAAATCCGCTCAATGTATACACTTTATTGTTAATAACCACCGGGATATCATTTTTTTGTGACATGACTCTCCTCCTTTATATTTCATTTTATTTCTTTCATATATATTTTTTACCTGTACCATACAGGTATTATTTTCCCGTAATTCATTTATTGTATGGACTAAAATAACCTATTCGATAAATGCATCCAGTCCGAAATGCTTATAACACCGTTCTGTTACAACCCGTCCTCTCGGTGTCCGGTTGATAAAACCATTTTTGATCAGATATGGCTCATATACATCTTCAATCGTGCCGGAATCTTCCCCGATGGCAGCAGCCAGAGTATCCAGTCCCACCGGACCTCCACCAAACTTCTCTATCATTGTCATTAATATGTTCCGGTCTGTATTATCAAGTCCCATGGAGTCAACCTCAAGCTTATCCAGTGCTGTCTTTGCAACCTCATAATCGATACAGCCATTGTGGCATACCTGTGCAAAATCCCGGCATCTCTTTAACAGACGATTGGCAAGTCTTGGTGTTCCTCTGGATCGTTTTGCAATTTCAAGTGCGCCCGCATCATCGGTCTCTACACCCAGTACATCCCCGGACCGTATTACGATCTGCTTCAATTCCTCCGGTGAATAGAATTCCAGCCGATCAACCATGCCAAATCGGTCACGAAGCGGTGCTGTCAGCATACCGGCTCTTGTCGTTGCTCCGATCAATGTGAATTTCGGAAGATCCAGACGGATTGACCTTGCTCCTGCTCCTTTTCCGATCACAACATCAATCGCAAAATCTTCCATTGCAGGATATAAGACTTCCTCTACCTGACTGTTTAATCTGTGAATCTCATCAATAAATAATATATCATTCTCTGACAGATTATTTAAAATAGCTGCCAGTTCGCCCGGCTTCTCGATTGCCGGTCCTGATGTGATCTTGATATTAACACCCATCTCATTTGCAACTATGGATGCTAATGTCGTTTTACCAAGGCCCGGCGGACCATATAAGAGTAAATGATCTAACGGTTCATTTCTCCTCTTTGCCGCCTCAATAAAAATCTTCAGATTCTCTTTTACTTTATTCTGTCCAATATATTCATCCAGATACTTTGGTCTCAAACTATATTCACTATTTAATTCTTCTATATCTGCTTCTGTTGAAATAATTCTACCCACTGTGTCCACCTGTATCTGTTTTTATATTAATTTCTTCAATGCTGCCTTTAATATCGATTCTATATCCATCTGACTGGTATCCCCAATCTTTTTTACGGCAAGTGCTGCTTCGGAATTCGAATAGCCCAGATTTACAAGTGCAAGAATCGCATCTCTTGCTGCATTTAAATCTTGTGTATCCTGTACGATCGACTGCTCATAGGCTGCATCCATCATATCTTCCATCTTTAACTTATCTTTTAATTCCAATATGATCCTTGATGCACCCTTGGCGCCGACACCATTTGCTTTTGATATCGTCTTCGCATCCTCTGAGATCACCGCGAGCTGAAGCTCCTGGATCGTAAGAGCTGTAAGGATTGCCATAGCGACTTTCGGACCTACCCCGCTGATTCCGATCAAGATACGGAATACAGATAATTCCTCTTCTGAATGAAACCCATACAATGTCAATTCATCTTCTCTTATATACATGTGTGTGTATATTTTGATCTGCGTTCCATATGCTGGAATATGCTCAAGAAACTTACCAGATACGAAGATCCGATATCCCATACCGTGGTTATCGATCACTATATAATTCTCTCCTGCACTGACAAGTGCTCCTGAAATGTATGCTATCATAATAATATGTCTCCAAATTTTACTATGCCAAGTATAACACAGTTTTCTCATTATGGAAATATCTGATTGATTTTTTGATCGCAGGGGCATATCATGAGATTATTCGATTTTTTTACATTTGAGGTTACATACTATGATTCAATACGACTATACGATGCCACTTTCTTCAGTTAATCTGAACTGGATGAAAGAAACGCCGGATCAATATCTCTTCTTTGATATTGAAACAACCGGATTAAGCGCTGCCCGGTCAGATCTTTATCTGATCGGATATGGAACGATTCTAAACGACGAACAGTTTCGTATTACCTTATTATTCAATGATGACGGTTGTTCCGAGCCAAAGATGCTCGCTGCATTTAAGGATATATTGGCTGATTACAAATATCTCGTTACATACAATGGCGACACCTTCGATCTGCCATATATAAAGGAAAAATACCGACAGTTCCGTCAGGAGATATCCTTCGATTCAATTACCAGTATCGATGTCTATCGGAAAATAAGAAAATATAAAAAGCTGCTTCAGATGGATTCAATGAAACAGTCCGCTCTGGAATCTGTTATGGGAATGGAACGGGATGAATTTCACTCCGGCGGTCTTCTGATCGATACCTACCAGGACTATTTAGGTACAAAAGATACACAATTACAGGATATGCTTTTATCTCATAATAAGGATGACATCTATGGACTTTTCTATGTATCCGGTTCCCTTACACTTACTTCCTTCTTTGAAGGCAATTTTGCTATATCGAAAACTACCTGTACCGATACACAGTTTACGATCTGTATACAGACAGGAAGGCTTGCGATTCCATTTGATACCAACTGTAATGATATACATATATCAGGCATAGATGAAGTCGTGACGATCGATATTCCAGTTATCCATGATACACTGAAATATTTTTATAAGGACTATAAAAATTATTTCTATCTGCCACTAGAACAGACTGCTATCCACAAGGATGTTGCCTGTTATGTCGAAAGTGCTTATAAAGAAAAAGCCCGCCCGGAAACGGCATACACTACAAAAACAAGTTCGTTTATCCGCCAGAACAAGTTCAAGCAGTCACACATATTCAAATATGAACATACTGACAAAGATGGATATATTGAACTGAACGATACTTTCATCAATGACAGGATACAGTTAAAAGAATATCTTCTCAATATCTTAAAGCAGATCAAATAGTTCTGGAACATACATAAAACAATAAATACCCACTGATGAATATTCATCAGTGGGTATTTTACATTTTATAAAAAACAATCTTTGATTATTCTTCTACTGGAGCTTCAACAACTTCTTCTGTCTCTTCCGGAACTGGAAGTAATGCCTTTACGCTCAGGCTGATCTTCTTTTCTTCCGGCTTGAAGTCAACAACCTTAGCTTCAATCTCATCACCAATCTTATATACATCTTCTGGCTTTGCAACGTGATCGTATGAAATCTGTGAAACATGCAGTAATGCATCAACGCCTGGCTCTAATTCAACGAATGCACCAAAGTCAGTCATACGTGCAACTTTACCTGTTACAACTGTTCCAACAGCATATTTCTCTTCTGCATTTAACCATGGGTTTGTCTCATCAAACTTTAAGCTTAATGCGATCTTGTCACCATTGATGTCCTTGATGAATGCCTTAACAGTATCACCAACCTTGAACATCTTCTTAGGGCTTTCTACTCTGCCCCATGACATCTCTGAAATATGAAGAAGTCCATCAGCACCACCGAGGTCAATGAATGCACCGAAATCTGTTACATTCTTTACTGTACCTTCTACTGTCATGCCAACTTCAATCTTTTCGAATAATTCTTTTGCAGCTGCAGCTTTTCTCTCAACAATCAGTTTCTTTCTGTTACCAATGATTCTTCTCTTCTTAGGATTGAACTCTGTAAGCTGGAATTCAATATCCTGGTCTAAGTACTTATCAAGGTTCTTTTCATATAAGTCAGATACAAGACTTGCTGGAATGAAGATTCTTGTCTCTTCGTAAAGAACATTTAAGCCGCCATTTACAACCTGAACAACCTTACCTGTAAGAATGTCACCATTGTTAAATGCTTCTTCTAACTTCTCGTTTACTTTCTCTGCTGCAACTCTCTTGTATGAAAGAGCTACCTGTCCTTCACCATCATTTGTCTTGATAACCTTAACAGTGATTGGATCCCCAACTTTTACCAACTCTGTTAAATCGACGTTTGGAGTGTTTGTATATTCATTTCTGGTAATGATACCGTCTGACTTATACTTAATATCAACTACAATCTCATCCGGCTTAACACCAATAATTGTACCGTCGATAATCTCTCCCTGTCTGATTGACGCCTTGCTTTCATCATTTTCTAACATCTGTTCAAAACTTAACTCTGCCATGCTACTATGAACCTCCTTAATAATATAATTTGGGGTAGATGCCCCCGCAGTAATACCTACCCTACTAACGGATTCAAAAGTAGTCAAATCCAAATCAACGAGTGTCTGTATATAGTAAGTATTCTCACATTCTTGTTTACTAATATCATATAGCTTCTGAGTATTAGAACTGTTTCGACCACCTATAATGATCATAGCATCTACAGTCTTTGCAATATCTCTTGCTTCCATCTGTCGAACTGCCGTTGCATTACAGATTGTCTCATGAACAACCACATTATACAATTTTTTTCGAATAATATCAACAATATCTTTAAATTTATTCTTATTAAAGGTGGTTTGTGATACTAAACTGAAGTTAATATGCTCAAAATCCGGCTCATTTTCTATATTTTTCACCAAATTTTCCGCTTCTGAAACGCTTTGTACTGTATATGATTTCGTCTCACACCAGCCAATTATACCCTCAACTTCCGGATGATCTTTATTTCCAACAATGATTATGCGGTTCCCTTTTTGGCTCTCATCCTGTACGATCGTATGGATTTTTTTCACAAACGGACAGGTTGCATCTACCACATTGACATGTCTGGTTTCTAACTGTTCCATGACATCTTTTGATACTCCATGCGACCGGATAATAACCGTTTCATCTTCCTGCTGATCAAGCTCTGCAAGATCTTCGATCACCAATACTCCCTTTTTTCTCAGATCCTCGATTACTTCTTCATTATGAATGATCGGGCCATAGGTATATACATGCTGTTTCCCGGCTTCTTTATACGCTGTATCAACGGCACGTTGTACCCCAAAACAGAATCCGGCCGACTTTGCTAATATAATTTCCATATTTTGTCCATACTCCGGTTTTATTTTTCTGCGATGCTGATGATCTTAGCTACAACCTCATTGATACCAAGATCTGAGCTGTCAAGATATACAGCATCATCTGCCTGCTTTAACGGCGCGATTGGACGTTCCATATCCTGTTTGTCCCTTGTAATAATATCAGCTTCGATCTTATCAATATCCGGTGTTTCACCCTTTGCTATCAGTTCATCGTATCTTCTCTTTGCACGAACTGCAGAAGAAGCGGTCAGATAGATCTTTACTTCTGCATTTGGAAGAATGTTTGTACCGATGTCTCTACCATCCATAACAACATCATTTTCTCTTGCAAGCTTTCTCTGAAGATCTAACAGTTTTTCTCTTACACATGGGATAGCAGATGATTTGGATGCCATGTTACCCACTTCTTCTTTTCTGAGGCTTCCGGTTACATTCTCACCATTCAGATATACCTGCTGTGCATGATCTTCATAACAGATTGTGATCTCAATCCCTGTTATCTCATTAGCAACTGCATCTACATCCGTTACATCGATCTTTGCATTCAATAATGCAAGTGCAACTGCACGATACATTGCTCCGGTATCTACATAAATATATCCGAGTTTTCCTGCTACCAATTTTGCTATTGTACTTTTTCCTGCTCCTGCAGGTCCATCAATTGCTATATTCATTTTTTCTCTCCTTTTATCTATTTACTTTATTAACTTTCTTCTGAGCATGCAAGTCCTGCCAGATATCCGGTCGACCATGCTATCTGCAGATTAAATCCGCCCGTCAGTGCATCTACATCCAGAACCTCCCCTGCAAAATACAGGTGATCTGCAAGCTTCGATTGCATCGTTGAAGGATCAACCTCTTTTACATTGACACCGCCTTTTGTAATGATTGCCTCATCAAAGCCGCGAAGCCCCTGAAACGAAAGCGTAAAATGTTTGAGTACGGTTACTAAATTCTTCCGTTCTTCCTTTGTGATTGAATTCACCTTCTTATATGGATCGATTTCTGAACGTTTTATAACTACATCGATCAGTTTGACAGGAAGCAGATCACCAAGCGAATTATGAAAATCTTTATTTGTATATTTACTAAAATCCCGAAGAATACGATCATCCAGCATTTCTTCCGTCATTGCAGGCTTCAGATCGATATACATACTTAAATCTTTATCCAGATATTTGTGAAGATATGCAGATGCCTTTATTACCAGAGGGCCGCTGATGCCAAAATGTGTAAACAAAAGTTCTCCCTGTTCTTCAAACAGACACTTCCTACCACATTTTATCACAAGCTCTACATTTTTTAATGATAGTCCCATAAGTTCTTTGCAAAATTCATTCTTTAATTCAAATGGAACAAGGGATGGTAAAGGCACTTTGATCGCATGACCGGCACTCTCTGCAAACCGGTAACCATCTCCGGTCGATCCGGTAAGCGGATACGATATCCCGCCGGTTGTTATGACGACTGCATCTCCATACACATCTTTCTTTCCATGTGCCGTCTTGATCTGTATGCCTTTTACTACCTGATCTTCTATAATAAGCTTCTGAACTTCCGTCTGTAGTTCTACTGTAATCTCCTGATTTCGGTTTAATTTCGTTTTTAATACTCCGATCACGTCAGATGAATGATCGCTGACCGGAAATACACGATCTCCGCGTTCTACCTTTGTCTTTAGTCCAAGTTTCTCAAAGAAATCAATCGTCATCTGATTATCAAAGGTATAAAACGGACTGTACATGAATTTACTGTTTGTTGTCACCGACTGAAAAAAGCGGTCTGCATCCCCTGCGTTTGTCAGGTTGCATCTCCCCTTACCTGTAATGAATAACTTCTTTCCAAGGCGATCATTCTTTTCAAATAATACAACCTTGCAGCCATTTTCCGCAGCTGTGATCGCAGCCATCATGCCGGCCGCACCACCACCGACTACTATTATTTTTTTCATTGCATCATCCTCTTTAAACCTTCATTCGATATAGTCACTAACAGTCTGTAACTTTCTTTTAACTGTAGCTCCGGGGTGATATGGTCAATCGAACGTCCGTCTTCCTTTGCCAGAATGATATTCATATTATAACTTCTTCTGAAATCAAGTTCTTTTAATGTCTTGCCGACCCATTCCGGTCGAACCGAGATCTCTGCTACATTGATGTCATCCGAAATCTCAAAGAATTCCAGAAAATTACTGCATAAGAGCTTTCTTGCAACATTGATTCCGGCATCCTTTTCCGGATAGATAACTTTATCCGCTCCGATCTTGGACAGGATCTTTGCTGCTTCATCGTTATTCGATTTAGCAAGAATATATGGAACGCCCAGTTCTTTTGCTGTTATGATCGTCATTGCACTGGCTTCCAGATTATTACCCATTGCAACTACAACACCATCCATATTCTCAAGTCCTGCTTCTTTCAGGCTCTCTGTCTCACATACATTAACCGTCACTGCACATGTAACCTGTGATGAGATCCGCTTCACACATTCAGGATTACTGTCGATTGCCAGAACCTGCGCACCGGACTCCATCAAAGTAAGGGCAACATTCGTTCCAAATCGTCCAAGTCCTACTACCGCAAATGATTTTTTCATACTTTTCTCCTTATCCAACGATCACATCTTCTTCCGGATAATGAAGAAGCCGATGTTTTCCGTTTTGTGTATTAAATGCTACCACCATAGATATCGGTCCAACTCGTCCAATATACATACAGATTATAATAATGATCTTTCCTGCCGTGTTCAAAACAGGAGTCAGATTTCTGGATAAGCCAACTGTGCAGACGGCACTTGCCACTTCATACAGAGCATCCAGCAGATTCACATCATTTGTAGCCAGCAATAATATCGTCATAATAAATATCGTACTCATACTTAAGAATACAATTGCAACTGCTTTTTTTACAACGGATACCGGAATGCTTCTCTTGAAAACCTCTGTATCCTCATGGTTTCTGATCATGGCAGCAAAGGTATAGAAAATAACTGCGATGGTTACGGTCTTCATTCCTCCTGCCGTTCCAACCGGAGAACCGCCAATCATCATAAGAAGCACTCCAAAGAAAGCTGTCACCGGTCGAAGCGCCACCTGAGATACTGCCGCAAATCCCGCCGTACGGAATGTTACCGACTGAAAAAAAGCATTTAATATCCGGTCTTTTTCGGATAAATTACCAAGAGTGTCCGGATTGGAACGTTCAAGGAAATAGATAACAATTGTACCGCCGATCAATAACAGCAATGTCATAAAAATCGCGATCTTCGTCTGCAAATGAACGCCATTCCATGCCGACCGGATACTGCATCTCTTTGTACGGATTCTTCGAAACGCTTCAACCGTATCCCACCATACAATAAATCCGATTCCGCCCATAATGATCAGAAACGACGTATTCAGCATCATCAAAAGATTGGAATGATATGAAATCAGACTGTCCGCACCCATAATGTCGATACCGGCATTACAAAATGCTGAAACAGCATGAAATACCGAAAACCAGATTCCCTTTAAAAATCCGTATTCTCTGCAATAATAAAAACTGTAAATAAGTGCTCCGATCCCTTCGATCAGAAATGTTCCTTTTATTACTTTTATCGTAAACTTCAAAAGTCCCTGCTTGCTGTTCAGGTTAAATGCATCCTGCAACAGCATTGTACTTTTCAAGGTTATCTTCATTCTTAATAACAACATAAACAGTGTGATGATCGAAACGATTCCGAGTCCGCCGATCTGGATCAAAATTAAAATCACACCTTTGCCAAACAAACTCCAATAGGAAAATGTATCAACGACTACCAGACCTGTCACACATACGGATGTCGTCGATGTAAAAGCAGCCGTCAGAAGATCTGTCCATGTTCCGTTTGCAGATGCAATCGGCAATGATAATAATATCGTTCCTACAATAACTGTAATCAGAAAGCCCAGTGCTATAATTCTCGTTGTTGTAAGATAATTCCGGTTCACATATTTCTTCTTATTCATGATATTTCTCTAGACCTCTACTCAAAACAATCCCCTGCCTCTGCTATATCTGACAGATAACAAAATTCATGATATAAACATGGGAAGATACAGACCGGATACCACCAGTCTGCTCTTCCCATAGTATACCTGCATATGTCATTTTTCAAACGACATAACACTTTATAATCTTATACCGGATATGCCTTATCCTCTTTGTTTACAAGTGTTGCATCAACCTTTGTCTTCTTTGCTTCTCTTAACTTGAAGAAATCAACAGCAACCTGTGGGAACAATGCATATGTTAATACATCTTCATCCTGTTCCTTGTACTGGATCATTTCTTTCTCGATCTTACCAAGCTCATTTTCAAGAAGATCAGCAGGACGACATGTGATAGGCTCCTGATCACCGATTACTTTCTTTCTAACTTCTGGATCAACCGGCTTTACAGACTGACCATACTCACCAGCAACAAGTGCCTTTGCTTCCTTTGTACACATCTTGTATCTCTCGCCTGTAACAACATTTAATACAGCCTGAGTACCAACGATCTGACTGGATGGTGTAACAAGAGGTGGTTCACCGAAGTCTTTACGAACTCTAGGAACTTCTTCCAGAACCTGTTCAAACTTGTCTTCTGCGTTCATTTCCTTTAACTGTGATACAAGGTTTGATAACATACCACCTGGTACCTGATATAATAATGTCTTAACATTAACACCAAGAACCTTTGGATTCAGAAGACCAGACTTAATCCACTCTTCTCTTAATGGTCTGAAGTAATCAGCGATCTCAGCGAGAAGGTTCTGATCAAATCCAGGATCATATGGTGTACCTTCAAATGTCTTAGCCATAACTTCTGTTGCAGGCTGGCTTGTACCAAGTGCTAATGGTGAAATTGCTGTATCAATGATATCACATCCTGCTTCAACAGCCTTCATGTATGTCATGGAAGCTACACCTGATGTATAGTGTGTGTGAAGCTGGATTGGAAGGGAAGAACCTTCCTTTAATGCCTGAACAAGCTCGGTTGCCTTATATGGAACAAGAAGGCCTGCCATATCCTTGATACAGATAGAATCTGCACCCATATCCTCAATTCTCTTAGCCATATCTTTCCAGTAATCAAGTGTATAAGCATCACCTAATGTATAGGAAAGTGCAACCTGTGCATGACCTTTTTCCTTGTTACATGCCTTAACAGCAGTTTCAAGGTTTCTGATATCATTTAAGCAGTCGAAAATTCTGATAATATCAATACCATTTGCAATTGACTTCTGAACAAAATACTCAACCACATCATCTGCATAATGACGGTAACCAAGAATGTTCTGGCCTCTGAATAACATCTGAAGCTTTGTATTCTTAAAACCATCTCTTAATTTTCTAAGTCTCTCCCATGGATCTTCCTTAAGGAATCTGAGACATGCATCGAATGTAGCACCACCCCAGCACTCAACAGAATGATATCCAACCTTATCCATCTTATCGATGATTGGAAGCATCTGTTCTGTTGTCATACGGGTAGCGATCAGTGACTGATGCGCATCACGTAATACAGTTTCGGTAATCTTAACCGGTTTCTTTTCTGCCATTTCGAACCTCCTGAATATATTCTCATATGATTATGATCATTACTGTACATTAAAGATTGCAAGGAATGTTCCTGCTGCAACTGCTGTACCGATAACACCTGCAACATTTGGTCCCATTGCATTCATCAGAAGGAAGTTCGTAGGATCATACTGGGAACCTACCTTCTGAGAAACTCTGGCTGCCATAGGTACGGCAGATACACCGGCTGAACCGATCAGCGGATTAACCTTACCCTTTGTTACCAGACACATTAACTTACCAAATAATACACCGGCTGCTGTACCGAATGCAAATGCGATCAGACCAAGTAATACGATCTTTAAAGTACTGATCTTTAAGAAAGCTTCTGCACTTGTACTTGCACCAACAGATGTACCAAGTAAGATAACTACGATATACATCATAGCATTGGATGCTGTCTCTGTAAGCTGTTTTACAACACCACACTCACGGAACAGGTTACCTAACATCAGCATACCAACCAGTGGTGCTGTTGTAGGAAGGATCAGAACAACTACGACTGTAACGATAATTGGGAAAAGAATCTTTTCCAGCTTGGTTACAGGACGAAGCTGTGGCATTCTGACCAGACGCTCTTTCTTTGTTGTAAGTGCTTTCATAATAGGTGGCTGGATGATCGGAACCAGTGACATATAAGAATATGCTGCTACTGCGATTGGTCCAAGTAATGTACCACCCATTCCAAGTTTACCGGCAAGGAAGATAGATGTAGGACCATCTGCACCACCGATAATAGAAATAGCTGCTGCTTCCTTACCATTGAATCCCATCAGGAAAGCAAGGAAATATGCGCCGTAGATACCGAACTGTGCTGCAGCTCCAAGAAGAAAGCTTGCAGGGTTTGCGATTAACGGGCCAAAATCTGTCATGGCACCTACACCCATGAAGATCAGTGAAGGAAGAATACTCCATTCATCCAACATGTAGAAGTAATGTAATAATCCGCCTTCTGCCATTATATCTGGAAACATGTTAACAAGTAACATACCAAATGAGATTGGTACCAGAAGAAGTGGCTCAAAACCAAACTTAATTGCAAGGAACATGAAAACGAACGCTACAAGGATCATAACGTAATTTTTCCAGTCAAGACTTGCAAAACCTGTCTGATTTGCTAAATTTGACAATACGTCAACTATACTACTCATTTAGTCGTTCCTCCTATCAGATTTATACAAGTACAGCATTAGTTCAGAGTTGCTAATGTATCTCCTGCTTCAACAGTTGCACCTGATGCAACGTCGATGCTTGCTACTGTACCATCTTCCGGAGCAACAACTTCGTTTTCCATCTTCATAGCTTCAAGGATCAGAATAACCTGTCCCTTCTTAACTGCATCACCAACATTTGCCTTAACATCAAGGATCTTGCCAGGCATCGGAGAAGCAACCTTAATGGAACCTGCGCCTGCTGACTTAGCTGCCGGTGCTGGTGCCGGTGCTGCCGCTGGTGCCGGTGCAGCTACAGGAGCTGCTGCAACTGGTGCTGCTACAGGGGCAACGCCACCTGCTAATTCTTCAACTGAAACATCATATGATGTACCATTTACTGTAATTCTATAATTCTTCATCGATATATCCTCCTATTATTATCTCTTAATACGTCTGATCGGACGTGTCACAAGCTTATCTTTGCTTGGATACGTTGTATATGCATTCTGTCCTGCTGATGCAGCAGCAACTGCGGCTGTGATAACTGCAACCAGTTCAGAATCATTCATTACGCTTTCACCTGTTTCTGTCTTAACGATGTCAACAATCTGTCCTGCCGGTGCAGATCCTGCATCTTCTGCCTTTGTCTCAGCAACAGGCTCTGTCTTAGCTGCTTCTGCTGCTTTTTTAGCTGCCTTCTTGACTGCTTTTGCTTCTTTATCAAAGAAGCCAGGAACAAATTTTAACAGATAGATGATAAATGATATAAAGATAAGAACACAGAATACAGTTGCCATACCGATCAGGGTGTTGGTTCCGGCTGCCTTCATCTTATCTTCAAATGTCATGTTTGCTGCAATCTCAACATCAGTTGACTTATATGGGTACATACCCTGTGAAGAAAGGGCTTCATCAGCCTGCTCTTCACTGTAACCATACTGATTCATTAACTGATATCTCTGTAAGTTATATGTTGCACTGTTGTCTACAAATGTTACCTTGATCAACGCTTCTTTTTCTGTACAGTCAGCATAAAGAGTAACGATTACATTTCCTTCTGTTTCTGCAATCTTGTATTCACCTGTGAAATCTTTAAACTCACCGCACTCATCTCCGATATTACGGAAAGACTTAACTGCTTCAATCTCATTCTCAGAAATTCCTGCATCAGAGCCTGCTTCTACAACATAGTTGTAGGTCTCATCTGCGCTTGCATATTTCTGATATGTCTCACAGGCATCTTTTGCTACCTGAGCGATCTCCTGATCGTTATAAGCAAATTTTACTCCGTTATCATCAGAAGCACTACATCCGGCAAACATAAAAGTAACAGCTAACATAGAAACTATTAATAATAATTTTTTCTTCATTTAGTTGTCACTCCTTTTATATAGTACTGTGCTTCTTATAAGGTCTCATCTCTTCCTTTGAAAGGAGCATCTGGATCGCTGCGATCACTCTCTTTCTTGTAGCATCAGGCTCGATGATATCATCAATATATCCTCTGGATGCTGCTGAAGCTGCTCCTGAAAGAGCTGCAACATATTCTGCTTTCTTTTCCTTGATGAATGCAAGCTTGTCATCTGCTGCTGCAAGCTCATCTTCATACATAATCTTAACTGCCATCTCAGGATCCATAGTACCGATCACTGCATCCGGCCATGCGTATACCATATCTGCTCCGATTGCCTTGGAGTTCATAACTGTATATGCTGTTCCATAAGCCTTGTCCATAACAACTGTAACCTTTGGAACGGTTGCATCTGCATATGCATTTGTAAGCTTTGCAAGAGCCTTTGAGATTGTCTTCTCTTCTTCAACTGTTGCAGCAAAGCCTGTTACATTTACAAGTGTAAGAACAGGAATGTTAAATGCATCACAGAAATCTACAAATTCTTCTGCCTTATATGCACCTGCTGTTGTGATCGTATCTTCCTGATTACCAACACAGCCAACTGTGATACCATCCATACGGATCAGGGCTGTAACAACATCTCCTGCATATTCCTTCTTCATCTCAAGTACAAGAGAATCATCAGCGATATTCTGAATCACTGCTCTTGGATCATTCTTGTATGAATCAAGATTTGGGATAATTCTGTTTGGATTGTCATTTGCAGAAGCTTCCTTGTCGTCCAAATTGCAGCTTGGAAGAACTTCAACCAGTGCACGGATCATACCAAGTAATTCTTCTTCTGTTTCAAATACACCATCAACATTTGCTGTATTCTCGCTTACATATTCAGCAGCGGAAGTATCCAGCTTTGTAATATTGTTCTCTGCTAAGGCATTTGGAGAATTTACAAATAACTTTGCACCTTCCTTTGTCATGAAAGTGAAATCAGATAATGATGGAACAAGGGAAGCGCCGCCGCCACATGCACCAAAAACAGCTGTGATCTGAGGAATAACACCTGAAGCCATAACCTGCTTGCCATATACTTCGCCAAATGCATTCAGTGCATCTGTAGCTTCCTGCAGTCTGAGTCCTGCACAGTCGATCATTCCGATGACAGGTGCGCCCATCTTCATAGCCATGTCATAAATTTTTGCAATCTTCTTGGCATGCATCTCACCAACGGAACCGCCTAAAACTTTAGCGTCCTGACTGTATACATACACTAAATTGCCATTGATAACACCATATCCGGTGATAACACCATCTTTTGGAGTATCCTTATCCTGAATGTTAAAATCAGTATTTCTTGCTTTCACATAAGCACCGATTTCAACAAAACTTGCGTCATCAAGCAATGCATTAATTCTATCGCTTGCTGACAGGGTGAGTTTGTTGCTCATTTCTAGCCCTCCATTAAATTTATTTTTAGGAGTTACATAAAAGTAATTCCAAATTTATGCCGATTTTATTGTAAAGCCTTTACGAATTTATTTCAAGTAAAATTATCATTACGACACAGTTTTTTCAGCACTTTTTAACAATCGAACATCCCTACTATTTTTACTTAAAAAACAAAAGGGGAAAGTGGAAGTAATTGTCAGAAAATACCCCATTTTCCCCATAATTGTCTGTTTTGTAGTTAGTTGTTCATAACTATACAGCCTTTAATTTTATATTAATCCTTCAGGACATTTTTGTTTGATATCAGATAATCAATCAGTGAAATGATCGTTAATACAAGTGCAGCATAAATCAGCACCTGTTCAATCACAAATATCACTTTCCCTCCAAGATTACCGATTAGAAAACAAACCATGACCATCTGGACAACAGTCTTTAATTTGCCCCAGATACCAGCCGCAATAACAACACCCTTTTCTGCTGCGATCAGCCGGAATCCGCTAATGATAAATTCTCTCGCAATGATGATAATAACGATCCATGCAGGAATCCGTCCCTGATCAACTAATGCAATCATCGCAGAACATACCAGAAGTTTGTCTGCTAACGGATCCATGAATTTTCCAAATGTTGTGACCAGATTACATCTTCTTGCGATCTGTCCATCTAATGTATCCGTGATCGCTGCAGCGATAAAGATACCAAGCGCAATCCATTTGGCTGCTGCAAAATCAAGATACATAAACACAACAAAAAATGGAATCATTATAACTCTCAATATTGTTAATTTGTTTGGTAAATTCATTCTATCATCTCCCCTGTCAGATCATATTCATTCGCATCTGTAATCCGAACCTGTACAAAGGTACCGGACATCAGCTCATATGGTGCATCAACAAATACCATACCATCTACATCGGGCGCATCCCTGTAGGTTCTTCCGACATATACATCATCTTCCGCAACATAACCTTCGATCAGTACTGTAAGAGTCTTGCCAAGCAGCTCTTGGTTCTTGTCATATGATACTTCCTGCTGCAATGCCATTATATCATCCCGCCATTTTTCTGCAACCTCATTTTCAATCTGATCCGGAAATGATGCGGCAGGTGTTCCTTCCTCCGGTGAATATGTAAACACACCCAGGCGGTCAAATTCTGACTCATTCACGAATTCCATAAGCGCCTCATGATCTGCTTCTGTCTCACCCGGGAAACCAGCAATCAGTGTCGTACGGATTGCGATATCAGGAATCCGGATCCGAAGCTTTGCAATCAATTCCACAATATCCTTTTTACAGGTACGTCTTCCCATGTGTCGCAATACAGAATCTTCTGAATGTTGGATCGGTATATCGAGATAATGACAGACCTTTTCTTCCTCTGCGATCGTATCGATCAGCTCGTCTGTGATCTCCTCCGGATAGCAGTACATCAAACGTATCCACTTGATTTCCTCGATCTTGCAGAGTTCATGTAATAATTTTGAAAGTGTCTTTTCACCATACAAATCCACTCCATAGAGTGTTGTTTCCTGTGCAACAAGGATCAGTTCTTTTACTCCCTGTGCAGCAAGCTCTTTTGCAGATGCCAGAAGCTGTTCCATCGGAATACTTCTGTATTTTCCTCTGATATATGGGATTGCACAGTAAGTACACATTTTTCCGCAACCCTCTGCGATCTTCAGATATGCCATAGAAGCGCCGGTCGTAACGATACGTCCGCCAACTGCCTCCGGCATATAATTAATATCCGTAACAAAGGAATGTTCCTCATCGGAACTGATCGCATCTACGATCGCGTCATAATTTGCAGCTCCGACGATCGTATCGATCTCCGGCAGTTCTGCAAGGATATCATCTTTATATCGCTGTGACAGGCAGCCGGTAACGATCAGCTTCTTTAATGATCCTGTCTTCTTCAGCTCTCCGTATTCTATTATCGTATTAATACTTTCTTCCTGCGCATCTTTGATAAATGCACAGGTATTGATAACAACTGCCTCTGCCTCATGTTCATCATTTGTGATCTCATGTCCTGCCTTATGCAGAAGTCCGAGCATTACCTCACTGTCCACAAGGTTCTTATCGCAGCCCAATGATACCATCAATACTTTCATATATGTTCTTTCCTCAGGTTATTTTATATTGATCGAATCTACACAGTTATGCATAAGCATTGCGATCGTCATAGGACCAACTCCACCCGGTACAGGAGTAATTGCTCCTGCAACCTTGCTTGCTGATTCAAAATCAACATCGCCACATAATTTGTTATTCTCATCTCTGTGTATTCCGACATCGATCACGGTTGCGCCCTCTTTGATATAGGATGCATCGATCATCTTCGGTCTGCCGATCGCAACTACAAGAATATCTGCACGCTTACATACCTCTTTCAGATCCTTTGTCTTTGAATGACAGATCGTAACCGTTCCATTCTCGCGTAATAACAGCATAGCCATCGGTTTGCCTACGATATTGCTTCTGCCGATCACGACACATTCTTTTCCTGCGATCACGATTCCGGAACGCTTTAAGAGCTGGATCACACCAGCCGGTGTACAGGATACAAATCCAGGCTGACCGATACTTAATGCTCCAACGCTCATCGGATGGAAGCCATCAACATCCTTTAATGGTGAGATTGCTTTAATGATCTTGTCCTCATCGATATGTTTTGGAACCGGAAGCTGTACCAGAATTCCATTTACAGCATCGTCCTTATTCAATTTATCGATCAGTTCTAACAGTTCTTCCTCCGTTGTCTCTTCCGGAAGCTCATAAGACAAAGAATCAATGCCGATATAGGCACATGCCTTTTTCTTATTGCCGACATATACGGAAGATGCCGGATCATTTCCTACCTGGATAACTGCCAGACAGATCTTTACACCTTTTGCCGAAAGCTCTGCAACCTGTTCCTTTAATTCATCTTTTATCTGTTTTGATATTGCTTTTCCATCAATCAGTTGAGCCATATTTGATTTATTCCTCCTTAGAATAATCCGCAAATTACACCATCATCATTTACACTGATATTTTCAGCAGCCGGCACCTTAGGCAGACCAGGCATTGTCATGATCGTACCTGTGATTGCGACCACAAAGCCGGCACCTGCACTGACATATACTTCACGGATATTAATATCAAATCCTTCCGGTCTTCCAAGCTTCTTTGGATCATCCGAAAGTGAATACTGATTCTTTGCCATACATACAGGGAAGTTTCCAAATCCCATCTCTTCAATCTTAGCGATCGCACGATCTGCTTCCGGACTGTATGTTACATTTGCTGCACCATAGATCTCTGTTGCAATGCATGAGATCTTTTCTTTAATTGACAGCTCATCTTTATATAATACTTTAAAATCACTCTTTTTGTTCTCAAGTGTATTTAATACTGCATTTGCAAGCTCGATACCGCCTTCGCCGCCTTTTTCCCATACATTTGCAAGAGCGAAATCACAGCTTCTGTCTTTACAGAATTTCTCCACAAACGCAAGTTCCGCATCTGTGTCTGTGATGAAACGGTTTAAAGTAACGACAACAGGAACCTGATACTTCTGAAGATTCTCGATGTGCTTTTCAAGGTTTACGATACCTTTCTTTAATGCTTCCAGATTCTCCTGACCAAGCTCTGTCTTCGGTAAACCGCCGTTGTACTTCAATGCCTTTACGGTCGCAACCAGAACAACTGCATCCGGCTTCAGTCCATTCATACGGCACTTGATATCAAAAAACTTCTCTGCACCAAGATCTGCTCCGAATCCAGCCTCTGTAATTACATAGTCTGCCAGCTTTAATGCTGTCTTTGTTGCGATTACACTGTTACAGCCATGTGCGATATTTGCAAATGGTCCACCATGCACAAGTGCAGGTGTATGCTCCAACGTCTGGATCATATTCGGCTTGATTGCATCCTTTAAGAGTGCAGCCATAGCACCAACCGCTTTCAGATCCTTTGCTGTTACAGGCTCGTTCTGATAATTATAAGCAACAATGATCCTGCCAAGTCTTTCCTTCAGGTCATTGAAATCCGCTGCCAGACAAAGGATCGCCATGATCTCTGATGCAACCGTGATCACGAAGCCATCTTCTCTTGGCACACCATCTACACGCTTTCCAAGTCCGATCACGGTATGACGCAGCGCGCGGTCATTCATATCCATACATCTTTTAAATACGATACGGTTCACATCAATGCCGAGTGCATTTCCCTGATGAATATGGTTATCCATCATTGCTGCAAGCAGATTGTTTGCAGATGTGATTGCATGGAAATCACCAGTAAAATGAAGATTCAGATCCTCCATCGGTACTACCTGTGCATATCCGCCGCCGGCAGCACCGCCTTTGATACCAAAGCACGGACCAAGTGATGGTTCACGAAGTGCGATAACCGCTTTCTTGTTCAGTCTGCCCATAGCTTCACCAAGTCCGACTGTAATCGTTGTCTTGCCCTCTCCTGCAGGAGTCGGATTGATCGCTGTAACTAAGATCAGCTTACCATTCTTATTTTTCTGTACGGAAGCGATCAGCTCATCTGACAACTTTGCTTTATATTTGCCATACATCTCGATATCATCTTCTTTGATGTCAAGCTTTGCTGCAACCTCCTTTATATTCTTCATCTCTGCCTGCTGTGCAATTTCGATGTCGTTTAACATTTAATATGTCCTCCCTGAGTGTAATTTTATCCTATAGCAGGTAAAATCTGCCTATGCACGCTATATCCCTTCACCGGCATTTTCCCTGTATAAATATCATTTGAATCTGTATTATAAATTATTATCTATATATTCGTCAAATTCTTCCTGCGTCATAAGTATCTTTCTTGCCTTTGTGCCTTCCTCCGGACCTACAACCCCGGCACCTGCAAGCTGATCCATGATACGTGCCGCACGGTTAAAGCCGATCTTAAACGCACGCTGCAGCATTCCGATCGAGGCCTTTTCTTTATCAATGATAAAGCGTCCGGCTTCTACAAAATAATCATCCTTATCACTTCCACCGCTCATACCGGGTGCACCGGCCGCTCCGGTCTGTGTAATAGACTTAGATATATCATCATCATACGTTCCGACACCGTTCTGTTTCTTCAGATACTCCACAACGGCTGACACTTCTTCATCAGAAACAAAAGCTCCCTGTACACGAACCGGTTTTGGATAACCGGTCGGATAAAATAACATATCACCCTTACCGAGAAGCTTCTCTGCACCATTCATATCTAAGATGGTTCTGGAATCTACACCGGATGATACAGCGAATGCAATTCTCGATGGAACATTTGCCTTGATCAGACCGGTAATAACATCTACCGATGGACGCTGAGTTGCTATAACCAGATGGATACCTGCTGCTCTGGCAAGCTGTGACAAACGGACAATCGCGTCTTCCACTTCTCCGTGAGCAACCATCATCAGGTCGGCAAGCTCGTCCACAATCACAACGATCGTCGGCATTTTCTTTAGCTTCTCATCATCTACTGATCCGGAAGCAAGTGCCTGTTCTACTTTGTCATTATATCCCTGTATATTTCTGACTCCACATTCTGCAAACATCTGATATCTTCTGGTCATTTCCTCTACCGCCCAGTTCAGTGCACCGGATGCCTTCTTCGGATCGGTTACAACCGGGATCAGCAGATGTGGAATGCCATTATAACAGGCAAGCTCTACCATCTTCGGATCGATCATGATCAGTTTTACTTCTTCCGGTTTTGCCTTATATAAGATACTCATTATCAGCGTATTGATACAGACCGACTTACCGGAGCCTGTGGCGCCGGCGATCAGCAGATGCGGCATCTTGGCTATATCCGTAACAATAACCTGTCCACTGATATCTTTACCGACTGCAAATGCGATCTTGGATTTGGAATTCTTGAAATTATCCGATTCCACCAGTTCGCGAAATGCAACAATTGAATTTTCTTTGTTTGGTACTTCGATTCCGATCGCTGCCTTGCCGGGGATCGGAGCTTCGATACGAATATCCGCGGCTGCAAGATTTAACTTGATATCATCGGCAAGACCAAGGATCTTACTGACCTTCACGCCCTGCTCCGGCTGCATTTCAAACCGGGTAACCGCCGGTCCGCAGCTATAATTTGTGATCGTAACATTAACACCAAAGTTTTCCAATGTATTCTTCAACTTGATCGCTGTAGAGCGTACCTGTGCATCCCGGTTCGCATTGTGATTCTTCGGCGGCTGTGCCAGAAGATTGGGTCCCGGAAATTTATACTTTGCCCCCTCTTTATAGTTCTTCTGTCCGGGCTTGTCTGCCGCCGGTGCAGGCTTCTTCACCGTCTGAGAGTTCGCTGTCTTTCCTGTCACACTGGAAAACGCAGAATCCATATCCGGATCATAATCATCCGGTATCACACTGACAACCTCCGGATGCTCATTTCCATTGATCGCACCGGAAAGAACATCTTCTTCATCCTCAAATTCTGCATCAAAGATGTCTTTTGTCTGCCGAACAGGAATCTCCTGTGTATCACCCACAGGAACTGCCAACGAAACACCGGCTGCCGTTTCTACAGGAGCAGGTTCTGATTTTCTCCTGCTCTTTGTAACCGACGTTTTCTTCGCAAACGATACTGGTATCTGTTCTTCTCTTTCATCATGAAGTACAATCTTCTCTACATCATTATTAAATGTAAGGAAATCGTCATCCGGTACATTTATTTCATGGATCTCATCCTCATTCTCAAAGAAGTCCTTCGCTTTGCCCTTTTGCTTTTCACCGCTTTCATAGACCTTCAGGTTCTCAAGCCTTACCTGGCTGTTTCCGGACTTTCCGGACTTTTTCTTATTCTTTTTAACCGGTCTGCACTCCTGCTCCGGTTCTGCATATTCTTCTTCCCTGTAAAAGCTGTTGATCAGATTCTTAAATGTATCGATCACTGAGATTCCCGTGATCAGGACAAACATAACAAGCGCACCAAGGATCATTACCAGTGTTACGCCCACGATACCGATCGTATTCCGGAAGATAAAGAACAGACCGCCACAGATAATTCCACCGCCCATATGCTCCTTATATCCATCCAGATATAACTGTTTTACAGATAAATAATCGGTTGTGAAGATCATCTGGCTGATCATCGATATGATAATCAGAACCACACCGATATAGATTACTTCATTTCTAACCTTTTTATTACCAAGATTGGAAATAATAAATGCCGATGATATAAAAAGATATACCGGAAATATGTATTCGGCAAATCCGATCACACCAAACAGGAAACCGGATATTGCATCGCCGACCTTTCCACATTTGCCAAAGTTAGCGATCATCAAGAATATGGAAAAAGCAAGAATGACTAACAGGATTACTTCCAGACGTACTTCCCTGTTATCTTCTTCTATCTGTTGTTCCATCTGTTTTTTTGATGTATTTGGGTTCGATACTGTATTTGACCTTTTAGCTGTACTATTTTTTTTCACCGTACCATTTTTCCCGGTTCCACCGGTGGCTCTGGCCGTTCCGTTCTGTTTTGCCGTCCCGTTTTTCTTTCTGGTTTCAGCCATTTTCTTCTCCCACTTACTTAACTTAAATTAACGTACAAAATAATAAATGACAGATATCACACCTGCGCATAAACAATAAATGGAATATCCCTTGAATTTATTGTTCTTTACTGATTTCAGCATCACTTTGATACAAAGAAAGCCTACAATGCCCGCAACGATCATACCGATCACATAATTCAGGATCTCTGATCCGGCAAGACTTGCACCTGCCAGATCCGGGATCTGAAGAATACATGCCCCAAGGATTGTCGGAATCGACATGATGAATGAATATTTTACTGCAAATTCTCTGTTGAATCCACATGCAAGACCTGCTGTGATCGTAGAGCCCGATCTGGAAATACCGGGAAGAGTTGCAATACCCTGAGCCAGACCGATAAATAACGAATTCTTATATGTAGCCTCTGCAGGTCCTTTATTACCCTTCTGAACACGATCAGCAATAAATAAGATCACAGATGTGATACAGAGACAAAATCCCGGAACTAATAAAGTATTTCCGGCATTTTCAATCTTACTTTCAAACGGAAGTGCGATCACCATAGTTACAAGTGTTGATAAAATAACAAGCATTACGAATTTACGGTATTCCGTTTCAATGATCTTACGATATGGTTTCTTCTCCTTGGAAAACAGATTTGCAAAAAATCTCCCTACATTGCAGCAGGCAAGACCGATAATCGTAAATCCTTCTACGATCAGTTCAACAATATCCTTCCAATACACAATAAAGATGGCAACCAGTGTGCCAAAATGAAGCAGGATATCAAACATGATGCCTGTATCTGTATTTACATGAAACATGTTCTTAAAGATTGCGAGATGTCCTGAACTGCTGACGGGAAGAAACTCGGTTGCTCCCTGAATGATTCCCATAATGATTGATTCTAATAGTGACATAATTGCTCCAATCCGCTGTATAACCAGCACTGTTTTATTGTTTTCTCTATCTATACCGCTTTTCTATGTACCGGCCAATAGCCGTAAAAAAAAACGAACCATCAGCCTATTTTACTATCATTCCATCAATTTATCAAGTCATAGAGTTTGTTTAATGCAGCCGATATTCCTCCGATCCTGTCAATAATGCCGCATTCGACCGCTTCTTTTCCAACAAGAACCGAACCGATATCTTTGGATAATTCCTGTGTATTGAACATGATCGATCTTAATGAATCTTCACCGATCTTGGAATGACAAGACGTAAACTGTATGATTCGATCCTGCATCCGTTCGATATATTCGTAATTTTGTCTCACACCCAGCACGGTATCGGATACTCTGAGAGGATGCACAACCATCGTTGCTGTCGGTACGATAAATGATACATTACCTGATACCGCAAGCGGCACGCCGATCGAATGACTCCCTCCAAGCACCAGTGTAACAACCGGTTTGCTGATTGATGCCAGCATCTCTGCTATTGCAAGACCTGCTTCTACATCCCCGCCTACTGTATTTAATAATACGAGTATACCTTTGATGCTTTCGTCATCCTGAACAACCGCAAGCTCCGGCAATACATGCTCATATTTTGTAGTCTTGGTATCGGATGGCAGACTGACATGTCCCTCAATCTCCCCAATGATATCAAGTAACAATATATTATATTTTTCTTTGTTTCCATTTATGATGATCTGACCATTTTCTACAATGAGGTCCTGTCTTTTTAATTCCTGATCCATATAAACGACTTCCTTTCTTATAGTCAGAAATGTTCCGCCTGTATAAATCGAATATCATTTTTGCTTTTCCATTCAACCATAACTTTTTTGCAAAAAAATAACAGGCAGGAAGATTTTTCATTTCTTCCTGCCTATTGTTTGATACTTTATATGAAATTATTCATAAATTACATAACGAGTGTAATCTCATTTACATCATCCAGTTCATCAAACCGAATGTAGTTATCTTCCATTACCTTTCCATTTACAGTCATGCTCTGGCAGCCACTTTCATGTCCGTCCGGATTTGTAACATGAATATTTAACTTCTTGCCACGATAGTTCTTTGTGATATTGAACTCTTTCCAGTCAGATGGTACTGCAGGTGCGATCTTAATTCCGTAGAAATCAGGGCGCATACCCATGATACCCTCAACACATCCAACCATACAGGTAGATGCTGTTCCTGTCAGCCAGTGAACATGGGAACGGCCTTCATAAGGACTTCCAACTGACTCCGTGAACTGACCATGGCAGTAAGGCTCTAACTTACGAACCTCGGCCTTATCATTCATAGATGCCGGTGAGCTCTCGTCAAAGTATTCAAATGCACGATTACCATGTCCCATCAATGCTTCAGCAAGGATGATCCAGCCCTGTGGCTGTGAGAAGATACCTGCATTCTCCTTTGTTCCTGCATTGAACAGAAGCATTAACGCTCCGTCAAACGCATGTTTCTTATATGGTGGGAACATCAGTCTGACACCATATGGTGTATTTAATTCTCTGTGAACAGATTCCAATGCAAGCTCGCTCTGTTCTCTGGTAGCAAGACCGCTGATAACTGCCCATGACTGAGGGTTCAGCCACATGCTTGCTTCAGGATCATTCTTGGAACCGATCACCATACCGCCCTCTTTATATCCACGGATATAACGGTCATCTTCCCAGCATTTCTCCTGAATTGTGTTACCCATCTTATACTGGATCTCATTGATATAGTCAATATAATCTGCATCGTCTTTTAACTCTGCAAAATACTTAATTACAGTCATTGCATAATAAAGCTGCATTGCTACAAATGTAGATTCTCCACGCTTGCCAAGTCTTAAGCAGTCGTTCCAGTCCGCATGAAGTCCTGCAGGCATTCCATTGTCACCCAGACGGTTCATAGAGAAGTCGATTGCTCTCTTCAAATGCTCGTATACAGTTCCTTCATCCTTATTTGCAAATGGGATAACCTCATCTATAAAGCCGATATTACCTGACTCTGCGATATATTTGTAAATGGTCGGGAATAACCATAATGCATCATCTGCACGATATGCAGGATGTCCGGTCTCTTTTACATAAGATGGATCATCCGGTGTATCCTCATGACCAGGGTTGTGTGTGTACTTAACCAGCGGAAGTCCGCCACCATTATCTACCTGAGCGGATAACATGAAACGAATCTTTTCCAGCGCCATTTCCGGTGCAAGATGGATGATACCCTGAATATCCTGTACGGTATCTCTGTAGCCATAACCGTTTCTCAGACCACAGTATGTAAAGGATGCAGCTCTTGACCAGATAAAGGTCATAAAGCACTGATAAGAATTCCATGTATTGATCATGTTGTTAAATGACTCGCTCGGTGTCTTAACCTGGAAGTTATCTAACTTGCCATGCCAGTAATCGATCAGCTCCTGAAGCTCTGCAGCACAAGTCTTCTCATCTTCATAGGCTTTCATGATCTCATTTGCTGTAGCTTCATCCTTCATGCCAAGAATAAATGAAAATGTCTTTGATTCGCCCGGCTCAAGTGTGATCTTTGTCTGAAGTGCACCACAGGAATTCTCGTTATAATTTAATTTATTACCACAGTCACCATTGATAACAGCAACCGGATCAGCATATGTGTGATACATGCCAAGGAATTCTTCTTTATCTCCACAGTAAGAAGCAACTTCACTGCCTGCAAGTCCGAAGAAACGCTTGTTTACAGCATTTCCATCCACTGAATCATTCACTACATTCTCATTGATCACCTGAAGGATCTTCTGATCTCTGTAGTAGGTTCTTGAAATAAATAATGTATACTGTAAGTTTACCTGATCCTGCTCATAGTTGCAGTCGTTTGTAAATTCACAGAAACCGATTGCAGACAGATGTCTGGTCTTATTGGATTTGTTTGTAAGAGTTACATTCCATACCTCATGTGTCTTATCCAGCGGTACATAATAAAGTACCTCAGAATGGATACCGGAATAATCTGCCATGATATTGGTATAAGCAGTTCCGTGATGACACTCGCTCTTGTATTCATTCAGGCTCTTGCCTACCGGCTGCCAGGATGCTGACCAGAAATCTGAAGTATCGTCATCTCTTAAGTATACATATCTTCCCGGCTGGTCAAAGCTGTTGAAGATGTAACGGATGATTCTTCCATTCGCACCACTCTTTTCAAAGCTGTAACCACCTGCATTATTGGAGATAATCGCACCATAGGCAGGCGAACCAAGGTAGTTCGCCCAAGGTGCAGGAGTATCCGGTCTGTCTATTACATATTCTTTTCTGGCTTCATCAAAATGTCCGTATTTCACACACATACCCTCCCGTATATTTTTTTGTTTTTTATTTATTCTCAACGTCCTTTAAGCTGAGGCTGATACGTCCAGCTCTTTCGTCGATCTTGATAACCTTAACAACAACGTCGTCGCCTACATTTACAACGTCTTCTACCTTTGCAACTCTCTTGTCAGAAAGCTTTGAAATGTGGATCAGACCATCTTTGTTTGGTGCAAGTGAAACGATTGCGCCACAGTCAAGAATCTTAACAACCTTACCCTTGTAGTCATCACCAACAACAAGTGGCTCAACGATCATCTTGATCATGTTCATAGCCTTGTCCATGCTCTCCTGATCAACGCCGCATACAGATACGTTTCCGTCATCATCAATATCGATCTTAACGCCTGTCTCCTCGATGATCGTATTGATTGTCTTTCCTCTCTGACCAATTACTTCACCGATCTTATCAGGATCGATCTTGATCTGAACGATCTTTGGAGCAAATTCATTAACATGTGTTCTTGGTGCAGGAATTGCACTGCTCATAACGCCATCCATAATGAATAATCTTGCTTCTCTTGTTCTTGCGATAGCTTCTTCTACAATCGGTCTTGTCAGTCCGTGGATCTTGATATCCATCTGGATTGCTGTGATACCCTTATAAGTACCTGTTACCTTGAAGTCCATATCTCCGAAGAAATCTTCCAGGCCCTGAATATCTGTTAATACTACATAATCATCATCTGTATCACCTGTAACCAGACCACAGGAAATACCTGCAACCATTGACTTTAATGGTACACCGGCAGCCATCAGTGACATACAGGATGCACAGGTAGATGCCATGGAAGTAGAACCATTTGACTCAAATGTCTCAGATACGGCACGGATCGCATATGGGAACTCTTCTATAGATGGTAATACAGGAAGTAATGCACGTTCAGCAAGTGCACCATGTCCGATCTCACGACGTCCCGGTCCTCTGGATACCTTTGTCTCACCTACAGAATATGATGGGAAATTATAGTGATGCATGTATCTCTTGGATACTACATTCTCATCTAATCCATCGATCTTCTGGATCTCTGATAATGGAGCAAGTGTTACGATATCGCAGATCTGTGTCTGTCCACGAGTGAACATTGCAGAACCATGTACTCTAGGGATGATATCAACCTCTGCAGCAAGTGGTCTGATCTGGTTGATCGCACGTCCATCCGGTCTCTTACGATCTTTTAAGATCATCTTTCTTACTGTCTTCTTCTGATACTGATATAATGCTTCAGGGATCAGAGCAAGCCATTCTTCATTGTCAGCAAATGCTTCTTCGAACTTCTCTCTGATCTGTCTGATATTTTCTTCTCTTACCTGCTTCTCATCTGTAAATACAGCGACTTCCATCTCAGCAGGAGTTACGATCTCTTTCATAGCTGCAAATAATTCTTCCGGAATTGCGCAGCTTACATAATCATGCTTTGGCTTACCAACTTCTTCTACCATCTTGTTGATGAATTCAATGATAGAAAGGTTTACATCATGTGCCTTATAGATTGCTTCGATCATCTTGTCTTCAGGAATCTCATTTGCACCAGCCTCGATCATGATAACCTTTGTGCTTGTAGATGCAACTGTAAGCTTCAGATCACCCTCATCCCACTGTTTCTGAGATGGGTTAATGATGAATTCTCCATCGATCATACCAACCTGTGTCATTGCACATGGTCCACAGAATGGAACATCTGAAATTGCAGTTGCGATAGCAGAACCAAGCATGGCAACCAGCTCCGGTCTGCACTCAGGATCAACAGATGTAACAAGGTTGTTCAATGTAACATCATTTCTGTAATCCTTAGGGAATAACGGACGCATCGGACGGTCGATAACACGGGATGTAAGTACTGCGTTCTCAGATGCTTTTCCCTCTCTCTTGTTGAATCCGCCAGGGATCTTTCCTACTGCATACATCTTCTCTTCATACTCAACGCTTAATGGGAAAAAGTCGATTCCGTCTCTTGGCTTCTCAGAAGCTGTGATTGTTGATAATACAGTTGTATCACCATAATGCATAAATGCAGCGCCATTTGCCTGTGCTGCTACTCTGCCGATATCGACGCGAAGTGTCTTGCCGGCAATGTCCATAGAATAAGTCTTGAATTCTTTGCTCATTTTCTTTTCTCCTGTTTTCTATTATTAACCGCAGCAGGCTCGAAACAACTACAAGACATACCTGATAGATCGGTCTTGTAGTAGTCTCGAATTGCCATGCCGCAATCTCTTAAAGTTTAGCATACTCATATCTCAAATACAAGATTGAATCCAAAAAAAACAGGTCATCCCAACATACATTGGAACAACCTGTCTTTCTTATCTCTGATGCAGAAATTATTTTCTTAAGCCAAGGCTCTCGATCAGCTTTCTGTAACGCTCAATGTCTTTGCTCTTTAAGTAAGCAAGCATATTTCTTCTCTGACCAACCATCTTTAACAGACCACGGTTTGAGTGGTGATCCTTAGGATTAGCCTTGAAATGCTGGTTTAAATCATTGATTCTTGCTGTAAGAAGTGCAATCTGTACTTCTGCTGAACCTGTGTCATTTGCATCCTTGCCGTACTTAGCAACGATTTCCTGTTTCTGCTCTTTTGTTATCATAATAACAATCCTCCATAATATTATACTTGGCCTGAACTGGGTAAAAGGACGGAGACTCCTTAAACTAAGTACAGGCTGACCTTTGTCAGACTACCACACTTTCAAAGGTGTGTCAACTTTAAAATCAGGGTTTTCTGTGTTTTTGGCTGCACAAAACATATTTTTTGTTTTTCAACTACTATATAACAAGCATTTTCTGTTGCTTTTTGTTTTTCAACTACTATATAATAGCATCATGACGATATGGAGAGCAATATAAATATACTGTTCTTCAGACATCTGACACAGACACATCAAATGTAAAATGCTGTCTGTGTTTATTCTACATGAAGGAGATTACTTATTATGTCAGGTTCAACATTTGGAAATAAATTCAAGATCACTACATGGGGCGAATCCCATGGAAAAGCACTCGGTGTTGTCATTGACGGCTGTCCTGCCGGTCTTCCACTTACCGAGGATGATATTCAGGTATACTTAAACCGCAGGCGTCCGGGCTTCTCCCAGTTCTCAACGCCAAGAAAGGAATCCGATCAGGTAGAGATCCTTTCCGGTGTATTCGAGGGAAAGACCACAGGCACTCCGATCTCACTGATGGTTCGGAACACCTCCCAGCGCTCCGGTGATTACGGTGACATCGCTACCTACTATCGTCCGGGACATGCTGATTATACCTTTGACCAGAAATATGGTTTTCGCGATTACCGTGGTGGCGGCCGTTCCTCCGGCAGAGAAACGATCGGCAGAGTTGCTGCCGGTGCGATCGCTGCAAAGATCTTAAAGACATTGAATATCTCATTTACAACCTATGTCTCATCGATCGGCGATATCGTATCCGACCCTGCCGACTTTGATGCAGACTATATCTCAAAGAATGAACTGAACATGCCGGATGCAAAAAGCTGCGCAGCTGCATCTGCATATCTTTCTGATATCATGGCACAAAATGATTCGATCGGTTCTACTGTCAAATGTATCGTATCCGGTGTTCCGGCAGGTCTTGGTGATCCGGTCTTTGATAAATTAGATGCAAATCTCGCCAAAGCCCTTATGTCGATTGGTGCCGTAAAAGCGGTTGAGATCGGGGATGGCGTCATGGTATCCGAAAATACCGGCTCTTATGATAATGACGGTTTCCATATCGAAGATGGTGTTGTAAATAAGAACTCGAACCATGCCGGTGGAATCCTTGGCGGAATCAGCGACGGTTCTGATCTGTTGCTCACCTGTCATTTCAAGGCTACACCATCGATCGCCAGCAAACAGAAAACAATCAATAAATCCGGTGAAAATATTGATGTGTCGATCCGCGGCAGACACGACCCAATCATCGGTCCCCGCGCTGTAGTCGTTGTAGAATCTATGGCTGCGATCACAATCATGAATGCGCTGTTTGACAACATGTCCGCAAGAATGGACAAGCTGGTGGAGTTTTATAAATAGTGAGATTTGCTGTTCTCTACAGTATGGACTTTCCCACATACAACCAACTGCCCCATACAGATGACTTGTTGCAATTTCTATTCGATGTATATGCCTGATTCGTAATACTCCTGTGTTAACTCACCTACGGATCAAACAAGCACTTGTATTTACTGGCAATATACATCGAAAAAACGAAATCTTCACAATGTTATTCTATATGGGGCAGTTGTATTTTGTATATCTGGAATATTATTTTATTTCTACAAATCTTCCATTTCTTGCATCCAGTAGAATAAGCTGATCTGGAACCTGTAACTGTGCATCAATATTTGCAAAAAGCCATACAGGAATATAACAATATTCCTCCTCTGTTTCTTCTAAATAGTATGTTAGTTCTACATGATTAAATGCAATTTGCGAATATGACGCACCATGCTTTTTGAGGTATTCCGGCAAGCCATTTTTCAAGGCTTCCATAATCTCATCCCACGTTAAAAGCCGTTCCACTTTTTTCGCTTTTTCATCCTGTTTCACCGGCATTACACAACCAATGCCAACCACACCTTTCGAAGATATTACAATGCGTAATATTAAACCGTTTGTCATAATGCTTGATTGGCTGTCATTTCTGTTGTCATATTGACCTGCTATACTTTCTACATAATACAAATCTGACACAAAAGGAGTAACTTGTTCAATTTTCGGAAGAAATGTTATAGAATATCCATCACACAAAAGTACTTCTTCCTCTGTTTCACCCTTTATATAGGATACACAAAATGGTTCTACACATCCCGTATCAACAGGCAATGAGACACATGCACCAGCATAGCCCAAAGCGGTATCTATCGCTTCCTCTATTGTTTTACTACATTGATTCCCGGCTGAAAGATCTTCTTCATTTTCACTATAATTCAAAAGATCCGAATACAGCAACTCATTTTCAGACAATATATCTGTCGGTTGAACAAGTCCATATCCGTTATCAATCTCAAAAAATTTCTCCATTGAATTCTCCGGATACAACATTAGTTCAAAGGATTCACAATAGTCTTCGTTTCCATAAAATGTAAGAAGATATTTTTGATCGTTAATCATACCAATGTACTGATCCGCCGAAAAATCAATATTCTTTTCTCTTATCTCCTGTGCAGTTTTTTTCTGTTGCTCTAGCTCCTCTATACTCGCCTGGTAATATTGTTTATAAAATGTATCCGAAATATTTTGCTTATTTTTGCAATATTGGATTTGTTCATCACATTCAGATATTAATGGGTTGCCATCATATATATACAGGGCTGTTTCGCCAAATATTGCTTCTGAAATTTTCTTTTTGTATGATGCATCCAGTCTCTCTCTGCTGCACTTCATTGTATAAAGTTGTTCTACATCTGGAATACAGACAGACTTATCTGATATCAATATTGCTTGTAAGTCGGCATCTTCTGTTTCCATCTTGCAATCAACGCTTTGCGGCACTTTCAGTTTTCCCCCTAATTCACTATTTTGAACCTCTCCCTGTATCGACTTTTTCTCCTGATCCAGCACAAACATATCACTGCTTTCTTTTTTATCACAACCTGAAAGCAATATAACAATTCCGCCTATCAATAATAAATATTTTTTAATTCTTTTTTGTATCAGCAATAATCTTTCCATCCTCAATCTGTATTATACGATCAGCATGCTCTGCTATATCTATATCATGTGTTACAATTATCAAGGTCTTTCCCTGCTCATGCAGTCCTTCTAAAAGCTTCATAACCTTAATGCCTGAGTTTTTATCCAGAGAACCTGTCGGTTCATCTGCAAGTACAACAGGAGTATCCATAACCAACGCTCTGGCAATTGCACACCGCTGTTGTTCCCCTCCCGAAAGCTCACTTGGCTTTTTCTTATACAAATCCTGAATTCCAACCTGCATCAATGCGGAAAGAACTTTTTTCTTACGTTCATTCTTCTCTATTCCCTTTGCAAGAAGCGGTACTTCCACATTTTCATATACACTATACTGATTCAATAGTGCAAATCGTTGGAATACAAAGCTCACATATTCCTTTCGAAACAAATGAAGCGCATGAGAATTCATTTTGCTAACATTCTTTTCATCATACAGATACTGACCATCTGTTGTCTGATCCATCCCACCTATGATATTTAAAAGTGTACTTTTTCCCGATCCGGATGTTCCAATAATTGCAACATATTCTCCATTTTCTATCGTCAGGTCTATCCCATTCAACGCAGGATATTCTGTCCTGCCATTTTTGTATATTTTTTTTGCTTCTTTTAATTGAATCATTTATTTTCCTCCAAGTAATTCCGCCGGAGATATTTTCTTTAACAGAATTGACGGTACAATACAGACCAAAAGAACAAGCAATATCCCTATCATTCCAATCGTCAAGACCAACCGACTGTAAATCGTATTCTTCAGCATATAAAATGTCATATTCTCTACCATAATGTCCGCTGCCAGTTTACCGGCTATTACGCACGTCATAATCAGAATTGCAATGATCAATTTTTTTATATTATCAATCAATACCATCTTTATAATATCTCTATGCGATAGCCCATAAGCAAGAAGTATCCCAAACTCTCTTCTCTGTGCCAATATGGTGTTAATTTCAAAGCACGACAGAATCAAACACACAATCACAGTGACATACACAAATAACCCAGTCATTTCTTTCCTTTCTGACTCCCTGCTCATATTATCCAGATATTTTTCTACACTATTGATGTAAAATTCTACATCCGGGTTCAAATTTAACGCATCCAGATAACTTTGAACATCATCAAATGAATAACCATCTTTTAATGTAAAAAAACAATTATATGTATTGTCCATTTCTGAATTTAAAATTATCAAAATGCTATAATCAAGTATTTGATAAGGTATCGCATTCTGGTCTTCCGGATACATGTTCATCAGATCATCACTATTTGGAGCTAATACACTGTTCTTCTTCAGAATCCCCTCTACAACATAAACCTCTTCTCCATGTATAAGGCGGGTTCCCAGCTGCACTTTATCTTTATAACGATACCCCAGATAGATTGGAATCGCATCACCATATAAAGCATAATCAATCTCAGAAGGACATCTGCCTTGCAGCAGATCAATTTTCATCATATCCCACGCTCCAGCGTCCAGCCAGGTAGTTTCCAAACTTTTCCCCTGTATTGCATATCCGGGATCATAAACATTCTTTTTTTGTATATCTTGCAGTAATTTCAAGTCTTCATCTCTGTATTCCGATGCATCATATTCGATACGCCAGTCTCCGGATATTGCCAGTGAACCATTTCCCCATCCAGATGAACATGCATCTATGCCACTAAAACTTTTAACAACTTTCAAAAGATCAAAATTTGAATTATACTGAATATCTGAAGGATTCCCTTCAACACTTATGCTTCCTAATGTTTTTATTTCTTTTCGTATAGAACGCTCTACCGACTTCTTCGTATCTGTTTCTAGACTGACAAAATACACCAGAAGTCCAATTATTGTAATTCCAACAATATATAGAATAACATTAAAAAAACTTCGAATTCCTTGTTTCCATTCATTATCCAACGTAATTTTCCATAAATACCTAAGTTTCATTTATAGATCCATAATCCCTTCTGCCAGATTAATCCGACGCAACTTCATAATTATGATGAAAATTGACATATAAACAAGAACAACAGATGTTCCTGCCATAAACGCAACACCATCATATGAAATACTATACCATACAGAATCTGTCAGCCAGACATTATATACGCTATTTGCAATAAAAACTGCAATAAATGAACAGATAAACATTGGCAGCATCTCCATAAATAATCTTCTTGCGATCATATTGCAGTTGCAACCACAGGCACGATATATTACATAATCTTTATATCTTTTTTTTGTAAACATATCAATCACCTGAATATAAACAACAATACAAAAGAATAACAATAATACATATATTATAATTAACGCTTTTATTTTTTCATTCGGTGATGCAATCGAACGATCTATTACTTTTATATCAAATGTTGTATCGGATATTTTTTCAAGTTCCGAAATAAATTCATCTATTTCATTTATATCAAAACTATTTTCTGATCCAATATAAACTCCAAATATTCCCCACTTCATATTAGAAATTGAAAAAATATTATCTATAAAATTCCTGCAGAATTCCTCAAATTGATATTCTGTTTGAGGAAAATAGGCAAAACACACATCTGCCTTATCTGCAACAGGTTCATAAATTCCAACAACTTGATACTCTTCATTATTAATTTTTATGTAATAATATTCTTCTTTTTTCACCATTGTATTTATCATATCCTCAGATACAATTGCAACTCGAGCTTTTTTCTCTAAATCGTCCGAACATATTGATCGCCCCTTAGTGATATTAAATGGCAATTCATCCTTCAATGAAAAAACTGCCAGTTCTGACCTTTCCTGAAGCATTCCACTAACCCGAACATTGGCATATGAATACACCGTGAACTTTCTTCCATACATTGCTTTTATGATCATTTTGGCAGTTTCAAGATGTTCCTTCTGTCTATGCCTATCTGGAACATCAATCGACATAGCTTCAAGTTCACCCGCCTGATTATATTCTGCCTTAAGATGATTCATACATACATCACACTTTGTTTCAATTCCTGCCAAATTAGAATAATTGCCATTATATAACCTTCCCTTTAACTCAGCCTGCATTTTATTAATAATATCAAAGCATTGAAAAATAATTATAAATATAAGTGTATAAACGACCAAAAACAACCTAAAAAATTCTTTATCTCTTATCCTCATTTTAACTTCCTTTGATAATCTACAACCATTATATGTACATCTTCTTGTATTATATATTAATCGTGTGCATATATTTCTTTAGAATCTGCACCTTTTAATGATATTGTAACAGTAAATACACAATATGCATCACTAACAATTTTTGAATCACTATAGGTTTTATTTTTTTTATTTAAATTACCCGTATCCATTCTTTTTACTTTTACATCTATACCCTGTATTTTACCAGATATTGAACCTGATGTAGCTTCAGTTGCCTTTCCTCCCCCCAATGCTGCAGTCATGATGCAGTTATCTTTTTTCTTACTATAATCATACATACGAGCCGATCCTGTTAATGTTGCAGCTCCATTAGTTATAGAGTTACTCGCCGATGTTGCCGAAACAACAAATGAACTAAATAATGTAATACAACATGCCAATAATATTATATTCCTTTTTATCTTCTTCATTTTTCCTCCCTTTTATGCAATATAATGGTTGCAATTGTAGTATTGCATATGCGTATTATATATGTCAACATATATTTATATTTTCTAAATATATGTTGACATATAGTATTTTAAAATTACAAAAAAAGACCTTGTAGTTATATATAACTACAAGACCTTTTTAACATATCCAAAATGCTGTTTTCTTTTTTATTTTTCTTTCTTATCAAGCACCAGATGCGCCGCATACAGTCCCAGTGATACGACGATGCCGCCACCAATGATATTACCAAGCGTAACCGGCAGCAGATTATGAACAAAACCGCCAACTGTAAGTGTATCTGAAATCTGTGCTGATGTATATCCATAAAGCTCACAGGCTTTATCTAAATATTTGCTGTTGCCTGATGCAATGATTCCTGCCGGAATGTAGTACATATTTGCAACACAGTGTTCGAACCCTGAGATAACGAAGATCAAGATTGGGAAAAATGCTCCAAACAGCTTACCGATCAGATCTTTCGCTGCACTACTCATCAATACTGCGATACATACCAAAATATTACAAAGGATACCGGAAAAGATTGCTTTGCTGATATCAATATCTGCTTTACCCATGGCAACCTTGATCGTGAATGCTCCAAGTGCTCCATCTGAGTAATCATACTGACCAGAAGCATATACACAAGCTGCTGTCAGTATAGAGCCAAGCATATTGCTGAAATATACAACAACCCAGTTTTTTATCATCTGTAATGCTTTGATCTTATGGTCTGCAAGTGCCATTGTCAGCATACAGTTTCCTGTAAATAACTCACCGCCGGTTACAACTAACATCATAAGACCGATCGGGAAAACCACGCCTGTTAATGTTCTTGCAACGCCTACACCTGTCAGATTATGAGCTGCAAGGTTTGACCCCTCTGCTCCGATCGCAATAAACATACCTGCGAACATACCAAGTAATATCATCTTAAGCAGACCCATGTTTGCTTTATTGATGCCTGCCTTTATATTATTTTCCAGAATCTGTACCAGTGAGTAATAATTGTTCTCCATTTTTCTTTCTCCTGTCGTTCTACACTTTTAAACTTTTATCAACCGAAAGGATTATATTCTATTTTACAGACAAGATGCAACTATTTCCATGTACTTTTTTTCGTACAATCCATACTTTGCTGCGTATTAACATTGTATACGGCACAACCGCCCACAAATATGTTTTCTGCTATGTTCATTCCGCAACTTATGCTTTGCCCAGCCAACAAGCCCGTCGACTGACATTTATCGTTTTCTGCTATATTCATTCCGCCTATGCCCGCGGATGTGCTTTCTGATATTCCTCTTTTAAGCGGCTCTGCCTGCTGTTCAGATAAATCTGTGTCGTTGAGATATCTGCATGTCCCAACATTTCCTGTACAGCCTTTAAATCTGCACCGTTATTTACAAGATGTGACGCAAACGAATGACGGATCATATGTGGTGTAATATCCTTATCTATTCCTGCTTTATCGGCATATACCTTGATAATCTTCCAGAAGCCTTGTCTGGTCATCGGTGTTCCCTTGCAGTTTGAGAATAAATATTCTGAATCCTTACACATATCGACTCGAACATTCGAGATATAATTATCAAGTGCGCGCTGTGCTGAATCTTCGATTGGAATAATTCTCGACTTTCTGAGGTCATGGCATTCAATGTAACCCATCTTCAGATTCACATCTGTAATCTTCAATGTAACAAGCTCCGATACACGGATTCCTGTCGCATATAACAGCTCTAACATTGCCCGGTCACGAATTTCCTTCGGAGACTGGTCTCCCGGCTGGTCAAGAAGCCGGTTCACTTCCTCTATCGTTAAGATATCCGGCATTTTCTTTTCAATCTTTGGAGGCTTGATATTAACTGACGGGTCATCCATCAGTATTTTCTCTCGAAAAAGAAATCCAAAAAATGACTTGATCGAAGCTATGCTTCTTGATACAGTAGCCATTGATTTTCCGTTTTTTTCTAAATACAGAACATAAGTGTTGATATTTGTCTCATTTATCGAACGAATATCCTCTGTTCCATTCTCCCGGTAGAAATCAGAAAACTTCACAAGATCGCGCTGATAAGAAGCTACTGTATTTTCACTTGATTTCTTAATATTTTTGAGATAATCAACATATTTCTCTATGTAAATTTCCACGCATTTTTCCCCTTATTATGTAGACTAAATATCATTATAAATACAAATTTCTATAAAATCAAACATAATTTTTATAAGCAAAATCAAGGTTTTTTCGTAATTTCTTTGTTTTCACCAAATCATGTGTCTATACAGAATTATGTATACCACATGTAGTAAAACTTTTTCAAAAAAATTTCAGAATTTTTACTTCTAGAATAATATTCAGTAATAAAATTGTAACAATAATTGCCGTTCCCCAAAAAGAATTATGCAATCTGACAACCATAGCAGCAATCTGACTCATCCCTTCTCCTGTTGTTCCACATATAATTTTAACAACAATTGCATATAATCCCACAATAATCAAAACAATCATATAAAATGCAAACGCACACAACATAGTTCCGTTCATCGCATATAGTGAAACCATCATACCGGTGATCAGTCCGGATATTCCCATAAGAGCACCATCGGATGCTTTATCCGGAACAAGCTTCAAAAGAGCTACAACCGCTACCAGCTCCACGATTCTTTTACAGATCAAAGCGATCAGTTCCTGTTTTCCGGTCTGTATACCTGTCTGGTCTAATATCTCCTGCACATTTAATTGTGTGTTTACAAGCAAGGTTCCAAGGATCAGGCCGATCCAGAACATTGCCCATATAAATTTACGTTTCATATCATCCCCCCTCGTATACATATGTTTTCCTGTCCCAATATATGCAACAAACAATAAAACCACCATTCTCATCTACTATGATTCGTCTGGATATACTCATGGTGATTTATTTTTGCTATACTGCATCTGGTATTTATTTCTTCATTTGTTCTACAGCATATGCCAGGATTGCAATAATAGTTTTTGAATCAACGATCTCTCCTGTCTGTATCATAGTCATGGCTTCTGCCAATGAAAGCCGCCGGATTCGGATAAATTCTTCCGGATCCAGTTGTCTGATTCCCTTTTTCAGATCGGTTGCAATATAAATATAGGTCTGCTCATTACTGGTACCGATCGCAAGATATGTCTTTGTTACAAATCGAAGTTCCTGTGCAATATATCCGGTTTCCTCTTCCAATTCCCTGACTGCGCACTGACCCGGATCTTCTCCCTCTTCCATACAGCCGGCAGGAACCTCTAAGGTTATATCATCTACCGCATTTCTATATTGACTTACCAGGATCAGGTTTCCATCTTCATCCACCGGCAAAACACAACAGCCATCTACATGATTGACCAGATCATATACTACATGTTTTCCATCCGGCAGTCTCAAATAATCATTATATACATCAAATATATGAGCATGATATGCCAGTTCTTTTTTCTCTCTGATAAATTTCTGATCCATCTGTTGCCTCCCAGCTATCCATATTTTTTCATATTTTTCATTCACTAAAAAAGCCTGTGGAACATTTTATTCCACAGGCTGAAAATAATTACTTAGCATAATCTACAACGCGAGACTCTCTTATGATATTAACCTTGATCTGTCCAGGATATTCCAGCTCATTTTCAATCTGCTTTGCAATATCCCTTGCAAGTAATACCATATCGGAATCATTAACGTGTTCAGGAACAACTATTACTCGAATCTCTCTACCTGCCTGAATAGCATATGTCTTCTCTACACCCTTATAGGAGTTTGCAATATCCTCCAGTTTCTTAAGACGTGTAGTATAAGTCTCCAGAGTCTCTCTTCTAGCACCCGGTCTTGCTGCTGAGATTGCATCTGCAGCCTGTACAAGACATGCTATCAGGGATTCTGGTTCAACGTCGCCATGGTGAGCTTCTACTGCATTTACAATAATCGGTGATTCCTTATACTTTCTACATAAGTCAGCACCAATCTGTACATGAGAGCCTTCCATATCATGATCTACAGATTTACCGATATCATGAAGTAATCCGGCACGTTTCGCAACTTTGACATCGACACCTATTTCTCCGGCCAATAAACCACATAAATGTGCTACTTCGATAGAATGCTTTAATGCATTCTGTCCATAGCTTGTTCTAAACTTCATCTTACCAAGAAGTCTCACTAATTCAGGATGAATTCCGTGAATGCCAACCTCAAGGGTTGCTGCTTCACCTTCTTCACGCATCATGGTTTCTACTTCCTTCTGCGCTTTTTCTACCATCTCTTCGATTCTTGCCGGATGGATTCTTCCATCGACAATCAGCTTCTCAAGTGCAATTCTTGCAACTTCCCTTCTAACAGGATCAAAGCTTGAGAGAATAACTGCTTCCGGTGTATCATCAATAATCAGATCTACACCTGTCATGGTTTCAAGAGTACGGATATTTCTACCCTCTCGACCAATTATTCTACCCTTCATCTCATCGTTAGGTAACTGTACCAGTGAAATTGTTGTTTCTGCTACATGATCCACTGCACATTTCTGGATTGCAGATACAACATATTCCTTTGCCTTCTTGTTCGCTTCTTCTTTAGCTCTGGTTTCTAATTCCTTGACCATAACTGCTGTTTCATGTTTTACTTCATCTTCAACAGTTTTTAATAAGTATTCCTTCGCTTGTTCAGAGGTTAAACCTGAAATTCTTTCCAGTTCCTGTAAACGTCTTGCCTGAAGCTCTTCTACTTTTGCCTTCTGCTTTTCAAGCTGACCTTCCTTGGATGCAAGACTTGCTTCTTTTTTCTCGATAGCTTCCGTCTTACGGTCGATACTTTCTTCACGGGCGAGAACTCGTTTCTCCATTCGTGAAATCTCTCCACGTCTGTCCTTGACTTCTTTTTCAAGGTCATTCCGCGTCTTCAAAGCATCTTCTTTTGCCTCAAGCAAAATCTCACGCTTTTTCGCCTCAGCATCCTTCTGAGCTTCATCTATAATCTCCCTTGCTGCTACTTCTGCCTTACCAATCTTCGCTTCTGCAATATTTTTTCTATATGCAATAGCAATAAACCATGTGGCAACGATACATACAACAAGGATGCAAATATAAATGATTATCCACGCAATATCACCACTCACAGGAGCACCTCCTTATTAAGTTTTCATTGTACACTTATACAACTATTTAAGTTTAATATTTTTTACTAATTATGTCAAGTGAAAACAAACAAAAACAACAATTTTTCGCCCTGTTTTCTGTGCAACTTTTCTTATATTACTGACTACCCCATTTCTAATATTTCCGAGATACAGGAAGCAACCAGACGATACGGATATCCCTTTCGGACAAGAAATGCTGTTACTTTTTCTCTTTTATCTGAAAGTTCCGAAACCGGACATTTTTTCCGGATCAGTTTCTCTACGATCTCTCTTTCATCCGGAAGCTGGTTTTCTTCAAATGCCTGTTCAATCCATTCATTCAATATTTTCTTGGATGACAATGCAAATGTGATCTCTCGTCTGCTTTTCCTTTGGATATGACTCCGGACATAAACTGATGCATATCTGGCATCGTCAATATACTTATATTTTTTTAGTTTATCAAGCGTCGTATCGATCACTTCTTCATCATAGCAAAGTTCCTTTAACTTCTGCCGGATGTCATATTCACATTTTTCAGAATACTTAATAGCTGTAACCGCCTTGTTCATCGCACGTTTAAAGAAATATTCTGACCGGAACTGCTGCATTTTCTCTGCATCAGTTTCTGATCCGACCGTCAGCTTCAATCTTCGTATATCAGATGCATATAACGGACCAAACGCCTCATAATCCAGATACAGACAGCTTCTCTTATCATCAATCTTCTTAATATCTGTTACAAGCATATATACAGGCACCCTCTACTTATTCTGTTTCTGTTCCCTCTGCATCCTCAGTTTCAACTAAGCCAAGCTTCTCACGGATCTTCTCATCGATCTCAGCACAGATAGCCGGATTCTCTGCAAGAAATGCCTTTGCATTCTCACGTCCCTGTCCGATCTTATCTCCCATATATGCATACCATGCACCGGACTTATCTACAATATCATTTGCTACTGCCAGATCCAGGATATCTCCTTCACGGGAAATACCTTTACCAAACATAATATCAAATTCAGCCTCTTTGAACGGAGGTGCAACCTTGTTCTTCACAACCTTTACTCTGGTACGGTTACCAACGATCTCTCCACCCATCTTCAGAGTATCAATTCTTCTGACATCCATACGAACAGATGCATAGAACTTCAATGCACGTCCACCGGTTGTTACTTCCGGATTACCAAATACAACACCAACTTTCTCACGAAGCTGATTGATGAATATTACAACACAATTTGTTTTGCTTACGACTGCCGTCAGCTTACGAAGTGCCTGTGACATCAGTCTTGCATGAAGTCCCATATGAGAATCTCCCATCTCACCATCGATCTCTGCCTTTGGAACAAGGGCTGCAACCGAATCGACAATGATCACATCTACTGCACCGGAGCGCACCATTGTCTCTGTGATCTCAAGTGCCTGTTCACCGCAATCCGGTTGTGAGATATAGAGGTCATCAATATTGACACCGATATTCTTCGCATATACAGGATCCAATGCATGTTCTGCATCAATAAAGCCAGCAATACCGCCACGTTTCTGTATCTCTGCAACAATATGTAATGCAACTGTTGTCTTACCACTGGACTCAGGTCCGAATACTTCTATAATTCTTCCTCTCGGAACTCCACCAAGTCCAAGTGCAATATCAAGGCTTAATGATCCTGTTGGTATTACTTCTATATTCATATTGGCTGAAGAATCTCCTAACTTCATAACAGATCCTTTACCATACTGCTTCTCAATCTGTGCTAACGCTGCATCCAGCGCTTTCTTCTTATCATCATCTTTAATCATCTTTCAAACTACCTCCATAAACAAATGTTCGATTCCTGTTATTATACTACTCAACTTTTATCGAAATGTCAATCCTTAATCTATGATCTTACGGATATTTTTCATTTCTGTATTTCTAACAGTCTTTTTCTACCTTTCTATACCATACTACCTGTTATGCGTAAAATATCGTACATCATTTTCAAAAACGCAATAAAAAAGTGCATCAAAACCGTAGGGACAAAGCCCTATCTTCATGCACATCCCAATTATATCATACTTTACAGAAGAAAAAATATAAAATATAATTTAGAAAATATATTTTATTTCAGGAGGAATTTTTATGCTGACTGCAGGTATCATTACAGAATATAATCCATTTCACAATGGACATCGCTACCAGATCGAACAGACCCATTCCGAACTTGACTGTTCCCATATTATTTCTGTTATGAGCGGTAATTTTCTTCAAAGAGGACTTCCTGCTGTCTGCAACAAGTTTATGCGTGCCGAAATGGCTGTTGCCTCCGGAGTCGATGCGGTATTTGAGCTTCCGGTTGTCTATGCAACAGCAAGCGCAAGGGATTTTGCTTATGCGGGTGTCGACCTTCTGAACAAACTGAACACTGTAGATTATCTGATTTTTGGTGCGGAATGCGATGATCTGGCTCTTCTGGAATCTGTAGCTGAAATTCTGATCGATGAACCAGCCTCATTTTCTGCATGTCTGAAAAAAAATCTGTCGGAAGGAATGTCCTATCCGTCAGCACGGGCAGATGCCATAAAAAGCTGTTGTCCTGCCGGTGCTGATCTTCTGAAGGAACCAAACAACATCCTTGCAGTCGAATACCTGTCAGCTCTGAAGAAAACACATTCCTCTATAAAACCATATGTTATAAAAAGAATCTCTACAGGATATAACAGTAATGATATCACCGGATCAATCTGCTCTGCTTCTGCGATCCGCCATTTATTACAGGAAACCTGTCCAACCCATATCACAGAATCGGATGCATTATTTAAAACCTTTTACCAGGTTCTTCCAACCGCCTCTGCCGACCTGTTAAAGACAGACTATCTGCATACCTATCCGATTTTTGAAGATCACTTAACATCTATTCTGCAGTACTGTCTGATCATGCAGAACGATGCTCCTGACACGGTTGATATGACAGACGAGCTGTATAATAAACTGAAAAAAACAAATCTTCTGCAGTCATATGCTGCAATTGCTGAATCCTTAAAATCCAAAGATCTTACTCAGACAAGGATCAACCGTGCATTGCTGCATTTTATTCTGGACATCCGGAAGAATACTATGTCCATGTATAAAGAAAGCGGTTGGAATCACTATGGACATATTCTTGCGTTGAACCGATCCGGATCCGATGTGATTCGTCAGATTAAGAGAAACAGTGACCTTCCTGTCTTTACAAAGCCGGCAGATGGCATCCGTTTCCTTTCCGATACCGGCCGTTTACTATTTGAACAGGATATCAAAGCAACGCGCTTATATAACACTGCTGTCTATGCCGCCTATAAAACAGAATTACCGGACGATTTTACCGCCCGGCTTCCTGTTCGTTCTTAATTGGTGATCATTCCATTCCGTATATGGAATTTTTGCCAAGCTCCTCTTCAATCCGGAGAAGCTGGTTGTATTTCGCTGTACGTTCGCTTCTGGCTGGTGCTCCGGTCTTGATCTGTCCGCAATTCATAGCCACAGCCAGATCCGCAATAAATGTATCCTCTGTTTCCCCAGACCGATGGGAAATCACCGACGAATATCCGGCTTTATGAGCCGTTTCCACAGCATCCATTGCCTCTGTCAGAGTTCCGATCTGGTTCACCTTTACCAGGATTGAATTTGCAATTCCATCTTCAATTCCGTTTTTCAGTCGTTTTTTATTTGTAACAAAGAGATCATCTCCAACTAACTGGATACGATTTCCAAGCCGGTAGGTCAGAACCTTCCAGCCATTCATATCATTCTCATCCAGTCCGTCTTCGATCGAATAAATCGGATATCTTGTCACCAGATCCTCATAGAACTGGACCATCTCCTCTGAATTTCTCCGGATTTCCTTTCCGGTCATCCGGGATTCTCCCGGAAAGATATATCGGTCAGAAGCTACATCATATAATTCCGATGCTGCCGCATCCATTGCGATCTGTACATCGACTCCCGGATTATACCCGGCCTTTGCGATTGCTTCTACTAACAGATCCAGTACTTCATATGTGGTTGCAAGATTCGGTGCAAATCCACCTTCATCTCCAACTCCTGTGCTCAAATTTCTGACATTCAATTCAATCTTCAGCGTATGATAAATCTCACAGGCGATCTCCATTGCCTCCTTAAAGGATTCTGCCCCTACCGGAGCAATCATAAACTCCTGAAAATCAACAGTATTATCCGCATGCTTTCCACCATTTAATATATTCATCATCGGAACCGGAAGACGCTTTGCATTCACTCCACCAAGATACCGGTAAAGCGGCATTCCAAGTGCCAGCGAAGCCGCCTTGGCACAGGCAAGGGATACACTCAGCATGGCATTTGCACCATATCGTGTCTTATTCTCAGTTCCATCTGCCTCGATCATAATACGGTCAATATCAATCTGTCTTGTTACATCCATTCCGATCAGTTTATCTGCAATTCTGTTATTTACATTATTGCAGGCTCCGTAAACCCCCTGTCCCATGTAACGTTTTTCTTCATCCCGAAGCTCATGCGCTTCGTATTGTCCGGTGGATGCACCGGACGGAACCATTGCCCTACCCTTGCATCCACATGCCAGCGTAACATCGGTCTCAACTGTAGGATTTCCTCTGGAATCAAGTATTTCTCTCGCTTTAATTTCAATAATTTCCAATCTGTTCATGTGATTCTCCATTCTGCCTTTCTATCCGTACAATTATTGGCAAATTTTATTCTTTTATAGTATTCACACTTTTTTCCAAAGTATTCATCTTATAAAAAATACCTGCCGGATAAAGCATCTGTAACTATGCTTCTCCGGCAGGTATTTTTTATTTGTTTTTATATTGTTACTCCGTTCTGTGTCCATATAACACAGAATATCATTCTTTTTATTCTTCTGCTTTTACAGTTGGCTCTACGTCAGATGTACAATACATACATTTTGTAGCCTTAACATCAATGTCACCATAACAATATGGACATTTTCTTGTTAAAGGTGCCGCAACTTCCTCTTTCTTTCCAAGAGATAACAGCTTTTTAATTCCTTTCATCAGAAGGAAAATGATAAATGCCATGATGATGAAGTTGATCACTGCTGTAATGAACGAGCCATAATCAATATATTGGTCTCCCAGCAAATGAATCTTGCCCTGTACTTCGGCACCACCGATACATCCAATGAGTGGATTGATAAAACAGTCTGTCAGTGAAGTTACCAGTCCTGAAAAAGCACCACCGATGATAACACCGATCGCCATATCCAGAACATTTCCCTTTAATGCAAATTCTTTAAACTCCTGAAAAAATTTCTTCATTTGTCTGTCCTTCTTTCATTATTTCTTGATAAGAAGTGATTTACCTGTCATTTCCTTAGGCTGTGGAAGTTCCATGATTTCAAGAAGTGTTGGAGCGATATCTGCAAGACATCCACCTTCTCTTAAACCATAGCGCTCATCATAATTTACAAGTACGAATGGTACCGGATTTGTTGTGTGGGCTGTATGTGGTTCACCAGTTTCATAATTGATCATCTGCTCAGCATTACCGTGGTCTGCACAGATAAATAATACACCATCTGCCTTCTTAACTGCCTCAACTGCCTTTCCTACGCAGGCATCAACAGTCTCAACTGCCTTGATCGCTGCAGGGATCACGCCTGTATGACCTACCATATCAGGATTTGCAAAGTTAATAATGATCACATCGTATTTATCAGAACCGATAGCATCTACCAGCTTCTCACATACTTCCGGAGCACTCATTTCAGGCTGGAGATCATATGTTGCAACCGCAGGGGACTTAACAAGGATTCTGTCTTCGTTCTTATTTGGTTCTTCTACGCCTCCATTAAAGAAGAACGTAACATGTGCATACTTCTCTGTCTCTGCAATACGAACCTGTGTCTTACCATTCGCTGCAAGGTACTCACCAAATGTATTGTCGATTTCTTCTTTCTTGAATGCAACGATCTTGTTTGGTATAGACTCATCATAATCTTTGAAGCATACATATACCAATGGAAATCTTCCGTCTGGTCTGTTGAATCCGTCAAAATCGTCACAGCAGAATGCTCTGGTGATCTCTCTTGCTCTGTCTGGTCTGAAGTTAAAGAAAATAACGGAATCATTTGGCTTTACAAGTGATACCGGCTTACCATTCTCTGTAATAACGGTAGGAAGGATAAACTCATCATATACTTCCTTGTCATAAGATGCCTGTACTGCAGCAACAGGATCTTCTGCCTGTACACCCTCACCTGTTACAAGTGACTTATATGCAAGTTCAACACGATCCCATCTGTTATCACGATCCATAGCATAATAACGACCGGAAAGGGATGCAACCTTACCTACACCAATCTTCTTCATCTCTGCGATCAGTTCCTCTAAGAAGCCCTTTCCTGATGCTGGAGCTGTATCTCTGCCATCGAAGAATGGATGAACATATACATTTTCAAAATTATGTTTCTTACATAACTCAAGAATTGCATACAGATGTGTATTATGGCTGTGTACACCACCACTGGATAATAGTCCCCATACATGAAGATCGGAATTGTTCTTCTTACAGTTCTCGATTGCTTCTAACATCTCTGCATTCTCAAAGAAATCGCCATCCTGAATGGACTTTGTAATTCTTGTTAATTCCTGATATATAATTCTTCCTGCACCGATATTCATATGACCAACTTCTGAGTTACCCATCTGTCCGTCCGGAAGTCCAACTGCAAGACCGGAAGCAGCACCCTTTACATAAGGATATTCAGCCTTAAGCTGATCCATAACAGGTGTATTTGCCAGTGCGATTGCATTGCCTTCTGTCTTGTCACTAATTCCATAACCATCAAGTACCATTAAAACTACAGGTTTTTTACTCATTATTTTTCTCCTTTTAATTATTTTTCTTTCTTATCAGCAGCCTTTTCCTCATCTGCCTTTTTTTCAGAAGCCTTTTTTCCAGCATCTGCTTTTTTCTTCTTTGGCTTAGCAGGAATCGCGATCATTTTCGTATATTCCTCTGATATTGTATCAATATCGCCAATGGATTTCAATGTTCCATGATCCAGGATCATTGCTTTATTACAGATCCGTCGTACCTGTTCCAGAGAATGCGAAACAAATAATACTGTTGTTCCGCCTTCCATAAGCTGCATGATCTTCGCTTCACTCTTCTTCTTAAATCTGGCATCACCCACGGATAATACTTCATCCAGAATCAGAATATCCGGATTTGCAATCGTTGCAATTGAAAATCCCAATTTTGATTTCATACCAGATGAATAATTCTTGATTGGGACATCAATAAAACGACCAAGCTCCGAAAACTCAACGATTTCATCATACTTTTCTTCCAGATAACTCTTGGAATATCCAAGCACTGTACCATACAAAAAAATATTTTCCTTTCCAGTATACTGTGCGTCAAAGCCTGCTCCTAATTCCAGCAACGGAACAACCTTTCCATGCTTGATCACATGTCCTTCTGTTGGCTTATATACACCGGAAATAACCTTTAAAAGGGTACTCTTTCCTGCACCATTTAAGCCGAGGATTCCCAGCCTGTCACCCTTGTCCAATGAAAAGCTGACATGCTTTAATGACCAGAATTCATCATAACTGATCTGTCGTTTTATTGATTTAATTATATACTCTTTAATATTGTCAACCTTTTCACTGCTCAGGTTGAACTTCATGCTTACATCATCAACGATCAATGCTTCCTTGCCCATGTCTGTCTCCTTAAATATGAAGAATAAATTCGTCCTGTTTCTTATAGAATGTATACGTTCCGATCAAGATAGCAAAAACAGAGAAAACGAACGCATATAACATATAATTCCAGTTTAACGGATCACCCAGAAAACATGCTCTAAAATTATGGATGACGCAATATAACGGATTATATTTTAACAGCCAGCTAAATCCACTCTTTAATAATCTCTGTGGATAATAGAAAATCGCACATGTATACATAATGATCATCAATACAACATCCCACAAATATTCCATATCACGGAAGAATACCGTAACCGTCGCAAGTACCATGCCTACTCCAAATGTGATCATCAGAAGCAGAATAAGCGGAAGGATAACCAGTAATAATGACCAGGTTGGCTTCACATGACAAAACACCATCAATGGGATCATAACAATCAGCGAAATCAAAAATATAATATAGTTAAATAATACGGAAGACATCGGATACAGATACTTCGGAACATATACTTTCTTGATCATACCTGCATTTGACCGTATCGATTTTGCACAGGCTTTTGTTCCACTGCTGAAAAATGAATATAACAGACGACCGCTCAAAATATAAACCGGGAAGGTTTTATTGCTGTTATCAAATAACGTTCCAAATACGATCGTCAATACGATCGTTGTCAAAATAGGCTCCAGCAAAGACCATAAGATTCCAAGATATGAACGCCTGTACTTTAACTTAATACCTTTTTTTACCAGTTCCTCAAGCAGATATCTTCTGCTCCAGAATGTCTTTAAATATTCCATAGTCAATTCCTTTTCTGCGTATTTGTTCAAAAATCGTTTGAATTATATCACAGTTATACATAATCGTCAACGAAGTATACTTTTCGTAAATGTACAAAAAAATCCCACAAATCTATTCATTTCGTATGAATAATAGAATAACAAAAATACCGCGGAAACCGGACAGTCATATTATTGACCACCCGATCCCTCACGGTATCTTCTTTACCAGATCATTTTCCTGATTTTACAGATTCAATATGAAATCCGGCATTAAAATTACTTATTGTAGTTTACGATCTTTCCAAAGTCAGCCTTCAGTGAAGCACCACCTACAAGTCCACCATCAATGTCAGGCTTTGCAAGAAGCTCTGCTGCATTACCAGCGTTCATAGATCCACCATACTGGATTCTTACAGCTTCTGCTGTGTCTGTATCATATACTTCAGCGATGCAGTCACGGATTGCCTTACATACTTCCTGTGCCTGATCGGATGTAGCAGTCTTGCCTGTTCCGATAGCCCAGATTGGCTCATAGGCAATTACCATGTTCTTAACCTGATCTGCTGTGATATCTTTCAGATCACTCTTGATCTGAAGACGGATGAAGTCAAGTGTGATACCCATTTCTCTCTGCTCTAATGACTCACCACAGCAAAGGATAGGTGTAAGACCTGCTTCAAATGCCTTCTTAACTTTCTTATTTAAGAGACAGTCACACTCTTTGAAGTAGTCACGACGCTCTGAATGTCCGATGATGACATACTTAACACCGGCGTCAACTAACATTTCTGCTGATATCTCACCTGTGTATGCACCCTTTTCTTCGAAGTACATGTTCTCAGCACCAACTTCTACATTTGTGCCTTTAACAGCTTCTACTACAGGTACAATATCAATTGCAGGTACGCAGTATACAACATCTACGTCATCATTTGCAACTAATGGCTTTAACTCTTCACATAATTTTACAGCCTGGCTTGGAGTCATGTTCATCTTCCAGTTACCAGCGATGATTTTCTTTCTTGACATGTCTTTTATCTCCTTGAAAATATTATTTTCATTATCTGTATATTCTTCCATCCGAGTCAGATGGAACATGTACATAATTTATTTGTCGTTTGCAGCAGCAACACCTGGAAGTTCCTTACCCTCTAAGAATTCAAGGGAAGCTCCACCACCTGTTGAGATGTGGCTCATCTTAGAACCATATCCTAACTGGTTAACAGCAGCAGCAGAATCACCACCACCGATGATAGTTGTAGCATCTGTCTCAGCAAGAGCAGCAGCTACAGCCTTTGTACCAGCAGCAAGTGTAGGATTCTCGAATACACCCATAGGTCCATTCCATACAACTGTCTTAGCTGTCTTAACAGCATCTGCATATAATTCGATTGTCTTAGGTCCGATATCACAGCCCTCTTTGTCTGCTGACATCTTGTCTGCATCAAAGATCTCTGTTTCAACCGGAGCATCGATTGGATTAGGGAAATCGTCGATCATAACGGAATCAACCGGAAGTAATAACTTCTTACCAAGTTTCTCAGCCTTTTCCATCATTTCCTTACAGTAGTCGATCTTAGACTCGTCAACTAATGACTTACCGATCTCATATCCCTTTGCCTTTAAGAATGTATACGCCATACCACCACCGATGATCAGTGTATCGCACTTCTCAAGTAAGTTAGAGATAACATTTAACTTGTCTGCAACTTTTGCTCCACCAAGGATAGCTACGAATGGTCTTACCGGGTTCTCTACTGCATTTCCAAGGAAGTCGATCTCCTTCTGCATTAAGTATCCAACAACCGCTGTATCAACAAGACCTGCAACACCTACATTTGAGCAGTGAGCTCTGTGAGCTGTACCAAATGCATCATTTACAAATACATCACAGATAGAAGCAAGATCCTTAGAGAATGCTTCACCGTTCTTTGTCTCTTCCGGTCTGAAACGTGTGTTCTCAAGTAAGATAACTTCGCCATCTTTCATAGCTGCTACAGCTTCTCTTACCTTTGGTCCAACAACTTCAGGCTCAGCAACAAACTTAACTTCCTGTCCAAGAAGCTCTGAAAGTCTTACCGCAACCGGTGCAAGAGTCTTTGTCTTCTTATCTTCTTCTGTCTTAACCTTGCCAAGGTGTGAGCAAAGAATAACCTTTCCACCATCAGCAATTAATTTCTTGATTGTAGGAAGTGCTGCTACAAGACGGTTCTCGTCTGTGATCTTACCTTCCTTTAATGGTACATTAAAGTCACATCTGCAAAGGACACGCTGTCCCTTTACATTAATATCATCTACTGATTTTTTGTTTAATGACATTACTATTAAACCTCCTGATTTTTATACTTTTATCTTCATATTTGTTACAGAACGCAAATACATCTCTGTAAAAGAAATATAGGGCCCGGTCCATGAAGACCGGACCCCTTGTAAGGTCAAATTAATTACTACAATTTGTCAGTCAATTATGCTAACTCTGCGAAGTACTTAATTGTTCTAACCATCTGGCTTGTGTATGAGTTCTCATTATCATACCATGATACAACCTGAACCTCATATAAGTCATCAGCGATCTTTGATACCATTGTCTGAGTTGAATCAAATAATGAACCATATCTCATACCGATTACATCTGATGAAACGATAGGATCTGTGTTGTAACCGAATGACTCTGATGCAGCAGCCTTCATTGCAGCGTTGATTCCATCAACTGTTACGTCAGCACCCTTAACAACTGCTGTAAGGATTGTTGTTGAACCTGTTGGAACTGGAACTCTCTGAGCTGATCCGATTAACTTACCATTTAACTCTGGGATAACAAGACCGATAGCCTTAGCAGCACCTGTTGAGTTAGGAACGATATTAGCAGCACCTGCTCTTGCTCTTCTTAAGTCGCCCTTTCTGTGTGGTCCGTCAAGAATCATCTGATCGCCTGTGTAAGCGTGGATTGTTGACATGATACCTGACTGGATTGGAGCATAATCATTAAGAGCTTTAGCCATTGGTGCAAGACAGTTTGTTGTACATGAAGCAGCTGAGATAATCTGATCCTCTGCTGTTAATGTATCCTGGTTAACTGAGAATACGATAGTCTTAAGATCATTTCCTGCTGGAGCTGAGATAACAACCTTCTTAGCACCTGCATTGATATGAGCCATTGACTTTTCCTTTGAGCAGTAGAAACCAGTACACTCAAGAACTACGTCAACACCAATCTTACCCCAAGGAAGATTGTTTGCATCTGCTTCCTTGTAGATTGTAAGTGTCTTACCATCAACTGTGATTGTGTTAGCCTCATCATCAGCTGAAACTGTATGAAGGTTCTCACCAATCTTACCACAGTAACCACCCTGTGCTGTATCGTACTTGAGAAGATCTGCAAGCATTGAAGGCTTTGTTAAATCGTTGATTGCAACAACTTCATATCCTTCTGCTCCGAACATCTGTCTGAATGCGAGACGACCAATACGTCCAAAACCATTGATTGCTACTTTTACTGCCATTTTTTATTCCTCCTAAGTTTTGAATAATAAAAGTATTTATAATATACTGCAAAGCGCAGTAATTAATCGTGCTATTCACACAACAAAATCATACCTAATTTGTGTGTAAATTTCAAGTCTTTCTCAAAAAAAAATTGTCCAATTCACGCAAAAATAAACAAACACTATATTGCAAAATGTACAAAGAATCAACTTTTTATGATATTTTCATATTTATTTCAACCATTTAACCCTTTTTTCGAAATATTTCACACATGATTCTTGTGTTGCCGATATATACTTCTTTTGTAAGATTTTTTCTTATCTTCTGTTCGTATTCACTATTTTTCAGTTCCTGCAGGTGTGTTTTGTTTCCTGACGTGCTATAATAATATCAATTTCACAACGTTAACATCCAACAGGAGGTTTTTACATATGAAGCTTTGCGATCATCATTTACATTCCGAATTTTCCGATGATTCTAAAACAAAACTTACAGATATTGCTGAACAGGCACTGTACCTCGGCATGTCTGAGATCTGTATTACAGATCATCATGATATTGATTATCCAAAAGACGAGGAAGGTCATACCTTTCTGTTAGATACAAGCCGGTATATTTCTGCTGTAAGAAAGTTGCAGGAACAGTACAAGGATAAACTTACAATCCGCCTCGGTGTCGAACTCGGTCTGATGTCTCATATCGCAGACAAGATCATTGCTTACACAGATAAATATCATGATTTTGACTTTATTATAGGTTCTTCTCATCTTGTATATGGCAAGGATCCCTACTATCCCGCTTACTATGAAGGACGTTCGGAAAAAGAAGCACTGCTGGAATATTTTGAATCCATTCTTGCAAATGTACAGACCTTTGATAATTATTCCATATACGGTCATCTGGACTATGCCGTCCGTTATTGCCCATCCGGCGAAGCAGCCTTCCGCTTTTCTGATTATGGAGATGTCTTTGAAGCAATTCTGAAAACGATTATCGAACATGGGAAGGGCATCGAGATCAATACCGGAAGTCTGTATAAGAACATGACCTATGCACATCCGCATCCTGAAATCCTGAAGCTATACAAAGAACTTGGCGGTGAGATCATCACCATCGGAAGTGATGCCCATGTTCCAAAATACATTGGCTATGATTTTGAAACCTATGCCAGAGATATCCTGACCGAAACCGGCTTTCAATATTACTGTACCTATAATCATATGAAGCCTGTTTTTCATAAATTATAAAAATGAGGTTTATATGACAAAAATGACACCGTTGTAGATTTTACTACATAGAATCACACTGTTCTGTCACATATTCACTATTATGCAGCAAGCCTCGTTCGAGGCCGGTACTTAGCAAGCTGCTATATGGCAGAACCATTAACGATTCTTTAAACAATAAAATCCACAACAGTGTCATTTTTTATAATCCCTATCGTATAATCTCTTTTATTGTACCGCCTCCGACGATATAGTCATTTTCGTAAAAAACAACCGCCTGTCCTTTGGTGGCTGCCCGAACCGGTTCGTCAAATACAACACGAACCCTGTCATCATCCAACATATAAATTCTGCATGGCACACCCTTATGTGCATACCGGATCTTTCCGATCACCTGCATACCATCTTTCGGATGCTCGACAGACATAAAGTTCGTTTTATCTGCAATCAGCTCTTTTGAAAATGTATCTGCATTTTCTCCGATCACCACTTCATTTGTCTCCGGTATAATATCCACAACAAATACCGGGTGTCCCATCGCAAGTCCAAGTCCCTTCCGTTGTCCGATCGTATAATGAATTATACCTTTATGTGTACCAAGGACTTTTCCATTCATATCTACAAAATTTCCCGGTACTGCCTTTAAGCCCTCTTCCCGTTCCAGATATCCGGCATAATCACCATCCAGTACAAAACAGATATCCTGACTGTCCGGTTTATTTGCTACCTGGATACCGATATCTGCGGCAATCTGCCGGATCTGTGTCTTATTATATTCTCCAACCGGCATCAACGTCTTTGATAACTGATCCTGTGTCAGATTATAAAGTGCATAGGTCTGATCCTTCTCGATTCCTTTTGCCACGCGTAAGGTATATCTGCCATTTGGAAGCTGTTCCACTCTTGCATAGTGTCCGGTAGCAATGTAGTCTCCACCGATACTTAACGACCTCCTTAACAGCGACTCCCATTTTACATACCGATTACATGCGATACATGGATTCGGAGTTCTTCCGTTCCGGTACTCATCTACAAAATAGTCAATGACGTATTTTCGGAAATCTTCTTTAAAGTTCATTACATAATAAGGAATCTCAAGCTGTGCAGCTACTCTTCTCGCATCATCTACCGCCGACAAGCCACAGCAACCGCCATGCTCACTGATCTGATCTGCATCCTCATCCTGCCAGATCTGCATGGTCACACCGATCACGTTATATCCCTGTTCTTTTAAAAGATATGCGGCTACAGAAGAATCCACGCCTCCTGACATACCGACACATACTGTCTTTTTATCCATCTTATCTTCCTTCCAGCAATTTCTGCTTGCAGTATAGAACCGGATTTCTCCGGCTGTCAAGTATCCAAATACTGTTTAATCTTCCAGTTCTCTCACCATCCGGTCTTCAATATCCTGTACCGGCCTTACAAGTCCCTGAATCTTGATTCCATGCTTTTCTGCATAGTCCCACAAAGCTGCATGCAGTGTTTCTTCTGCAAGCAAAGAACAATGTTCTTTTTCCGGCGGAAGTCCATCCAATGCTTCCATAACCGCTTTATTTGTAAGCTTCATTGCCTCGGCAACTGTTTTTCCTTTAATCATCTCCGTTGCCATGGAACTGGATGCTACTGCAGCTCCACATCCATAGGTCTTAAATTTGCAGTCTATGATCACCTGCTCCTCATTAATTTTCAGATACAACCGCATCATATCCCCGCATTTAGCATTTCCAACCGTACCGACACCGGAGGCATCCTCAATCTCGCCGACATTTCTTGGATTCTGGAAATGATCGATCACTTTATCACTGTACATATCATTCTCCTTCACATTTTGGGAGTTTTATCTCACACATTTCACAATTGCATTCTAATATTCACTCCGACCGAATCTGATCTTTCATTTTTAACAATCTTACTGTATATGATTTTTCTTGACATAATCCTCATATAATGGTGACATATTACGTAGATTTGTAATGATCCGTTTCAGATTATCGACAACCGTATCCATTTCTTCTTTCGTATTCTCATATCCAATGGTTAGTCTCAGTGAACCATGTGCGATCTCATGCGGAAGTCCGATCGCAAGCAGCACATGAGAAGGATCAACCGAACCCGATGTGCAGGCAGAGCCGCTGGATGCACAGATACCCGCCATATCAAGCATGATCAGAATGGATTCTCCCTCCACGAACTGAAAGCTGATATTGACATTATTTGGCAGTCGTTTCTTTGAATGTCCATTCAGTCTGGTATACGGGATCTCCTTCAATATCCGTTCGATCAGATAATCTCTGAGCTCCGTCTCCTTTTTCATCCGTTCTTCCATTTCTGCCATTGCGATCTCACACGCTTTTGCAATACCTACGATTCCCGGTACATTTTCTGTACCGGCTCTGCGTCCTCGCTCCTGCTGGCCACCATGAATAAAGCTCTTTAACTTTAAACCTTTTTTGATATATAAAAAACCAATTCCCTTTGGCCCGTTAAACTTATGTCCGCTCGCACTTAACATATCAATGTTCATTTCATCTACGTGAATCGGGATCTGTCCAAATGCCTGAACTGCATCCGTATGAAACAAAATACCGTGTCTGTGTGCGATCTCTCCAATCTCTTTTATTGGTTCAATCGTTCCAATCTCATTATTTGCAAACATGATCGAGATCAAAAAAGTATCCGGCCGGATGGCCGCCTCAAGTGTATTCAGATCAACCAATCCATTTTCATCTACATCCAGATAAGTTACATCATACCCTCTATTCTGCAGATACTTGCAGGTATGCAGGATAGCATGATGCTCGATTTTTGTTGTAATGATATGTCCCCCATGTACTCCATAGGCTTCTGCCGTACATTTTAATGCCCAGTTATCAGACTCAGAACCACCGGCTGTAAAATAAATCTCTTCCGACTTTGCACCAAGTGCTCCGGCTATCGTCTCTCTTGCCTCTGTCAGTTTATTTTTATTATTTGCCGCAAATCCATAAACACTGGATGGATTTCCGAATTTATCGGTAAAATATGGCAGCATTTCTTTTAAAACGTCCGGATGAACTGCCGTCGTTGCTGCATGATCGAGATAGATCAAATCACTCATTTCATTTCCTTCTTTCTGATTCTTTATGTACCATAGCTATATCCCGAACCGTCGTTTTCTATTGATCCTTTATGAAACATTCTGCTATTTTATAGAATATGCCATTTTATGACAAATGTTCTGCTTATTCCTATACTGTTTTCACAGAATTCTTTAAAGGATCGATAATTTTCTTTTTTGTCTGTAACGCCATAGCGATCGAAAGAATAACACTGACAACCTCCGCAATCGGGAAGGACAACCATACCAGTTCCAGATTCTGGGTTAATTTTGCAAATGCATAAGCAACCGGAAGCAGAACGATCAACTGTCTGGCAAGGGATACGATCAGACTGTACACACCTTTACCAAGTGCCTGGAACATACCGGAGCATACAATACAGATTCCTGCAAACAGGAATGAAATACTCATCGTACGAAGTGCCGGAATACCAATCGCCATCATATCCTCCTGTGCATCAAATACCTTAAGAATCAGGTCCGGAATCACCTGCATCGCAGTCAGACATAACAGCATGAAACAGATTGCAGCCATCATTGTATATTTAACAGCTTTGAGCATTCGATCCGGCTGTTTTGCTCCGTAATTATATGATACTATCGGGATCATACCATTATTTAGACCAAAAACCGGCATAAATGCCATGCTCTGTACTTTATAGAAAATACCAAACACTGAAACTGCGATCGGCGTAAATGTAAATAGAATACGGTTAAATCCATATGTCATTACCGAGCCTACCGCAACCATCGCAATAGAAGGAACTGCAATGGAAAGAATCCTTCCGATCACATCACCTTCCGGACGGAAGCCTTTCAATGATAACTGGATATCCGGATTCTTTTTCAGATTATAATAGATTGCAAGTAATGCCGCAATACACTGTCCGATAACCGTTGCTATTGCCGCACCTGCAGCACCCATTGCCGGAAGTCCAAAATATCCAAAGATCATAATCGGATCAAGTATAATATTGATAATAGCTCCAAGTGCCTGTGTCTTCATTGTGTAAAGCGTCCGACCTGTCGACTGTAACATACGTTCAAATGTCATCTGTGCAAAGATACCAAAGGAACAGATACAACAGATACGTCCATAATCTACTCCATAATCAATGATCTTTGCAACATCCGTCTGACTCTTCATAAATGCTTCGATACCAAATAAACCGATCAATAAGAAAATTGCAAATCCAATAAGTTCCAGAAAGATTCCCTGCTTGGCTACATCATTTGCTTTTTTCTGATTTTTTTCACCAAGGGATTTGGAGATCAATGCATTAAAACCGACACCGAGACCGGAGGTCACCCCGATCATAAGATTCTGTAACGGAAATATCGTCGATACTGCCGTCAGTGCATCCTGATCAAAATGCGATACAAATACACTGTCGACTACATTATAAAGTGCCTGTACCAACATTGAAATTACCATTGGAAGTGATACTGAAATCAATAGCTTCCCCATTGGCATGGTTCCCATCTTATTTTCTCCGGCAGTATTTTCTGTTCTGCTTTCTTCACACGCATCTGTCATTTTTACATTCTTACTGTCGTCTGTCAATTTTGTGTTGTCAGCTTCTGTTTTTAACAGCTGCTCTTCCTGGCTTAGTTCTTCTCGTTTCAATTCTTCCTGTTTTTCATACTTACTCATTTGTCTCTTCAACCTTATTCTTCTTTTATCTAACTGTCATTTGTCTTTTTCACAACAGTATTTATCATACAGCATTGTTTTTATTGTTTCAACAGAAAAATATGTAATAGGGCACACCCTTTTGTGCGTGAAAGAACATTCTCATGTTCTTTCATGCCCCATCTCGCCTGTCGGCTCATTTACACACAAACTGCCGGGTATAAAACCCGGCAGTTCGAAATGTTCATTTTCAATTATAAACTGAATTACTTGTTAGCAAGCTCAGCCTTGATTGCTTCTGTAAGAGCAGGAACGATCTTGTTCAGATCTCCAACAACACCATAATCAGCTACATCAAAGATAGGAGCATCCTCATCCTTGTTGATAGCGATGATGATATCTGACTCTTCCATACCGGCTACATGCTGGATCGCACCTGAAATACCAATTGCGAAGTATACCTGTGGACGAACTGTCTTACCAGTCTGACCAACCTGAAGCTCCTTTGGCTTCCAGCCTGAATCTACAACTGCACGTGAGCATGATACCTGTCCGCCAAGTACTTCTGCAAGATCATCAAGAAGCTTGAAGTTCTCTGCTGAACCAACACCACGACCACCTGAAACAAGGATCTTAGCGTCCATGATATCTTTGATATCTGAAACAGCCTTTGAGATTTCAAGGATCTCAACATACTTGTTGTTTGGAGTAAATCCAGGATTGTACTCGATCACTTCTGCCTTCTTGCCAGCTACTCTGTCAAGCTTCTGCATAACGCCCGGACGTACTGTTGCCATCTGAGGACGATTATCAGGACATGCGATTGTAGCGATTGTGTTACCACCGAATGCAGGACGTGTCATAAGAAGCTGATTGTGCTTCTGCTCCTGATTTGGAAGTGCAACAAGAGGGAAATCACCGATTTCAAGTAATGTACAGTCTGCTGTAAGACCTGTAGCTACTCTTGCTGATACTGTAGGACCAAGATCACGACCAATAGCCGTAGCACCAACTAAAACGATCTCTGGCTTGTACTCATTGATAACTGAAGCAAGTGCATGTGCATATGGCTCAGTTCTGTATTCTTTTAATTCTGGATCATCAACAACGATAACTCTGTCTGCACCGTACTCTGCAAGTTCGTCTACAAGACCCTTTACGTCGGAACCGATCAGGACTGCTGTAACCTTTTCATCAAGCTTATCTGCAAGTCTCTTTCCTTCACCGATCAATTCAAATGAAATACCACTTAACTTATTATCTACCTGCTGTGCAAAGACAAATACGCCTTTGTAGTTCTTCATATCTTCTGCGTTCATTGCGCCCATTTTATTCACCACTTTTCCTTTACTATATTAGATTACATGCTTATCTTTTAACTTGCCAACAATATAGCTAACTGCTTCATCTGGAGAATCAGGTACAACCTTCTCGCCTGCACCCTTTCTTACCTTATCGGAAGCCTTTGCAATCTTTGTTGGTGAACCTTTCAGACCAAGGTTTGAATCATCAACATCTACAAGGTCTGCTCTGCCAAGTGTTGTGATCTCTGCATTAACTGCATCGAAGATTCCACCTGGAGTCATGTATCTAGGCTCATTTAACTCTGAAAGTGCTGTTACAAGGCAAGGCATCTTAGCCTTTAACATATGATATCCATCATCATACTGACGCTTAACGATTACGGAATCTCCATCAACCTTGATCTCCTGTGCATATGAAATAACTGGAATTCCAAGATGTTCAGCGATCTGTGGTCCAACCTGAGCTGTATCTCCATCAATAGCCTGACGACCTGTAATAATAAGATCATAATCAAGCTTTCTGAGTGCTCCAGCGATTGTTGTTGATGTAGCCCATGTATCAGCTCCACCAAGAACACGATCTGTTACAAGAACGCCCTTGTCAGCGCCCATAGCAATTGCTTCCTGAAGAACATCTGCAGCCTTTGGAAGACCCATTGTAAGAACTGTAACTTCTGCTCCATACTGATCCTTTAATCTAAGTGCAGCTTCAAGACCTGCCTTATCATCAGGGTTCATGATTGTAAGCATTGCTCCTCTGTTTAATGTACCATCTGGGTTAAACTGAACGCCACCCTTTGTATCAGGTACCTGCTTTATACAAACTATAACCTTCACGTTAAGTACCTCCTAATTATTTTAATAAGTTTGCAGAAATAACCATACGCTGAACTTCTGAGGTTCCTTCGTAGATTTCTGTAATCTTAGCATCACGCATCATACGTTCTACATCATACTCTTTGATATAACCATAACCACCGTGTAACTGTACACACTTTGTTGTTACTTCCATAGCTACTTCTGCAGCATACAGCTTAGCCATAGCAGCTTCTACAGAGTATGAAGTCTTGTGATCAGCCTGGTACTGTTCTTTCTTCTTAGCTGCCTTGTATACCAGTAACTTAGCTGCTTCAACCTTTGTTGCAAGATCAGCAAGTACAAACTGAGTATTCTGGAACTGAGCGATTGAACGACCAAACTGCTTTCTTTCCTTAACATAGTCGATTGTGATATCAAGAGCACCCTCAGCAATACCAAGAGCCTGAGCTGCGATACCAATACGACCACCATCAAGTGTATGCATTGCAATACCAAATCCCTTGCCCTTCTGTCCGAGAAGTGCATCCTTAGGAATACGACAATCTGTGAAGATAAGTTCATATGTGGATGAACCACAGATACCCATCTTGTTTTCTTTTGTTCCGAATGTAAATCCCGGAGTGCCTTTTTCTACGATAAATGCTGAAATCTCTTTCTGCTTTCTACCACGTTTTTCAATTGTACCTGTAACTGCAATGATAATATATACATCTGCTTCTTTACCATTTGTAATGAAACACTTAGATCCGTTAAGAACCCACTCATCACCATCAAGAACAGCCTTTGTCTGCTGACCCTGTGCATCTGTACCAGCACCCGGCTCTGTAAGACCAAATGCGCCAAGCTTTCTACCGGAAGCAAGATCTGGGAGGTACTTAGCTTTCTGATCTGGTGTACCGTATGTCTGGATTGGATCTACACACAGAGATGTATGTGCGGAAACAATAACACCAGTAGTACCACAAACCTTTGAAAGTTCCTCAACACACATAACATATGTTAAAGGATCACAACCCTGTCCACCATCTTCCTTAGAAACAGGTATTCCTAAGAAACCATACTTTGCCATCTTCTCTACTGTCTCTCTAGGGAATCTGTGATTTTCATCAATTTCCTGAGCAAGAGGCTTTACTTCATTCTGTGCAAATTCTCTGAATAAGTTCTGCGCCATTTCATACTTCTTGTCTAAAGCGAAATCCATTCTATTTCTTCCTCCATAAATATATTTATCAGTCAATTACTGAGCATCAACTGGTGTCTTTGTGCGATCAGCATTGTATACATAGAATCCCTTACCACTCTTAACACCAAGGTTGCCGCCACGTACCATCTTACGAAGTAATGGACATGCACGATACTTGCTGTCGCCTGTCTCGTTATAGAGTACATCCATAATAGCAAGACAGATATCAAGGCCAACGAAATCACCTAATTCAAGAGGTCCCATTGGATGATTTGCACCAAGTTTCATAGCTGAATCGATACCAGCGATATCTGACACACCTTCCATCTTGATAAATGCAGCTTCATTGATCATTGGGATCAGGATTCTGTTTACAACAAATCCGGCAGCTTCATTTACCTGTACAGGTGTCTTACCGATCTCTTCTGAGATCTTAACGATCTTATCAACAGTCTCTGTCGGTGTGTTAACACCTGCGATAACTTCGATAAGCTTCATTCTGTCAGCTGGATTGAAGAAGTGCATACCGATCATAGGACGGGTAAGACCATTTCCAATCTCAGTGATGGAAAGTGAAGATGTATTTGATGCAAATACACACTCTGGCTTGCAGATCTTGTCAAGCTCAGAAAATGTTGTCTTCTTAACTTCCATATTCTCGAAAGCAGCCTCTACGATAAGGTCGCAATCTGCGCATAAGTCTTCCTTAAGACCTGGAGTGATGCTGGCAAGAATACCATCAACCTTCTCCTGTGTCATCTTTCCTTTTTCAACAAGTCTGGCATAACCTTTAGCGATCTTGTCCTTACCGCCTTCAGCCCATTCCTGCTTAATGTCGCAAAGTGCTACTTCATATCCATCAACCTGAGCGAATGCCTTAGCAATTCCCTGACCCATGGTTCCTGCACCAATAACGCCAACTTTCATTTTAATATCCTCCTAAAAATTATTTTTAAGCAAACATGAGAAATTCATATACGTTTCGTTTGACATGCTCACTTTGGTATATCAAACATTTAGGATGGTTGATTTTGATTTCAAAATAACCACCCTAAACGTCAATATCAAGATTGTTGATTTATTTATTCTGGAAAGGAACAACCTTTAATTTCTTTTCCTTATCTTTCTCAAGGAAGTTGCCCATTCCTGCCTTCTGATCCTCTGTCTCGAAGCAATCGCCGAATAATTTCTCTTCTACAACGATTGCCTGATCCATATCAACCTGTAATCCATCATTGATTGCTTTCTTACAGTTACGAACTGCAATCGGAGCATTTGCTGCGATGATAGAAGCCATCTTCTTAGCTGCCGGTAATAACTCCTCTAATGGATATACAGCATTTACAAGACCGATTCTGTATGCTTCATCAGCTTTGATATTTCTTGCTGTGTAGATCAGCTGCTTTGCCATTCCTGCACCTACAAGACGGGCAAGTCTCTGGGTTCCACCAAATCCAGGTGTGATTCCAAGGCCAACTTCAGGCTGACCAAATACTGCGTTCTCAGAACAGATTCTGATATCACAGCTCATGGAGATCTCACATCCACCACCAAGTGCAAATCCATTTACGGCTGCGATTACAGGGATTGGGAATGTCTCGATCATTCGGAATACGTCATTACCCTTTTTACCGAAAGCTTCGCCTTCAGCCTTTGTAAGTGTTGACATCTCTCCGATATCTGCACCTGCTACAAATGATTTCTCTCCTGCACCGGTAAGTACAAGACATCTTGTTGTATTCAGGTCAACAGCTTTGAATGTTGCATCCAGTTCTTCAAGAACTGTGCTGTTTAATGCGTTTAATGCCTTTGGACGATTAATAGTGATAACACCAACAAATCCGTCCTGTTCATATGTTACAAATTCCATCGTTTATCTCCTTATATAGAAATGTAATATGGTTTTTCAGCCGACCGGATTAGTCTTCGATCTTAACAACTGTTGAGCAGCCCATACCACCGCCGATACAAAGTGTAGCAAGACCTGTCTTAGCACCCTTTGCCTGCATCTCATGAAGAAGTGTAACAAGGATACGGCATCCTGAAGCTCCTACTGGATGTCCAAGTGCGATTGCACCACCATTTGGGTTAACCTGCTTGTCAACATCAAATCCAAGATCCTTAGCTACTGCAACTGACTGAGCTGCAAATGCTTCGTTTGCTTCGATGATATCGAAATCTTCGATCTTAAGACCTGTCTTAGCCATTACCTTCTTTGTTGAAGCAACTGGTCCGATACCCATGATAGATGGATCAACACCACCAAGAGCACCTGCTACCCATGTAGCCATTGGCTTAACACCAAGTTCTTTAGCCTTTTCTTCGCTCATAACAACGATAGCTGCTGCACCATCATTGATACCTGAAGCATTACCTGCTGTTACGAAACCATTTGGATTGATAGTTCTGAGTCTTGAAAGTGTCTCAACTGTTGTACCAGGTCTTGGTCCCTCATCCTTCTTGAACTCAACCATCTCTTTTTTCTTCTTAACCATAACTGGAACAATCTCTGCGTCAAATGCACCTGACTCCTGAGCTGCTACAGCCTTCTGCTGGCTCTTTGCTGCAAACTCATCAAGTTCTTCACGAGTAAGTCCCCACTGCTCACAGATGTTATCAGCAGTCTTGATCATATGGTAATCATTGAATGCATCCCAAAGAGCATCATGTACCATTGTATCTACAAGTTTACCATCATTCATTCTGTATCCGAAACGTCCCTGCATTACAGCATATGGAGCCATTGACATGTTTTCCATACCACCTGCTACAACGATATCAGCATCTCCTGCTTCGATCATCTGAGCAGCCATATTTACACAGTTCAGACCTGAACCACAAACAACGTTAACTGTAACAGCAGTTGTCTCAATTGGAAGACCAGCTTTGATTGATGCCTGACGTGCAACATTCTGTCCAAGACCTGCCTGGATTACACAACCCATATATACATGATCTACCTGATCTGCAGGAACTCCTGCTCTGTTTAAAGCTTCCTTGATAACGATTGAACCAAGTACTGGAGCTGGTGTTGTACTTAATGATCCGCCCATAGTACCGATAGCTGTACGGCATGCGCCTGCTAATACAATTTTCTTTGCCATAATAATGAAATCCTCCGTATTTTTTTATAATGTAAGTGTTATATCATGGTACATTCATGCTGTAAATGGCACAATAATGACCATTATTGACATAACAGCACACTTTCTGGCTACATTCTAGCACAAAAGAAAGTACCACGCAACCAAAAATGAAATGCACGCATTAGAAATCATTATTTTTTCATTTCTGGTTATTTTCTTAATTTTATATAAAATATCAGTGTTTTTTCTTTCCTGTTTTCTGTTTTTGATATTTTTTATCATTTTGTCCTGCAGGTTTTCCGGTTCTGCTGTTTCTGTTATCCTGCCCGAATTTATAACTTCCTGAATTTTTACCGGATTTATCCTGTTTTCTATGATTACTGTTCTTGTTATTCTGATTCCGTGTTGCCTGTCCTGACGGATTCTTTTTATGGACATCTTTATGTCCCGAAGTATTCCTATCCATCTTTCTTGGAGTTATCAGACAATGCTTTTCGAATCCGATCAGATCTGTCCGCCCCGCCTTTATCAGAGCTTCTTTTACCAGATCATAATTCTCCGGTCTTCTGTACTGGATCAGTGCACGCTGCATTGCCTTTTCATGTGGATCTCTCGCCACATATACCGGTTCCATCGTTCGCGGGTCTACCCCTGTGTAATACATACAGGTCGAGATTGTCGATGGTGTTGGATAAAAGTCCTGTACCTGCTCCGGCATATATCCGATATCACGGATGTATTCTGCCAGCGCGACTGCATCTTTTAAAGTAGAACCCGGATGTGATGACATCAGATACGGTACTGCATATTGTTTCAACCCATACTGTTCATTGATTTTCTCATATTTTTTTATAAATGTCTCATATACTTGATTGGATGGTTTTCCCATGTACTTCAGAACATTATCTGAGATATGCTCCGGTGCAACTCTTAACTGTCCACTGACATGATACTGGCAAAGCTCCCGTAAAAAGGTATCATCATGATCTGCAAGCAGATAATCAAATCGTATACCGGATCTTACAAATACCTTCTTCACACCGGGTATCTGTCTTAATTTACGGAGCAGTTCAACATAATCTTTATGACTGGCATTCAGGTTCTGACATGGTTTTGGAAACAGACATTGTTTATTCTGACACACACCATATTTCATCTGTTTTTCACAAGACGGATGTCTGAAATTCGCTGTAGGTCCTCCAACATCATGAATATATCCTTTAAACTCCGGATCTTTCGTCATGTGCTTTGCTTCTTCAATGATTGATTCATGGCTTCTGGTCTGAACAATCCTGCCCTGATGAAAAGTTAGTGCACAGAAGCTGCATCCGCCAAAGCATCCACGGTTGCTTGCCAGACTGAACTTCACCTCTGCTATAGCCGGGATTCCCCCATCCTTTTCATACATTGGATGATAGGTGTTCATGTAATCATACCCATATACGTCATCCATCTCCATCTGCGTGAGTGGATATGCCGCAGGATTCTGAACAACATATCCCCGGTTGCCATATCCTTCCACCAGCACTTTTCCGGAATATGGATCTGTATTGATATACTGTGTATAAAAGCTTTCTGCATATTTTAAACGATCTTCCTGAAGTGCTGCATAATCAGGCAGGATCACCGGAGCTTCTACACCGGACAGATCTTTTGTCTTGTAGACTGTGCCTCTGATAAATGTGATATCCCTGACATCTATTCCGCTGTCTAACGCATCTGCAATCTCAACCATGCTGTGTTCGCCCATGCCATAGGAAATCAGATCTGCCTGTGAATCGATCAGAATTGAATGCTTTAATTTGTTCGACCAGTAATCATAGTGTGCAAGTCTTCTGAGACTTGCTTCAATCCCACCAATAATGATCGGAACATCCTTATACGTTCTACGGATCAGATTGCAATATACCACTGTTGCATAATCCGGTCTCAGCCCCATCTTTCCACCGGGAGAATAGGAATCCATACTTCTGTGTTTTTTTGAAACAGTATAATGATTGACCATAGAATCCATATTGCCACCGGAAACCAGAAAACCAAGTCTTGGTCTGCCGAATACATCTATACTCTTATCATCTTTCCAATCCGGCTGTGGAATCATACAGATCTTATATCCATGTGCTTCCAAAACTCTGCTGATAATTGCCGGACCAAAAGAAGGATGGTCCACATAAGCGTCTCCGGTAATAAACACAAAGTCCGGCTGTTCCCATCCTCTTTCTATCATATCTTTTTTATTCACTGGCAGAAAATTATGTGTATTTGTCATTTTCTTTTCTCTGCTTTCTATGCTTCTTCTTTTCTTGCTGCAATATCAACCGACATACCGGCACCAAGTGCAACTGCTTCTAACGCTTTATCCGAAACATACGTATCAATTCCCGTTTTTTCCTTGATCAGCTTATCCATTCCATACATCAGGCTGCCACCACCGGTCAGAACAATTCCATTTACCGATATATCCGCGACCAGCTCCGGCGGAGCCGTCTCAAGTACCCCATGAATTGCCGTCAAAATATGAGAAGTTGTATCTGCAAATGCTTCTATTGTCTCATTTGCGGTGATCGTGATCGCCTTTGGAAGTCCCTTGATCAGATCTCTTCCCTTTACAACATAGGTGATGTCCTCCGGCCTCTCATAGACCGATCCTACCGCTATCTTTGCTTTCTCCGCAGTCTGTTCTCCGATCAGAAGATTATACTTTCTTCTGATATAACGGATCATCGATGCATTGTAATCATCACCCGCTGCTTTGATCGACTGACTTTCAACTGCTCCACCAAGTGATATAACCGCAATATCCGTTGTACCTCCTCCGATATCTACGACCATATTTCCTTTCGCTTCTTCAATATCAACAGCAGCACCGATTGCTGCCGCAAGCGGTTCTTCCATAACATAGACACTTTTTGCACCCGTCCTGTAGACCGCATCCTCGACCGCTCTTCGTTCAACCTCCGTTACCCCACTCGGAACGCAGACACAGATTTTCGGTCTGCCAACTCCGGTCCGTTTCTCCATCGCGCTACGGATAAATACTTTTAACATTCGCTCTGTAACGGTATAATCTGAAACAACTCCCTTTACAAGCGGTCTTACGACCTCGATTGACTCCGGTGTCTTCCCGATCATCTTCTTCGCTTTATTTCCAATCGCAATAATGCACTTTGAGTTTTTTTCATATGCTACAACAGATGGCTGGTTGATGACTACTCCACGACCTTTAACATATACCAGCACATTTGAGGTTCCCAAATCTACTCCAATATCCATACTATCTTATATCTCCTTAAAGTTAACAACTATAAGAAACAAATTTTTGTTTGTTTCTAAAGTTATCGCGGCAGTTGTCAAAATCTACTTTAAATACAAATCTTGCCTCATCACCGCACAAAAAAGTGCCAAGTTTACAATAATAAATATTATAAACATTGGCACCATTTTTTTCAACCAAAATATAAGCTGGAAAATACAATCATACGACTGCTATTTTTCTTTCTTATTTTATATCCGTCTTCATAACTTTCTTTGCTTCTGCATTTCTTGCATCTGCACGTTCGATTGCTTCATCGATAGCTGTCAATAATCTGTCAATATTACCAGATTCCATTGCCATAAGTACATTTTTAATATTGCCATCAATACCATCTTCATACTTATAACCTTTTTCAATGATATATTCTTTGGCAATGACGATCAAATCTTCTTCCTTGATCTGATCGAAATATACTCTGTTATTGAAACTTCTCGCCTGTGTCATATTATCTGCAAGCATCTTGCTGAGTGCAACTTTTTCACCGGTAAGAATAACTTTTACATCATTCTTTTCTGTGGAACAAAGATCAACCATTTCTTTGAAACGCTCCGGTGTGATCAATCCGGCACTCTCAACGATCAGGCAGCCACCCTTCAGTTTTGTAACTGCACCTGCAAGTTTACCACTGTTGATTACTTTTGCCTTTACTTTTGCCTTTGCAGGAGATGTACAGAAGCCAAGGTCATAATAGCACTCTGCAAAATCTTCTCCGATTTTGGCAGAACCAAATCCATGTAATCCAAGGATTACCAGGTTCTTTGACCTCTTTGGATCAACCTTCATAGCCTGAAGAACATTTACAATCTGTGCTCCCGCAGGATTTACACACAGATATTTATACAGATATTTTGCTTCTGCAGGTAATGCTTTCTTCATTTCCTGATTGATCTCACTCTGTTCTGCTTCTACAGCAGCTTCATCTGTTGCTTCTAATGAAACATCAATCTTTGCAGCTTCATCCAGTTTTCCGGCTTTCAAGAGTTCCGCCTGTTTTCTTGCTTCCTCTTCCTTCTTAACTGCTTTTTCAAGCACTTTTGCTGCCGCTGCAGCTCTGCTTGTAACTTCTTCTAACTGCTTCTTTGTACTGATCTCTTCTTTTAACAGAGAATCAAGATCATGTTTCTTCTTTTCTTCTGCTTTCTTAACTGCTTCTTCATCTGCAGCTTTTCTAGCTACAATACGTTCTGCCTGTTCCGTCTTAAGATCCGCAATCTTCTTCTTTAATTCTTCTTCTTTCTTCTTTGCAGCATCCAGCAACTTCTTTGCAGCTTCTTCTGCCTTCTTCCGGGAATCAGCAGCTTCTTTTTCTGCCGTCATTGCAGCAGACTGAACCTTTTCAAGTTCTGCAGCCTCTCCTGTTGCATATTTTTCTTCCTCATCTGCAAGGAATTTCTCATGCGCATCATCTCTGGCTTTCTTTTCTTTTTCCAGATTATCTTTACCATCTGCTGCAGTCTTTTCGGCATTCTGGATCTCAACTTCTTCTTCGATCTTAGCCTTTTCCAGAATCTGTTCAGCTTCTTCCTCTGCATTTTCAGCCTTTGAAAGCAGATCTTCCGCTTCAACTACCGACTTCTTTGCAGCATCCAAAGCCTGCTGTGCCTCTGCCTTTGCAGCCTTGAAGGATTCTACATTCTTCTTTGTTTCTGCAATATCTGCATTTGTAGTCTTCTTCTCTTCATTAAGCGTATCAATTTCAGACTGATGCTTCTTCTTATCAGCCTCGCCCTTGGAAATTCTGGTTTCAGCCGCTGCCTTTGCAGATCTTGCCTCCTCCAGTTTCTTTAATGCTTCTGCTTCTTTTGCTTCTGCATCCTTTAAAGCTTTCTTTGCTGTATCTATTGCTTTTGCTGCGGAATCATTATTGTTCATTGCAGTCTTTAACTTGGTCTCACTTTCAGCAAGTTTATTTTCAAGTCCTGCAAGCGCCTTCAATGACTCAGATTCCATCTCAGTTGTATTCTTAAGATTTGATGTTGCCTCTTCTTCTGCTTTCTTTGAATCTGTAAAGATAACGCCAGCGCGCTGCTTGTTCTGTTCTGCATCATCCATCAGCTTCTTAGCTTTGTCATTCTGCTTTTCTTTCTTCTTCTTAGCAGCTTCAATTGCTTTCTTCTTATCTTCCTCAAGCTTGGTTGATGATGTTTCAGCATCTTTACATGCTTTCGCATATTCAGCTTCATGCTTCTCGATATTTGCCTTCTTTGCATCTGCCAGCTTCTTGATCGCTGCATCTGCAACAGCCTGCGCATCATTGATGATCTTTGTCTTAATGGTTTCAGGATCGCATTCCTTTAATACCTTATCAGACTCATTCTGTGCCTTTTTGTTTGTATCCTCAATCTCTTTCTTGATCGAAGTTACCTTTGAATCCAGCTCTGCATCTTCTTTTGCAAGGAGTTCTTCATCTGCCTTCTTCTTTGCATCAAATTCAGCCTTTACCTTGTCATCATAAGCAGCCTTCTTCTTTGCACATTCTTCCAGTTGAAGTTTTAATTCTTTTTCTTCTTTCTCTGAATCTGCAATGGTCTTCTGAGCGGTCTCAACAACATTCTTTGCGTCCTGTGCTTTCCGTTCAGCCAGTTCGATTGCCTGCTTCTTCTTTGTTTCAGCCTCGATCTTTGCTTTTTCTACAGCAGCTTTCTTGCGGGCTTCCTCTACTTTCTTACGGTTTTCTTCTTCTGCAGCTTTACGCTTGGCTTCTTCCTCTGCTTTCTTCTTAGCTTCCTCTTCTGCCTTCTTCTTAGCTTCCTCTTCTGCTTTCTTCCTAGCTTCCTCTTCTGCCTTGATCCGTGCTGCTTCTTCTTCACTTGTCTCATCTATATTTGACAGATTCTTAATGCCGGCACCAAGGAAATCATCATCATCGTCATCATCATCTATATCATACATGGACGAAACATCAGATGCGTTTTTGTTTCTGTCAGGTAAAATACTGAACAAGTCGCCATTTTTATCATTACCCTTTGGTGTCTTTACTTCTTTTACCTCAACATTCTTTCCTGGTGTCCATTCTGCATCATCTGCAGCAACAGAAGACATATCATCCTCATCAAAACGTACAGAATCATCTGTAAGTGTCTGTTTCTCTGTTTCACCAACTTTACTAGGTGAAAGGGAATCATCCACCTTACCTTTAATATTTAATGAAGCACCAAGGCCACTGCCTGCGTCCTCTGTTTTTCCGGACAATCCGCCTTCTGAAGGTGCACTGCCAAGTCCGCCACCAAGTCCGCTTCCTAAACCGCTGCCAAGTCCGCCACCGAGACCTTCTCCCAGTCCGCTTCCTAAACCGCCGCCAAGGCCGCCAAGGCCTTCATCGGCAATACCACCAAGGTTAAGACTGATTTTCGGCATTTTCTGCTTGTCATTCTTATCCTCTGTCTTTGCTTCTTTTGCTTCACCCTCTGCCTCTTTATTTGTATCTGGCTTATTAGTTTCTGCTTCGTTGTTCTCTGTCTCTTCAGGCTTATCCTCATGAACAATACCCAATGCTTCTTCTCTCTTACGTCGTTTCTTCTCCTCAATACGCGCAAGTTCTTCAGCAGACAAAGTCTTATATTGGCTCTTGCTTCCACTATCTGAAGACTTCTTTTTATTACTGCTCAGATTTTTCAGTGCCTGCTCTTCTTCCAGTCTCTTCTGCTTTGCAGCTTCAGCGGCTCTTTCTTTTTCAAGCTGTGCCTTTATCGCAGCAATCATAGCTTCTGTTTGATCTACAGCCAATTTGTACGCCTCCTTCCACATTATCAAATAAAAAATAATATTTATATATTAATCTAATTATTTGTCATTTCTCTTAAGCTTGTATTTCTTCTCCTGTTTTTTATCTAGGTGCTCAAGCTGTTCTTTTCTGTTATCTTCTTGTTCCGATATCCCCTTCTCATCAGATGACAGATCCGCGTTTTCGACGTCTGTTTCATCTTCAATCAGGTTAACAAAACTATCACTATGCATATTGAAGTAGTCTGTATTTGATGCATATTTGGTTCCAAGCTCTATACCAAGTCTTGCCAGTAATTCATCTGCCTGATTAATAAGCTGTTCTTCTTTTTCCAGATTATCTGACATTTTTCTGTCATATTCAGCCTTCATATCAACCGTTTCTTTCATCAACTCTACAACTGGAGGTTTGTCGCTGTTATAATCCGGAAACAGACTTGAACGAAATATCGGGAAGTCCCGTCTATGTGCCGTTTTCTCCGATTCAATCCCGTATTCTGGTTCTTGTTCCGTTTCAGATTCCGGATTGACCTCGGCCTCTAAATTCATTTCAACCACAGCTTCAGAATCAATTTCAACATCCTTCTCAGCTTCCGTCTTACTCTCAGATTCTTTCTCAGAATCAGCCTCAGCTTCGACTTCTAATTCTGATCCAGGATCGGAATCAGCCCTAACCTCCACTTCCGGCTCGATTTCTACTTCCTCTTCAGCTTCATTCTCTGTTTCGACTTCCACTTTTGTGTCAGATCCGGTTGCTGCTTCGATCTCCACAATATCATCATCCTCATATGCCTGTTCAAATGAATCATCTTCCCAGGTATCTGCGTCAAATGTATATTCATCAAGCGACTGAATCGCTATATCTATATCAAACGGATCATCAGAAGTTGTTTTCTCCATTGTATCCGTTGATTCTAACTCCAGTTTCTGATTTTCCTCCAGCATCTCTGCCTTTTCAGCATCTTCTGCAGGCTCAGCGGTTTCTGCTGTTTCTTCAAGCTCAGATTTCTCAGTTTCTTCTACTTCCTCTATAACAACAGAATCATCATCTTCCCCGGCCGGCCCTGGCGTCTCAGCACTATCGGCGTCTTCTTCATTCGATTCTGATGTCTCAGGTTCTTTAGCATCTTTTGTCTCCGCCTCAGTAATCTCATGATCTTCAACAGATTCCGTATATTCTGATTTCTTCTCAATCTGTTGCTCATCGGTTTCAGATTTTTCAGGTTCTTCCGATTCAACATTCTCAGGTTTCTCAACATCTGAAGCGTCAGTTATATCTTCGGATATAATCTCTTCCGGAGCTTCTTCGAGAATCTCTTCTGTATGTTCATTCGATGGTTCCGGCATGATTGCATCATCCACATCTACCATCAATACAGAATCATATTCTTCGTTATCAAAATCAAAATCGTCAACGCCATCTTCAAATGAATCCTCTGATAATTCATCCAGACTTCTCGGCTTCTTCTCATCCCCTGTAGGATCAGCAACCGGTTCTGCTTCAGCTTCCATGCCATTCTCAGCGACAGTTTCATCAGATTCCGGATTTACAATCTCGCCAAGAAGCTGATCACGGTCTACTTCTGAGTTCTCCTGCTCCGCAAATGCTTCCTCAATTGCCTCTTCTTCTTTCTTTGACATCCGGTTCTTAAGGAACCACTTTTTCTTTCCGGTATTCTCTTCCTGATCAGAATTCTCCGGAGTATCCAATACTTCCTGATCTGTCTGTTCTTTCTGCTGTTCTGCTTTTTTTTCCTGTTTCTGTAACTTCTTGGATTCTTTCTTTTCTTTCGACTTCAGAAGCATCTGTTTAAACTTCATAGAATTCGTAACTGGTTCCCGATCCTCAACCATCAATGTGATCTTTGGATCTTTCGGATGGATTCTCAAATCATCTGCTTCTAATACTTTCTCTTCCATCAGACGGACATCCTGCTGCGCGATATCGTCATCCATTGCTTCCGTTTCAGGATAACAATAGATGGCTTTATCAACATCATATAATTTCTCTCTTAACTGATTCACCTTGTCAATATAAGATGAACCTTTATAAGTTGCACAGAACATCTCGGCTTCCGACTGGAATTTTTCTTCATTTCCCATTGCTTTATACAATAAAAGCATCTCAAAATCCCAGATATCACTTGTTTCTTTTTCATTTGCCGATATCAGAATACCATACAATTCCTTGTATGGTTTTCTTTCTGCTTTCGCAAGCATATATTCGATCCTGTATGTACCCGCATCTTTTTCATTCTGATTAAATTTATATATTTCATAATAGGTATTTGCCAGTGAATAAAAGCCCATGGATAAATATACCCGGATCAGAGAATATATGATCTTATTCCCTACAGGTGCCATGGAATGTGCTTTTACAAGAGCAGCACGGGCTTCCTGATACCGCCCGTTTTCATAATAAACTTCACCACAGATCTTAATAAACTGTGGCGAAAGGGACTTGGTCAAATCCTGATGTTCAAGTATATCCAAAGCAAGACTATAGTCTCTGCTTTCAGCCAGTTCTTTAATTTTATTCACACTTGACATACTTATTCCAGTACCCATCAAACCATACTCCTAACAATTTTTTCATCTCTTAATTTTATCACATAGGTTTATCTTTTACAACAGCCTTATGGATCAGGATCGCAATTATACCAACTAAAAGTCCAGCGATAAGGCCGCCTACATGCGCTGCATTATCAATTCCATCTGAAACATATCCATTTAATATTGTGAGCACGGATAAAAACAAAAGATCTTTTAACGAAATTCCTGAAATATGTCCTTTATTAAAAAATGCAAATACGATCAGCACTCCCATCAATCCACAGATTGCCCCGGATGCGCCACCTGCATATGTATAATAATTTCCCAGATAACAGCTGATCAACGAACATATTGAAGCGGTGATCCCGCAAAACAAATATGAAATCAGAAAGCCAATCCGTCCCATCAGATTCTCAACTCTCGCTCCCAGCGCAACCAGAACAACCATGTTGCTGAATAGATGAATCAGAGAAAAATGATAAAATATGGATGTTATGATTCGATAATATTGCTTTTCTACGATTACGTCATACAAATTATCCGCAAGCAATTCCTCCAGCCAAGAATTCCCCGCTGCATCTCTTGTATATACAGATATCACAAAAATAATAATATTGATTAATATCAATATCGGTGTTATTACACCAAACGTTTTACGGATCCTTGAAAGATTCCTGCCCTTTTCCTGAAGGATCTGTTTGTCAAGCACCGGCTGCAAACCATCAAAATCCATTGGCTGATTTTCAAACACATACAGTTTGCCATAGTCTTCACTGAACAGCCAGACATTGCTCATCTTTGAAACAATCTCATTTACAGAATCATCAAACAATCCATTCGGTGTCAGTAATATATTAAGCAGTTCGATCCTTTTATCACTGTCTGCAGACAAGTCATGTATGATCTGTCTGTTAAACTTTTGTAAGCTTTCTGCCCTCAGATCTCTGCTGCTTCCAAGCACAACAACATATATGGCATCTGTTCCCAGTCTGCCATATACGTTATTGCTTTCAGGATTTAGTTTTTTATATCCCATTTCTTCCAGATGCTCAATTATCTGTAGAACATATTGCTGCATTTTTATAATCCAAGGAACAGATTCTCTACCTTTTCAATAACCGTATCCTTCATATTGCCACGGGTCTTCTCATACTGAAGACCGGACTCCATGATTTCCAACAACTGCATACGAAGGCCGGAATCAATGTCCTTAATGTGCTTCATAAGAACATCCTTGATCTCCATAACATATTCTTTCTGACGCATTTCCTCAATCATAGGCTCATAATTAAAGGAAACCGTGTTCTTCATCTCATCCTGTTTTCTGGAACAGATCACACATTCTTCTGCTCCGCCCTCATTTACATGACCACAGTTACAGGTCCATACCAGTCCGTCTGACTTATAGTTACATACCGCATCCAGACCTTTTTTCATCTTAAGGGCTTTGAACTTTAATGGACTGAGATCTACATCGATCGGATCATCTCCGCAGGAATATACTCCACGGGAAGTTACATACTTCTGGATATATACCTTTGAGCTTGAAATGATCTTTATGTACTTATCCGGAAGCTTACATTCAATATAATCAGACTTCAGAAGCGACTGACCTGTTTTATCAAATACGAAATCAACTCCGGTCAATGTGATCTCATCACCATAAATATTTGTAAATTTAATATCTGCCTTGATTGCTTTGATATCTTCCATATTGTAATTATTAAACCATGCTGATATTCTGGTTCCTTTTCCTTCTGAAGCAAGAACGATCTTTACAGCTCTTGGAACAAGCTTGTCATAATAGTTATTAACATATAACTCTTTTCTGACAAATACACTCTTCTCAAATTCGGACTGATATTCTTTCTTGATAGAAACCAATGTACCCGCAGCAACAACAGATGTAATATTAGATGAGTAATCTACTACATTTGTATGGAAACCTACAACTGCATTGTACTTGGTCTTGCCAGCCATCTCCTTGAATGACTTGATTGCTTCATTCATTGCTCCATCCAGCTTCTCCTGATATATGCTGCTTCGATCTGTAGCAATATCTGCAATTGATGAACCAATCTCCTTCAGAAAGTTTGAACTTAAAATTGTCTGCACAAATCTATATGGACCATATTCTGAGATCTCATATCCTTCAAAACTTGTGCCAGATGTAATCATAATATCTTCCATGTGTAACGCACCTCCAAAAATATATGAAAATTGTACCACAAATTTTTAGAATAGACAAATACTTTTTGTGAATTTTATCTTAAAATACAATCTTTTTTTAGTAATTTTATTCAAATAACTACAAATATCCGTTAAATCGCGATTGGAATATTTTTCACCTGAGGTCCGGTCTTATAATCTTCGATCGTAAAATCATCTACTGTGAACTCATAAAAATCCTTTACATCCGGATTCATTTTAAATTTCGGTGCAGGATAGGTTTCTCTCTCGATCAGTTCCTTCACGATCGGAATATGGCGGTCATAAATATGTGCGTCTGCGATCACATGAACCAGTTCACCCGGTTTGAAGCCTGTCACCTGCGCGATCATATGAACCAGCACTGCATACTGGACCACATTCCAGTTATTTGCTGCAAGTACGTCCTGTGAACGCTGATTCAATATTGCATTCAGGCGGTCTCCGGTCACATTAAAGGTCATACTGTATGCACATGGATACAGATTCATTTCGTGAAGATCCTGATGCACATACATATTGGTTATCATACGTCTGCTGTATGGATTATGTTTCAGGTCATAGATCAGACGATCCACCTGATCCATCATACCCTCTTTATACTGATGTTTTACTCCCATCTGATAACCATATGCTTTTCCGATCGAGCCATCTTCATCTGCCCAGCTATCCCAGATATGGCTCTTCAGATCATGGATATTATTTGATTTTTTCTGCCAGATCCAGAGCAGTTCATCAATAGCAGATTTCACATACGTCTTGCGAAGTGTGATCGCCGGAAATTCTTTTGAAAGATCATACCGGTTCACAACACCAAACTGTTTGATCGTATAGGCACTGGTTCCATCCTCCCATTTTGGACGAACCTTTTCCCCTTCTGTACTGTATCCGTTCTCTATGATCGAACGGCACATTGAAATAAATATATCATCTGCACGGCTCATTTTTATACCTCCATTTTTATCTTCTGAACTTTTGTAATTGTACCGTATCAATATTAAAAACGCAACTTTTTATCCCGAAACATGCAAGTTATTACATCAAACCATACAAGTTATTACATCAACACTCCTGCAGCCACCTTTTCTGTTATGATCGAAAAAAAACAAATGAAAGGAATCCAATATGAAAAAAGAAAACAATCCACTTCCTGACTTATTAAAGTATTTCCGCAAGAAGAAACATCTGACTCAGGAACAGGTCGCAAAACAGCTGTCTGTATCCCGTGCCAGCTATGCCAGTTACGAAACCGGAAGGATCATCCCCGGCATGCAGCATATCATGGAATTGTCCCGGATATTAGAGCACGACTTTCTGTTTGCCTATACTCTGGCTGTCCAGAATGCTCCGGCCGGTGCAATGCCGGAAGCAGTTTATGAAGAAAATCCATACCTTGCCGTTCCGGCTCTGCCCACAGATGCACAGAGCAATGAACGATCTGCAAAAATCGCCTGTCTGTCATCCATCGATCAAAAGCTGATCGACACTTATATAGATCTTCGTATTTCAGACAGTAAAACTACAAATGAAAGGAACTTCTAATATGACAACGAAAACAAATATAGGAAGTGCTCTTACCGCACTCAGAACCGGAAACCATCTTACCATTCAGGAAGCAGCAAAGCATCTGAAACTCACACCCTCCTCCTATTCCAATTATGAACATGGCCGCAGTTATCCGGATATCCGGCTGATCTTCCGCACAGCCGTATACTATCATATCAATATTGAATTTCTGATCTTTCTCGTCTGCATTGATCTTGCTTCTTTCGAAAATCTAAAAAACGAAGAATTGTTCCGTCTGTTTACCTACGGGCACACCTTTTCCTGGGACTTTTTTGAATTGTTTGAACGATATAACTCCCTTTCCGATGTCTACAAACATGCTGCTTCTACTTTTTTAGAAGCAGCATCTATCTGCAATCAGCAGATATAGAAACAACAAAAATGCAGCAATCAGTTTCCCGGGCTATGCCTGCCTGACTGCTGCATTTATCGTATTCATTACTTTTTTCTTATCTGCGCTCCAAAGCGGTGCGATCAATAGTTTCTTTGGCCCATCTCCGGTCAGACGGTGGATCACCATATCCGGCGGCAGTACCTTCAGACACGAAACAACACATTCTGTATAATCTTCCAGCGATAAAACAGAACATTCTCCATTCTGATACAATTCAGCAAGGTTTGTTCCTTTAAGGACATGAAGTAGTTGCAGCTTTATGCCCTGTGCACCGCTCTTTCCTATATACTCTGCTGTTTCGATCATATCTCTCTGCGTCTCTCCCGGAAGTCCCAGTATCATATGTACGATCACATGTACACCAAGATTCCTGAGTTTTTTTACCGCCTCGTCATATACCGAAATGGGATATCCGCGATTGATAAACTTTGCCGTTTCCTCATGTATCGTCTGAAGTCCGAGTTCTACCCACACCGGCTTAATCCTCTGTATATCACGCAGCATATCGATCACCTGATTTCCCAGGCAATCCGGTCTGGTTGCAATTGAAATAACCGCAATGTCTGACCGCATCGCTGCCTTTCTATAAATATCCCGCAAACGGTCGATATCACCATATGTATTCGTAAATGACTGAAAATATGCAATATAATGTTTACCTTTGAACTTCGAAGCAACCAGCTGTTTTGCCTGTTCAATCTGTCGATCTATGTCCATATCCGCTTTTGGGCTGAAATCACCCGATCCTAGACTACTGCAAAAGATACAACCGCCAATTCCTGCCGTTCCATCCCGGTTCGGGCAGGTGGTTCCGGCATTTAATGACAGCTTGTATAATTTCTCCCCGAAGGTATCCTTTATATATTGATTCGCTGTATATATATTCATCTTACATATTCCTTATACATTGATTCGCCATGTACATCTGCATAGTGCATATCTTTCATATCAAACCGATTCATAAGCCCATCCAACTTCCATATCAGTCAGGCAGCAGCTCTACCGTTTAAAAGAATTCGAGCAGCTCCTCCGGCTTATGGATGATCTGGGTAGCACCATGTTCTAACAGGAATTCTTCATCACGAAAGCCCCAGGTAACAGAGATACATTCCAGTCCGCTGTTCTTCGCGGTCATGATATCCACATCTGAATCTCCTACATAGACTGTACCTTCCCGTCCGATCTGCATTTCCTTCATTGCTTCGATGCAGGTATCCGGTGCCGGTTTCTTTGCTACATTTGCAGACTCCCCAATCGCAGTATAAATATACTCTCCAAAAAACTGATCCCGCAGTCCCTTTACTGCAGCATCAAATTTGTTCGATACGATCCCTGCCGGTATTCCTTTTTCTTTTAACACCTTAAGCACATCGATAACTCCCTCGTAAGAACCTGTCTTATTCAACATATTCTTCGAATAATGTTTCTTGAATATCGCAAGTGCTTTTAATGTATCATCTTCTGAAGTTCCCGTCGGAACTGCACGCTCCATCAGCTTTTCTACACCATTTCCTACAAAACGGCGGACCTCATCGATTGTCCGTTCCGGGTAATTCATCTGACGAAGTGCATAATTTGTACTGTCCGCCAGATCCTCTAATGTATTTAAAAGTGTTCCATCCAAATCAAATATAACTGCCTGATATTTCTTCATTGTACATCTGCCTTTCTGCCTTTATTCTATTCCGGCTGATCGAGTTCCTGTACAGCCCGAACCAGTGCCGGAACAATCTGTTTCTTTCTGGAAACCACGCCCTCCAGATATGCATAATGATCTACAAATTTCGTCTGGAACGCACGGGAACAGATCTCCTCTGCCTCATCTCCAAATGCCAGCATTCCGGAACTATCGTCTAAAATGCTTGTCATTACAAACAAAAATACATCACAGCCGTTTTCTGTATAATCGGTCAGATACTCGTACATACTCTTCTGTATCTGTTCAATCTCTCTGGTATTGATCGATGTGATCTGTCCGATCGCAAAGGTACGTCCGTCAATCTCAAATTTCTTATAATCCTGATGCAGAATCTCATCAATCGTCTTTCCCTTCAGATTACTTCCGGCATCGAACATTTCCATTGCAAAATCATTCACATTTATCTCTGCAAGCTGTGCAAGAGCATATGCTGCATTCTTATCCTCGCAGGTGCAGGTCGGCGATTTAAACAGCAGCGTATCTGATAAAATAGCCGCACACATCAATCCCGCAATCTTCTTATCCGGTATAATATTCTGTTCTCTGTACATCTGATATATGATCGTAGATGTACAGCCGACCGGCTGATTTCTGAAATAAACCGGTGCAAGTGTTTCTACATTTGCAATTCTGTGATGATCGATGATCTCCCGGATCTCTGCCTTGTCGATATTATCAACCGACTGGGTACGTTCATTATGATCGACCAGGATCACCTGTTTTTTTCTGGCATTGATGTAGTTACGTCTGGAAACCAATCCCAGATAATTCCCGCTCTTGTCTACGACAGGGAAATAACGGACTCTCGTCTTCGACATTACGCTTTTGATCGTTTCAACCGAATCATCCTCATTAAATGTCATGATATTATCACGAACCATAAAGAATCTTACCGGTATACTTTGACCGATCAGTCTGGCCACCTTATAGGTATCATTCTGTGATATGATGATCGAACAGCCCTTAAATGCTGCAAGTTTTACTACATCATCATCTACCTTATCTACCAGACAAAGGATCAGCATACCTGCTCCCTTTTCAATTGCCATCAGCTGGGATTCCTTCCGGTCACTTAAGATAACAAGGTCACCCGGTTTTATAAAATGCTCCATCAACTCCACATGAGCCGCTCCAATGATAACTTTTCCATTTGTGATATAGCTGTGTGGATTTCCACAAACCATCTCACCATCGATCGTTTCAATAATATGACGGCATCTGGTTCTCGCTTTATACAGAATGTCGTCCTCCGAATTCAACATATAAGCTTCTGCAATATCTCCGACAGTTAATATTCCACGAATCTTTCCATTCTCCACAACTGGCAACGTCGTTGCATCATTCTTCTGCATGATCTCAAATGCTTTCTTCATTGTTGTATCACCCGGTACACCGGAAACGAGTCGGTAAGAAATATCACTCAATTGGGTGTCCACGTTTTTGATCAACTCCGGCACTTCCACATCAAAATAATTTAATACAAATTCTGTTTCTTTATTGATATTACCCGCTCTTTTGGGAATATATTTATTTTCTGACTGATTCTTAAGATCTGCATACGCGATCGCTGAACAAATTGAATCCGTATCCGGATTCTTATGTCCGATCACAAATACCTCATCTCTTGGAATGTTATGCATATTCCACCTCCTATTAAGAACGCAAAACAGCCTGCTGCAAAATGCAGCAGCCTGTTTTGTCAGGTTGTATCATATTATACTTATAATTCGCTGATGTCAACCAGTGATAATCGTCTGTTTGCGGATGACTCCAAACTTGTAAGCAGCGCATTCGCTGTATCAAGGCTTGTAAGACAGGTAACACCGGTTTCAACTGCATGACGTCTGATCACGAAACCATCCTTGCTTCGTTCAATTCCCTGTGACGGAGTATCGATGATCAGATCGATCTCATGACTTAAGATCAGATCCAACAGATTTGGTGATGGTTCCTCTACTTTGTTGATCAGTTCAGCAGGTACTCCATTCTCATTCAGGATTCTACATGTGCTCTTTGTAGAGAAGATCTCATAACCAAGAGCCGCAAAACGTCTGCCGATTTCTACTGCATCCATCTTGTCTGCGTCCTTAACTGTAAGAATCATCTTCTTTGTCTTTGGAAGATTTACACCTGCACCAAGGAACGCCTTGTAAAGGGCTTCGTTGTAGTCCTTGGAGATACCAAGACATTCACCTGTTGATTTCATTTCCGGTCCCAGACTGATTTCAGCTCCACGGATCTTCTCAAATGAGAATACAGGCATCTTGATCGCAAAGTATTCTGCTTCCGGCTGAAGTCCCGGCTTATATCCCATATCCTTGATCTTCTCACCTGTGATAACACGGGTTGCAAGATCTACGATCGGAATACCGGTAACCTTGCTGATATATGGAACAGTACGGCTGGAACGAGGATTTACCTCAATTACATATACTTCATCATTGTATGCGATAAACTGTATATTGATCAGACCGATTACATGAAGGCTGTTTGCAAGCTTTCTTGTATAATCTTCAATTACACGTTTGATCTTTGGTGAAAGTGTCTGTGCAGGATATACAGAGATACTGTCACCGGAATGGATTCCGGCTCTCTCTACATGCTCCATGATACCAGGGATCAGGATGTCTTCTCCATCACATACGGCATCTACTTCTACTTCCTTACCCATGATATATTTATCAACCAGAACAGGATGCTCCTGAACATGTCTGTTGATGATATCCATGAATTCAATAATATCTTTATCAGAGATCGCGATCTGCATTCCCTGTCCACCTAATACATAAGAAGGTCTTACCAGAACCGGATAACCGAGTTCATTGGCTGCCTCTAAGGCTTCATCTCTGGTAAATACCGTCTTTCCGGCAGGTCTTGGGATACAACACTTCTCAAGGATCTCATCGAATAATTCTCTATCCTCAGCGGCATCTACATTCTCTGCACTTGTACCAAGGATCGGAACACCCATCTCCATCAGTGCTTCCGTCAGCTTGATCGCTGTCTGTCCGCCGAACTGAACAACCGCACCATCCGGTCTTTCCAGATCTACAATTGCTTCTACATCCTCTGCTGTCAGCGGCTCGAAATACAGCTTATTTGCAATATCAAAATCTGTACTGACTGTCTCAGGATTATTATTTACGATAATGGTCTGGTATCCCTTTCTCTCAAATGCCCATGTACTGTGTACGGAGCAGTAATCGAATTCGATACCCTGTCCGATACGAATAGGACCGGAACCAAGAACCATAACCTTCTTTACGGAATGATCTTCCTCTACTTCACTCTCACCGTCGAAGCAGGAATAATAGTATGGTGTAGATGCTTCAAACTCTGCAGCACAGGTATCAACCATCTTGAAAGATGCACGGATACCATAGCCATACCGCAGCTCTTTGATCTCTTTTGTTGTCTTTCCTGTAAGCTGTGCGATTACCTTATCCGGGAATTCTACACGCTTGATCTCCTTCATCAGTTCCTTGGAGATATCTCCCTTGGAATCACGGATCTCCTGTTCATAGTCAACCAGATTGTTGATCTTATCAATGAACCAAAGATCAATCTTTGTGATATCGTGAATTGCTTCCTGTGTAATGCCACGGCGAAGCGCCTCAGCAATAACAAAGATACGTCTGTCATCTACATGATGCAGAAGCTTTAAGATATCACTGTCAGACATATTCTTATATCTGCTGGAATGAAGACCATCTACATGCTGTTCCAGAGAACGGATTGCTTTCATCAATGCACCCTCAAAGTTTGTGCAGATACTCATAACCTCACCGGTTGCCTTCATCTGTGTTGTCAGATCATGATCTGCCTTGATGAACTTATCAAACGGAAGTCTAGGAATCTTAACAACAACATAGTCCAGTGCAGGCTCAAAGCTTGCAAATGTCTTCTTGGTAATTGCATTCTTGATCTCATCCAGATTATAACCAAGTGCGATCTTTGCAGAAACCTTGGCGATCGGATAACCGGTTGCCTTGGATGCAAGTGCCGACGAACGGCTTACACGAGGATTTACTTCGATTACACAATATTCAAATGTAGTTGGATGTAATGCAAACTGTACGTTACAGCCACCACGGATATTTAATTCAGAAATAATATTTAATGCAGATGTACGAAGCATCTGATACTCTTTATCACCCAATGTCTGGGATGGTGCTACTACGATAGAGTCACCGGTATGGACACCGACCGGATCCAGATTCTCCATATTACAAACTGTAATACAGGTACCATTTGCATCACGCATTACTTCGTATTCGATCTCTTTCCAGCCTGCGATACAACGCTCTACCAGAACCTGACCGACACGGCTGAGTCTCAGACCATTCATCAGAATCTCGACAAACTCTTCTTCATTCTCAGCGATACCACCGCCGCTTCCGCCGAGGGTGTATGCCGGACGGAGTACAACCGGATATCCAATCTTCTTAACAAATTCGAGACCGGCTTTTACCGTTGTAACAACCTCAGATGGTGCTACAGGCTCATGGATTTTCTCCATGGTTTTCTTGAATTCCAGTCTGTCCTCTGCTTTTTTGATTGTTGAAGAAGATGTACCGATCAACATAACATCATGTTCTCTTAAGAAACCGGATTCTTCCAGTTCCATTGCGATATTTAAAGCTGCCTGACCACCCAGTGTTGGCAGAAGGCTGTCTGGTTTTTCTTTCTCGATCACTGCTTTTACAACATCGGCTGTTAATGGCTCAATGTATACCTTATCTGCGATATCCTTATCTGTCATGATCGTAGCCGGATTGGAGTTGATCAGAACAACGCAAAGACCTTCTTCTTTTAATGAACGACAAGCCTGTGTACCGGCATAGTCAAATTCTGCAGCCTGTCCGATTACGATAGGACCGGAGCCAATTACAACAACTTTTTTAATATTCGGATTCTTTGGCATTACTTAGACACCTCCATCATATTCATAAATACATCAAACAAGAAGTCTGTATCAAGAGGACCGGCACATGCTTCCGGATGGAACTGTACAGTCTGTGCATTCTTACCAAGGTAATGAACACCTTCTACTGTACCATCATTTACATTGATAAAGCTGACCTCGGCAACCTTTCTGTCAAGGCTCTCTTCTTTTACCATATATCCATGATTCTGGGTTGAAATATAAACCTTTCCGGTCTTTAAATCTTTTACAGGATGGTTCGCACCCCTGTGACCGTATTTCATCTTTACGGTATCGCCGCCATTTGCAAGTGCAAGCAGCTGATGTCCAAGACATATTGCAAAAATAGGAATATCTGTATCGAAAAGTTTTTTCACTTCTTTGATTGTAACCTTACAATCCTTTGGATCTCCAGGTCCGTTTGTTAACATGATGCCGTCCGGTGCATCTGCGATGATCTCCTCCGCAGGTGTCTCAGCAGGATATACGGTAACCTGACAGCCTCTCTTTAATAAAGATTTGATAATATTTCTCTTAACACCGAGATCGATAACAGCTACCTTGTAGCCATCTCCCGGATAAACTTTCTTTTCTTTGCATGTAACATCAAGAACAACATGTCCCATCTCCCATGCTTTGATCCGCTTCAGACAATCTTCAAGGTCATAAGAAGCATTTGTTGTGATCATGCCCTTCATTGTACCCTGATTTCTGAGGATCTTTGTCAATGCTCTGGTATCAACTCCCTCGATACCTGTTATATTGTTATTAATAAGGAACTGGTTAATACTCTGTTCACTTCTGAAGTTACTTGGCTTCTTCGCAATCTCTCTTACAATAAATCCTGACTGCCATGGTTTATCAGCCTCCATATCTTCCAGACATACACCATAATTACCAATCAACGGATATGTCATACAAACTGCCTGCCCGGCATAGGATGGGTCTGTCAACACCTCTAAGTAACCTGTCATAGACGTATTGAAAACAATTTCGCTTATGATCTCATCGGTTGCTCCAATACTGGTGCCTTCAAATACATGTCCATCTTCAAGTATCAAAAAAGCTTTCATAATACAATTCCTTTCTTCTTTTTTCTATTTTTGCTCAAAAAAAAAGAGTGAACAGAGAATCTGTGCACACATACAAAGATCCTCATCTGCCTCTTTTTTCTAGTTTTGTCAATTCTAACACATTTGTTATTGTTAGACAACACTTTTTCATCGAAATTCGTCAACTTATTTCTGAGCAGCTTCCTGCTTCATTTTTTCTGTTGCTTCATACGCTCTTCTGCTGAACTCACAGCCGCAGAAGTTCTGTCTATATAAATTATATTTCTTTGAAAGCTCGATTGAGCGTTTATATCCGTTTTTCTTCTTAAAATCACTATGTAAAAACATTATACCATACTGCTCACCCAGCTCTTCTCCGATTTCATTGAGCCAGTCTGCATTTTTATGTGGACTGATCGACAAGGTTGTGGTGAAATAGTCATATCCATGTTCTTTTGCAAACGCGGCACTTTTATCCAGACGAAGTTTATAACAGGCATAACACCGTATCCCGCGTTCCGGCTCTTCTTCCATTCCTTTTGCCATTTCAAGAAACCGTTCGCTCTCATGCTCTTCCAGATATGGTTCCACCCCATTCTCCTGATATACTTCATGGACAAAGCGTTTCAATTCGTTCCAGCGTTTCCCGTATTCTTCATCATTTGTGATATTCGGATTATAAAAATAAGCAGTAATATCAAAATAATTGGCCAGGACTTCCAGACAATGACTGGAACAAGGGGCACAGCAGCAATGAAGTAGAAGCTTCTTCTTACTGCCGGAATCCGATATTTTCTTTAATTCTTCTTCCATCATAGTATAATAGTTTGCATTTTTCACTATTTATCTCTCCTTTTTTATAAAAAATAACGGAAGTTTTTTCCTTTTCTTGTCTTTTTGTGCACTATTAACAGTTGACTTTGTGCTATCTATACAATATACTATATTCAAACAAACATAGGCATACTATATGATGGAGGTGTTTATCATGACAGTTGAACAGGCAATCAAAAAATATAAATTACAGCCGGTAAGTGTCAGTGTTGCTAAAGTGAAGGCCAAAGAACTGAATGTGGAGGAAGTTTTGTACATGAATGTACAGAAGAATAAATACGCCTACATTGTTAAAGATGGTGCACGGGGAATCATGCTTTACTCCGACGAAAGAAGTCTTTATACCAAACTGTATAAAGGACTTAAGATGACTCCTCTTCAGCCATAATTTCGTATTTAATTTCACACCACATAAAAGAAGCTTATCATCAGAAGTCCGGATTTCAGACCGGATCTGTTATAAGCTTTTTTTAATACTCTAAATGTCGCAGCTTCTTCAGCAACAAAAAACTCTCATTTCATTTATTCAAAATAATCTGTACTCCGGTAATTCCTCTCCAAACAGAAAATGCCTGATTCCATCATCCACAAATATTATGATCAATGAAAGAAACATCCACAGCACAGAATACGGCAGACATATCTGCCCCATTACATTATATGGCAGGTATGAATAATCCCATACTCCAACATGAAAGATCAGATTTACGATAACTCCGGTTACAAATTCAAACAAAGTTATGATCCCTGACGATAAAATCATCTGTAGCGGAATCGGCATTCTCGGGAACATCTGATTCAAACCTCCGCAGGCAATCATACACAGCCCCCCACAGATTATCATGGAATAATGAGAATAATCTCTGGTAAATATCTCAAGAAAATAATATACCATCCCTCCGGTCAAAAACAAAGACAGATATTTAAAAAAAGTAATCTTCATCGCAAGCACCTCTTTTTATAGTATCTGTCTTTCTGCTTATAAATATGTGTCTGTTCCTGACTTTCTCTATTCCCGGATTTTTCCCTTAAAAAATTGTTTTACATGTTCAATCGTCTTTGCATCAAGCTCTAACAGGACTTCCTCTGTGCGGTTATTCTTATTCAGAATAAAAGAATAAACAGGATTCTCTGTGTTCTTATCCTTTGAAGTGAAATTCATCGTTTTAATACCGGAATTTGCCTGATGCTCATTATCCCTATAGATTGAATCTACAGTCGTGATCTGCTTTACTTCTCCGCCTTCAAAATGATACATCTGTTTTCTGCTGCTCTTTGCGGTAATCCTTGCAACCTCAACATCATCATTTACGAACAAATATTCAAACTCACACTCTTTTCGATTGATCGCAAGTGAAAATATAATTACACCAACAACCACAAGCGGAAGTCCAAAGATTGCGCCTCCCGGTACAAAGAACATAAAAAATGCTCCCACCACAGTGATAATTGCTCCAAGTACGATCAATGCCATGATTCCGGCAGAAGTCTTTGTTTTCACTATATGTTCTACATATCCATCTGTTGTCATTTTATTTCTCCTTTTTGTATATACATTCTATAATTATTATACATGGTATCCATACTTTTTTAAACCACTTCATTTATGAAAATATGATCTAATTTTCTATATAATTCTGTGCACTCCATATACGGCTCATAAAACATGATCCCATGACCTTTCTTTATCATCTTATGATTCGCATAAGTTCCAAACAGTTCGATTTCCGGAAATACCCGGATGCCACTCTCACAAACGCCATATAACAACGGATCAAGTGAACCGGTATCTGTACAATACTGAACGATCTCTGCATAATCTCCATCATACATAGTTCCATATACTGCCGCTATCTCATTCTCATCCTTTATGATATATACATCACCGAATAGAGACTGACATTCCATTCCAAGATCCTCCAGATAGGCTCTGGTTCGTGGTACAAAGAGATTATAGCATTGTGTCAGTTTTTCAGAAAAGCTCTCCAACTGTTCATCTGTTATATCTTCCAGCCCACAAAGCTCATAATTATTCTTCTCAGGTTTCAGATCTGTTATATTATAAAAGCCGCTTTCTACCACCGGAGCAAATCCCAGTCCTTTATAATAGATCTCCTTCTCCGGCATCAGATAAATATAATCGTAATTATTCTCTGCCGCATATGACAGTACATACTTCATTAACATCGACATAATTCCCTGTTTGCGAAATTCCGGGACTGTCGCAACTCCGACAACATAACCGCCCTTTTTATATGCTGTCACTCCTGCTGTCGTCTCAGCAAGAGTATATGGATTTAAATGCACCATGGAAATGATCTTAGAGCCATTCTTTGCCACAAAGATCTGATTCCTTATTGCTACACTTGAAAAATAATAATCCATATATGCATCCTGATCGTCAAATGACTGTTTCCAGAGTTTTCGTATCTCGTTCAAATCTTCCGCTCCGGCAATCTCTATCCTGATCGAATCAAACGATTTACGATCCATATGATCGTATCTTTCTTCATTCATACCCGAAACTACCTACTGCCTGACCGGACAGCCCTGACAACCGGCACAGCCTCCCTGATTCATTCCCATAACATCATAATCATAGTTTCCAACAGTCTCTAACAGACAGACAGCCTGTGAACTGATTCCAAGGCCTGCTCCGGTAAATCCCAGCTTTTCCTCTGTCGTAGCCTTCACATTCACCCTGTTCACCGGAAGCTCCAGACATTCTGCAATATTCTTTCTCATATCTTCTATATATGGGGCAAGCTTCGGCTGCTGTGCTATCACTGTCGCATCTATATTCTCTATAAAGAAAAAATTCTCGTCCAGAAGCTTCTTCACTTCCTTTAACAGCACCATGCTGTCTGCACCCTTATAACGGTCATCTGTATCCGGAAAATGCCTGCCGATATCTCCCAGTGCCGCTGCTCCAAGAAGCGCATCCATGATCGCATGTAGCAGAACATCTGCATCTGAATGCCCAAGCAGTCCTTTCTCATATGGAATCTCCACTCCGCCAAGGATCAACTTTCTGTCTTCTACCAATTTATGAACATCATAGCCCATTCCAACTCGCATATTTGATTTCTCCTTATTTCTTATTTACCCATCTCACCCGATGATAAAATGTTTATCCATTCTATAATAATTTATCCATTCATAATCAACAAACTTTTCTGCAAAGAAAAAAATCGTCATGACATTCATGACGATTAAAGGTTAGTAGCGGGAGGGGGATTTGAACCCTCGACACTGCGGGTATGAACCGCATGCTCTAGCCAACTGAGCTATCCCGCCATATTTTATTTTAAATGGGACCTACAGGGCTCGAACCTGTGACCCTCTGCTTGTAAGGCAGATGCTCTCCCAGCTGAGCTAAGATCCCATTTCGTTTGTGTTCTCTGTCGAACACCTTTGCTAGTATAAGGGATATACCGATAATTGTCAAGAACTTTTTTCAACTTTTTTTAAAACTTTTTTATCTGTTAAAAATTCTACTTCCGACTACATTCGATGATTGTCGATCAGACTGATAATCAGGTTCACAATAAACAAAATTGCAGCAACCGGAATGATCACATATACAAGAATCTTAACTCCAATCACAACAAGCAATACAATCAATGCAAGTAATAAAATAAGTCCGATTCCGATCACAACCTTCCCAAGCGTTGTAGAAAAATCAAGTTTTCCAAAGCAGACACTGGTATTTCCATTTTCATCCATTTTGACATGCCAGCCCTTTGGTGCGTCTTCTCCATCTCGGCTCACACTTCCGCGTCTGCCGCCTGTTGTCTCTGTATAAGTATAACTCTGTTCTGTCCGGTCAGCTCCTGCGGTATCAACAATCGTCTTTGCGATCAGTCGCCCGGAGCCAAGTTCCGCAACAATCTCCTCCTCAGTCTTTCCTTCTGCCAGTTTTCTCCGGAAATAAGACTCATAATATTCTATTGTTTCACAATATTTCTCATATGATACATTGCCATCCAGCCCTTCTCTGAGCTGATCCATAAATTCTTTCTTGCTCATATCTATCACACTTCACCCTCGCCTGTTCATCAGACATTGAGTTTTCCTTTCTCCCGTACTGTCGCGGGCATTTTGTTTTACAATAATAAAATCATGTATTTACATATACAATGATCACATAATATTCTCCCATATCTTCAACCAGATACTTAAGTTTTTTTATAGCCGAACTGTCATAGAGAAATGACAGATCCGGTCTGTCCGTATCCATATAATAAACAATTGCTTCGAGCACATCCGAGCGTCCGATCTGCTTCGTGATTCCTTTCTTATATGCTTCAAAATCATCAAATACTGCAAACGTCTTCACATAATAATTCATATCTGTATCTGTGCAGGTACGGTAAAACTCCCGTTCCCATGTATGATTTTCGGCAAGTGTATCATCTGTCAGATTAAAATATGTGTGTTTTACATATTCACCCATATCCGGAACCGCATCATCCCAGGTCAGATCAATATTATACCATTCCCCGTCAAGTTCTATCTGATTCCATGCATGCAGATCTCCATCCGCAGTCCCTACCACAATATCACAAGGAATATCCAAACAGGTCATCAGCATAAAAAATGCCTCTGCATAGCCATCGCAGACCGCCTTATGGGATACAAGAACACCATAAGCATCATATGCATCCTGCTGTTCCTCTGGAAAGCCATATACACAGTTCTTTATCAGATAATCATGTGCTGCTTTCTCCTTATCAAAATCGCTCATCGGTTCTTTGATGCAGGTCTTGTAAAATTCTATATATGAATCATACATGGCAAGTGCTTTCTTTTTATCCGATGGTATCTCTTCATCAAAAAGCACCTTCCGGATCACATAATAATTCTCACTCCGATCAAAAGAAAGTTGAATTGCAAGATAATCGCCGGAGGACACCAGTACTCGATAGGTATCTACACTTCCAAATGCCGAATCCACATATTTATTGATATCACTTATATCCTTTATCTTTACATTTTTTACATAAAAGATATCAGAATCATTTCCATCTTCCATCGAATGCATCACATTTGTTCGTAATGCTACCAGTCCGTCCACAACATCCTGACGATGAAATATATTAAAAAATGCCCATCTTCCTGTATAGAAAAGAACGATCAGCACAAGTGCCGTAATGATTCCTTTCAAAATAAAATGTCGTTTCTTCATCCAATCCATCCATTCTGACAATTTAAGTTATTTTATCATCTGTCCGCAACTGCTGTAAACCTGTAAATATCTATTTCATAAAAATTTGATATTTACCGTGCAAAATTCTTCTGCTAATCCCTGTTTTTGTTGATTAAGCTCTCATCCTGTTGTAAAATGAAACAGTTAAAATAAATTTAGAGAAAAGAGGAACTACATTATGGCACAGCTCTGGGGCGGTCGTTTTACAAAAGAAACAGACCAATTAGTATATAACTTTAATGCTTCGATCTCTTTTGATCAGAAGTTCTATAAACAGGATATCCGCGGAAGCATCGCACATGTTACTATGCTTGCAGCATCCGGCATTCTTACGGAAGCAGAACGTGATCAGATCATCGACGGCTTAAACAGCATCCTTACCGATGTAAAAAATGGCACACTTGAAATCACATCCAAATATGAAGATATTCACAGCTTTGTAGAAGCAAATCTGATCGACCGTATCGGTGATACCGGTAAGAAATTACATACCGGAAGAAGCCGTAATGATCAGGTAGCTCTTGATATGAAGCTCTATGTAAGAGATGAGATCGTCGAAATTAAAGCTCTTGTGCTGGAATTAATGAACACCTTACATTCCCTGATGAAGGAACATATTCACACATATATGCCCGGATTTACACATTTACAGAAGGCGCAGCCGATCACTCTCGCCCATCACTTTGGTGCATACATGGAGATGTTCAAGCGCGATTACGGCCGTCTGTGTGATATCTATGCAAGAATGAACTACTGTCCACTGGGCTCCGGTGCTTTAGCCGGCACAACTTATCCTCTGGACCGCGAATTAACTGCTTCCCTTCTTGACTTTGCAGGTCCTACCCTTAACAGTATGGATTCTGTCGCAGACCGCGATTACTGTATCGAATTATTATCTGCACTTTCAACGATCATGATGCATCTGAGCCGTTTCTCAGAGGAGATCATTATCTGGAATACAAATGAATATCAGTTTGTCGAACTGGATGACGCATACAGCACAGGAAGCTCGATCATGCCACAGAAAAAGAACCCTGATATCGCAGAGCTGGTTCGTGGTAAGACCGGACGTGTCTATGGTGCATTGACTTCTCTCCTTACCACAATGAAGGGGATTCCGCTTGCTTATAATAAGGATATGCAGGAGGATAAGGAATTTACCTTTGATGCGATCGATACCGTAAAAGGATGTATCGCATTATTTAACGGTATGATAAAAACTATGACTGTAAATAAAGACCGTATGGAAGCATCTGCAAAGAACGGATTCACAAATGCTACGGATGCTGCCGATTATCTGGTAAACCACGGTGTTCCATTCCGGGATGCGCACGGCATCGTAGGTGAACTGGTTCTCGCCTGTATCGAACGGAACATCTCACTGGATGAGCTTCCATTAGACGACTACAAGGCAATCTGCCCGGTATTTGAAGACGACATCTATCAGGCGATCAGTATGGAAGAATGTGTCAATAAACGTAATACGATTGGTGCTCCGGGACCGGAAGCCATGAATAAGATCATCGAGATCAACGAAGCTTATCTGAAGGATCTGAATAAGTAAGGAGATGAATCAGAATTGAATCGAACAACAAAAGCAAAATATGATCTGGCAGAACGAATGTTAAATGTTCACATCGAACCGGCCGAAGTTGCCATGATGAGTGATCTTCCACTTGAGGAAGTAGAAAAACTGAAAGCAAATCTCATGAAAAACAGCGACACCGGCGGCACAACCGTTCAGGATTATATGGCAGAGCTTGCCACCGAAGCCAAGTCACAGTTAGAAGCCAAACAAAAAAATTAAATAGGTCAAAGCAAAAAAGCACAATAAATGTAAAAAACTATAATAAAATATGGGAAATCACAATAACACAGATTTACCCGTAAACAGATAAAGAGGTATCTATATTTTGTTCTACTGACCCTTTTCATGTCGGTCCTTAACGAACCGCAAGGCGGTGCGTTTAGTACCGCTACGTGATAACTGAGACCTTACCAAGGCTATCAGCCGAGGTTAGTTCGAAGTTATACAGCGTAAAATAGAATGAAAATGCTCTGTAGAAATAATATATAGATACCTCTTTATCGTTCATGTCTCATCGAAGGTAGCCTTTTAGCGATTTGATCGCACTCTTTTCGATACGGCTGACCTGCGCCTGTGAAATGGCGATCTCCGATGCGACCTCGGTCTGTGTCTTTCCTTCAAAGAAACGGAGCCTTAATATATTATATTCTCTCTCATTTAATTTCTTCATTGCCTCTTTCAATGAAATATTCTCTACCCAATTTTCTTCTTTATTCTTCTTATCACTTAACTGATCTACGATATATAACGTATCTCCGCCTTCCTGATAAACAGGCTCATATAATGAAACCGGTGTCGATATGGCATCCAGTGCTGTCGTGATATCTTCCGGTGCTACATCGATCTCCTTTGCAATTTCATCCACGGTCGGTTCCCGATCCAGCTTCTTTAACAAAGCATCCTTTGTGTAGATCGCCTTATATGCAATATCTCTTAACGACCTGGATACCCTGATACTGTTATTATCCCGCAGATACCTCCGGCATTCTCCGAGTATCATCGGAACTGCATACGTCGAAAACTTCACATCCAGACTCCGGTCAAAATTATCAATTGCTTTTATCAATCCTATGCATCCAACCTGAAACAGATCGTCAGGGTTCTCATTTGAATTCGAAAATCTCTGGATCACACTCAGAACCAGTCGCAGATTGCCCTTGATAAAGGTCTCTCTGGCAGCCATATCTCCCTGCTCGATCCTGTCAAACAATTCATCCTTTTCCTTGTCTGTCAGTAACGGAAGTCTGGCTGTATTCACACCACATATCACTACCCTGTTCAGTGCCATATCATGTTCCTCCTGCTTATGTCTGCCTGTCCGTCAAACGGATTTTTTCTTAGGCCTCATAAGAAAAGGATTTACATTTTCAGGGTAGATTATTCATTTATTTAATTCTTTCTGAACTCTAACAGTTCCAGTCCTTCATTATGCTCAAGCACCTGATTGATAACCCATTCATTTGCAAATAATAACAATGGATTACCCTTCATATCCTTCACCTTCTTAACATCGCTGACACGTTTCAGCTTTGTAAGATCTGTAGATGGATCTTTTACCCAGCGGATATAGTTATAAGGGATCGGCTCTAAACGGATCTCACATCCATATTCATTCTCCAGTCTGTATTTTAATACATCAAACTGAAGAACACCTACAACACCTACGATAATCTCCGACAATCCTGCTGTAAACTCCTGAAAGATCTGAATTGCACCCTCCTGTGCAATCTGAGTAACACCCTGTACAAACTGCTTACGTTTCATCGTATTCATCTGAACAACTCGGCAGAAATGCTCCGGCGCAAATGTCGGGATTCCTTCGTACTGAAATTTCTTACCCGGAAATGTAAGAGTATCACCGATTGAAAATAATCCCGGATCAAATACACCGATTACATCACCCGCATATGCTTCTTCTACGATCTTACGATCCTGCGCCATAAGCTGCTGCGGCTGGGATAATTTTAATTTACGCTTGCTGGCTGCATGGTAAACCTCCATACCGGCTTCAAATTTACCTGAACAGATACGCATAAATGCGATTCTGTCACGATGCGCTTTATTCATATTTGCCTGTATCTTAAAGACAAAAGCTGAAAATGGTTCTGTAACCGGATCGATCACACCCTGATCCGACATTCTTCCAAGCGGAGGTGTCGTCATTTTCAGGAAATAATTCAGGAACATATCGATACCGAATGTATTCAGTGCAGAACCAAAGAATACGGGTGAAAGCTCTCCCTTCTGAACCTTCTCGAGATCGACTTCATCGGTTGCACCGTCAACCAATTCAATTTCTTCCTTAAACTGGTCATACAGGTACGGTCCGATCAGATCCTTAAGCTCCTGATCCTCGATATGATATTGCGTCTCCGCAGCCTTCTTCGCACCACCGGTTGAGATAGCTTCAAAGGTATCGACCATCTTGGTCTCTCTGTCATAGACACCCTTAAATTCCTTACCGGAACCGATTGGCCAATTCATCGGACAGGTACGTATTCCAAGGACATTTTCAATCTCATCCAACAATTCAAATGTATCTCTTGCATCACGATCCATCTTATTAATAAATGTAAAAATCGGGATATGACGCATTACACAGACCTTAAAAAGCTTGATCGTCTGTGCCTCTACACCCTTTGATGCATCAATAACCATAACAGCAGAATCCGCAGCCATCAGGGTTCGATATGTGTCTTCTGAGAAATCCTGATGTCCCGGTGTATCAAGAATATTGATACAGTAGCCTTCATAATTAAACTGAAGAACGGATGAGGTAACTGATATACCTCTCTCCTTCTCAATATCCATCCAATCGGATACCGCATATTTGGAATTTGCTTTTCCTTTTACCGATCCTGCCGTATTGATCGCACCACCAAACAGGAGAAACTTCTCTGTTAAAGTTGTCTTACCGGCATCCGGGTGGGATATGATCGCAAATGTTCTTCTTTTCTTAATCTCGTTTTCGATATTCTTGTCTGCCATTTCTAATTTCCTCTTTTACTCATAATTGAATCTTTATTTTTTTTAGCCCACATCATCAACGATTGAATGTTGACTGACATTTTTTCCAACTCAGTCAGAACCGAATCAAACTGTTCCAATTCTCCTTCATCTACAATTCCATCGGAAGTGATATTGATCAGTTGCTCCGTGATATTCTCCATCTTCTGAGAAGATCCAAGGAACTGAAGGATCAGTCGATCCAGGCTATCTGCATTGATCGGTTTCACTGTCTCACGACCGATTGCACACTCCCCTGAGCAATACATATTACAAAGCTCCGGTATCTCATATACATCCGCCATCGCCAGAACTTCTTCCGGATAAGGAACTGACATGCCAAGCTCGATCCTTGATAACCGCGTCCGGTCAATATTTAAAATCTCAGCCGTCTTTTCCCGGCTGGTAAGATTTGGATTATTCTTTGATGCATTATATCTTGCGATATAATACGGATTATTCAGTGCTTTCGTAGCTTTTTTACTCATATCATGTTCCTCCAAAACTTCACTTATGTATCAGTACATAAATTTTCATCATCATATTACCACACAATCTACATTCTGAGAAGAAAAAAGAACCGACTTATCAGAAAATACAGTTTCTTCTAACAAACCTTCCTTATTTGCACAGGCACAGAGATTATATTTCCGACCTGTTTTATCTGTTATTCTGAATTCCCGGAAATAGATATTTTTCTTTTTCATCTCTGAACGATCCATAATTTTTTTCTGAGTCGGTTCTGAAAAATCAAGTCCTTTTCCTGTCATCTTACCAAATGATTCCATCCGGGTCCAGACCCGTGCAAAATATAATGCAGCCGCATCCGGATCCAACTTCTTATATTGTTCTCTATCCGCTTCTGAAAATAACCGGTTCACGATCTTCTCCCGTCCACCCTGTATCAGCTCGATATCAATGCCACAGGACAGATCGTGCTTCGTTTCTTTATGAAAGATCAGAACTGCAACGCATCCGCTGTGACTGATATTAAATGCTATCTCAGGATGATCTGCCAGATAAACCTTGCCATGCTCCATGATCTGATAGCGACAGTCTTTCTCAGACAAATGACACTCTTTTAACGCCCGGTCAAGCAAAATTCCCGCAGCAACCGACAATTTCTTATCCTTCTCATATCGAAGCCTATTCACTTTTTCCAAACGATACTCAGACAGCTCTTCCAGATACTTTTTCATCTGCTCCTCTGTCATATCCGACACATCCGCATACCAAATCAGCATGGAAATTTTCCTTTCTATCTATTCATGTAAACCTTTTTCTAGTATAACCATATTCCGGTAAAAATCAAATTTAAAAAAACCCCACATACGAAAGTTTGAAAAACACTAACGGTTTCATACACCTCCACATGTAGGATTCTTTCATACTATTTATTATAACGTGCAAAGATTCGGGAAATCTCTCATATCCCTATTCACTTCGTCAATATGCAGTCCCTTGTAAGAACTATCTACTGCATTATAGGCTTTCTGCATCTCTGCTGTACATGCCATCATAGATGCAGGCACGCCGACATACATATCATTGATCGAAATCTCGATCTCACCAGGATTCAATGTAATGGAATCCTCCTTCTCATTATATGGTTTATCCATCAAGATTCCTTTTACTGCCCTACTGAAATACGGCATTACATTTGGCACTGATATATATTGCTTATTCAACAAAAGTTCTTTGTAGCCATCCTTGAGCACACATAACTGCTTTTCTTCCTGAATATCATTTACAAATGCAGCAGCTACCTTCTGCATAACTTCATCCCGTCGGTCATTTGTCGGTGAACCAAACATAACATTGATATCATTCTCTGCAAGTTTCTTATCTGAGAATGCAACGGATAACATCTTCTCCGGACCATATGCTCCGATACCGCTGAATAAACGACGATAAATCTTCTCCATCGCATCCTTGACTGGAACAACTCTTCCGTTATCAATATTTGCTTCATTATCTAACATCAACCGGATCAGTCCATCCTTTACCTCATTGATACGACTGTCATTTACATAATCAGTCGGAAGGAATTCATGTCTGGCCGCATTCTTTAATATATTCTTCGTTGTTACCTTACCTTCATTTGCAAGATCCTCGATTGAATTCTTCAGATCTTCTCCGAACTGGGAATAGATCTCATCCAAACGCTCTGCCCGTTGCTGCAACCAACGAAGTGTATCACCAAACAGATCCTGTGCATCAATCTCATCCATGATCCGATTTCGTTCTGAAGCAAGTGTCTCTTTGATACAGGCATCATAATATCCATTCTCTGTCTCACGCTTTGCAGACGGAAAAGTGAAGAAACGTTTTGCTACAATCTCACATATAGATTCTATAATTCTGGAATATTCACCGGATGGTGTATATTTGCTGTGAAGCTCCTGCAGCTTCTTAACCTCTGCCATCATACCTCTGGTAGAATCTGCTACACCGGCTGTTGGTGCTCCGATAATATCAATCGCTGCATACGGACCGCATACCTTGATATATTTGGCAATTACAGCATCTAAGGAATTCCACAATTTATTCTTAATGGACTTGATCATGACCGGAAGCTCTTTATCCATATTATCAAGCTTCTCACCCATATGTTCTCTGAGTCCATCTGTATGCTTCTTGATCATCTTATAGGTTGGCTTCGTAAACTGTCCAAACTGGATTAATCCGTTCACACTGAGGTTGATCTCATCCCCCGGTTCTGCATGAAGAAAATCATCCAGCTCTTTTAACGCATCCTTGATATCCGCTTCAATCTGCGGATTGTCAAATGGTGAAACAAACAAACGCTTATATGCTTTGTTAAACAGATCACTCTCACAGATATTCTCAATCTCACGGATCGGTATCTTGTAATCTGCTTCACTGACAACCTTATAATAACAATTTGCTGTCGCAATCTCAGAATCCGAATGTTCCATCTTCCAGTTTGTCACAGAATATTTCTCATTGTCAAAGAATACATCCCGAAGCAGCTTTCTGTCATCGTTTACATCATTGTTACCGATATATTTGTTACATGCAAGTTTATATAGGAAGCTTGCTGTGTCCATCAGAACTGTACCCTCCGGCAGGTATCCCTGGCTGTCCTTCTTACCGGATACCAGCATACAGGCATCGAACAGATTCTCCCGGATCACCAGCTTATGGGTGGTGCTTTCAAATATATATGCATCATCCTTTTCTGAAAGCTTCATATAGTAATCGACTTCTTTTAACGCAGCACAGCCATTTGCCATCATCCGGAACATTAACTCCGGATCTTCCGTTACGCTCTTGTTGCCAAATATAACATCCGGCATCAACAGGCAGCCTCCGATTCGAAGATTCGCCCACTTCTTTGCTTTTCCATACGCCCGGATATTATATGTAAGATCGGATAAGATACCGCTTCCGGTTCCGCCGGAAAGACTGGATACAATGATCACATCCATCCAATTACCATTCGCCTTATCATGAATCTCTTCCAGTCTGTCAAATAACAGCATACGGATATCTTCATAAGCATTTGAAAACATGAGTCGTCCGATCTGACGATTGCCATGCGCACCGTCTTTTGTCACTGTAACATCCGGAAAGTCTGCATCCATCCAGTTTGCAAGATTCGGATGTACCGGATTTTTCTTGATTCCATCTGCAAGTATATTTTCAATATTCGGTCTGTAGATACTTAATACTTCAAGTGCATTAAAACCAACATGCTCTTTGCTGTCCTCAATTGTCTGTTCCATCTCAGGAATGTCTGAATCAATCATCAGAAAATGAATATTATCCTCCGGTATGATATCATCAACCATCATCCCCTTTAAGTTACAAACGGTTCTGCTTCCGACACCGCCAAGACCGATCACCAGCAGATTCCCATTAAACCGGTCATCGTGACTGATTCTTCCAAATACGCGGATATCCCTCAGCTTGCTAAATTCTTCTTTTTGCGTATCAATAAGTATCATATACAATCTCCTTAATTATAACCATTCCCCCGGCACAGAAGCGGTTTCCGTCAATTCTGTGCAGTCTCGTTACAAATATACTAACATATATATTTATGCTAACACTATTTTATGTGATTTTCAACAAAAAACTACATATTTTTTAGAGGTTTTGCATTCTTTTTTCTATGCAATCTTAATATTCTACGCATAGTTCTTATTCTTTATGCATAAATTTTTGCGACAAAAAAGTCCATCAGACTTGCTCATTCAGAAAACAAGTCTGATGGACTTTTTCTGTCTATAAATTTCTCTAATAAAATATTATACAAAATACTTAATACCATCTTCTCATAGTAATTTTCATTACTATAAGTAAAATGTAGGCAAATTATATATTATTCATTGGTTAAATATACGACAACACCCTTGTTTGCCGGAAGGTCTACGATCAGCTTCCCATCGCGGATCTCAAGGCTTTCTCCGCCTGTACAGTCACCGCCTGCGGCTACAGAGTTTCTCTCCTGCTTATGCATTGTCTGTTCAAATTCACCGATCACACGATGCATGTTATTCATGGTATCATTCAGATTTCCAAACAGATTCCATACTGCCTGGCCGAAGTCTGCGCCTGTTTCCAGTGCTTCTAATGCCTTACGGATATCTTCTGCCTTATAGCGGATTTCACCGGAGGCTCCGACCAACTGACCGGCTTTATCAAGCAACTCATTTCGTGCATTTCCCCATGCCTTTGCTGTTGCATCATCGGTACAGGTATCCTCCTGCGCTTCTGCTGTCTGATCAATCGTCAGGAGGTTGACTGCTTTATTTGCACCAATCGGCAGATTAATCTCCATGTGTGCACCGTTATCTGCATTATTCAATGCCGTTACAACTGCACGTCCATCCAGACATCTTGCAAATGCAAACTGTCCGGTCGTTAGATACAATTCCCGGTAGTCTCCATAGGTCAGTTCCGGAAATCTCTGTTTTAGATGTCCAAGTGTTGTATACAATGCAGGAAGCTCATCTTTTTCATCAAAATCAGCCAGATTCAGATCCGGACGCAGATTCCAGTCTGAACCATTCTCCTTATTGCCCGGTATACCGAATTCAGAACCGTAATAGATTGATGGAATTCCCGGTACGGTATATACGAGGATCGCTACATTGTACATATGCGCCTTGTTATTTAATTTACTGTAGATTCTTGCTACATCGTGGTTATCACAGAAGGTATATAACTTCTTATCACCTACAATGCCATTTAAACGCTTGATCGTATGTGCAATCTCAAAATAGTTATGGTCGTTATGTCCGGAATACAAGCCCTTATGCAGTTCATAATTTGTTACGGAATGGAGCATATCGTTATTTGCCCATCTCGAATAATCTCCATGAATAACCTCGCCCATCAGCCAGAAATCCGGCTTTAATCCATTGCAGAAGGAACGTAATTCTTTCATAAAGCCAAAATCAAGTACGTCCGCAGCATCCAGACGGATTCCATCAATATCAAATTCATCGACCCAGAACTTTACGGTTTCAAGATGATAATTCTTCACTTCCGGATTCCAGAGGTTTAATTTCGCAAGCAGATTATATCCGCCCCAGTTATCATAGGAAAATCCATCGTTATATTCGTTGTTACCCCAGAAATTCACATTGCAGTACCAATCCTTGTATCTGGAATTCTCCCGGTTCTGCTTTATATCCTGAAATGCAAAGAAATCTCTGCCTGTATGATTAAATACACCATCTACGATGACCTTTACATCATTTGCATGACAGTTCTTTACGAACTGCTTGAAGTCATCATTTGTTCCAAGTCGTCTGTCTACCAGCCGATAATCGGTTGTATCATATCCATGAGAACCGGATTCAAATAACGGTCCTATATAAATCGCATTGCATCCGATCCGCTTCGCATGCTCCGCCCATTCATTTAACTTGTCAAAATGCGCTCCTGTCTCTCCATTGTTATCATGTGGACATCCACACAATCCAAGTGGGTAAATATGATAAAATACTGCGCTGTCATACCATGCCATAGTCTTTATCTCCTTTTATCATTTTTGTATACATATTGCAAAAAGCCATACATATCACTCATGTAAAATTATACCACAAACCTGTCGTATACGCGAAACTTTTATGCAAATTCCGATTTTCTATATATTCCATATAAATTTATCTTCCTGCATTTCATTTTTTTCCGACACATAATCATAAAAACGCTGTACACAGGGAGGCTTATAAGCAGTCGCGTCACAGACCATATAATACATCCGGTCTGCCCGGGGCTTTCTTAGCTTCAGGATTTTTACCGTAAGCCGTTCTAAGAGCTTCATATAAGGAACAACAGCAATTCCAAAGTTATGCGCTACAAGGCCGGCAATTACTTCATCTTCTTCTGTCTCATAAGCAATCTGCGGTGTCTCACCTATCAAGCTATATAATTCGTTTATCACATCCCGCATACCAGAACCTTCCGCAAAATAAATCTGCGGATATTTTAATGTGTCCGCAAGATCTACATTTTTCTCTTCTGCGAGCGGGTGCCCCTCCGGAGTGATCACGACAAGATCCTGTCTGCCAACCGGAAGAACAGACAGACCGCTTTCATCCACCGGTCTGGAACAGAATATAATATCGTACTGTTTCTCTTTCAGTCCATTTACTAACTCATGTGTTGTTCCTGTATGGAATGAAAACTGAACCGTTTCATCCTGTAACCTTTTCCTATAATCATCAACCAGTCCCGGAACAAAGTCCATACCAAGCGGTCGGACAAACCCTAATCTTACGACACCTTCTCCATGTGCTGCCTTCTGCATCAGACGGATGCCCTGATCGAGCGTCCGGATCGTATTCTCCGCATAGACCAGAAATTCTTCTCCATACCTCGTAAGTACAGTGTTACGTCCTGTCTTTTCAAATAATAATACCCCAAGTTCTTCTTCTAACTGGTGAATCGCATGGCTTAAGCTCGGCTGTGTGATGTTCAGATTCTTTGCTGCCTTCGTGTACTGCTGTTCCTTTGCCAGTTCCACGAAATACCGTATGTAAAATAAATTCATTCGTTTACCTCTTTCTATCTGACTTTTGATGTTCGATCCATTTTCCCTGTTCTCGTACAAAATTATTTATATCTCTCATTTCTCTCTATTATACTCGCAAATCATATATAGACAATATCTATAGAATTATAAAAACTATTTATTTGTTATCATTTGCATGGAGTGCTACAATACGGAACCGTGAAAGATAAATAAAATGAAGTAAATACACTTACATATGATATCAAAATCTTCTATTACAGATATCTATGATAAGCGCAAATGAAAGGATGTCACTTTAAAATGAATACATATGCACAAAAACAGATCATTCCTGAAACGGATGCTCATATGACACAACGGATCATGTATGGAGAGGTCGCCCTGATCGTTGCCGTATGCATAAACAGCTTTGCAGTCGTTCTGATGTTATATTCCGGTGCAGGAATTTCTGCGATTTCCAGTGTTCCTTACGCCTTTTCCGAGGTGCTCCCAAAGCTCAGCTTAGGTACTTGGACCTACATCTTTCAGGGACTTCTGGTTCTCACCCTGATGATTTTACGGAAGAAATTTGTCCCTCAATATCTGTGCAGTTTTATCGTTGGTTTTTTCTTCGGGAAACTGCTTGATGTCCATGAAATGTGGATCAACATTCTTCCAACCGCTATCGAATACCGGATTCTTTATTTTATAATTAGTTATGTGCTGATCTGTATCGGTATCGCACTTTCCAACCGTTGCGGTCTGCCAATCGTTCCTACCGACCTTTTTCCACGCGAGCTGTCGCAGATCATAAAGAAGAAATATTCAATCGTTAAGATTTCTTTTGACGTTATCTGTCTGCTTACAACTGCCTGTATGACAGGCTTCTTTCTCGGTCATATCAAAGGTCTTGGGATCGGAACTATATTGGCAGCTTTTACAATGGGAAAAGGTATTGCTATCGCCGGACAGATCATTGATAAATATATGATCTTTGTCACCTATCTGTCCAGAAAGAAATAGATTTTTATATAAATATTTTGAACAAAAATAAAATTCCATGAATGGGATAACAGGGAGCCGGAAAGCTCCTGTGTTACCCCGCCATGGAATTTTTTTAACTTAAATTTGCAGTTTTATTTTACTGTGACCTTCACCCGTTTATTTACTCCATTTAATGCAGTAACATAGATATAACAGGTTCCTTTTTTCTTTGCACGGATCGTACCCTTTGCCGTTACAACAGCAACCGCTTTATTGGTACTGCTGTAGCGAAGCTTAGCACCATGCCCTTTGGATAACAGTTTCTTCTTGTTATCCTGTAAGATAAGCTTAGTTGTTATCTTTGCTGTTTTACCTTTCTTTAAGGTATACTCTGTCTTCTTGCACTGAATCTTCTTTACATTTGTATATATCTTGTTCTTCGGCCCTGCGATATGGAGGGTCAGTCCTGTAGCAATATACTGCTTCTTCCCATTCACAATACGATATGCCTTGACACGGACTCTGTATGACTGCTTCCGGTTCAGACTCTTGCCTTTATACTTCCTCAGTACTGTTGCGTTCTTCTTTGCACCTGAAATCGTCTTAACAACAGTCAGCTTCTTTCTGTTACATGGAGCTGCATAGACATCATATCCCTGTGCCCCCTTAACAGCTTTCCAGGTCAGTTGGATTCCCTTCTGTGTCCATACAACCTTCTGTTTGCTGGAAAGTGTCTGTGAATTCTTCTCAATCTGCTTCTTAGTCAGTTTCTCTACAACCTGTTTTTCCGGTTCTAACGGAGGCTCCGGCGTCTTAACAACCGTTACAGTGATCTTAATCGGTACATTCTGCAACAGCTTCTCATCAACGGTACATACCAGTTTGCTCAGATCTGTATTGTTCGTCCGGACATCTGCTGTGATATCTGTACCATTCATACTCCATGCATTGATCTCATAGCCAGCGATCACCGATGCTGTCATTGTAACCGTGCTGTCCCGGTATACTTCAAGGCTGCCTGATCCGGAGGATACATTCTGCACAAGATCATTCTGTTTTTTACGATCCACATGAACAGCTATTGTTCCTGCCTTTGCTCCATCTGCCGATACCAGCTCATACTGAAACTCAGCTTTTGGAATCTCCTTATAAGTAACTGTCACCTCTACATTCTTCTCAAAGCCTGTATCTGGTGCCTGAATCCTGATCTGCTTATTGTCTGTATTTTCTATATCAGAAACCGTCATATCACTGTAAGCTGCACCATCCATCATTACTGTGATCTGATCCACTTCATATCCGGTCTTCGGTACTGCTGTCATAACAATATCTTCTATACGGTATCTGTCGATATAACCGCCGGATATAACATCATTACATCCCACTGTTCCCTTGCTGTCACAGCTATATGTGACAGTTGGCCGATCAAGCAGAACGAGTACAACACGCATGGATTTGTTTACACTGTTAAATGAACTTTCCTTCGCATCCTTTCCGGTTGCGATCGTCTGTTCTTCTGAACCGATAAACAGCTTCCACGCAGAGATCTGATACTGCTCCGGTACATCTGCTTTCATAACAACCGGCAGATTCTTTACGATCTTTGTATCATTGCTGATCTGCACTGAATCGCTCCATGCCGTAACAACATCATCTATCTGCTGTCCCTGTTCATTTACCGCTTCAAAATGAAGTGTTTCCATCTGGAACATATTGACAACCAACTTGATCTTCATGTCTTTCTGCACATTGGATACTACATACCGGTCTCCACCCGTTGCTGCTACAGTATAATGTGTATCATCGGTATAGATTCTCCATTCTGATACAGTAACGGATTCCGGAAGATCTGCTGTAAGTGCCACCGTTGATCCCTTTGCTGCCTTGCCATCCTGAACCTGTTCTGAGACATTGATCTTACAGCCTGCAACCGATGTATCTGGATCTTCTGCGATCACTTCTGTCTCAAATAAATATGTCTCTACCGGTTCAAATTCAACGGCCACAACAGTATCTGTCTCCACATTATCGAGTGTGATCTCTGTTCCGGCAAAGATACTTCCGTCAGTATTTTTCTGGATCTTTGCTGAACCACCATGAGAAACCGTCCACTGTTTTACGACATAATTCTCATCTGGAACCGCCTGAAGCAGGATACTCTTTCCCGTAAGGACGGTCTCACCTGTATCGATCTTGCTTCCATAGCTTCCGGCCTTTACATAATATGCCTGAAGACTTCCGTTTTCCGGCTGATCGTAATTCAACTGGTAGGTCTTTGCTGCAAAGGATACACTGACATGAACACTGCTGCTCAATGCTGAAATAATCAATGTATCTCCATTTACCATATAATCAGTTCCGAGAACCAGATCATTTCCATCACTTCCTGTTACCTTCCATGCTTTGACCTTATAATTATCCTTTGGAATTGCTTTAAAGGATACCTTGCTCTGATCTGCTAATCCGGCTCCGGATGCAAATGGCTCTTTGGAGTCTCCACAATATCCTTTTATCGTTCCCTTGCCATCAGACTCATATCGGACTGTATACTGGTTCGATACGATCTGATATTTTCCTCTGTTCAGAGTGACGTTATATTTCTTCAGGAATTCTTTTACCAAATCTATATACTCACTGTCTTCTTCGGTTCCAACTGTAAGCCATGCGATTCCGGTCTGGTAAACACCTGCTGTCGAATTTTCATCTAACTTCGGCTCAGCCTCTATTGTCATCAAATCCGACAGTTTATATTTAGCTGCATCTGAATCCAGGATACCGGATTCTGTGTCATCACCCGAATATTTTACAACAACATCTGACAGGCTTAATACTTTATCTGCCGTGTCATCCTCTGATATACCATCCTTTGATGGAGCAGTAATAACGATCGGCCGTTTGCTTACGGTAAGCATCTTCATCGCATATGATTTGGCCTGACTGGTACCGTTCTGTCTGGTTATCGTCGCAACAAATGTATGCTGTCCCGGCCATTTTGGAGTAAATGTATTGCTGGCTATATTTTCCGTTACAACCTTATCATCTCCATCCACATAGGATACCTGATAAGATACAGAAGCATCTGCTGCAAGCGGTTCTGTCGTTATATTGCCGGATGTATCGTTTTCCCGTTTTCCCTGTCTGACTTCTAACTTAATGGTATTGCCATATTCCGCATTGTTTCCGGAAAGAACGTATACCGTATTATCCGTACGATCTACTACATAATAAACAGTCTGTGTATCAGTAGGATATAATGATGTATTTCCGCCATAAGATACAGTCACCGTATAATCTCCGGCTTCTTCCGGATTCCATACAACAGAAGCATTACCATTCTTATCTACATCGGTTGATATATCACGAATAGAACCGGTCCGGTTATTGAAGAAGTTTACATTTACAATTCCTGTTTTATCGATATTGACAGAAGATGTAACTGCCTCTGCAACATGGATCTGAACCGTTGTCTGATCTCCCTTTATGATATCTTCAACCTGTGTATCATATGTTTCATTTACGGTAACAACCTCACCAGGGGTAACACCATACTGCTTAGATGCTCCACTTCCCATAAGAGAAAAGGCATCATCCGTAGCGATCTTTAATTCATTAAATGTTGTAATGATCTGCTCCTGCTGGTTCTCATCTGTTACCGTCTGCTCAGTCTTGTAATAATAGGTCTCATCCGCAGTCCGATCTGCTTCGGCGGATTTTGAATACATGATATAAGCATTATTTCCTTCGTATGCCTCCGGCCAGTACAGATACCAGGTTGTTCCATCAACCTCGATATACTGCTGATTTGTAGTGCCAGCAGATTCTTCTTTATATCCGGCATAAGCAGGCACATAGGACTGAACAGTACCGGCATACGCTTTTGCTGTAATTGCTCCATCTGTACCCTGTTCCAACTGATACCACTGTGTAACTGCTTCTGACATAGCATCTGTGCTGTACAACAATATCTCACCATCGGCTGTTACTGCTGTATATGCATAATAAGTCTTGCCCGCTGCAGTCTCTGTCACCTGTTCTGTCACAGGCTTTATTGTATCTGCATCAACTCCATTCCAGAGAGCGGCTGCATCACCGGTTGTTCCACTCTGGAATACATTTGGTATTACTTCATTTAATTTCACCTTTGCAGTTGCTGTTCCTGCTGTCTCATTATATCCTTCCAGTACATACCATTCATTTGTCTGGCTGTCAAAATAGATAAATTCCGGTATTACTGCATCCGGATATACAGCGGATACCACTGCACCATTCTTATACTGGACAAATGTCTCCTTCTGCGTTCCGATCGTAACGGCTACAGTCTTCGATACCATACGTTCATTTGTAACTGTCCGGCTCTGTGTGTACTGTCCAAATGCTGTATTGGTTCCTTTATTTGTACTGTCAGCCTGTGTATTACTGATTGATGCTGTCATGATACTGTCAGCTCTTCCGACATGCAGGACTCCAGGTGTTCCATATGCATACAGACGGACTCCCTTTATCAGCTCAGAAAGAACGCATCGATAAGAATTGCCATCCATATCCTCTGTGATACCATTTAACTTCAATGTACTTCCATTTATACCGGAAGCTTCTTTGTCCGTCAGGTTTACCCAATTGACCGAACCTGCTTTTCGAACCTGCCATGCATAGGACAGACCGCCTTTTGCATTTGCAGATGGAAGTGCATCGATCACAAAGCTTGCATTACCGCCGACAACAACTCTCTGTACACTTGTCATGCTTAAGATATCCGGTTTCTCACTGTCAGCCAGTGTATGAACGGATACCTCCGGTGTGTATTCGGAGTATACAGTCTCACCTCCGCTGTTTGTTCCAACTGAACGAAGTGCAAATTCATATTCCGTCGATGGTTTCAATCCATCATAGGTGTAAGAAGCACTGTCACCGCTGATCGTATCTAACAGACTGTATTTATTGGTTGTGATACCATCATTAAATACCTGATAGATCTCATATTTCTCTGCCTTCTTATAACCACTTTCCCATGCAAGCGTTACGGAATCTGCAGTCACGGTATCCACACTGATATCTTCCGGTGGAGATGGCGGCTGTTCGACATTTTTTACAACAAAGCCAAGGATTGGAACATTGCTGTCGCCAAGTTTTGCCTGCCAGATACCAAATTTTGTACTGAAGCTGTACTGGGAATCCGTCGCCGGCGGGTAAGCTACCACGCCTTCCTTCGATACTGATGAATAATCAAATGTTGTCTTACCGGAGCCCCAGCCACCGCCAAGCTTGACACCACCGCCATAATTCATCTTCACCACTTTGGCATCTATCTCACCTTCTACACCAAGTGTCAGTTCGAAGCTGTTCGTCTGGGTCATTGTCTTACTGCTCTGTGTACTATCCGTGATATTCATCGCTACCGTTGTCTGGTCATTGACCTTATTATTGATCTCTACCCAGTTCGGATAGCCAACAAACCCCTTCATTCCAAGTGAACTGGTCGCATAGGTATCCGGACATCCCGGCGTACTGGACAGAATATCCTTCGTGATCACCTTATTCTGCAGAGTTTCATCGCTTGCTGCAAACCGATTAAAGGAATCTACATCCATGGTCGAATAGACCGGCTGCTGCTGCACTCCGACCTCCATGGTATACGACGCACTTCCGTCGGCCGGCGTGATGACGTATTCATACAAAATAACCGGTGTTCGATAAAGCACTACCTGATTCTTCGTACCATCATTTTCAAAACTGATCGAATACTCATGGGAAAGCTCATCCTCGTATGACCACTCCCAGTCATGGGTATAGGACGCCTCCGTATGGAACTGCAATGCTGAAGAACCGATGGAAAATGATGCATATGCTCCAATGGATGCCATCTTCGTTTTACTGGTTACCGTTCCTTTTCCAGATACTTTACCGTATAAGGTTTCTCCGATATTTCCATTATAATAATTATCCTGAAGCTCGCCAAAATATGGAGCAGCCTGTAATACAGCCAGAATATCTACATTACTGTATGTATATTTCTTGCTCTTAAAGGTAAATACATCCGTATCTTTATCCGCATCAACTGCTGCGATCGCCAGACATGGGAAATCACTCATGCCGACATGCCGCACCAGCTCGTTTGAAGTCGAATCAAAATAACTGCCCGGTGTACAGATACCGGTCGATGAATCCTTGTTCTGTTCCTTACCGGACATGTTCACCCGGTAAAAGTACCGGTTAAAGCTCTGTTGCTTATATCCGGTCGTATATAAAACCTGCTCAATTCCCAGATCATTTTCATCAAAGTTTCCTGCCACACATCCGTCTACCCAGGTATCGGATATGATATAACCGCCGATTCCTTTATCACTGCTCTGACATACCTTGGCTGTATAGTCCTTTTTCCATGATTCATTTTCAAACTTCCAGAAAACACCATCTAAGAAAACCTGCTCCGCATCATTTCTTCCGTTTACTGCCGCACAGGTCAATGCAGGAAGCGGATGCACATTATCATCTTTATCAAAGCCTGCATTTACAAAATTACACATATCCATTACGTTTCCGCCGGATGGAATTAATGTCTCCACCTCTTCATTTGGATCGTATTTCAATGTTACCAGCATATACTTTTTATTTGAACCGGATTTATCTCCATCCGGGCCATCATTATCACTGTATACACCGGCAACTACAACTTCCGGGAAGCCATCAAAATCAATATCACCTGCTGCTACAGATGCGTAACGCATATATACACTGCATGTATCCTTATCCATTACATACTTATTCATCTGCTGTGGTTTCTTGTTCTCTACCTTATAACAGGCAAATACAGAGCTTCTCTGCTGCAGCTTCTTTCCATCACTGTCATCGTGGATATTCGAATAGGAACCAACCAGAAGGATCTCATCTTTACCATCCCGATTGATATCCGAAGTTTCTATCGACATGTTGATTGTTGCTCTTGCTGTCTTACCATTATTGGTAAATTTACCTGCCATATCCGCTCCGGTATTTCCCATAAAACTACGAACCGGAATATTATCACTGATCGGCGATAAGGTGATTCCGTCCAGGATCATAATATACGGATCTCCACGTTTTGGAACATAGACTGCGATATCTTCATCTCCATCACCATCAAAATCTCCTGCCTTTAATGTAAAATAATTCTTATAGGCACTGTATTTTTCCAACTGATTATCCCGAAGCCAGTCATTATCATCACCCGATCCAAGGCTGAAGGTCTTTCTTAATTCCTGACCTTTACCGGATGCACTGTATCTTGCTACAACAAGCTGCGGATCTTTTCCCAGTGATGCGCCAACAAGTGCAACCATATTATCACGGCCGGTTCCATACGGATCATAACCGTCTACATTTACATACTTGACATCAGCTGCGCCGGATGCTGTACGGCTCTGCATAAATCCATTGTTGTTCCGTTTCGAATCCGGTCCAACATAATAGCCCTTGATATCCGAGCTTTTCGTATAGTTATACGTCTCAGCATTTCGGTTCTTTCCACTGGATCGATACCATAAAAATGCTTCCATCTTTTCATTAAATGCAGAATAGCCGGAACCGTATGGATTTTCACCGTCATTTGCATTAAATGAACTTGGTGTCGTCAGATTAAATCCATATTTATCCTTTCCGCTGTTATCTGCATTTGAGGTATCTGCCTGCGTGACCGCCTGCCCCGGCGGCTCATCCGCAAGAACTCTGACCGGATTTCCAACCCCAGGAAACATACCGATCACCATCGAAATCGAAAGCATTGCTGCCATCCATTTCTTTCCCCATTTTCTGTTCATGTTCTCATCATCCCTTTCTTACATAAACGTTATTCTTGTTTCTGAATGCTGTCTCTGCATCCAAACCTCCAGTTACATAATAATTATATCGAAATATTTGCCAAAAAGAAAGAAAAATAGATGCATTTTATAAATATATTCATCTTACAAACACAATATGTGTGTTTATTCTGACAATTTGCGTTAGTTTGTTAGAAGCAGATACAATTTAAAACGCATAATGTTATGCAAATATTGTCGGATCAAATCATAAATTATACCCCTCTTGCTTCAAAAAAAGACATTTTCATATGATATCCTTATAAAAATATATTCCAAATTTCGGACATATCTTAAACTGTAACATCATACGAAAATGTCTTATTATGTGCTCCAACTATTCTTTTTTTATTCATTAAACTGCTGTTCTATTATGAATGAATGCTATTCTATTTCCATTTTACCTGGTAAATAAATGCTGCCTTCTGATCACATCTTACTTTGTAAGTAAATACTGTGCCTGATTACATCTTATTTTGTAAACAATGCTTCTATAAATACATCTGCGATCAACTGCTGTCCAACTGCTGTTGGATGATCATCTGGATCTATATAATTTTCTGCATTCTGATTATTCAGCACAATATCATTTGATGAAGCAAAGGCTTCATAGCAATCTGCCAGTACAATATTCTTTTCTTTACATACTGTACGAATAATTGTATTTGCCTGACTGATCTTTTCTTCTGCATACTGGCCGATATTGACCGTAATCCCTCCTGCCGATATTTCATAATCCATATTACGATATGGATTATATAATGTCATGATTGCAATCCGGCAATCCGGTGAATCCTTACGAATCAAATCTATACTATCTGAAAGATTATTATAAAACCGATTCAGATTATCTTCCGCAGACCGGTCTGCCTCCTCAAAGTCTCGGATAAATGTCTTTTTATTAATTTTTTTCCAAAGCAGAGAATCATCTCCTGCACCGGAATATCCATAAAAATAATCTTCATACTGCATAACAAAGAATTCAAACGGAAGAAGTGCATCATTCGTACCAATGCAAAATGTTACATAATCAGCATGGTCTAACAGATTTATCTTGCCTTTCTTGATATTTTGCCACATGTCTCCACTGAGCTGACCATTTACACCTTGATTACATTCGACAACCTGCACCCCCTGTTGTTTCATATAAGCAGCAATCCTTGCAGAAAATCGTTCATTCTCTGCGTGTTCTAATGAATATCCATATGTAATCGAATCTCCCAATGCTACATATATAACAGAATCATCCGATACCTGCTCATCTAACTGCAACAATTTTGCATTATTCTTTGTACGACCATGCAATCCCCAGACGATTGCAATAACACATGCCCCGGCTACTGTGATCAGTCCGGCAGCCTTCCATTTCTTCATATCGATCACCTCTGTCTTATATAATAACTTGAAATCTTTCATTTTATCCTAATCCGGTATAATCTCTATATATACCTGATCGTATTTGTATTTCAATTCCTGCTTAATCTCATCCCGGACACGATGCAGAATGCTGATATGTATAACGTCTGTTTTATTTCCAATATATACTTCAACCCAAAGCTTCCGTCCGGTCTGGATAACATCTAAGAATGTAACCTCATAGGGATAATCATTCATATGTTTATCCACGATTCCACGTATCTGATTTAAGACATCTTCCTCCGGTGCAAATAAAATCAGATTTTTAATGCTCTGGAAAATCTCCTTTACCGGTTCTTTTATAAGGAGCAGTGCCATAATTACAGCTACTGCAGGATCAATATACGGCGTCAGAAACCGAAATCTCGTTGTAAACAATATCATCTGAACTGCAAATGCTACGGCTACTCCCATACTGCTTATAACATCAAGCTTCCACATATAAAGCTCAGCTTTGATCGTCGTAGACTCATACTTTTTACTGTAATGACCAAGCAACAGATACATGCCTGCACAGCCAAGACATACAAGCAATTCAAATATAGCAATACTGCCGGCATCAACTTCATGTCCACCATGTAATAACAGCTTTATATTTTCAACCATTAGATTGCAGGTAAGTGCTAATAATACACTGTACTTTACCAGTAAAAACAACGATTCTACCTGCGCATATCCATATGGATGCTTCTCTGTCACCGGTTTATAAAGCAGGGGCACAAGCACCAGAAACGGTCCGATCATCACTAAATCCGCTGCATCAAACAAACAGTCAGTCCACAAAGAATGGGAATGGGTAAACCATGCCATCACACCTTCCGCTACTATAAACAATACACTTCCAAGAAATGATAGTTGTAATATTCTCTTTTCAATCGTCAGTTTCTCTTTCTTTTCCTTACGTTCTTTCTTTACACTGTTCACTTTTTTCGCACTATTATCTGTCTTCATCTGTTTTCTCTTTCTTACTTTCATCTTTTTCTATTCTTCAATCTCACAACTACCACTATAACACAAAAATCCCGCCCGGCATACACCAAATGGGATTCTTTGTACCGTTCACAATTATATGCAAACATATAATTTTAATTATTAACTGACAAAAGCCCCTGTTACTGCAATATAACAGTAACAGAGACTTTTTATTATTGACTATTATAATTCACGTTTTCGTGCAGTCTATTATTTGTTAGCGATTGCAGCCTGAGCAGCAGCAAGTCTAGCGATAGGTACACGGAATGGTGAACATGATACATAATCAAGACCAATCTTGTGGCAGAATTCAACAGATGAAGGATCTCCACCGTGCTCACCACAGATACCGATATGAAGCTTTGGATTAACTGGCTTGCCAAGTTTAACAGCCATATCCATGAGCTTACCAACACCAGTCTGATCAAGCTTAGCAAATGGATCATTCTCGAAGATCTTAGCATCATAGTAAGCATTTAAGAACTTACCGGCATCATCTCTTGAGAAACCAAATGTCATCTGTGTAAGGTCGTTAGTACCGAAACAGAAGAAGTCAGCTTCCTTAGCAATCTCATCAGCTGTAAGAGCTGCTCTAGGGATCTCGATCATTGTACCAACTTCGTACTTAAGCTCAACACCAGCAGCAGCGATCTCAGCATCAGCTGTCTCAACTACTACCTTCTTAACATACTTAAGCTCTTTAACTTCACATACAAGTGGGATCATGATTTCTGGCTCAACATTCCAATCTGGATGCTCTTTCTGAACTTCGATAGCTGCACGGATAACAGCCTTTGTCTGCATCTTAGCAATTTCTGGATATGTTACAGCAAGACGACATCCTCTGTGACCCATCATAGGGTTGAACTCATGAAGTGAGTTGCAAAGTGCCTTGATCTCTTCTACTGACTTATTCTTAGCCTTTGCAAGCTTCTCAATATCTGCTTCCTCTGTAGGAACGAACTCATGAAGAGGTGGATCCAGGAATCTGATAGTAACCGGGTTACCTTCAAGTGCTTCGTAAAGAGCCTTGAAATCTCCCTGCTGATATGGAAGGATCTTATTAAGAGCTTCTTCTCTTTCTTCTACTGTATCTGAGCAGATCATCTCACGGAATGCTGCGATTCTTTCTGGATCAAAGAACATATGCTCTGTACGGCAAAGACCGATACCTTCTGCACCAAGCTCACGAGCCTTCTTAGCATCTGCTGGTGTATCAGCATTTGTTCTAACCTTAAGTGTTCTGTACTTATCAGCCCATGCCATAACACGACCGAATGTACCTGCGATTGAAGCATCAACTGTCTTAATAACTCCATCGTAAATGTTACCTGTTGTACCATCGATTGAGATAAAATCTCCCTCATGGAACTCTTTGCCTGCAAGTGTGAACTTCTTGTTCTCTTCATCCATGATGATATCGCCACAACCTGATACACAACAAGTACCCATACCACGAGCAACTACAGCAGCATGTGATGTCATACCACCACGAACTGTTAAGATACCCTGTGCTGACTTCATACCTGTGATATCTTCTGGTGATGTCTCAAGACGTACAAGAACAACCTTCTCGCCCTTAGCTGCCCATGTTTCTGCATCGTCAGCTGTAAATACGATCTTACCACAAGCAGCACCCGGTGAAGCACCAAGTCCCTTGCCCATTGGTGTAGCTGCCTTAAGAGCTGCTGCATCAAACTGTGGGTGAAGAAGTGTATCAAGGTTACGAGGATCGATCATTGCAACTGCTTCTTCCTCTGTCTTATGTCCTTCATCAACAAGGTCACAAGCGATCTGAAGAGCTGCCTGAGCTGTTCTCTTACCATTTCTACACTGAAGCATGTAAAGTTTCTTGTTCTCAACTGTGAACTCCATATCCTGCATATCATGGTAGTGATTCTCAAGAGTCTCACATACCTTAAGGAATTCTGCATATGCTTCTGGGAATTCCTGCTCCATCTGAGCGATTGGCATTGGTGTACGAACACCGGCAACTACGTCTTCGCCCTGTGCATTGATAAGGAACTCACCCATAAGCTTCTTCTCACCTGTTGCAGGGTCACGAGTAAATGCAACACCTGTACCAGATTCATTATTTAAGTTACCGAATACCATAGGCATTACGTTAACTGCTGTACCCCATGAATAAGGGATATCGTTATCTCTTCTGTATACGTTTGCACGTGGGTTGTCCCATGAACGGAATACAGCTTCGATAGCTAACTTTAACTGCTCAACTGGGTCTGAAGGGAAATCTGTTCCTAACTGGTTCTTGTATTCAGCCTTGAACTGCTCTGCAAGAGTCTTAAGATCAGCTGCTGTAAGTTCTACGTCGAACTTAACACCCTTCTCTTCTTTCATCTTATCGATAAGCTGCTCAAAGTACTTCTTACCAACTTCCATAACAACGTCTGAGAACATCTGAATGAAACGTCTGTAAGAATCATATACGAAACGCTCGAATGCTGGATCTGGGTTGTGTGCGATCATTGCAGCAACAACTTCGTCATTTAAACCAAGGTTAAGGATTGTATCCATCATACCCGGCATAGATGCTCTAGCACCTGAACGAACTGATACTAATAATGGATTCTCAAGATCTCCGAACTTCTTGCCGTTGATCTCCTCCATCTTCTTAACACCTTCCATAGCCTGTGCCATGATCTCGTCGTTGATCTTACGACCATCTTCATAGTACTGAGTACAAGCCTCTGTTGTGATTGTGAAACCCTGTGGAACTGGAAGACCAATTGTTGTCATCTCTGCAAGGTTTGCACCCTTACCACCGAGAAGATTACGCATGGTCATGTCGCCTTCGCTAAACATATAAACCCACTTGTTTGCCATTTGTTTATTACCTCCTACGTATCTAATTAAATATATGCTGAAAAAAGCCTGCTTTAGGGCAGAATTTTCCCACCACTCTGACGTGATTATATCATATGACCTAATAATATTAAACCACTTTTTTCAATTTTTTTCTCTTTTTAACCGCATATTCCGGAATCTTTTTCAAAAAGAAAGAGACATCCGCCAGATAATGTTCTTTTCCGACAAATGTCCCTTTTATTTTACAGATTCGATCAACCGGATACTCTATCTGAGATATTGATTCATTTCGTCTGATTAATATTCGAATTTCTTCTCAAAATATGCCTTCAGATCTTCGATCTTTACTCTTTCCTGCTCCATGGTATCTCTGTCACGGACAGTTACAGCACCATCTTCTTCTGAATCAAAATCATAAGTTACACAGAACGGAGTTCCGATCTCATCCTGTCTTCTGTAACGCTTACCGATATTTCCTCTGTCGTCGTATTCACAGTTGTAGTATTTGCATAATTCAGCATATACCTTTTCTGCTCCCTCGCCGAGTTTCTTGCTCAGTGGAAGGACACCGATCTTAACAGGTGCAAGTGCAGGATGGAAATGTAATACAGTTCTTACATCCGGCTTCTCCTCTGTTCCGATATTTTCTTCATCATATGCAGCACAAAGGAATGCAAGTGTTACACGATCAGCGCCAAGTGATGGTTCGATAACATATGGAATGTATTTCTCTTTCTTCTCATCATCAAAGTAATCCATTGGTTCGCCGGATACAGTCTGATGCTGAGTCAGATCATAATCCGTTCTGTCTGCGATACCCCAAAGTTCACCCCATCCAAATGGGAATAAGAACTCTATATCTGTTGTTCCCTTGCTGTAGAAGCAAAGCTCTTCCGGTGAATGATCACGGGCACGCATCTCTTCATCCTTGATACCAAGGTCTTTTAGCCAGTTGATACAGAAGCTTCTCCAGTAATCAAACCATTCAAGGTCTGTTCCCGGTTCACAGAAGAATTCCAGCTCCATCTGCTCAAACTCTCTGGTACGGAACGTAAAGTTACCCGGTGTGATCTCATTACGGAATGACTTACCGATCTGTCCGATACCAAACGGGATCTTCTTTCTGGATGTTCTCTGTACATTCTTGAAGTTTACAAAGATACCCTGTGCTGTCTCAGGTCTTAAATATACTGTGTTCTTTGCATCCTCTGTTACACCCTGGAATGTCTTGAACATCAGGTTGAACTGTCTGATACCTGTAAAATTATGTTTTCCGCATGAAGGACAGCAGATATTCTTTTCTTCGATAAAGCTCTCCATTTCTTCATTTGACCAGCCATCAACGGAACCTTCGATCTCCATGTTATTCTCTGCCATGTAGTCTTCGATCAGTTTGTCTGCACGGAATCTTTCATGGCACTCTTTACAGTCCATCAAAGGATCTGCAAAACCGCCAAGATGTCCGGATGCTACCCATGTCTGTGGGTTCATCAGGATCGCACAGTCAACACCTACATTATATGGATTCTCCTGTATGAACTTTTTCCACCAAGCCTTTTTTACATTGTTCTTTAACTCAACACCAAGGTTACCGTAATCCCATGTATTTGCAAGTCCACCATAAATCTCTGAACCCGGATATACAAAACCTCTGTTCTTTGCTAAAGCAACGATCTTGTCTAATGTCTTTTCCATAATGTCCTCCATTTATATTTCATCTTTATATTTGTACGTTATTGTACCTTCTCTCCCTGTTTTTTTCAAGACAGGGATTCAATTATTTCTACAGAATTGAATTTCCGGTCTACATATACCGCCAGAAATTCCTTTGTGATCATCATAAGTTCTTCTAGCACGCTGTCTGAAACCGTGAAATTATACAGATTTCCAAGCGTTGCTCCATTAATATACTGAAGCACATATCTGGCGTCCTCTGATATATGGATACTTTTCTTAGCCTTGCTCCGGCAGTTCTCACACAGGATTCCACCGGATAAGGGATCAAATATCCGTGTCAGCCTGTCGCTTCCACAGATTGGACAATGAAAGCTCTGCAGTCCCTGTCCAAAGATATCCATGATCTTCAGTTCATATACACAACGGATCAGTTTCACCGGCAGCAGTCCTTTTTTTAATGCATTCAGGCTGACAAACAGCAGATTCAGATAATCTGCTGACCGATCACCTTCTCTTGTAAAATATGACATCATCTCACAAAAGTAAGATCCGTAACAATATTTGTTCATATCAAAGGTCAGTTCATGAAAATATTCCTTTGCCTCTACGTTGATAAGTGTATATGCATTTCTTCCCGGATATACAGTAAATGCTCCCATGACAAACAGCTGCGTCTTTGAGATCAACTGGCTGCTTGGTCGTCGGACTCCCTTTGCAAATGCTGTAATCTTCCCCTGCTCTCTGGTCAGTATAACAAGCCGTCTGTCATATTCTCCCTGAAGGCCGGAGGAAAGCACGATTCCGTTTAATACTATCTCATCCTTCATGATTCATCCATCTTATAACCATAATTTCGAAGAAGGGTATCGGTATCCCGCCAATCCTTCTTCACCTTTACCCAAAGCTTCAGATTCACATGTGTATCTAATAGCTGTTCAATGCCATACCTTGCATTGCTGCCGATCTTTTTCAGCATTGCGCCCTGTTTTCCGATAATAATACCCTTATGGGAATCCCGCTCACAGATGATTGTTGCATCTATATCCATAAGCCGTCCATTCGGACGTTCCTTCATCGAATCAATAACAACCGCGATTCCGTGTGGAATCTCTTTATCCAGAAGTCTTAAAGCCTGCTCCCGGATCAGTTCGGATACGATCTGTCGCTCCGGCTGATCGGTGATCGTGTCTTCATCATAGAACTGTGGTCCGTATGGAAGGTATTTGAACAGCGTCTTTATCAGTTCATCTTTGTTCTTTCCCTTTAATGCCGATACCGGAACGATCTCCGCATGACTGCAGGCATCCTTATAGGTCGAGATCGCCTTGAATACTTCTTCTTCACTTACCGCATCGATCTTATTTACCACAATGATGATCGGGGTCTTAACACGTTCTAACTGTTCAATGATATACCGTTCTCCTGCTCCGATAAATGTCGTTGCTTCAACAATCCACATAACGACATCTACTTCATTTAATGTTCCCTCTGCCACCTTTAACATATATTCACCAAGCTTGTTCTTGGCCCTGTTGATTCCAGGTGTATCAAGGAAAACAATCTGTCCTTCATCCGAGGTATACACGGTCTGAATACGGTTTCTTGTTGTCTGCGCCTTACTGCTCGTTATCGCGATCTTCTGTCCGATCAACTGATTCATCAGTGTGGATTTACCTACATTTGGTCTTCCTATGATCGCAACAAATCCTGATTTGTATGTATCGTTCATACTTCTCCTTCCATACTCTGTATGTATTCATGTTCTCCATTCGGCACAGAATTCTGTAACCTGCCGGAGAACTATTTACAAATCTATATACTTATATCTTCTTTCGTTACTTCTGTAAAAACTATAGATCTTTTACTTCTTTAAACTTTGCCCGATTCTGTTCGATCTTATCTTCCCCACCGATCGCACAGATAACCCCGCCATCTGTGATCGCCCGGATCACAGGTGCCAGTGAACGGATCGTTTCTACATTTGCAGTAAGCACCTGATCACGTTCTTTCTGAAGCTGCTCATCTGTAATACCTGCAAAGTAACAGGTCTGGCTGAATGCTCCTTCTGCTGATGGTGTCATTGGAGAATCTAACTTCGCGATCGCACCGATCAGATATTTGGTCATATCTCTGTCGCTTGCATCAAAGCCTGCCACATAGTCTGATGCCTTCTTATAGATATCATATGTCTCCATCAGATTCGGATCTCTGTAGGATGTAAAATATCCCATTCCTGATCTGGCAAATGAACACATAGCTCCATATGCCCCACCCTTTACACGGATATTCTCCCAGAGATATCCATAGGAGAAGATCACCTGTAGGACTTCCAGTGCTCCGGTATATTCAAATCCTTTTTCTTTATAATTTCCTGCGAGAGCCGCATACTGTACCTGGCTTGCTGTCTTAAAGGCTTCGTTCTTAACAGCTTTTTTCATCACACGTTTTTCTGCAAAAGCAGGTCTGGTCGACAACTTTCTTGCAAACGCTTCAATATCTGCGCCCAATAATTTCTTGATATCATTGTCACCTGTATAAGAGATTGTTACCGCTCCTTTTCTGAGGATCTCGGCAAGCGTTGTCTGCAGCTTCTCAATAATCGCATCTGCATTCTGCTCAAAATCCTGATCCAGCTCCTGTAAGAAATCATAATATCCGATTCCCTCTGTCATATCCTTAAATGCCATCACATCTGAGACATAAGACATCGCGCGTGTTGCAGATGTGATATGCCCTGAGGATATCAGATCAGTCTTAAGTCCGGCCTTTTCTTCCGATATAATCTCTTTCAATCTCTTCTTATCCGAAAGCTTCGATGTGAACAGGATCTCCTCGATCAGCTTCAGACCTTCTCCAAGCTTGTCATACATGGCCTTTGTCTTAACGGAGAAGAATGAAAGATGATCCTTCCCGCCATCCTTATACATGGCTCCTGTAGAAAATCCGATACCACCGGTATGGAAATTGATCTGATTGGACAGTTCACCATATGTGTAATGCTCTGTATCCACGTATTTGAAAATATTGGTGAGCAGCTCTGCATATGGAACAAACTCTGCATCCAGATCATTGATATCAAATATAAACTCCAGATAACCGATTCCGTTAGTAAAGATATCATGACTTATTAATGGCATACCATAAATGCTGTCCTCACGGTTCTTTAACGTATGGATCTCTTTTCTGATATCAGAAATATTAAGCAACGGAACCTTCTCCATATCCTCTGCCGGAGATGGTGTCTCCTGATATAATTTTAATTCCTTTGTATCTGATACAACCTGTTCAAGCTCATTTTCCGTAAGAGAGGCCTTATAGTCTGCAAGCTTCTGCTTCTCTGCTGCATCATTCTCCTTATCAAGCCCCTTCTTCGGCTTCATAACAAAAATCATACCAAAGGTATTCTGAACCAGCTTTTCCCAGATCAGTTCTTCAAAATATCCGGTTTTCAGACTTTCTTTCAATTCATCATATACTTCATTTAACTTAAACATTTCAAGTGCAGATGCATCATCATACAGCCATGTATTAAATGCATCCAAACCCATCATAAGCCCCTTCGGAAATCTGCCGAAGTTTGCTTCCTTATGTTTGAACTCAAAATTATTGATCGCAGCCTCAATTGAAGTCCGATCGATCGCCTTTCCTTCTTCTCCATGCCCGGAAAGATCAGTCAGTGTATCCCTGATCACAGACACAAAACGTTCCTTATCGGACATATTTGCATTTCTTGCTACGATTGAAAAGATTGTCTGCCGGATCCCATCATCAAAGGAAGCAAAGACATCCTCTCCGATTCCTGCATCTACTAATGCTTTCTTCAAAGGTGCGCCCGGAGCGTCCATAATTGCGTATTCCAGTATATTCATGGCAACGGACTGCTTCTTATCAAGGCTGCTGCCAACTACCATATTATAGGTTAAAAATGTCTGATTTTCTTCGCTCTCATTTTCTGCGATTGAATAAAAGCAGCTCTCATCCTTCATCTGTTCATAGGCTGTCTGCACAGCGATCGTAGAATCAATCTCTCTATAATCAAAGCTCGAGAGATACTCCTTATCGATATAGTCCAATTCCTTATACATATCAAGATCACCATACAGATAAATATAACTGTTTGACGGATGATAATACTTTCTGTGAAAATCAAGAAAACGTTCCTGACTTAATGTTGGAATCGCTGCAGGATCACCACCGGATTCATTCTTGTATGGTGTGTCAGCAAGAAGAAGTTTTTCAATCTTTGAATACATCTGCTGTTCCGGAGATGAAAATGCACCCTTCATCTCATTAAACACAACACCATTATAGATCAGTTCCCCTTCTACAGTTTCAAGTTCATAATGCCAGCCTTCCTGACGCATGATCTCTGTATGTTCATAAATATTCGGATAGAATACCGCATCCAGATAGACATCCATAAGATTTTCAAAATCCTTTTCGTTACAGCTTGCAATCGGATATACCGTCTTATCAGAATATGTCATTGCATTTAAGAATGTATTTAATGAACCCTTTGCCAGTTCTACAAACGGGTCTTTTACCGGATATTTTCTGGAACCGCATAATACCGAATGTTCCAGAATATGCGGAATACCGGAATCATCATACGGCGGTGTCCGGAATCCGATATTAAACACCTTGTTCTCATCATCATTAGCAATTACAAGCACTCTGGCCTTTGTCTTCTTGTGGCTTAAGATATAACCTGTTCCATTTACTTCAGGGATCTTTTCTTCTGTTATGATGTCATACCCTGTTAATTCTTTTAAGTCTCTCAATCTGATGTCTCCTTTATTCTTCTTTATTCAAATGAAATGTCTCCGGAAGCAGCTCTTCTACCGAATACATCCTATATTCCTGTTTGTTCTTTGCTACAACGATCACGCAGCCTTGTTCGGCAAATTCGGCAATGACCTGTCTGCATATCCCACATGGATAAGTATAGTCACATTCTCCGTTCTTTAGTCCGCCAACGATCGCGATCGCAGACAGCTTTCTGCACCCTTCACTGACTGCCTTAAAAACAGCCGTCCGTTCCGCACAGTTTGTTGCCCCATAGGAAGCATTCTCTATGTTGCATCCTGTATAATAACTTCCATTCTCCATCTTTACACAGGCTCCCACCTGAAAATTCGAATATGGCGCATATGCCTTTGTTCTTGCCTGCATCGCAAGCTCGATCATCTCTGAAATCTCGTTTTCATTCATACAAATTTCCTCTTACTTCCTGTTACATGGAACTAACAGTACCACCCATAAATATAGCCTATTTTCCATGTGTTTGCAATGCGATTCTGGCGTATTCTAACTGCAAACTATACAAAACAGATTGACAGTGGTCTTACCTATTATTACACAAGACATTCTCATTCTATCCTCATGTAGCGGTACATAAGGCAGCAAAATACGCTGCCCAAGTACCGACATTCGTAACTGAGACCTTAGCTCGACTTAATCGAGGTTAGTTCGAAGTTACACAGAGTGGATAGGCTTGTTACATAATAGTAAGACCACTGTCAATCTACTATTTAAAATTTCTACTCTCTATTTAAAAATAAATCATTATTTCAAATTCACCGTCTTCTGTTTTTAAACTTCCGTGGTAGCCAAATATCTGCATGATCTCCTGCACGATGCTCAATCCGATTCCGCTTCCGTTTCTGCCGGTTCTTGCTTCGTCTCCCTTTACAAATGGCTTCCATAACTCCTCCGGATCGGTTGTAATCGACTGTTCCATCGGATTGCTAAGGATCAGATGATCTTCCTTTAATACCAGCCGGATCACACTTCCTTTCAGTGAATACTTAATTGCATTTACAAACAGATTCTCTAACATATGGGAAAGCATCAGCGGATCACCTTTTACCGTACAGTTTCCTGACATTCTTACCTCCAGACCTTTTTCATCCAGAAGATTCTGATACCGTTCCTGTAACGGCTCCCATATCTGTTCGATGCTTACAGACTCTGTCTGTAACGCTTCCATTTTACCAAGCTTGATATACTCGCTTAACTGACATAAAAGTTCATTCATGTAAGATGTATTTTCCAAAATAACATCTATGTAATGCCGGCACTCTCCTGTCTGGTTTAACTGTTTCAGATTCTCTGCATACCCGGAAATTGCCATCAATGGACTTTTTACATCATGTGCAAGTGCTGTAATAACCGTTTCTTTTCTCTCTGCATCTTCCATCTGTGAAAATGTCCGTCTACAGGATATAAACGCAGTCAAGATCGTTGCAATTATAATGAGAAATACAACTGCAAGCCCTCCATAAAATAACCAGATACCTTCTGTATGCCAGCCAAATGGATCTGCATACATAGCGGATACGATATAATATATATCATTGTCAAAAACAACATACTGGCTTTTAAAATAATAGTTTCCACCCAAACAACCACTTATACTCTCTGTTATATCTGCGGGATGTGCTCCATAAGTCTCCATCTTAGCCAGCAAATACCTGCTCGTCTTACTATACTGATTGGCATCATCTACTCTGCCATGAAGACTCCATGCAAATTCCCCTGCATCAGCATTTTGAACCACCTGCCGGAAAGAAGGCATAATCGGTGAATACATCTGTACTTCGGACTGCATCTGCTCCATATCATCCTCTATATCCTGTACCTGTTGTTCTAATTTTTCTGTATCATTTTCGTCTGTATGCTTCGTAGTTTCTGTTTCTTGATTTTCATCTGCAGCATTTACATCGTCTTTTTCTTCTATATTGTCTACTGCATCTGAGCTTTCCAAATGCCGCCTGTAAACTGCTGTCAAAAAATATGGTGTATTTTCCTCCGCAAAGATCTCCTGTATTCTATTACGGACTTCCTCTATATCTGTCATACCTGCAATATCTTCCTGACATTCAGCCAAACTTGCACTGACACTATTTGTTGATACCTGAAAATATTCTTTTAATTCCAGATTGACCTGATTTCTGTAATAACCGATCACCAGCAGATACAATATTATGCTGACTGCTATAATGCCAGATGAAATCCATATCCATTTTCTTTTTATCTTTTGTCTTTTTCTTTTCTGCCGCTCCGACAATAATGCATTTCTTTTTTTATCATTCTTTTTGTTCTTTTTCATCGTCGTCACCCCGTATCTGATATCCATTTCCTATCACTGTTTTAATCTGCTTTCCTGCACTTCCAAGATGTTTTCGAATCTTTCGAATGTGATTATCCACACAACGATCACTGCCTTCATAATCATAACCCCATACACCGATCAGCAGCCGTTCTCTTGCCACAGTCTTATTTTTGTTCTCAAGCAACATCCGCAACAATGCAAACTCTTTTGGCGCAAGTTCTATTTCCTGAGAATCCACAAGAACCCTATACTCCGATGGCTTCATATGTATCCTGCCACAGACCAGCTCTCCGGTTCTGCTAAGATCCTTTGACCGTCTGATCAGTGCCTTGCATTTCGCATATAAGGTCACAAGAGAAAATGGTTTGATGATATAATCGTCACAGCCGAGATCATAGCCAAGCAGGATATCCCGTTCGGAACTTCTGGCTGTTAAAAACAGGATCGGAACCATGCTCGTCCTGCGCATCTCCCGGCAGATCGCAAAGCCATCCATTCCCGGAAGCATGATGTCTAACAATACAAGATCCACCCGTTCCGTCTCAAATAAATCCAGCCCATCCTGTCCGTTCTGTGCCGTCCGTACTACAATCTCATTTTCGCTTTCTCTGGTAAAATAATCTTTCACTACTTCGCAGATCTGTTCATCATCTTCAATCATCAGTATCTGATATGTCATATTTCTTACCTCCTTGCGCCTATCTTAACAGTGTCATATGACTTTTAAATGTTCTTACATAAAAAGCCTAAATAGAGTTTACTGCTCTATTCAGGCTTTCTTATTTGCTATAGTTTCTCCTCCACAGCTCGTTCCATATTCTGCATGGCACATTCTGTCTGCATGGCTCTCCCTCGTTCCTCTTCGGAAAGTCCGTCGGTTATGGAATAACATGCATCAAACAAGCCGCTCTCCATACATTGTTCGATGCCTTCCCCGAAGCAGCCTGCAAATGCAACCACTTTTTTCTTCTGTGCTTTTGCAAGTTTTGCTACGCCTGCCGGGGTTTTTCCCATTAACGTCTGCGCATCCATCCTGCCCTCTCCGGTAATAACCAGATCGACATTTTTTATTTTTTCTTTTAAATGGATCTCATCAAATACTATATCAATTCCCGGTCGTAATCTTGCATGCAGGAACATTAGAAATGCATATCCAAGACCGCCTGCTGCACCTGCTCCCGGTGTCATACGATTTATTATGCTGTCCATCTGACACTTCTCCGGGTCTGTATTCTTTTGCACTTTATCCTGCTTACAGCCTGACCAGTTCTGCTGTTCTACCAGATCTGCATAACGCACCATGGATTTCTCCATGTTCTCTACCATCTGAGCATCTGCTCCCTTTTGCGGTGCAAAGATATGGCTGCATCCATTCTCTCCAACCAGCGGATTTGTAACGTCACAGGCAATCTGAAATGAACATACTGAAAGCTCCGGTAACATATCTTCTATGTGAATCCCGCATACTTTGGAAAGTCCTTCTGCTCCAAAGCAAACTTCATTCCCATGTTCGTCAAGGAAATGGCATCCAAGTGCCTGCAGCATTCCGATCCCGGCATCATTTGTTGCACTTCCGCCAATCCCTATAATAAAGCTCCGGCATCCATGCAGCATGGCATCCTTTATCATCTCGCCTACTCCATATGTAGTTGTATGCAGCGGATTTCTGGCAGACTCCGGTACAAGCGGAAGTCCTGCTGCCTCTGCCATCTCGATCAATGCTACTTTTTCTCCTGCTTCATCATAACTGATATAAGAAGCCTTTACGACCTGTCCAAGCGGTCCTGTTACATTAACTGTATGACGTTTCATGTTCGATTTTCCATAGGCGATCGCATCCATGGTTCCCTCTCCGCCATCTGCAACCGGAACCACTTCGATCTCACGATTCTTATAATTTTTCTCCAGACCTTTTTTAACTGCCATGCCTGCCTGAACAGATGTCATACTGCCCTTAAAAGAATCAACAGCCGCCAGAACCTTAAGCGGTCTTTCTCTCAATTTCAGATCATCCTGCAATATGGTGTCATGTATTTCACATGTTCGATTCATTTGAGAAGTCCTCCCTTGCAAATATCACACCGTTTATTTCCGGTTCAGATTATATCCGACAACTGCACCCACAATACCGCCAACGATATGTGCCATATTCGAGATATTGTCCTGTACTGCGATACCTTCATATACCTGCTGTCCGATAAAGATGATCGCAACCAGAATAAAGGATAACGGAATTTCGCCTGCTCGGAATCCGGTAAAGGACGCCAGCACGATAAATGCAAATACGACACCACTCGCTCCACAAAGTGCTACATTCCAGAAAAAGATGTAATTCACAATACCGGTCGCAAGTGCTGTTACACCGATCACTTCCAACATTTCTTTCGAACCATATTTTTCTTCTAACATCGGTCCAAGCAATAACAGATAGGAGGCATTTCCGATAAAATGACTCCATCCTGCATGCCCGAATACATGTGTAAAGAATCGCAGATATGTGAGTGGATTTGTAAGCGATGAATGATACGTCATAAATAATAACCGGGTACTTCCGCCACCGGTCAGAACCCCAAGCAGAGTTACAACAAAACAAATAAATACAAAGCCCAGCGTCACCGGCGCGTTAAATGTGATCTTTAATTTTCTCATCTGTATATACCTCCCCATATAGAATGAATAGCTTTATTATACCCTATTTATGTATAAATACAAAGAGCCGCTTCGACTCTTTTACCCCCAGAACAAAATTGCTTTACAGGATAAATATTTCTATAAAACAAAACTACCGTCCATCCGGCAGTCTGATCATAACAGTTTCAACTGACGATCAAATCTGTATCCGAATAAACGGTAGTCTTATATGTACTTTGCCCATTCTATTCATCCGAAAAATCATTGCCTATACTATGGTCAGATGATTTTCCATCACGATATACCGATGAATTTACAGATTATATTCTTTCTTTGTATCAGCAAGTGCTGCATCCATACGCTCGATAACGGCTGCGATCTGTTCCTCAGTAATAACCGCTGTCGGCTCGAAACGGATACACTTGGAGTTTACAAGTGTTCCGGCTGTCATAACACCTCTTGAGAACAAGCCCTTTGCGATGCTGTAACCGATATCAGATGTAACAAACTCAACAGCAAGCATCAGACCTACGCCTCTGACATCATCGATGATCTCAGGATATTTTGCCTTCAGACTTTCAAGTCCTGCCTTTAAGATCTTACCTTTGCTTGCACACTGTCCTGGAATATCATTATCAATCATGTATTTGATCGTTGCGATCGCTGCCGAACAACATACAGGGTTACCACCAAATGTAGGAGAACCAAGTAACCATGGGTTGTCGATCAACTGCTGTACCCACATGGATGGCTTACAGATAATACCTGTGATTGGCATGATACCACCACCAAATGCTTTACCGAATGTCATGATATCCGGTGTTACGCCTTCTGCTTCGCATCTCCACATTGTACCGGTACGACCCATACCTGTCTGGATCTCATCAAAGATCAACGCTACACCATACTCATCACAGATCTGTCTTAACTCTGTCAGATATCCTTCCGGTGGAACGATAACACCAGCCTCGCCCTGAATTGGTTCAACGATCATGGCTGCAACCTTTTCACCAACAGCGATCAGGTTACGGATTGCCTTTCTTGCATCCTCTGCATTACCATATTCTACATGCTGTACCTGCTGTACCATAGGTGTATATGGAACTCTGTATGTATTCTTACCACCCATTGAGATTGCACCCATTGATTTACCATGGAATGCACCAACGGTTGAGATATACCATCTTCCGCCTGTTGCGATTCTGGCAAGCTTCAATGCCATTTCGACTGCCTCTGCACCACCATTTGTAAAGAAACAATACTGAAGATCACCCGGTGTGATATCTGCAACTGCCTTTGCAAGATATCCACGAAGCGGATCCAACAGCTCCTGTGAATGAAGCGCCTGATGATCAAGCTGTGCCTTTACGGTATCAAGGATCTCCGGATTTCTATGACCACATGTATAAATACCGAAACCACCAAGACAGTCAATGAATTCTTCACCATATAAACCATCACATACGCCGTCATGATCTTTCCACTCAAGCACTGCTGAGTTGGTAGATACTGACTTTCTGTATTTTAACCAGCCCGGGCTTACATAATTATCAAAATAATCTAATGTCTGTTCTGTCATTAATTTCTTTTCATCATCTGTTAATTCATCTGAATGGATATAACCAATTACCTTTTCCAAATCCTTACTTACCTGTTCATAACTCATATTAAAATCCTCCTTAAAATATATTCGTGTTATAATGTGTCTGTCTGATCCTGTATGTTACCTAACACAACCTTTCCATGAACATTTACAATCATTGATTGAAGTATAAATTTTACGGCCATTAAACTGAAAAAAAGGAGCCTGTGACCTGTTCACAAGCTCCTTTGCTTCTATGTCTGTATATTATCGTATCTCATGCTCTTTTTCAATTACTAATTTATACCATTTATCTACCATTTATCTATTATATATAATTAAATATAAGTATATTTAGCTCATATAACTGACTTGTAATTCCATCGTCATACCTCTATCGAAGTATCATTTTCTACCCTATTTCTGTTATTCGCCAAATCAGTCGGTATTTGAAACGCATTAAAAAGCAATAAAAAACCGCCCACCTTCATTTTTCAGAAAGTGAACGGTCTGTTTTATCTAGTGTTCATACCAGCCTACAATACCCGGGTTCAAATTGATATTGATCTGCTTAACCTCCTGATATTCCTCGATACCATGAACGCCAAGCTCTCTGCCGATACCGCTCATCTTATAGCCGCCCCAAGGTGCTTCATTAAAGGTTGGGTTGTAGCAGTTGATCCATGTGATACCTGCGCGAAGCTCACTGATCACACGATGTGCTCTGGTTATATCGGAAGTAAATACAGCTCCGGCAAGACCATATACGGTATCATTGGCCATCGCAATCGCTTCTTCCTCTGTCTTAAAGGTCTGGATACTGACAACCGGACCAAAGATCTCCTCACGGACGATCTTCATATCCGAAGTACAATTATCAAAGATCGTTGGACGTACAAAGTAGCCCTTTGCACATTCTCCTTCTGTATAGCGCTCACCACCTGTTACAAGTGTTGCGCCTTCCTCGATACCACTCTTTATGTAAGACAGAACTTTCTCCATATCCTTTTCCGTAATGACTGGTCCGATATCCGGATTGTTCACCGGATTGCCGATCGTCATGGCTTCCGCCTTTTTCTTTAATCTGGCAACAAATTCATCATGGATGCTTTCTTCTATGATGATTCTGGATCCTGCGGCGCATACCTCGCCCTGATTGAAGAAAATACCGATCATTGCCCACTCTACAGCGCCATCCAGATCTGCATCTGTGAAAATGACATTTGGTGATTTACCACCAAGCTCCAGTCCGATCTTCTTCACATTTGTAGCGGCTGCTTTCATCAGGCTCTGACCGACTCTGGTACTTCCTGTAAATGTGATCATATCAACATCGGTATTCTCGCCCATTTCCGTTCCGACCTCAGCATCACCCTGTAACAGATTGACGCAGCCCTTCGGAAGTCCTGCTTCTTCAAAGATCTCGAATAACCGGATTGTTGAAAGCGGAGCCTTTGGACTTGGTTTAAACACGATACTGTTTCCTGCTGCAAGTGCAGGCGCCAGCTTCCAGACAGACATCAAAAACGGATAATTCCATGGAGTGATCTGCACACAGACACCGACCGGCTCTCTGGTCTCATATGAATGCATCTTGCCAAATCCATCATTTACCTCATATACACCACCATGCGGAGTCTTGCAAAGACCTGCGTAATAACGGAAGCAATGAATACCATCACTGATATCTCCTTCTGCTTCACGAAGCGGCTTACCATTATCCAGAGTATCCAGCATTGCCAGTTCATCGGCATATTTGTCGATCAGATCTGCGATCTTTAGAATCATATCACTTCTGGTCTGGGAATCCATATCACGCCACTCTCTTGTCTGGTAAAATGATTTCTTTGCCGCAGCGATCGCACGTCTGGCATCTTCTACACTGCTTTCATAGACCTGCGCGAGCACTTCTCCGGTCGCCGGATTGATAACGTCAAACGGCTTTTCCATACTTCCTGTTACCCACTCACCATCAATATACATCTTTTTTGGTTCCATATATCTTACTCCTCCTGATCAACTTTTTTGTCTGCCTTTTTCCGTTTTGTATTACTGCTTTAATTTGTTCCATATATCGTTGTAAACAGTCAATGTATCTGTATCAAGATTTCCAACAAATTCACCTTTTTCAAATACCTCAGCCGGTATATTCTTTGCTTCATTGTTCCTGTAATCTTCATTTGCCTCCACTGCAGTTGCATTCGCATTCAGATATGGGTATTCCGCCATAACCTTTGTAGCAACATCCGGATCACACATATAGTTGATGAATTTCATTGCATTATCATAGTTCTTGGCACCCTTTGCGATTGCCCAGTTATCAATGAATTTATATGCGCCCTCTTCAGGGAATACAATCTTGATTGATGGGTTCTCATCCATAGCAAGCGCTACTTCAGCAGCCCAGCAGTAACCAACATTACAATCTCCGCTGATCAGAGATGACTTTGGACTGTCACTGTCATATACTGCGATATTATCCTTTAATGTCAGAAGCTTCGTTTCAACCTCGGCAAGCTTTGCTGTATCTGTTTCATTCATGCTGAGTCCCATGCTTCTCTCCGTCATACCGATAACTGCTCTATAGTCATCCAGTGCTACGATCTGTCCTTTTAATGAAGGATCAAAGAGATCTGCGTATCCCTTAATATCTGTTGATACCTTGTCGGTGTTGACTGCGATCGCTGCCACACCACCCTGATAAGGAACGGAGTAGACATTGCCCGGATCATATGTAGGATCCAGATACTGACTACCAATATTTGACAGATTGGTAAGTGCATCCTGATCCAACTTCTCAAGCATTCCCTGAGCGATCATGGATTCTACCATATAGTCACTCGGCTGTACGATATCATAAGTTCCTTCATCCTCTGATTTTACCTTTGCAAGCATATCCTCATTGGATGAGAATGTTGATACATTTACTTTAATTCCATATTCTTTTTCAAAATCCTTAATTACTTCATCCGGTACATACTCTGTCCAGATGAACAGGTTTAACTCTCCGTTTGTACTGTCTGCTTTCTTACCACAGCCTGTGATATTTACTGCTGTCATTGCAAGAACAAGTGATAATGCAATACTTACTGCTCTTTTTCTGTTTTTCTTCATAATTATGTCTCCCTTCTACTCTTGAACCTTGTTCGGTTACTTCTATAAATTGTTTACTGTTTCATTCTATACAGCTACTGTTTTTTCTTCTTAAACAGATTGCCCTGAGTCAGGACAACAAAGATGATCGTGCCTGCTAAGATCAGTGCTGATAATGCATTTACATCAGGTGCTACTCCACTCTTAATACTTGCCATAACCTGTAACGGATAAGTCATCGTATTACCATTTACAAAGTAGCTTATGATAACGTCATCAAGCGATAACGTAAATGCCAGTAATGCACCGGCTGTAATGCCGGGTCTTAAAACCGGAAGTGTGATCTCCCAGAATGTACGGATGCGGTTAGCTCCCAGATCCATACTTGCTTCTTCAATCGAAATATCATAGCCGGATAATCTTGCCCTGACATTGAAGATAACATATGGCACACAGAAGGTGATATGTGCAATGATCAATGTAAGCATACCTCTTGGGATCGAGACCTTTGCGAATACCGTAAGTAAGGATATACCCATTACAATCTCAGGAATAACGACCGGGATATATAAAAGTCCGTCTATGATCCCTTTTCCTTTGAATTTATATTTGTACATTCCGATCGCACCGAGCGTACCTATAATCGTTGAAAGTACAGTTGTGACCAATGCTATGATCATCGTATTGCCAAAGGATGTAAGAAGCGACTGATTTTCAAACAATTTCACATACCAGTCAAATGTAAACCCCTTCCAGGTCAGATATGGTTTTGATGTCGTTGCATTAAAGGAATTCACTACAACAACTGCAATCGGCATAAACAATACAATATAAATCAGAGAACAAAAGATCTTTGAAAGAATACTCTTTGTTCTTACTTTTGCTTTTCTGCTCATCGTTTACACCCCCAGACTATCCATATCGCCGCCTGTCTTCTGGTACAGTTTGACGAGGATCAATGTGACAACAATTAATATGATGGATAAGGCTGCACCAAGAGGCCAGTTATTTCCACTCTTGAACTGGCGCTCGATCAGGTTACCAATAACATCTGCATTTCCACCACCTAAGATATTCGATACAAAGAAATATCCAAGACATGGGATAAATACCATGATACAGCCGGAGAAAATTCCGCTGGCTGTCAGCGGCAGGATCACTTCAAAGAAAGTCCGCCAGCCCTTAGCTCCAAGATCAGAGGAAGCCTCCAATAAAGTATGATCTAGCTTACCGATCGCAGTATAAAGCGGAAGTACCATAAATGGGAACAGGCAGTACACCATACCAAATACAGTAGTTCCCTGGTTATATAAGAGGTTCAATGGCTCTGATATCAGATGCAGCTTCATAAGCACGGTATTCAACCAACCGGACGAACCAAGGAATGTCTTCCATCCATAGATACGGATCAGTGAATTCGTCCAGAATGGAATAATAACCAGCATATATAACAGGTTCTTTGATCTGCTCTTTGTCCTTGCAATAATATAGGTAAACGGATATGCAAGCACGATACAGATCACGGTTGTAAGCAATGCAATCACAAGTGACTGAACATAGATCTTAATATAAGAACTGTCCACCAGATGTTTGTAATTATCGAATGTGAACTGAAATGTTACATTGTAATACTGATCAATACTGCAAAAACTCATGACCAGTATATAGATGAGTGGAACTGCTACCAACAGGATCAGCCATAAGGTCACCGGCCCTACCATGATCGTTGCCGGAAGTGTCTTTTCTCTGAATCTCTTTTTATTCATATCAAACACCTCCTTATGCCAGTGTTATATTTTCCATACTCTGATAGAAGCTGTTATCCAGACTGTGGATCAATACCGCATCCTCCGGATTCCAGCAGATAAATACTTTGTCACCGGATTTTGGAAGTTCTTCGCCTGCCAGACGTTCCATCTTTACTTCATTTCCATTTGGAAGAACCGCCAGACACTTGACGACTGAGCCAACATAAATATAATCCTTGACCAGTGCCGGTACGCTGAAGCCCTCTACCGGTTCTGCCGAAAAATGAAGCTTTTCCGGTCGAACAGAAACGGTTACAAATTCACCAACTGAAAATCCGGTGTTCTTTTCCTCTGTCTCGGTCACGGAGCCGGAGGTTGTTACATCTCCATTTTCAATTCCAATAACCGCTTTTCCGTTTGCGATCAATTTGATCGTTCCGTCAAATACATTTGTCTCTCCGATGAAGGTTGCTACGAACTTGGTTGCCGGTCTTTCATAGATGTCTGTCGGTGATCCGATCTGATCCATGACACCATCATGCATAATGGCTATCCTATCGCTCATCGTAAGCGCTTCTTCCTGATCATGTGTAACATAGATAAATGTGATATGTAATTTCTTCTGCAGCCGTTTCAGTTCCAGCTGCATCTGTTTTCTAAGCTTCAGATCCAATGCACCAAGCGGCTCATCCAACAGCAGAACCTTCGGACGATTGATCAACGCTCTTGCAATCGCAACTCGCTGCTTCTGTCCACCGGACAACTGACTTGGATACCGCTTCTCAAATCCGGATAACTGAACCATCTCTAACATCTCCGTTACCCGTTCTTTGATCTCTTTCTTTGGAACCTTTTTCATCTTAAGACCATATGCTACGTTGTCATATATGGTCTTATGTGGAAATAAAGCGTAACTCTGAAAGACAGTGTTTACATTTCTCTCAAATGGCTCTTTATCTTCAATCGGCTTCCCTTCTACCTGAATGGAGCCTGTCGTCGGTTCTTCAAATCCTGCGATCATACGAAGCGTTGTCGTCTTGCCGCATCCGGATGATCCAAGCAATGTCAGGAACTCGCCTTCCTCTACCTGCAGATTCAGATCTTTTACAACATGATTTGTTCCGTATATTTTATTTACGTCTTTGATATCAACTATAACATTTGCCAAATCATATCACCTCTTTTTCAAATTTCTCTATAATGCTTTTTCTCCTCGTTCACCGGTACGGATTCGTATAGCCTCTTCGATATTTCGAATGAAGATCTTACCATCTCCGACATGTCCGGTAGCTACCTTTTCTCTGACATCCAGAATAATCTGTTCTACCTTGGAATCTTCAACTACTACTTCAACTCTTACTTTTGGAAGAAGGTTGATCGTAGTTTTAAAGCCTTTAATCTCATTTACGCCCTCAACAGTTCCTTTCTGTGTTCCGCATCCCATAACGGTTGAGATCGTCATACCACCACAATTCTTCTCATCCAATATGCTTTTTAATACTTCCAGCTTTTCCGGTCTGATTATTAATATGATTTCTTTCATTCTTTCTTCCTCCAATCTGCAACATACAACTAATATAACAAAAAAGAGCCGTTCATCTCTGAACAGCTTCTTTGCTTGTTAACGAAAATATACTACTTTCAAATTAATTCTTCAATAGAACAGGATTACCATTTTTTTACTACTTTTATGGTATTAACTACTCTTTTTCTTTAATCAGTTTAAACATCTGAACACGGTTTCGGATTCCCAGTTTCCTGTAAATATTTAAAATATGCTTCTTTAGTGTATTTACCGTTATGGATAAACGGTCACAGATCTCCGTATTCTCCATTCCCTGCAGCAAAAGCTGCAATATGGTCTGCTCCCGCTTCGTCAGATCATAGGTCTTTACTGCCTGTGTCAGCGTCAGTTTCTCCTGACTGGTCATCTGATTGTTTCTGTCCTGTGACAACCGGTATGCCATATGATCCTTAAGCATATCCATCAGGAATACATCTTCATATGTAAAGTCCTCTTTACCAATCGTCCTATATAATGTCACCACGCCCAGAAAATGTTTGTTTCTTCCAAATATCATTTGTAACGCGTAATGCCAGTTATTTGGCTTATATACTCTTTGATAATATTCAGTTTGAACTCTTTTCTCATCCGATATAATATCAGTTTCCCGATATACCATACTCCTGCCGCTGAACATAATACCACGGCTGTAATCCATATTCTCATAAATATCTGACAAGTCTTCATCACAGTTGAGGAATACCGGACGTTCCAGATTTTCTTTTTCATTTGATGATGCCAGATAAAAATCTGCACTGTCAAAATCTATGACGGTCTTGATCTGTTCCAGAAACTGTGTCCGCATGGCATCAAAATCACCGATTGTGTAGATCTTGTATATGATACTGTTCATGACCAGCCAGTCATTTGTTTCAAGGGTCTTCACCAGTTTCACCTCCCTTGTATTTCATAAAACAAAAAAAGTACGCAACCGATGTAACACACCCTTGCGTACTTATTTTTTACTATTCTGTTGGTATGAAGTATAGCACAAAAAGATGATTTGTCAAGCAAGAAAATTCATCAGGCTATTTACTGAAATATCATCAGATTATTAACCTTGAATCTATTTCAAAAGCTTTTTTATCTGCATATCTGTTGCGATCGGATAAATATCATGCATATGCCGGATGATCATATTCCAGGACTCCTGCGGATCATCCTTGTAACAGGATGTTACATAATCATACCCATAGATATGTTCCAAGGACGAGTAAACCGCTACATCCCAGCCATACTCCAGTCCTTTTTTATTTACACGTTTTCTGAAGTCGCAATTACAAAGGTACATCTGCATCATAAGATTTGTGACAGCTCCATCAAATCCCTTTTCGCCGTCTTTTCCATATCCTGCCATTTTCTTCAGTTCGTTGGAATACAGTTCTGCATCCACATGTTCTTCCATGAAATGATCCATGATCTTTTTATTCTTATTCGGAGCTTTTCCATCTTCATACAGTGCTTCAAAATCATATCCATCCCGCCGGTAATTAGCAAATACCGGAAGCCATTTTCTCGATATAAAACCTGCCTTTTTATTAAAAAACTTGCCATATACGATATCATGTCTTCTGGCGATAACCGCCCGCCACATCCATGGATCTCTGTCAACATTCTCACACCACCAGTACTCCGGCACGGTTCGCTCTTCCAGCGAAAATCCCGGTATATCGTTTCTAAAAAGCGGCAGGAAGCCAATCTCATTTATATACTCTATTGCCTCATCTATTGTGTGAATACATTCCGGATCATCCCAGGCTACACCATACATGATCCATTTGCCTGATTCTTTTTCCATGTTTATCTCCTGTTATATCACTACCCCATTACAGTGATCTACCTCTACTTATGTCAAGTAAAAGGCAAAAATTACTTTGACAATAATTGATAATAGCTTTTTATTTTAGTGCCACAATTTAATTTTTTTTATTGATTTGTGGCACTAACTTAAATTAATATTTACTTTTCCTAATAGAAAATCAACAATATTTATATGTGAAATACCATCTCTGGAATAATCGAATCTATCTAATGAAAATACATATTTAGGTGACGCATCGCTTATAGGCTTAAATGCTCCAAACTCCCGTTCAATCGTTTCCCTGCTTCCAAGATAATATGCTACTTGTATGAAACATTTTTTACGACCATAAATTGCAACAAAATCTATTTCACCCTTATATGTTTTTCCTGTAAACACCTCATAATCCCTTGAAACCAGTTCATTATAAATGATATTTTCTAAGAAAAATGTATCTTCAAAATTTACCAAATTCGTATTTATCATACGAAAACCCGTATCAACAGCATACTGTTTTTCAATATATGACATTGCTTGCTTTCCAACAATATTGAATCTTTTCACCCGATCTATGAGGCATGCTTTGTCCATCTTGTCAAGATATCTGTATATTGTTTTACGGTCGAGACCTTCTTCATTTTGATTCTCGAAATAGCTTTGTATATTTTTACTGGAAAATTCTTTTCCAGCATTTGCCATAATATACCCTGCTATCTTTTCAAAATTCTGTCTATTTATTTTTGATTTATCAGTTATTATATCTCTATCAAGGATGCCCAAATATGTTTGTTCCAAATATCTTTTAATATCGCTTTCTTTGGAAAATGAAAATCTCAATGGAAATCCACCCCAATTGATATAATCAATAATAAATTCATCAGGGGGCTGATTTTTTCCTATTACTTTAATATATTCATAACTTTCAGCAAAAGAAAACGGCATTATCCTAAATTCAATACATCGCCCCACCAAAAGTGTTGCCATCTTGCCTGACAACAGTTTGGAATTACTGCCTGTAATGAAAATATCACAATTAATTGTAGCTCTCAGAGAAGCCAATACTTTTTCAAAACTTCTCACATGCTGAATTTCATCAAGAAATATCAGATATTTATCCATATCTTTGATTTGTTTTGTTATATAACTATTCAGCTTTTCAGCTGTACGAATTTTTTCAAACTGTAAATCTTCAAAATTAATCCTTATAATATGTGTCTTATCAAAACCATTTGAAACAAACTCTTCTTCAATCTGTTCAAGCAGAATAGATTTTCCACAACGTCTTACACCAGTTAAAACTTTTATCAGATCAACATTATAATATGGACGAATTTTTTGTAAATATCTTTCACGTTTAATATACATACACATTTACTCCTAAAAAAGATCACTATTATTATGCCACAAATTTAAAAATTTTCAAGATTTGTGGCACATATATTAAATCACTACCCCATTACAGTGATCTACCTCATGCTGAATAATCTGTGCCACAAATCCTTCAAATGCCATCTTTCGTTTTACGAAACCAGCATCCTGAAACTCTACCTCTATCTTCTTATACCTTGTTGTTTTTCGTTTTCCCTCTAATGACAGACAGCCTTCTTCTGTTTCGTAACGTCCGCTCTTTGAACAGATCACCGGATTGATCATAATCATATCTACAGGTCCGGCACTTACAATAATCATATTTTTCTTATACCCGATCATATTTGCTGCCATTCCGACACAGCGCTCACGATTCGCAGCTAATGTATCCCAAAGATCATTTACCACATTCATATCAAGTGGTGTTGCCAGAACGGATTTCTGCCCCAGAAAAAGAATATCTTTTACAATAGGTTTAACCATTTTCTATCCTCCATAAGGTCTCATTTATTTCTTCTATATCGTAAAGATTTGTCACTGATTTGCAAATTATCATAAAATTTCTGCAACACGATCGCCAACTCTTCCGGAGCTTCTATGTTTGCTTCATGACCTGTTTTCACAAGTTCATGGAAACAGGCGTTGTTCAAATATTGGCAAAGTTCTTTTGAAGTTTTTTTGTTTGCAGTGTCCTTCTCTCCACAAATGAGCAATACTGGGCAAGACACCTTATGCAGGGAGTCACTGAAATCCAATTCAGCCATCGTCCCGCACAGGCTGATAACATCCGCTTTTTTGAAACCCATTTTACTGAATGCCGAATTCGGCATAAGATGAAACAATATATTCTGAACTTTCAATAAGTTTTTTGGCATTTTATATTGTGCTGCAATTAATACGAGCGCCTTTACTTTATCTGGGTGGTCTATCGCATAATTAAGTGCCAAAACAGCGCCTAGAGAAAGCCCACATAAGACAATTTCATCGTTCACCTTGTCACATTCTGATGAGAATGCCGAATATAATTCCTTATATGTAGCAGATTTTCCTTCTAACATCTCTGCCAAACTCAATTTAACACTACTTTCCGATACCTTCGTTTCTTTTATTACTTTATTCCAACTGTCCGGTTTTTGTCCTAGTCCATGCAAATATAAATACTTCATATATTGTCGCTCCTTCAAACTGGAAATTATTCAAATTATCAATTCCTAATTTCCGTACAGAGATTTATAAATCATCTGCTCTCTAATTGTTCGAAATGATAACGCGGTTTTCCAACACTCTTTTTTCCATACTCAATAGCTTCTGTAGGGCAATAACAAATACAAGCCATACAATGAGTGCATTGCTTTCCCCATACAGGCTTTCTGTCCTTAAGCGTAATGTTGTTCAATGGACAGTTCTTAACACATTGACCACAACCGACACAGGTAGCATCCGTACGAAATGCATCAGATTTCACAAAGAAATGATAAAAAATCGGATTTACCGGACCACTCATTAACCGGTCATAAAGATTGTTTCTTGGTACAGCGAACGGCTGCTCTGCCTTAATGTGCGCAATTATATCCATAATAGCAGGTTCCGCATTTCTAACAATCTTTCTTGCTTCTTCTGCTTTCGGTGCACCAAACATAGCAATATAATTTTCCGGCATAATAACCTGAGCTGTACCCATATACCATAAATGTTTTTGCTCCGCAAGGTGCCGATTATATTTCGCTGCATTCCCAATCTCGCCTCCACAGTCCATCACGAACCAAATGCGTTCTGCAGAAAGCAGTTCCGTTTTACAAAGCCACTCCGATACAATTTGTGGAATACGCCACGCATAAGTTGGAACCACTACGATTATATTTCTGCCTGTTTTCATTGGCGAATAATCTGTTGCCTTGATTTTTGCATTCATATCTACAATCTCGTCCTGCAATTCATCTGCAATTTTCTTTGCTATATAACGACTATTACCAGTTCCGGAAAAGCACAAGATCATAATAACATTACCTCCGTATTTGCCTCAAAGCCAAGCTTTTCATAAAAGCTTTTTCTCCAACACTCTTTTTGAAATCATCTCACAATATCGTCATTTTTCTCGTATGGCATCGGCTCCCCATTTTCTTTATGTAGGTGTCCTATTTTATCGCAGATCCTATCGTACAAATTATCATTCACATATGCAATCTTCTCCATATCCACATTGTTCTCTGATTTTTTTCCGCTGTAGAATTTTTGGGCGTATGTTCCACATTCTTTTATGTAAGCCATTATTAAATTAATTTCTTGTTTCTCGACTTCTGAAAAAATAGGTTGTTCCGTTAATTTTCCACTGATAAAATCACAAAAATAGGAATAGTCATCATCCCAGTTAATATTTCCATTGTCCTGGGCTTCACATCGGATCTTTTCTATTTCTCTTAATAATTCTCCCTGCAGATTATGTGCTTGTCCAGCTTGCGGAACATAATTTTTCCAAATATATTTACATTCATCAAAATACTGCTGCTCGTACTCTTCGCCTATGATCGCATCAATCGTCAAATTGCTTTTTCCTCTTTTTAATTTATCAAACAATCCCATAATTCACCTTAATATCTCTTTCTGGAAATATTTCTCTCGTAAAATTGTTCCAACTATCTCATAGTGTTCTTTAACTGTTATTATTCAAGCCACTGGATAAAAGCAGTTTTATCAGAACTATTATATCCTGCATTCTCATAAAATCTTAATGTACTTTCCTTTTTTGATCCTGTCAGAAGCATCATCTTATAGCAGTTATTCTGCTCCGCTATGTACTTTGCATATTCCAAGCATTCCGTAGCATAACCGTGTCCTCTATAATCTGAATGTGTCACAACATTTTCAATAAACGCATATGGTCTTACCCCTCTTGTAAGGTTTGGAATGATTACACAAACACAAGAAGACACTATTTTATCATCTATCTCAAAAACTATTATATGATGATTCATGTCATTCATAATAATATTCCAAGTCTCTTTCAAGCTTTCTGTCATTTCCGGAATCGAATCTTCATGAAGATACAAATATAACTCTAATAATTCATTAAGTTCTGTCTTATTTATTTCCCTAACCATAATTTTATCCCAACCTCTCTGTTTTCTGCCCGTTTTAATCAAAAATACTATAACCGTTAAAGTTTATATTGCATGAAGTTACCATTATGTACAAATCCAAAATCTGTATATAATTTAACTCCCATATCAGACGCTGTAATCTGTATTGTTCCACAACCATATTCCCTGGCATCATCTATAACACGGGATAGCAGCTCCTTTGCAATACCTCTTCTTCTATATTCCGGATCAGTAAACATACTGGATAACAATCCTATCTTTCCACTTGGGCATCCAAAATAGGGAGGCTTCTCCACAAATGACATCCCGCTTGTTCCAATAATATTTTCCTCATCAATGGCAAGCCAAGATACAAATGTTCCGTCCGCCATATGTCGAGTATAATATTCCTTCAATGCAGGAACCAAATCCATCTCTTCTTTAGCCCCTTCTTCTCTAAGCTGGTTTATCCTCATGTGAATAAACGTATTCAGTTCTTTTTCTGTAAGTCTTTTATATCTAATATCCATTTTCACGATCCCCTTATACAAACTGATATTTATAAATTACATACCGCATACAATGGTATATTTACCATCCATTCCTGATCCATATACTTTAGAGTCGAAAAACGTACAGCTTTCTCGGGATGGAATTTATCATAATACGCTTTTAAACTCTGCGACCTTATATTCGTTTCTGCTTTTACTTCAATAGGTATAATTGCATCTTCTTTCTGGATCAAAAAATCCTGTTCAAACGTAGCTTTCTCAGTTCCATAATAATATGGTGTGTACGGCGTATCTGAAATCAGCTGCTGCAATACATATTGCTCTGTGAGAGCACCCTTGAATTCTATAAAAATATCATTTCCTTCCAATATAGATTTCGCCGGCAACTCACTTAATGCCCCCCAGCAATCCGACATCCAGCATAAACACTTTATACGCATTCATACTTTGATATGCTTTCAGAGGCATATGTGGTTCATTTACACGATTAACTTTATAAATCAGTCCACAATCAATCAGCCATTGAATTGCTATTTCAAACTCGCTGCTACGAGCCCCCTTTTTTATTTGAGCAAAAAAGAATTTTTTATTTTCTTTTGCCAACTGCATTGCTTTATTTCTTTATTATTTTTAATCTCGGAAGTTCGACAAATTGAAATTAAACTGATAAATAGCAATCAGTCCAAATCGTAAGCAAAAACCGCTTTGTCGAAATTGCGGTTCTTTAAATCTTCATCTGAAATAATCCAAAAGATATTCCACAGACAGCCAACATTGTAATCGTATTGAAGCAATAGATGTGTTTTTTCGTCTACATTCGGAATATTGCCCCCCGTAGGATAACCGAATAATTTGTTTCCGTTATTCGAAAGGTATTCAATATCATAATCTGGAGCGGCTTCTGCAAGACGGTCAAATTGGTTATCGTCAAGCACATATCCAAGGGACTGATAATCTGTGGTGAGTTCAAACTCAACAGCTTTTTCCTCGAAAGCTTCTGTAAAATACTTTGAATAATATGGAACAGGCGGCACAGTTCTCTTTAAATTCGACAGGTCGCCGTTGTACCAAATTACCTTATGATAATCTGAATTTTCGAGGTCGTCAGCAACGCTTTCAACCCATTTGTTGGTTTGGTGAATTGAGTCGATTTCTCCGCTCCAGAAAAAATACAAAATACCCGTGTGCGGAAGCCTGTTTTCAATATCCAAGTCAGCAATGTCCGCAAGATTGATTTGAGCAACAAGCTGCATTGCTGATTTTTCGTACCGCTCAGTGTCATTTCCACGCTTGCAAGAATAGCCCGACATTGTGGGATATGGAATTTCAGGCGGGAGATCGGGAAAGCCACCGATTTTACTTGTGCCTTTTGCAATTACATTTTCCCCGTTCTTCTCACACATTTTAATAGTATTTTTTCGGTAGTCTTTAATGTCTTCTGCAATATCTGTGTGTCCTTCTTTAATAAGGAATTCAATCAAATCAATTTCGTGCATTTTCATCTCATACCTCCAAATTCCGATTTGTTCTGCGCTTTTTCATGCTCTAACATTCTTTCGTTCTTCCATATATAATTCAGCTATATATGATGGTCCATTGCACCATAGCCTTGTTTCCTCATCATATAATGCTTTCCCTGTCTTGGAACATAAAAAATCTGTTAACACTTCTTTTCTATCCTTGCCTGTTTCCTCAGCAATTTCATCTGTTACCATAGTAATAAGAAGATCTATTGTATAATCCATTTTTTCTTTTGAAATTGTTACTTCAGCCATACCTTCTCACCTTCCACAAATTTCAGACATTCAATAGCCGCTTTTGTTTTGAAACAATACTGATCTTTTAATTTATTAGGCAATAATTGCTTGATACAAAAAGCATCTGCTTCCTTACCCCCTATGGTTCCAAAAGCACCAGCAAGATAGGCAGTAAGTGTAGCATTGGTTGCATCATCCGCAATCTTACCTGCAATAACATCATATTTTTCCATGTCATGTTCAACTTCAACAAATAACTTTTTCTTTCGATGGGCAGCAATACAATGCAACCAATCAACATCCGCTTTTTCAAAAATATGTATTTCAAGTTTTCTGGAAAGTTGTAACTCAAAAGTTGAAATATACCCATAATTCTGATTTTCCTGAATTTTACCTGCTGCCACCGCCTTAACGATTGCAGTTTTTAAAAAATTTGCTGCCTGTTCCTTTGATGTAGTTAAATAGAATCCCTGACCAAAATCTTTTCTTTTAGCACATTGGGTAAGATCTGGTTCTTTTACCTCACAATAGCTTCCATGATAAAAAATAAATCCGTCTTTCAACTCAAGCATTAATTTTTATCCCCTTCCTATCAAGAAATTCTACGATATCTTCAAGTACAGCCTCATCACCTTCACAATGGAAAATACCATAGCCTTTTTCTATATATCCAAGAACATCTACTTTTTTAAATAAGTCAATAATTTGCTCAATTGATAAATGCCATTCTTCTGAAGCAAGTCTAATTAATCTTGTCTGCATAAAGGTAATTTCTGCTTTCTCGCTCATTACGGCCGCCTCCTAACTTACGAATATAGTATCCTTTTTCTTTTCCCTAGTATATCATACCCATATAGAGGTTTTCCATATCATTCATAAATATAAGACTATAACAGATTCGGTTTCGAATCACACAATTGTATATGAAAACAGAATTTCTGAAACAATCTTTATTGCAAATATCCCATTTTATATTTTCATTGTCCTGAGCTTCACATCGTTTTTTTTCTATTTCTCTTAATAATTCTACCTGCAGCTTATCTGCTTGTCCAGCTTGCGGAACATAATTTTTCCAAATATATTTACATTCATCAAAATACTGCTGCTCGTCCTCTTCGCCTATGATCGCATCAATCGTCAAATTGCTTTTTCCTCTTTTGCAATTGAAACAATTATAAATATTCCTCTTCGACTTCTGGTTTCCATCATATTATCCTACTCCTATGGTGCTAAGCCCAACCTCGCTGTTTTCTCATAACAATTCTTTTCACCGTAACAGATTATCCAATACTGTTCCAACCATCATTGAAATTCAGGAACTCCAAAAACTCTCTTTCTCTTAAAATCCACCATAATGAGACAGCGTCTCTGTTGCCAATTCTGTCCCAACTCTCATAGCCTCATAAATATTCCCATTTATCAAATGTGAACATACAAAGCCTGCATGGTAACTATCTCCACAACCTGTAGTATCAATTACTTCTTTAACTTTATTAGCTTGAACAAAATACTTTTCACCATTATGATATGTAACACTTCCTTTATCAGCTAAAGACACATTAAATAGCCCTTTATACTTCTCTGAAAACGCTTCAAATATTGGGAGAATTGATTTCTCTCCACTAATCATGAAATAATCTATATATGGTGCATATTTTTCCATTTCTTTAAAATTACGATATTCTACAAAATCCACTGCCAATCTGAAATTGTTATTCTTTTTTAAATCTATAATTTGTCCAAAACAGCCTGCCCAAAAATGTACAAATACAACATCTGATTTTTTGATAAACTCCAATTCATCATGGTTCAATATCATTTTATCAACAATATCACCCGTCCATGAATCATCTTTGTAATATCTGTCACCGCCGGCGGTAAGATATGTACGATTATTCGCTGTTACTTTATCCTTTTCTACTCTTACGTGGCTTACATCTATTCTCTTATCAGAAATAGAATCCATAATAAATTTTGCGTAAGAATCCTGTCCAACCGCACCCAATATCGAAACATTGAACTCCTCAAATTTTGATGCATGGGCTGCAAAATTAAGGGCTTCACCGCCAGCATATAGTTCATCAGTTCCATCAAAAACATCTACACATAAACACGGAAGTGCTACTAAATTTATCATTCTTTATACCTCTAAAATTTCTAATTTTTCTGTTTTATCAACTTAATTCTGTCATAATATAAAATGACTTCCGGCAGGGTTGGTCAAAATTTAAAAAACCAGAAAAGCTTCCCCCTATATGGATTTTTCTTACTGAGCAACCATGCTGAAACTGCATGTAATAATAAAAATGCACCGCTTATGATCGTCATTACCAGTTCAAACTGTGATAAGACCGACATAGAATTATCATTCTTCGGCATACCGGCCGCAAAGAAAATCAAAGCAACTACAAGTGCTAAAATCTCAGCCGTATAGAACGCATTCACCGATTTGTTTTTCATTTTTATCTCCTTATCACTACTCCATGGTTTATTACTGAAATGATAATTTATCACACATATTCAATGCGCTCAATCAAACTTAAATACATTAAGTCCTGTTTCTTCATCATAAACCCTGTCAACTTTTCCATCAATTATCGTAATTACCAGCTCACAGATTGCACTGACAACAGCCCTGTTCAAATGTCCTCCAAACACTGCGCCTTTCTCATTTCCGGCATTCATATGAAGATGTGCATAATATTCGCCATTCATTGTACTGATTGTACCTGTCAGCGATGTGATTTCATAATATCCTTTAAAGCTGTTTGAGCAATATTTCTTCTCATCCGTCTTATATACTCCGACCGTGAAATCATTGACAGCTCCAATCGCATTAATACTGGCAAGTTTTATATTCTCATTTATGGCAATTGCTTTCAGTTGTTCTAATATCTCCTCCCCTTTGTCAATCCTTGCTATTATTATATTGTCAAATTTTTTGTATTCCATTTTATTTCTCCATTCTACTTCAAATATGTATCCATAAGTACAACAATTGCAGGTTCATCATCAAATGCTCCTAAATGCATTATTCTTTTCATATTTATCTTTACTCTACATGATGATAAATTTTCAATCTTTGTGCCTCATTTGCCTCAAATCCAAACTTTTCATAAAATGGAATCTTATCAGGGACTGCACATAATTCCACAAAAATGTCTGTACCTTTAACTCCATTGTCATTTATGAATCTTCTTAATTCATTTATTAACATCTTTCCGATACCTTTTCCCTGATATTCAGGTCTGACAACAACATCCTTAATATAGTAATTAAGTCCCATATCACCATTCATTCTTGCCATAGCAACAATGAAATCTCCATCCCATACAGAAACTCTGAATAAAGTATGTTTCATTGCTAACCTTGTCTGTTCAAGAGACGGTCCATCTCCCCATACCGTTTCCCACAATTCAATAAATTGTTCTGCTGTTAATTCATTATATTTCACTATTAAATTTAACATAAGATATTTTCCTCCAATACTGTTCTTTAACTATTGTTATTCACAACTAGGGAATTATCTTAATTTTTCCCACTTCGCAAATATATCATATCCACCAATTGTACGCCATCTTCATATATTGGATGGTCGTAATTATCTGTAAAAAAATGTGGTACGCTATGCGAACAGGCAAAACCACACTCTATGATCTTCATCAATATCACCCCTCCAAATCCATCACCATACACGAATCAGATGCTTTAAACCCTAACGATTCATACAACGGTCTTCCCATCTCTGTTGCATCCAGGCTTATTTCTGTCACACCATTTTCTTTTGCCTCATCAATCAAAATCTCAACCATTTTCTTAGAAATTCCTCTTCTTCTATAATCTGCACGAGTATAGACATTCATTAAATGCGCCCGATTACCTGTTGGATGCGAAAAGGTTGGCATAATCCATGTATAGGATAAGCTTGCACATCCTACAAGAGTTTCTCCATCAGACGCAATAACCGTAGTCTGTTCCCCTGACTCAAAATATCTTCTGCTCTCAAAGATAAAATTCTCGTCATATTCATACTCACCGGACAAGCCATTCACTTCTCTAAACATTTCAAGTCTCAGCTTCATCAGAATTTTCATATCAGCTTTTGTAGTCTTTCTGTATATAATCTTGTTCATTTCCTACCTCCCTTAACAATCTATCCAACAGCATCTACCGATTATTTATAAACATTTTAAAATTTCATCTCTTACAAACGTGTAAATTGATTTTAATCACTCAAATTCTTTTATATCATTCCAACTTCTTTCCTTTATTAATTGCTGTATAATTTTAGTTGAATTCTCCAGCTTTTTCTAAGTGCCACATACGAAATCAGAAAGTTTGCAAGCCAGCCGGCCGGTACAGCAAGCCAGACAAACGCAATACCGAAACGGGGTGCAAAAATCAATGCAACCGACAAGCGTATCGCAAGGTTTACCATATTTGCAATGAGAAACGGACGCATAATTCCAAGTCCGCGAAGGACTCCGTCAGTTGCCATCTTAATACCCATAAAAATGAAAAAATAACCAAGCCATCTCATATAATCACCAGACACCTGATACGCCAAAGCAGTTCCATCTTTACCAAGAAATAGCGAAGAAATTTGTGTGTGCAGTGTTTCAATGACTACAAAAGCAAGCACTGCAAAACATACATCCAACACCAACGCAGCATGATATCCTTTTTTGATACGTTCAATTTTCTTTGCACCATAGTTCTGGGAAACGTATGGTGAAACTGCATTACCAATGGATACGAATATCAATGAAAAAACATTCTCTACTCTCATCGTTGCTGCATAACCTGCAAGCGCCTGCGTGCCGAATGGATTTACAACAGCCTGTACGATCATCATACCAATTGACACTGTAGACTGCTGCAGAACAGACGGAACGGCAATTTGAAGCATAGAAGATAGTTCCTGCCTGTCAAACCAGTTAAAGGGACTTTTATATCGACGCATCCGGCTAAAGAAAATCAAAAGCGAGAACACGGCGGAAATTCCCTGTGCAATAAGAGTTGCGAGAGCGGCCCCGAACACACCCAGACCAAGACCGGCCACCAGCCAAATGTCCATAAAAATATTCAAAATAGAAGAAACTATCAAAAGGCCTAACGGAATCTTCGATTCACCGATTGAGTTAAACATCGTTGAAAGAATGTTATACATAAACAGAAACGGAAATCCCACAAAATAAACGCGAAGATACAACACTGCTTCCTCCAGTATATCAGCAGGTGTTTGTAATGCAGTCATCATAAAGCGAGAAAAACAAAAACCGAAGATACCCAAAAGTACGCTTAAAATCAAAAAGCTGATCAAGGATGTTGATACAATTGTTTTCATTTTGCTATAATCTTGGGCACCAAAATAGCGACTTACGAGCACCCCCGCCCCTACCCCGGCACCGAGTGCTATACAGATAAAAACATTTGTCAGTGCGGCACATGCGCCAACTGCCGCAAGTGCAGGAGCACCGACATACTGACCAACAATGATTGAATCTGCCATATTGTATACCTGTTGAAAGAAGCTGCCCAGAATCATAGGCATTGCAAATACAGTCAGTGCTTTAATAGGGGCATCTGTAATTAAATATTCATCTTTTGACATTATCATTTTCCTCCATAAAACGTAAAACGTTACAAAATCAGAGCTAACGCGGCCAATACAATGTTATTGCATACAGTCAACTTGCTTTTTTCTGTATTTTAACGGAGAAACTCCGTATGTTTTTTTAAAACTTCTGATAAAATAGCTTATATTTTGATAACCGCTCCGCATTGCTGCCTCTGTAACAGAAATATCGGTGTCTTGCAACAGCTGTTTTGCATACTCTAACCGTAAATACACCACATATTGTGAAAGTGTAATATGAAAATGCTCCTTAAAATATCTGGATATATATTTTTCAGAAAGATGAAATTGCTCCCCAAATTCCCTTAATGATATTTTTCCTGTAAAATTCTGCTGTATATACGAGACCATTTCTTTTTCTACAATATTTCTACCACTTGTGTTATTTTCTACTATAAATCCCTTTTCCCACATTTCAAGAATAAATTGTAAAAGAATTATTTTGGTCTTTATCTGCGTCGTTATGTTCAACTCTCTTTCACTCTTTTTGGCTTCATATATCTCAATTAACTGCTCACACAATTCTTTTATCGTATCTTTTACACTGGGACTTATCATCAGACGACCACTGTCTAATGGTTCAAGTAATCTATCATCTAGTATATCATCTGTATAAAAAGATATATATTTCAATGGGAAAAGAAAAGTAAAATAATCTACAGTACCGGTCTTTGAACCCATAAAATGCAGATTGCCCGGTGATACAACGAAGGCATCCCCGGGTTTCCCGATATAGTTCTCTCCTGATATATTTACAGTCAAAAAGCCACTTTTTACATATATAATTTCGAATTCATCATGCCAATGTACCGGTATCTGAAAGGACTGACCCGCATTCTCTATGTGATATGTACTGAACGGATCATCCTTTGTACCATGTGGTTTATTTTCCTTTAATTCAAAATACATAATCGCTCCTATAATTCTATAAGACTCTTACTTTTCCATTTTCCGCTTTTCCATCGAAGCACCATTCCAACAGCTCTCGCACATTCATCACCTGCCATGGCAATATATGCTCCTACCGCCAGAAAGCCCATATGTATTCCAAGAAAATATGTACCGCCAACCGCAAACAGATACATGAAAATTGCACCCATTATAACCGGAAAAACTGCATCTCCACTGGTTTTTAACGCCTGACTATACACAAGATTTGTCACCCTTCCAAGTTCAAGGAATATATCTATTATTAACAATTTTACCACAAGACTTATCATCTGTGCATCATCCGTAAATATATGCACTATAATGTGTCCGGACAGTGCAAATGTCACAGAGAAGCATGTAGCTATTACAAGGCCATATATCTCTGCTTTTTTTATACCCCTGTCACATTCTTCAAACTCCTTTGCTCCGATTCTCCAGCCTGTCATAATAGCATTAGCCTGTGCCAGTGCAGCTCCTGCACAATATGAGAAATTTGCTATCTGCATAGCATACGAACGAGCTGTGACATTCATTCCGTTCGCATCCATCTGATTCATAAAACGCACTATAAATGTCATTGCTATATTATAAAGTGTTGTTTCAAATGCAGAAGGAAAACCTATTTTAACAATCTGCGCAAGTATCTTTCGCGGCAAAATACGATCAGGACTTTGTTTTGCTTTTATAAGTACAGCGCCCATCACCGCTACAATAACAAGATTTACAACCCTTGAAATAACCGTGGCAATGGCAACTCCCATTACTCCCCAGTTAAATACAAATAAGAATACCGAATTTAGTATTATATTAAGAACATTTCCAACAATAGTTCCTATCAGGGAATGCTTTGTATATCCAAATACTCTCAAATAGCTGGAAAAAATAGGAATAAGCGCATTTAAAAAACATGTTCCACCAACAATTTTGAGGTATGTTTCAGCCGGTTCAAACAAAGCAGGAGCAATACTTACTATTTTAAGTATTCTGCCGGAAAAAAAGGCAAGAACAACAGACATCAGAATACCTATGAACGCATTAAACATAAGTCCAAGCTGTCTGGCCTGATATGCTATCCCGGGTCTTCCCGCTCCGATATTTTGTGACATAACAGCTATCATACCCGATGATATCACTCCAAACATAACAATGAAAACACCTATATAAGTATTTGCTGTTCCCACTGCTCCCACAGCCTGATCACTTACAGATGATAACATAAGTGTATCAACCATCCCTGAAAGCATATAGAATAAAGTTTCCAGGCATATTGGCACAGATAATTGCGATAATGTTTTCCTTTCAACCATCATGTTTTCTCCTTACATACAAATATAACATATATTATCAATAATACGATATATCTTTCTGTGTTTCTTGTATAATATCAAACAAAAATGGCACTATTTCTACTATTTCACGCAATAATCTATCAAAATTGTTAATCGAATCGTTGACATTAAGACTATTTATTTTAACGAAACGAGATTTGTATTCTATTCGTTTCCTATATTTTTTCCTCTTTTTTCTTTTTTTGCCTTACGAAAAGGAATGCGCATAAGCCTGCAAATATAACGACTACAGCTATAAGTATCAGCAATACCGGAATCCGGCAGACGCTCGAAGAGATAAGCTTAAGTCCCTGATAAAGTGTATACACACCAAATGTCGAGAATATCACAAATGCCAGTGTATTAAGTAGTCCATCCGGAGTTTTGCTCTTTAAGAGATAACCGACCAGCATACCAAGAATGTCCGCTGCAAATAGTCCGAGGGAACAACCGATCCATACAATAAGTGCTGCCCCCATACCTTCATTCGCGCCAAATGTTATAGCGGTAAGCTGAGTCTTATCTCCAAGCTCAGCTACAAAAAAAGTACAGAAAACAGCCAATGGCGCAAACTTGATCTTTGATCTTCCGTTTTCTTCTTCCTCTTCGTCGCCATCGGAAATCGTTGATGCTGCGAAGTAAAGAAATGCAAGTGCTGCAATATTCTTAATGAGCCATTCCGGAACAAATTTGCTGACAAGTCCGCCTACAAAAACCGCCAGACCATTCAGTACAAGAATTGCGGCAGCAGTTCCTAATATGATATCTTTTAATTTGTACTTAGATGTAAGAGCAATCAACATAAGCTGTGTCTTATCTCCCATCTCCGCTATGAATTCCGTAAAAAATACCTTTAAAAATAATATCATTTGTTATACCCTCATTTATCTTATTACAATATAAACTGCATATACTGCATAGAGAGCAACCATACACAAACCTTCGATTCTTCCGATTTTCTTCTTTGTCCCTGCGAATATCCATACACACACAGTAAATGCAACCAGTACACACAGATCAATAATATTCTCTCTGATTATACTGATCGGACTGATCACTGATGCAATACCAAGTACCATAAGTATGTTAAATATATTTGAACCGATCGCGTTACCAAGCGCCATATCAACTTCATTCTTTCTGGCTGCAACAATTGAGGTCACAAGCTCCGGAAGTGACGTGCCTATCGAAACGATTGTAAGTCCGATCAGTGTCTGACTCATTCCGAGATCACTTGCAATTCTTGATGCCGCATCAACGGTCACATCCCCTCCGACTGCAATCGCTATTGCTCCGCCAACGATAAACAGAATACTGACCGGAACGGATACAAGCTTAATTTCCTCATCCGAGCCACCTTCAATCTCAACTTTCTTTCCTTCTTTGTTGGCCTTTAATGCAATCCTGATCATGTAAAAAATGTATCCTGCAAATAAACCAATAAATATAGCACCATCCATATGTCCCAACGTCATGCCTGTTTTGTCTCCAAGGCCGATTATTCCTAAAAGCATTAAGAGTCCGGCACATATAAGTGAAAGCGGAATATCTCTCTTTATCGTTTCTCCTGCAACATTTACTGTGGCTAATATTGCACATACTCCGATAACAACCATCAGATTAAAAATATTAGAACCAACTACATTACTAACTGCAAGTTCATTATTACCTGCTATTGATGCTGATACACTGACCGCTGTCTCCGGAAGTGATGTTCCCATCGCAACGATTGTAAGTCCAATAATTATAGATGGAACATGCAGTCTCTTTGCTACACTCGAGCTTCCCTCGACAAAAAAATCCGCTCCTTTGATCAGCAGTACAAAACCGATCACAAGAATTACAATTACAAGAGCAAACGGGGCGTTGTTAATGAATTTTTCCATGTTTTTCTCCTTTTTTCTCGATCCATACCAGTGCCGTCAGCCGAACTGTCTGCCACTATAAAGTATGTCCAACAGATTAAAAAAGACTCATGTATATCAATTATCTGCCAGTGTGTATTACACGAGCTATTAATCGATATACATGAGTCTCATTATTTAAGATTTGCCAGATTATACTCTCTTATTATAATCAGAATGTTGACAAATCACACTTTCGCGCTAACTACTCCCTCATGGAATATTAAGTTACTCGATAAATATTATCAAATGTAACCATGTGTGTCAACATCTTATTCTAGAAATATTTTTTCTTTACAAATCAGCTACGCTCCACGCATTTAATGTCTTTAAAATGATTTCAAGTGTATCTTCTCTTGCTTTCTGACATTCCTGTGGATATTTCTTCTCTCTTGGGAGCGCACCATTATTTACCGGAAAATATCCGAGATTATGACTGCCAGTCTCTGAATTGATGTGTTTGAAGCCGTAGCTGAAGTTCTCCCGCTTTAACCGTGCTGTCAATAATTCTGCATCATGCTTTGCCGGAACAGATTCATCATGTGTAGAGGTAAGAAAAAGAATATCTCCACAGATCTTTTCTACCGGTATCTCATTCTCAATCGTTCCCTCTTTCTCCCATTCCTCAAAAAAGTACAACAGCCGCACATGATGTTCCTTTATACATTTTTTCAGGAAGTTGGAGAACATATGCTTATTTGAAACATAAGGGAAATCATTTCCACGATATGAAACCATAGCCTTACATGGATCTGCATCTGACTTACCACTGCCCTGCATAATATGTCCAAAGGAAGATGCAGCTATAACAAGACTGATATCCGGAACAACTGATGCAGCAAGCAACGCCATTCCTGCGCCTTTGGAATTACCATACATACCAAAATGCCTAAATCTGCCATCTCCATACTCTTTCATACGGTCAACCGCAGTCTGAAACATCTCCAAAGGAATTGCCCGCATCTGATCCGGCTGTCCGGGTGCGCCATAATAAGTCATGGCAAGAACTGAATACCCTTTCCCTGAAAATAACTCCGCGTACTTCTCAGGCAGTTCCAATCCCTTAAGTCCCTGAATGACGATCAGTAGCCTGTCATCCTTGTTTTCTGCCTCATATAAAACTCCCTCAAATCCATCGTTCAGATATGTATATCTCTGTTTTTTCATAGCTGTCTAACTCCTCTCCTTTATCAAAGCACCTGTATCATTATCTCAAACAATTCCGGTTTCAGCAGAACCAGTCCTACATGACCTAATTCAGGCAGTACTTCAAATTCTGTCTGTGGAAATTGACGTTTCACATATTCAATATCCTTTTTTCTCTCTTTTTCCTCATCCTTTGTGTACCAGTAGTGAAGCTTCGTATCTATTTGAGGAACTGGTTCGGGAACTTTATAATTATTGCAGGAATCAAATGTCCGCCATAATGTCTTTCTGCTGCAATGCCTTAAAACATCTGGCACATACTGCAGATCTTCCTTCGTATAATCATCTGTTGCAAATGCCTTTTTCAATAAACCCACTCCGCCTGCTCTTCCGATCATCATCATAAGATAATCTTTCAATGCAATAAAACGTGTCACGATCCATGGAAGCTGACGACTTTGTATTTTTCACATTCATATGGCGCACAATTTCGCCAGAACACAAGAATTGAAAACATCAAGTTAGTCATTTCTAATCCATGTCATTATAGCACACTGCTCATAAAAGTGGAAAATAAATATTAACTCTCTCTATAGGCTTCTTTTCACCTCTGCGATCCAATCATTAATTTTGTTCTCTGCTGTTTGCAGTACCGGACCGCCTTGTGAGTCAAATTTGATCTCCATTGGCTTTATGATCTCTGCACCTTGACAGATCTTTCTGAGATCACGTTCACTGTTCCCAAGTCCGCTGCCCTCATGTGTCATAAGTGCCATTACCTTTTCTCTCACACCTGCCGGGGAACATTTCTATCGAAAAAAGTCTTGTCATTACCAGTGACATAGTCCAGATGCTCAGAGAAACAAAACGTATTGCTGCTAACGACAATAAACTATTAAGAATCGGCTATTATAAGGGATATAACGGAAATGAATTATCTGAAGCAATTTCTTTATTTTCAGAAAAATATCCCGGCTGTTGATGTTCAGATCTCTGTCGGAAGTCATGAAGAATTATATCACGCTATGGAAAATGGCGTAATCGATCTTTCTTTAAATGACAGGCGTCGTGCATTCTCCGATGCATATAACAATATGGTTCTTGCTGAGAGCACACTCTACATTGAAATATCCACGAAAAATCCACTCAGCAAATTGCCTGGCCTGGAAATCATCGATCTGAAAAAAACTCCATGCATCCTCGTCATGAATCAGACCAGTCAAAAGGAAGAACAGGAATACTATGAAACAATCATCGGACTGCATGGAGAATTTCTCTTTGCCGATACAATACAGGAAGCACGGCTCAAGATCGTAACCGGACAGGGTTATATGCCTGTAGATGTGATCGGTGAGCAGAGCTGGTTTGACACTACTGTATCCAGGCTTCCGCTCACCCGAAATGGCGAATCCGTAAAAAAGTGGAATATAAAGTGTGTAAATTGTTGCTTATAACCTACGCACTTTATATTCCATTAAAAAGCTCCCGTTTTTATTTCTTTACAATTTTAACCTTGTTTCCCTGTCCTTTATTTTTATGGATCTTCTTATATGCTTTTAATTTCTTAGATGGCACTTTGATCTTTGCATTTGCTTTTATTCCCTTAAATGCATTCTTGCCGACACTCTTTAATTTTGTTGTCTTTACAGTTATCGTAGATAACTTATTACATTTCTGGAATGCAGATGCTCCGATCGTCTTTACATTTCCTCCCATCGTTACGCTCTTTACTTTAGTCTTATTGTACAGCGCTTTCTTTGCGATCGAAGTTACCTTAAAGGTCTTTCCACCAAGCTTCACAGTCTTTGGAATCACTACTTTTGTGGTTTTTGTACTCTTTATACCTGCAAAGGCAACTTCAGAACCACTGGTAAACTTATACTTATATGCACCAGATGTTACTGTTGTTCCTTTCTTTGCATATATTATAAAGTTCTTGGTTATGCCTCCGGTATATTTGCCTTTTCCCTTGATGATCACGGATGCTTTTCCAATATTCTTATTCTTCTTATAGGTAACTGTATAATCAGTTCCTGCCTTCAATTTCTTTCCAGCAAAAGTTACAGATTTTACCAAAGGCTTCTTCGCCTTTCCGTTATAAGCATATTTTGTTGTACCCAAAGTAACAGCTGTCTTTGCATTTGTCAGCTTATAGGAGCTCACTGGAACAGCGATCACTACCTTTATTGTCGGAGATGCCAGATAGTTCTCTGTCTCTGCATATCGTACATAATAATTACCTGCTGCAAGCCCACTCACCATTGTGCCTGATGTTACACTGACCCAATGAACCTCATCTGTACTGTATTCCATTGCTGTCGTCAGCTTATCGATTGCTCCGTCCTTTGCCCCTGCCTTACTTACATTTATGGCAGTCAGCCTTGCTGGCGCTGCTTTGGCTGCTTTCTCGATTTTAAACTGTACCTGTGTCTCATCATGATATATGCCCATACCTGTAATCGTAACAACTGCATTTCCGGCATTTATGTTATCTACATAAGCAACCGTATAATCTTTATCTTTTGCCAGTGTCTGTCCGGCATAGGTCACAAATACCTCCGGCTCCTTTGCTTTTTTGTCATAGGTATATGTTGTCGGATTCAGTGTAACAGATACCTCTGTATCAGTCATTCTGCGATAACGAAGTTCTGCACTTTGAGCGATCTCTCCACTATACTTCTATAACGCCGGCATCATAATAGATATATACCTCAGGAAGCGAATCCGGGGCACACTCACTCATCGTTCCGCTTCCTCTGCTTCCTCCAAATTCATAATATTTACCATCCTGCAGTTCGGTTCCGTTTATGGATACCTTTAAAGTCTCCGCATGTACCAGACCCATACCCTGCGTTCCAATAAATACAGCCGTCACCATCAGCAGTACTGCTGCCAACATTCCAAACACTTTCTTTTTTAATTTCATAGATTACCTCCCCATATTTGATTTTTAGATTTGAATTATGAAATTACCCACCTTTTTCTCTTTATAGCATTCTTGTTTAAACAGTGTCAACCCATACAGGCTAAATCACTGAAGAAATCCTGTTAAAAACGGCATAATTTCACGCAGGTTGACACTGTTATGTCGTTGTCTACTACAGAAAACGACAGTGGTCTCAGACTACTGTCCATCCAAGCCACTGCCGAATTTACAACTTCTTTCTATTTACTTTTATTTAACTGTTACCTTTACTTTCTTAGCGCATCCATTTACTGCATAGATATATACATAACAGGTGCCTTTTCCTTTTGCTGTGATCTTACCATCTTTGGATACAGTTGCTACCTTTTTATTTGATGTGTCATATCTGAATTTTGCTGTATGACCAAAGAGTGGAAGTTTATTATTCTTTTTAACAATAGTTGCTTTTATCTTAGCTGTTTTTCCCTTGTTCAGACTGTAAGCGGATTTCTTTGTCTGAATCTTCTTAGCATCTGTTACAGTCGTATTCTTCTTGCCAACCGCATGACCTGTAATGGATTTTCCGATGGTCACTTTCTTGCCGGCAACCTTCTTATATGCAACTACATAACATTTTACATTATCTTTCTGATTTACAGCCTTCTTATCCAGCTTATTGATCGTCACAGATAAGGTCTTTGCAGATTTTACAGACTTAACAACGGTGTATTTTCCCTTCTTACAATATGCCATATATACATCATATCCATCTGCTTTTGCAACCTTGCCCCATGTTACTTTAATCGACTTTCCCGTAGTGATACTGAACTTGGAACTTAATGCCTGATCGTTTGCTTTTGTACGTTTTGCTTTTACAACAGGGGACTGCTTCACCGTCCACTTAGCATAAAGAATTGTATTCCCTGTTAATGCTTTACCCGGCACAGCCGCCTTTGTGAGTGCCTCGTCTGTGTACCAGCCTGCAAATTCATATCCAGCTTTACTTGTTGTTGGAAGCACATCCGGGAGCTTCTTCTGATGTACGGCTTCAGTTACTTCACTTCCGCCATTTGTGTTATATGTGATCTTATATCCAAGGTTATCATTTTCGATAACTGTATATGGAACATCTCTCTCTAATGGACTGTTTGCATTTGTTGTATACCAATTAAAATCTGCATATCCAACATCATCTTTATGGTTTTTATGCTCATCCGTCTGCTTAACCTCATAACACTTCTGATCTCCATCACTGATTCCTACATCTATATTATCCGGATCAGAGTCAGCAGATGTGATCCAGATCATATGACATTTCCTACATACAGTGATCCATTTATTAGGCGATAACTGATTACCAAAATAAATCTTGTCTCCAACCTGCACTTCATCTGCTTTTAATACTACCTTTGATGCATCCACGATATCTGCCGTAGCTTTCTTGTCTGCATCTACATACTTACAGATTGAACATGTATATCTGGCTTCACCTGCAGTTCCATAAGAATGTTCCTGGAAATCTTCCTTCAAATCACTATGTTCACAGGTTGCCGCATGCCAATGACCATACTTATTACTTTCCCATAAATGAGAAAACTTATGCGTATGCTCTGTCCATTTCGCATACAGCGTTATGTCTTTAACCACTGTAGAACCTACCCACACTTTTTCTGTAAGTGCTTCGTCCTTATACCAGCCTGCAAATTCATATCCCTCTTTAGTAGGAACCGGTAAGTCTTTTGGAATATTAGTCTGTTTTTCGGCCTTTGCGACCTCGCTTCCACCATTTGTATTATATGTGATCGTATACCCAAGTGTTCCATTTTCCATAATCGTATATGGTGTATCAAATGAAACCGGAGTTTTTATATATGTTGTATTCGTTGTTGCAAAATACCAGTTAAACCAAGCCCAACCAACAGAACTTGCATGATCTTTATGTTCCTCTGTTTTCTTCATCTCTACACTTATATGGTCAGCATTATATGCAATCCAGACCATATGACATGTTGTACATACTGCTACCTCAGGATTTGATGTAGTCTGAACTCCTCTGTAAACCGTATCCCCTACCTGTAGAGTCGTAGGGTCAATCGTTCCTGACCTGTATTCTGCTGCATTTACTTTCATTGTTCCCATGCCTACAAACATAACAATGCCAACCAGCAAGGCCGTCAGGATGCCTGTAACTTTGTTTTCTTTTAGTCGTCTTACCATATTTTCTTATCCCCTTTCATTCATCTGAATACAACACATAATACAACATATAGTATGATTATATCTGCATGTCTCATTATGTTGTTCCAAATAAGTTATTTTCTGGTATTGTACCATAATCATTTCCCCATACCGGATTCTGTGCACGAAATGTCTGAAAAACGGCATGAAATGTTTCACTGGGTTTGAAAATACAGTCTATGCGTATGCAAAAAAAGAAAGATAGCATGTCACTATCATATATCTTACACGATAATAAACAATACTATCTTCCTTTTTATTCTCTATTTGAACTTTATGAGTGATATTTTATTTTTACATCATACCCATTCCGCCGCCCATACCTGCACCTGCCGGCATAGCTGGAGCATCTTCCTTAATATCAGCTACAACAGATTCTGTTGTCAGTAATGTAGATGCTACGGATGTTGCGTTCTGTAAAGCACTTCTTGTAACCTTAACAGGATCGATGATACCTGCTTCGATCATATCTACATACTTCTCATTGTATGCATCAAAACCGATACCCGGCTGTGATTCCTTGATCTTATTGATGATAACAGAGCCTTCCAGACCGGCATTTGCTGAAATGTGGAATAACGGAGCTTCCATAGCCTTAAGAACTACCTTAGCACCTGTCTTCTCATCACCTTCAAGTTCTGCAACCAGTTCTGCAACCTTCTTAGCTGCATGAATATATGCTGATCCACCACCTGCGATGATGCCTTCTTCAACAGCAGCTCTGGTAGCATTTAATGCATCTTCCATACGGAGCTTAGCTTCCTTCATCTCTGTCTCAGTAGCTGCACCAACACGGATAACTGCTACACCACCTGCAAGCTTTGCAAGTCTTTCCTGAAGCTTCTCTTTATCGAATTCAGATGTTGTCTCTTCAAGCTGAGCCTTGATAACATTTACTCTGCCCTGAATATCTTCCTTTGTTCCGAAACCATCTACGATAACCGTATTCTCTTTTGTTACCTTTACGCTCTTAGCACGACCAAGGTCATCTAATGTCGTATCCTTTAAGTCATAACCGAGTTCTTCTGAGATAACCTTACCATTTGTAAGGATAGCAATATCCTGTAACATTTCTTTTCTTCTGTCACCATAACCAGGAGCCTTAACAGCTACAACCTGGAATGTACCTCTTAACTTATTTACGATCAATGTTGTAAGTGCTTCGCCTTCTACATCTTCAGCAATGATCAAAAGCTTCTGACCACCCTGTACGATCTGCTCAAGTACCGGAAGGATATCCTGGATATTTGAAATCTTCTTATCTGTGATCAGGATGTATGGATTATCAAGCTCTGCAACCATCTTCTCCATATCAGTTGACATGTAAGCTGAAATATATCCTCTGTCGAACTGCATACCTTCTACGAGGTCAAGCTCTGTCTTCATGGACTTGGACTCTTCGATCGTGATAACACCATCATTTGATACCTTTTCCATAGCATCTGCAACCATCTGACCTACTTCATCATCACCGGCTGAAATAGATGCAACTCTTGCGATCTGCTCTTTGCCGTTGATTGTCTGGCTCATCTCTGAGATTGCTTCTACAGCCTTATCACAAGCCTTCTTCATACCCTTTCTGAGGATGATTGGATTAGCACCTGCTGCAAGGTTTTTCATACCTTCATTGATCATTGCCTGAGCAAGAACAGTAGCGGTTGTAGTACCATCACCTGCAACATCATTTGTCTTTGTTGCTACTTCTTTTACGATCTGAGCACCCATGTTCTCAAATGCATCTTCCAGCTCTATATCCTTTGCAATTGTAACACCATCATTTGTGATAAGTGGTGAACCATATGACTTTGCAAGAACTACGTTTCTTCCTTTTGGTCCAAGTGTTACTCTTACTGTATCTGCTAACTGATTTACGCCTGCTTCAAGAGCCTTTCTGGCTTCTGCTCCGTATTTAATTTCCTTTGCCATTTCTTTCTACCTCCAACTGTTTTTCTGCTATCTGATTATTCACTTACAACTGCAAGAATGTCACTCTGTTTTACGATGATATATTCATCATCACCGAGCTTAACTTCTGTTCCTGCGTATTTAGAATAAATAACTCTGTCTCCTGCCTTTACTTCCATAGGAACCTTAACACCATCGACAACAGCGCCAGGACCAACTTCTACAACATCTGCATACTGTGGCTTCTCTTTTGCCTGCCCCGGTAATACAATACCTGATTTTGTTGTCTCTTCTGCTACGGACTGTTTTAATACAACTCTGTCTCCTAATGGTACTAATTTCATAATATATATTCCTCCTAACATATTAAATCCGTTCTTATCTGCCTTATGTACTCCGGCAGTTCCTAGCACTCATATCTCTTGAGTGCTAACACAATTATTATTGTATTCATTTTGTGGAAAAAATCAACCCCTAAAATGATAAAAAATATATTAAATGGACAAGGTCTCTTACATTATATGAAATATACCCTGAATTCAGAACGAAAACCGGCAATTTTGATTTGTAAATTCAAGTGTTGCATGATATGCTTTTAATATAGGAATCGAACCGATGATTTCTGACATGATACAGGATAACGCCTGTTCAAAGGCTGCTATCCAAATGATATATAGAAATGGAGAATACTATGGCTGAACAATTATACACAATACCTGTCAACGATGCCTTTCATGCAGACTGTGAATGTCCTCTCTGTCAGATGCAGAAAACGCTGGAGGAACATGCCATCGAATATACGATGGGACCAAGCTATATGGAAGACGATAATCGTGCTATGACAGATAAAATGGGCTTCTGCTCCCATCACATCGGCATGTTATATAAAGAAAAGAATCGTCTGGGACTTGCCCTGATGTTAAAGACACACACTGATAAAACGATCCGGGATCTGAAAGCTTTATCAGAAAAAGGAACTCCTGCAAAACCGGGACTTTTTTCCAAGCAGTCAAATTTTTCCGGTGTCGGTGCATATATCAAAGAACTGGAAAGCTCCTGCTTTATCTGTGACCGTATGAATCGTACCTTTGACCGCTATGTCGATACGATCTTTCATATGTGGAAAAAAGATCCTGAATTCAAGGATACCTTCAAAAGCAGCAAGGGCTTCTGTACTTACCACTACGGTATCCTCTACGATACCTCTGTCACAAAGTTGTCCAAAAACCAATGTGAAGAATTCATAGAAGCTTTGAATCACTTATATTTTGAAAACATGGAACGTGTCAACGGAGATATCGGATGGTTCATCGATAAATTCGACTATCGATTCAAGAATGAACCATGGAAGAACTCAAAGGATGCCCTACCTCGCGGCATAATCAAGGCTAATCATACATTTGTAGAATAAAAAACGACAATATTACTGCCTGATAAACATAGGATACACACAAAAATACTGTGTACATTGCACTTCACATATTATTCCGCAAAACGCTTTCGCTATACCCTCAACGCAGCAGTACTAAGTTCGCCGTATTATACGGCTCACTAAGGACTGGCGTTCGGGCAGGTTTGCTTCATAATAGTGAGTGTAATGTACACAGTATTTTTTATATAGTATAAAATTCACAGCAATATTGTCACCTTTTTACATTGCCTGTTTGGTTACATGACCGCCAAATGCCTGTGCCAGATCATGTGTCCACAGGTATTCACGATATCTTCTGAGCAGGCCTTTGTAAATCACCTTAACATTACTGCTCTTCCGAAAATCATCCGGCCTTACAAGCCCCGGTTGTTTATCGAGAATATGTATACCAGAACGTTCTAACACACTTGCCACGAACTGGGAACAGAAATAATTATATTTCCTCTCAATCGCCTTATTTCGTATAACACCATAAAGTCCCCAAAAATTATACCGATAGCGATCAGCATTTGCTTTAAATGCCGCAAGCTCCTGCAGTACATGTCTGTACTGCTTATCTGTCACGGTCAGTTCCAGAACAACACAGCTTGTTTCAACATCTCTGCCAAATATTCCGGTATCAATATCTTCTATAATGAATCCACAGTTGAACGGATTATAGATTCCCTTTCTGGCGAAGCTGTACATCTCCCGAAGCTCCAGATCCAATGCAATGGATGCATGTGCATATGGCTCTTTTGTCCAGAATTTGATGATTCTTGCAGGAACTGTGTGTGTCTTAGAGATCAGGATATATAATTTTCTGTTTTCTAATTCTGATATATCATTTTTCATACTTTTAATAGACTAAATTTTATTTTCCCGGCTTATAGGAACTCTTTAATGAAACAATACGGTTATATACCGGATGCTCCTTAGTAGAGTCTTTGGAATCTACACAGAAGAATCCATTACGAAGGAACTGGAATGCTTCACCGGGTTTTGCATCTTCAAATGCTTTCTCGAGTTTACATCCCTGTAATACGGTCAATGAATTCGGATTCAGATTCAAAGTACCATCCTCATTCAGCTTACCTTTTTCTTCATCCACAATATTCTCATATAAACGAACTTCAGCATCAATTGCGCTTTCTGCTGATACCCAGTGTATCGTTCCTTTTACCTTTCTTCCTTCGAATCCTGAACCACTCTTGGTCGCAGGATCATAAGTACAGTGAACAACTGTTACATTTCCATCTTCATCCTTCTCATATCCTGTACAGGTTACAAAATATGCATTCTTCAGACGTACCTCATTGCCAGGGAACAGACGGAAATATTTCTTAGGCGGTTCTTCCATGAAATCATCTCTTTCAATATAGAGATATTTGCTGAATGCAACTTCTCTGGAGCCTGCTTCCTCATTTTCCTGATTATTCTCAACCGGCAGATATTCTACCTGATCCTCCGGATAATTATCGATCACCAGCTTGATTGGATTCAGAACTGCCATATAACGGTTTGCTGTAAGCTTCAGATCATCACGCAGACAATACTCAAGCATCGCATAATCAACAGAGCTCTGGCTTTTTGAGATACCAACCAATTCCATAAACTTCTTAATAGAAGAAGCAGTGAATCCTCGTCTTCTGAGTGCTGCGATCGATACAAGTCTTGGATCATCCCAGCCATCTACGATACCATCCTCTACCAGCTTCTTAATATATCTCTTACCTGTAACTACATTTGTCAGATATAACTTTGCAAATTCGATCTGCTTTGGTGGGTTCTCATATTCCAGTTCCCGTACTACCCAGTCATATAGAGGTCTGTGATCCTCAAATTCCAGTGTACAGATAGAATGCGTTACACCTTCAATCGCATCCTCAATCGGATGAGCGAAATCATACATTGGATAAATACACCACTTATCCCCTGTATTATGATGTGTCATACGGGCAACACGATAGATAACAGGATCGCGCATATTGATATTCGGTGATGCCATATCGATCTTTGCGCGAAGCACCTTGCTTCCATCCGGGAACTCCCCGTTCTTCATTGCTTCAAATAATGCAAGATTTTCTTCAATGCTTCTATCTCTGTATGGACTGTTTTTACCCGGCTCTGTCAGAGTTCCTCTGTATTCACGGATCTCATCTGCTGTCAGATCACATACAAATGCCTTGCCTTTCTTGATCAACTTGACTGCTGCTTCATACATCTGGTCAAAATAATTGGACGCAAAGAATACTCTGTCTCCGAAATCGGCACCCAGCCATCTTACATCATCTAATATGGATTCTACAAATTCCGTCTTTTCCTTTGTTGGATTCGTATCGTCAAATCTCAGATTAAACTGTCCGCCATATTCCTGTGCAAGACCATAGTTCAATAATATGGATTTGGCATGTCCTATATGCAAATATCCATTCGGTTCCGGAGGAAATCTTGTGACCACCTTCGTTACCTTGCCCTCCGCTATATCTTTATCAATAATCTGTTCAATAAAATTTTTCCCGATTGATTCTTCTGCCATCATTAATGCCTCCTTCATATAATTAGCATGACTTTTTTAAGTCTATCACATTTTACATAAAGCCTCAACTGCAAATTCTAAAACTCAGCAAAACTCAGTAATTTTCAATAACTTTCAGTAAATCTCTTATTGACAAATACATCATTTTACTATATATTAACTAATGTTGTTGCTACTATAGCTCAGGTGGTAGAGTGCCACATTGGTAATGTGGAGGTCACGGGTCCGACTCCCGTTAGTAGCTCTTTTTTAATGTCCGGATTTATTTATACAGTATTCACATCCAACGGACTGTCCGATACAGTTCTCACAATCATTCCAGTTCTGTATCAGTGGTTCTTCACTGATCAGATAAATTCCTGCCAGACTCATCATCGGCTCCATTCGTTCTTTATGCCAACTGATTCCAACCTGTTCCGTATCCATCAGGCTGCAAAGAATTCCGGCAGCTTCCAATGGCATTCCATAATAACCGGGTCCAAAAGAAGGACTACAGTAATGCACCAACTCTACACTGTGCTTTCGTTCCAGGTATTTTCTTATCCATTTTCTTACAATATCCATACATGCAATCTGAAAGGTTTCCAGATAATAAGTTCCAAGTAATGAATCCATCTCCTCGATTTGGATCTCCGGGGCATGAAATGCATACAGATATCCCTGTGTAATCTTTGACGGATCTATTCGTTCCAGTATCCGGCATGAAATATTCTTTTTGCCGAGCATAAATCCATCAGACTTAATACAGTCTCTGGAAAATGGTTGCAAAAGTACAGGTACCAGATACCGGTTTCGATTATTGTATCTGGATAAAAAACGCATAACCGTTTTCTCGGCTTCATCCTTATGCTCTTTTCTGCTCTCCGGCTCCATCTGTTCCCATGAAGCAATCTCTGCGATCCGCGCCATGATTTCATCCTTCAGATCCCAAATACTGACGAATACCACACAGTCCTGCTTTTGAAACTGTGCAATCACTGTTTCATACATCTCCGGGCGATGTACGATCGTACAGTTACTGCAATCCCGGATTTTCTGTCCTTTCCCATTTAAGATATAATCAGGACTTCCAAGGCAGTTTTCCTTCAGATACAAGGGGCAATAACAGAACAGACAATTAAAGGAATCTTCATTTTCTATTTTATGGCATGGGAAAAATTCACAATCCCGATTCTGAAAAAATTTGTAATTGTTTTTCATATCCGTTTATCCTCCCATTCTTAACATACCCTATGGATTACAGATCTTACATGGCTCATACCCCTGCGTGATCAGATCATCCCGGCTTCCGATATATTCTTTCTTATTGCTGTCATTCATGTGCTTTACTGAACGGCAGGACGGCTCATGGAACTTTCCTGTATTTGTATTAATAATATAAGTATGCTCTGCTGCCTTTTCTGATCCTGCTTCTATTTCCGCCTGAACTTTCTCTGTCGTACTCTCTCTTGTTACATTATCTGTCTTCGTTGTATCATCCGACAGATTCTGATTTTCTCCCACCCCTGACATATCTGATTGCCGTTCCGGTATAAATGTAATTGTTTTCCCATCACTGTACGCCAGAATCGTACCATTCAGATCTGTACGATACACCGTGCATCCCGCATTTGCCAGACGATCAAGCACTTCTTCAGTCGGATGTCCATATGAATTATCTGCCCCAACGCTGATTACCGCATAACCGGGCTTAACAGCCTCTAACATCTCTTTTGTTGTGGCATTTCTGCTGCCGTGATGACTGACCATCAGAACGTCACTGGAAAGTTCCTCTCCGGATGCGATCATTGCCTGCTCACCGGCTTCCTCTCCATCCCCATAGATCAGGAATGAAGTATCCCCATATGTCATACGAATTCCGACAGAATTATCATTTTCATTATCATCACTATAAGTAATCGGTGCTACTATTGTAAATACCGCATCACCAAAGGTATAAGAATCCCCTGCCTTTGGGAATGTAATAGTCAGGTTCTGCGCCGCAAGCTTATCCATCAACGAATCATAGATCTTTGTATCTGCAACATAATCCGGGCCGATAAAAGTCTCTGTGTCAAATACATTCAACACACCCACAAGACCATTTATATGATCGGAATCATAATGGCTCGCGATCACGTAATCAAGTGACTCTATATTCTGTTTTTTCAGGTATGCCACGACAAATGAAGACGCTGACGACGGGCCTCCATCCATCATCATGTAATGGTCATCACAGGAAAATAACACCGCATTCCCCTGACCGACATCTAAGAAAGTAACTGTAAGTCCAGCAAGATCGTCTGTTGTACCCCCGATATTCGCTTCCGAAGTTATTTGTTCATCTGACGTAGCTTCCGTACTGTCAATCGATTCTGTTATATTCTCTGTTGTATTTCCTGTCTGATTTTCGTTCGTTTCATCCGATAAATCCAGACATCCTGAAAAAAGCCCAAGGACAAAGCACATGCCGACAATGATCATCACTTTCCTCAGGCCATTCTTTTTATTTATAGAATTTATCATAAGCTGCTCCCCCAGAATTATATCTTTAATCCTGTTCTATATCCCGTAATTTCTTTCGTATTCGTTGGATCGCATTATCGATAGATTTATACGGCTTTCCAAATGCTTCTGCTAGCTCATCATAGCTTTTTCCGGCAAGATATCCTTCTAACACCTGTCTTTCAAATTTGCTGAGTTTTTTATCAATCGTCTCCGCAAGCTTCTGGGATTCCAGCTGCCCAAGCATCTGATTCTCCGGTTCAAATGCCTGATCTGCCTGCAGCTCATCCACAAGCGCAACATCATCGTCATTTTCCGTATAAAATGATACATAATAATTAAGCGGAGAATGCTTCTTCCTGTTCGACAGCTTCACCGCAGTGATCAACTGTCGCTTGATACACAGATTTGCAAATGTAGAAAAAGATGCCCCTTTGCTTCCGTCAAAGCTTCGGATAGCTTTAATGAGCCCTATCATTCCTTCCTGAATGATGTCCTCATTTTCTGCACCGATAATATACAGGGCACGACTCTCTTTCTTTACAATCCCCATGTACTTTTTGATCAGATATTCAAAAGCGGCATTATCATTTTCTTCCCGGATCAACCGGATATTTTCTTCATCGGTATTTCTTTCATACACACACACGGCGTTGGTACTCCCCTATTTTACACCCATTCTCTGACGGACAACCTCATATCCCAATACTCCGGCCGCAACCGAAGCATTTAATGAATCGATATCACCACTCATCGGTATAGATACAACATAATCACATTTTTCTTTTACCAGACGACTGACACCTGTACCCTCATTTCCGATCACAAGTCCCATCGGTCCGGTCAGATTGCAGCGGTACATCAGTTCTCCATCCATATCGGCACAGGCAAACCACATACCACGTTTTTTCAATTCATCAATCGTCTTCGCCAGATTTGTTACCTTAACCACCGGTGTATATGCGATTGCACCGGCAGAAGCCTTAACAACTGTTGCTGTGATTCCGACCGCTCTTCGTTTCGGAATAATAACGCCATGTGCACCGCACAGATTCGCTGTACGAACGATCGCGCCAAAATTATGCGGATCTTCAATCTCATCCAAAATAAAGATAAATGGCGGCTGTCCTTTTTCCTCAGCCTTTGCAAAGATCTCATCGATTGCTGAATATTCATAGGCTGCCACATGAGCGATCACACCCTGATGTTTCCCGGTCGAAGACATCTGGTTCAGCTTCTCTTTCGAAACATAATTAATAATCGTCTCCTGCTTCTTTGCTTCACGCACGATTGAATTGATACTGCCATCATGACAGCCATCCTGCAGATATAACTTGTCAACTGTTTTACCGGAACGAAATGCTTCCATAACTGCATTTCTACCCTCTATCTCAAACTTTTCATTTCTGTTTTCTTCCATGCTTATGCTCCATTTCTAATCCACATCATCAGATTGTAAATGCTCAATCAGTTGTTTTGATTCCAGGCAGTCTCTTGTCAACTCAAATAAACGGTCATATTCTTTATTCAGATAAAGATAGCCGATCAGCGCTTCAAAACCGGTAGCTTTCCTGTACTGTCCTACCGATGCATTCTTTGCCTTGGAATGTGTCTTTGTATTCCTTCCACGCTTATATATCGCCATTTCCTGCTCGGTCAGTTTCTCTTCCAACAGATCGATATAACCTGCCTGTGACTCTGCATTTACGATATGAATAGCTTCTTTATGATATTTGAATGCCTGCTTGTTATCCTTTGATACCAGAACGGTCTTTACTAAAAGGTCAAATACACTGTCCCCTATATAAGCAAGCGCCAGCCCGGAATATTCTGCCGGATTGGAATCTTCTACACCCAATATCGCAGTAAAATACTGATCTAAGCTCTTTTCCATTTTACTCCTTCTCTTGTATCCTCAAGAATAATGCCCTTATCACTGAGCATGTTACGGATCTCATCTGCTCTTGCAAAATTCTTTGCTTTTCTTGCTTCCTGACGTTCATTGATCAAAGCCTCGATATCAGAATCTAACAGTTCTTCTTCCCGCTCTGTAATGATACCAAGAATATCACACAGCTTCTCAATCGTCCGGATTGACAGATCTACTGTTTTCTTTGGTGTATCATTTGAAATATTGATATTTGTATATTTTACTAATTCAAAGATAACTGAGATCGCATCTGCTGTATTTAGATCATCGTCCATAGCTGCTTCAAATCGTTTCGTATATCCATCTAATTCTGCCTCGACAGAAACATCGGAACCCTCCACATCTGCCGGTGCAAGTGACTTTAACTTGTCAACAGCAGTCAGGATACGTTCCAGACCATTCTTGGATGCCTCTACCAGATCAGCCGAAAAGTTCAATGGACTTCTGTAGTGAGCAGACAGCATAAAGAAACGGATAACCTGAAGTGGATATTTGTCTGCGATCTCTCTTACTGTAAAGAAGTTGCCAAGTGACTTGGACATCTTCTCGTTGTTGATCTTTAAGAAACCGTTATGCATCCAGTATCTTGCAAATTCCTTATCATTTGCTGCTTCACTCTGTGCAATCTCATTTTCGTGGTGTGGGAAGATCAGATCCTCACCACCTGCATGGATATCAATGATATCACCGATATATTTCTTAGACATAACAGAACATTCCAGATGCCAGCCCGGTCTTCCTTCACCCCATGGTGACTCCCAGAACGGTTCTCCCTCTTTCTTTGGCTTCCAGAGAACGAAATCCAACGGATCTTCCTTCTCATCCTGACCGGAAACCTTAAGCTGATGATTCTCTGCTCTGTGTCCGGATTCCAGATCATCAATATTCTTATGAGATAATTTACCATAATCTGCAAAGCTTCTGGTACGGAAATATACAGTGCCATTTACTTCATATGCATGTCCTTTTTCAATCAGTGTCTTGATCATCTCGATCATATCCGGGATCTCTTCGGTAGCCTTTGGATGTGTCGTAGCTTCCTGTACATTCATCGCTGCCATATCCTTCTTTGTCTCTGCAATGAAACGCTCAGAGATCACCTTAGAATCAACACCTTCTTCATTTGCACGTTTGATGATCTTATCATCAACATCTGTAAAATTGGATACATAATTTACATCGTATCCCTTATATGTGAGATACCGTCTCAATGTGTCAAATACGATCATTGGTCTTGCGTTTCCGATGTGGATATAATCATATACGGTAGGTCCGCAGACATAGATTCCTACTTTACCTTCATTGATCGGTACAAATTCTTCTTTTGTTCTTGTAAGAGTATTAAAAATCTTCATGGGAATCCTCCAATAAATATAGTTTTTATTTTCGCCTGTCTTTCATTCAAAGCAGTTTTATCATGCGTTATAGATTATGCATAAAAAAGAAAAAACCTGGAAAAAACTTCCAGGTTATCAAATAGCAGTTCATAGGGGAATCGAACCCCTGTTTTCGCCGTGAGAGGGCGACGTCTTAACCGCTTGACCAATGAACCATATATCTTAGCGACTTGTTTAATATACCAGAAGCTACGATAAAATGCAAGCTTTTTTTTCAGTAAATTTACATTTTTTTATACTGACCATATTTTAGCTTGTAATAAGGGCATTGTCAATCAAATACGCAAGTGTTTTGGTAATGAAAGGGATACAGGGCTGCTGCATAGATCTTCCTTATATCTAAATACACCTTAGCATATTTTTGCATTAATTTTATCATAGACAGAAACAATACCTTTTATCTGCCAAGTCCTGATTCTGTATTCTTTCATGCAGCAAACCTTTTTTCACGTCGGTACTTGGCAAACTGCTGTAAGCAGTGAGCTTAGTACCGCTACGTGAAAAACAGAACGTAAGTGTTTTGCGTAATGAAAGGGATACAGTGTCAGGGCTTACAGAATAAAGGTATTGTTTCGTCCGTTTATACAAAGTCAAAGGTAAGCTGGTTGGTATCCGGCATACCGTCTAAGATGCCAAGCTCTGACAGCTTGTCGATCGCACTCTTTCCAATCTTAGAATGAGCCTGCAGATCTTCCTTTGAGATAAATTTGCCTTTGCCGGCTGCATCCTTCAACTGCTTTGCAGCCTTCTCTCCCATTCCTTCAATGGAAGCCAGTGACGGCATGATCTTACCGTCTATTACCTGAAAACGGATATCATCCGCCACATAGATATCGATCGGCATGAACTCAAAACCTCTCGCATACATCTCAAGAACCAGCTTCAGATCCTTTAACTTATCTTCATCCTTTGCAGTTCGTTTATTCTTATCAATACTCTGTATCATATTGATATGATACAGTACCTTTTCTTTTCCAAAGCACATCATCTCATAACTGAAGGCTGATGCACGAATACTGAAAAACGCTGCATAATACTGAAGCGGATAATTCACCTTAAAATATGCAATTCTCCACGCCATCATAACGTAAGCCGCCGCATGGGCTTTCGGGAACATGTACTTGATCTTCTGGCACGACCAGATATACCAGTCCGGTACACCATGTGCCTTCATATCCTCTTTCCATTCTTCCCATTTTGCACATTTGCCTTTAGCTACGTTACCTTTTCGGACATTCTCCATGATCTGGAACGCTGTACCGGATTCCAGGCCCATATGGATCAGATATACCATGATATCATCTCGACAACAGATTGCGGTCGAGATCGTACACTGACCGGATTTGATCAGCTCCTGTGCATTTCCAAGCCATACATCCGTACCATGCGCCAGACCTGCGATTCGCACCAGATCCGAGAAGTTCTGTGGATTTGCATCAATTAACATCTGCATGGCGAAATCCGTACCGAACTCCGGCACACCCAGACTGCCAAGCGGAATGCCATTGATATCCTCTGGTGTAATATGAAGACTTTCTGTTCCATGGAACAACGCCATAACATCAGGATCATCTAACCGGATCGTGGTTGCATCAAGACCGGTCAGATCCTCCAGTCTTCGGATCATCGTAGGATCATCATGACCGAGAATATCAAGCTTCAACAGGTTATGATCGATCGAATGGTACTCGAAATGAGATGTTACGACATCCGTCGTCATATCATTTGCCGGCTTCTGGATCGGTGTGAAGGAATAGATCTCCTCATGCCTTGGAAGAACGATCATACCACCCGGATGCTGTCCGGTCGAACGCTTAACGCCGGTACAGCCGATTGCCAGACGTTCCATCTCACAGCTTCGTTTCGTGACGATAGCCTTTTCATCGACATATTTCTCGATCTCCTTCTGGGTCAGATCTCCCATTGCCGTAGCCTCTGCTCTCGCTTCATCCTTTGCAAGATCTTTGAAGTAATTATATACATAACCATACGCTGTCTTATCTGCTACCGTTGTTACAGTTCCTGCACGGAATGCCTTACCCTTACCGAATAATACTTCTGTGTAAGCATGTGCACATGACTGATATTCACCGGAGAAGTTCAGATCGATATCCGGCTCCTTATCTCCTTTGAATCCAAGGAAGGTTTCAAATGGGATATCGTGTCCCTCTTTGATCAGTGGATGACCGCATCGAGGGCAGTCACGATCCGGCATATCACATCCCGACATACCGGAATATGATTTTACAAGCTCGGAATCAAAATCAACAAAATGACACTCCGGACAAATATAATGTGCCGACAACGGATTTACCTCTGTGATACCTGCCATCGTTGCTACGAAGGAAGAACCTACAGATCCTCTGGAACCAACCAGATAGCCATGATCGTTGGAGTCCCACACAAGCTTCTGTGCAATGATATACATAACGGCAAATCCATTTGATATAATGGAATGTAACTCACGTTCCAGTCGTTCTACAACGACCTCCGGCAGATCCGGTCCATAGATCTTATGAGCCTTTTCATAACAGATATTCGTAAGTGTCTCATCTGAATTCTCGATGATAGGCGGTGCTTTATCCGGTCGAACCGGGTCCATATATTCCACCATATCCGCGATCAGATTTGTATTTGTGATAACAACCTCTCTGGCTTTCTCACTTCCCAGATATTCGAATTCCGCTAACATTTCTTCCGTCGTTCTGAAATAAAGCGGAGGCTGATTAACTGCATCCTCAAAACCTTTACTTTTCATGATGATCGCACGATAGATACTGTCTTCCGGATCAAGGAAATGGACATCACAGGTTGCAACAACCGGCTTATTAAATAATCGTCCAAGCTCCACAATACGCTTATTATAATTCTGAAGATCCTCGATCGTACAAGGATTCTCCTTCTTTCTGGTCATAAACTCGTTATTTCCGATCGGCTGTATCTCCAGATAATCAAAGAAATTAACAAGTCTTGCAATTTCTTCATCCGGTGCATCATCTACGACCGCACGGAACAGCTCACCTGCTTCACAGGCAGAACCTAAGATCAGGCCTTCTCTGTATTTATTGATCATGCTCATAGGCATACGCGGTCTGCGGTTGAAGTATCTGACATGCGCTTCAGAAATCAGACGATACAGATTCACACGGCCGATCTCATTTTTTGCCAGAATGATGCCATGATATGTTCTGCCTTTTTTGATCGTATCATCCGATGCAGAACCTAATTCATTTACATCCTCCACCGTCTTTACGCCACGTTCCACTAACATCTCATATAATTTTACGAAAATTTTTGCGGTTGCATTTGCATCATCAACAGCACGGTGATGATGTTCATTTTTTACATTTAACGCCTTACAGACACGATCCAGTGTAAACTTACCAAGCTCCGGCAATAACACATGGCTGAGTGTCATGGTATCCATGATCGTATTATCGAATTTTATTCCAAGATCTTTGGCATTTTTCTTGATGAATCCGGTATCAAATGCTGCATTATGTGCAACAACGATATCATCACCACAGAATTCCAAAAACTTCGGCAGGATCACGTCGACGGTCGGTGCATGCATAACCATCTCATCTGTAATGGAAGTCAACTGCTCTATACTATAAGGGATCGGTTCTTCCGGATTGATAAATTCCGAGAAACGATCGATCTCCTCTCCATCTTTTACCTTTACAGCTCCGATCTCTATGATCTTATTCTTCTTCTGACTAAGACCGGTCGTCTCGATATCAAATACGATATATTCTGTATTCAGATCCTGTCCTTTGGGATTGATAACCAGATTCTTCAGGTCATCGACAAAATATCCCTCACAGCCAAAGATCAGTTTAAAGCCATCCTTCATACCCTTTGCATGTGCTGCGATCGGGAATGCCTGTGCAACGCCGTGATCCGTGATTGCAATCGCCGGGTGTCCCCAGTCATTTGCACGTTTCACGATCTTCTCGATATCAACAACACTGTCCATCTCGCTCATAACCGTATGCATATGTAATTCCACACGTTTTTCAAGCGATGTGTCAACTCTTGGCACACGGAAATCCGGTATATGCTTGATACCACGCACAGATGCAATATTTAACTCCTTGGAAAAAGTATCGTATAACGGCACACCCTTTAACCGATAGAAGCTTCCTTCTTTTAACTCATCCTTATAAACCGGCGCATCATCCTCTGATGCAAATATCTTAAATGCGATCGTATCTTCAAAATCCGTAATATTGCAGATGAATAAAGTCTTACCGTTTCGGAGAACCTTTTCTTCCATCTTGATCAACTGGCCATGAATACAGACTTCGCCGATACCATCTACTAATGTAGAAATCTTTACCAGTTCCCCTTCGCAGTCTCTGCCATAGAATACATCCGGATCATTCGAGGTATATTTCTTCCTTCTGGCGGCAAATGTCTCCTTCGGCTTTTCGTCCTGTGCAGGTGCTTTCTTTTCAGCCGGAACATCCTTCTTGCCTTCTCCGACCAGCTTCTTTTTATCTACTGATTTACCATCCAAGGTCAGATCCGCATCCTCATGTACATTACTTAAGATTGCCTCAATCTCAAGCTTCATCTTCTGTTCATTTGCACGGCGGAGCATCTCTTTATCAGATTCCGTATAATCAAAACCGACCTTGATATCCATACCGAACCGTTTCTTATAGGTCTCCTCCAGATATTTTTTGATCCCGATCGAATGGCTCTTTGAAAGCTTACTGTCTTCCATCGCAAGCGTGATAATATCATCTGCATAATACCATTCTGCCCGCTTTAATAAACGATATCCAACATGACTGATCTTCTCGACATCATACAAGATACTGTCCTTATATACCTCTGTTAAGGTTCTGGTATTGTACTGGGAAGACAGCTCATAACGGTCATCAATGATGACCTTATAACCACGTCCACGAAATAAATGTCCGCAAATGATATCTTCCACCTGTACAATCTTCGGACGGCTGATCAGGTGCTTCGACAGCAGGCTGATAATAAGCTGGCGTTCTGCCTGCTTCATTACCACCTTTTCGATCATCGTATCCTCAAACAGGGAAGACAGCTCTTTATCCATATTCAGTTCAGGAAATACTTCAAAAAATAATTTTGCTTCTACCGGCACGTTCTATTCACTCCAGTTATCTAACTCGTACTTTAATGTTGATAATATATCTTTCTCGTCGATCTTCTTTATGATCTGGCCTTTTTTGATCAGGATACCGCAGCCTTTTCCGCCCGCAATTCCAAGATCTGCTTCCTTGGCTTCGCCCGGTCCGTTTACAACACAGCCCATAACAGCAACCTTGATATTCAGATGATCATAATCGGCAACCAGCTTTTCTACCTGTTCTGCCAGTCCGATCAGATCAATCTCCGTTCTTCCACATGTTGGACAGGACACAAGTTCGATTCCACCTGTACGGAGTCCAAGCGTCTTTAAGATCATCTTTGCTGTCATGATCTCATTGACCGGATCCCCTGTTAAAGATACACGGATCGTATCTCCGATTCCCTCATGCAGGATAATACCAAGTCCTACAGAGGATTTGATATTACCGCTCATAACCGTACCGGATTCCGTGATACCCACATGCAGCGGATAATTCGTCTGATCTGCAATCAGCTCATGTGCTTTTACACACATCATAACATCGGAAGATTTAATACTGATGACCATATTGTCATATCCGCAGTCTTCGATCATATGAACCTTATCCAACGCACTCTCAACGATTCCTTCTGCTGTCACGCCATGGTATTTTTCAACTAATTCTTTTTCAAGGGAACCGCTGTTTACACCAACACGGATCGGTATATTTCGTTCCTTACATACCGCTACTACCTGTGCCAGCTTATCCTTACCACCGATATTACCCGGATTGATACGGATCTTATCTGCTCCCGCCTCAGCCGCTGCGATCGCCAGACGGTAATCAAAATGAATGTCTGCAACCAGCGGAATATGGATCTGTTTCTTGATCGCAGGGATTGCCGCCGCTGCCGCATCATCATTTACGGTGCTTCTGATGATGTCACAGCCTGCCTTTTCAAGTTTTAAGATCTGTGCAACTGTAGCATCTATATCACTGGTTTTTGTATTTGTCATCGACTGGATCAGGATCGGATTTCCACCACCGATCACCCGGTCTCCTATCTTTATAACTTTTGTATGATCTCTGTACATATTAACTCCTGTTCATCTAATGAAAGAATACATTCTTGATATCGTTAAATAATATCACAACCATCAACAGCATAACCAGAACAAATCCGATCAGCGTCACGATATTCTCCTTATCCTTCGGAACCTTCTTTCTCGTTACTGCTTCAATTAACAGGAAGATAAATCGTCCTCCATCCAAGCCCGGTATCGGCAGCAGGTTCATAACGCCAAGGTTTGCCGACAGCAGTACGATATAATTCATCCAGTTTAAGAACAGATCAAGCACACTGCTCTTTGCTGCCTCATTGAAGGTATCGTTCATGTTCTTCGCTACTCCGACCGGACCGGATACTTCATCCGAACTTACCTGACGGGTAACGATCAGCTTCAGGCTTAAGAAGGTTGCTTTTACCCAGTATCTGGTCTCATAAGCAGAATATTTACAAAGCTCTCCGAAGTTCTTCGGGAGCTGATAACCGACACTCATTATTCCGATCTTATAGCCATCCGGTGTCTTTGCCGGATGTACCGTCGTATCATAGACCGTTCCGTCTTCTTTCTCAAGTGTCAGATCAATCGGTGAACCATCTCCATAGATCTGAAGATAGATCTGTAACTCACGGAAATTTTTAACTGTACTTCCCTCAATCTTTAATACCCGATCGCCATCTGATATCCCGGCTTCTTCCGCCGGATATACACCATTAAAATATTCCTCGGCATTTTCGATCTGGTATTTTTCAATATTATCTTTATTGTATACTGCTCCTATGATCGCAGGATCACTTCCACAGAAATGAATGATCACCATGGAAAATAAAAATGCGATCACAAAGTTCATGGCAGGTCCTGCAAGTACAACCGCCATTCTCGCCCAGATGGATTTCTTCTCAAAGGAATTCTCATCATTTTCGTTTTCTTCATCATCTTCGCTGAGCATCATACAATAGCCGCCAAGCGGAATCAGCCGCAGCGTATACTGTGTTTCTTTCTTATGAAACTGAAACAGCTTCGGTCCGAATCCCATCGAAAACTCTTTTACTGTGATATGATTGATCTTTGCTACGATAAAATGTCCCAGCTCATGAAAGAAAATGATGACACCAAAAACAAGTATGATCAATATGATATTCAAAAACTAACACCCACTTTCAATAAATTCATATACTTCCTGCTCGGTTGCAAGAATCTCATCTATATCAGGATTTTCAATCAATTTATGATGATCCATGGATGCACGGATGATATCATAGATATCAAGAAAATCGATTTTTCTGTCTAAGAACTGCTTTACTGCATATTCATTTGCCGCATTGAATACTGTAGGCATCGAACCACCGATCCCGATTGCCTCATATGCATATCGTAACCCAAGAAAGGTATCCATATCCGGTGTCTCGATCACAATCGATGAAAGCTTCGTAAAGTCAAGACGATCTCCCGGCATGTATCTTCGTTCCGGATAGAACAGCGCATACTCGATCGGCAGCTTCATATCTGGCGTACCGAGCTGTGCGATCACTGCTCCATCTTTATATTCTACCATAGAATGAATGATACTCTGCGGCTGGATCACAACCTGAATATTTTCCGGTGCTACATCAAATAACCATTTTGCTTCAATAACTTCCAGACCTTTATTTACCATCGTTGCTGAATCAATGGTGATCTTTCTTCCCATGCTCCAGTTTGGATGTTTTAATGCGTCCTCTAATTTCACATGCTTTAAAAGCTCTCTGTTCTTGCCACGAAATGGTCCACCGGATGCTGTCAACAGAATTTTTTCAATGGAATCATGTGTATTTCCCTGCAATGACTGGAAGATTGCCGAATGTTCACTGTCAACCGGAAGGATCGATACTCCTTTTTCCTTTGCAAGCGGCATAATGATATGTCCCGCTGTAACCAGAGTTTCTTTATTTGCAAGGGCAATGTCTTTTCCCGCTTTAATCGCTGCCACAGTCGGGCGGATACCGATCATTCCTACAATAGCGGTAACTAATACATCCGATGTCTTGTATTCTGCAATCTCGATCAGCCCATCCATGCCTGATACGACACGGATATCCATATCCTTCAGACGATCTTTTAATTCATCTGCCAGCTTCTCATCCCACAGACCAACGATCTCCGGTCGGAACTCTCTCGCCTGCTTCTCTAATAAGTCTATGTTTCTTCCTGCTGATAAAGCACAGATTTTTATATCCTGATTCCATCTTGCGATCTCAAGTGTCTGTGTTCCTATAGATCCTGTGGATCCAATGATAGCTACATGTTTCATATTTGTTCTCCTTTACCCATTTCAAACATCTGTATCTAACATTTTTTATCTGTCTGCACTATTTCCAATGCGACATAAAGGAAAAGCAGCGTAATTATGAGCACAGTTCATCTGTACGCTCTCCCACACTGCTTTTTCTGATTACAACAAATATAATATAAGATAATACATAATTGGTGCTGTAAATATAATACTGTCAAACCGGTCAAGGATTCCGCCATGCCCCGGTATCAGCTTGCCATAATCTTTGATATCATTATTTCTCTTGATTGCAGAAGCCGCCAGATCCCCGATAACTGCAGGCAGCGCACATACAGCTCCGATTAATGCAAATATCCATACAGAATGTGCAACCTGCATGAAATGATTATAAATCAAACCAAATACAACACCTAATATTCCTGCTCCAACAATTCCGCCGATCAGACCCTCGATACTCTTCTTCGGACTTAAAATCGGTGACATCTTGTGCTTACCGATCGCGCGTCCGACCAGATAGGCACAGGTATCATTACCCCATGAGCTGACAAAGATCAGCAGAACAAGAATCAGTCCATGTTGCATATCTCGTATGAGATACACATACGACAACATTACACCTACATATACAAATGCAAAAAATGCCGCCATGATCTCTTTATCTTTGTAATTCGGATATGTGAGCACATAGATTGCAAGGATGACCAGCATATAGACCGCGATCAACGGTAATATAAACTGATGCAGGTCAAAATACAACAATGCATAATAAAAAACCGTTGCACCGTAAGCTGCATATCCAAGCCCCTTCTTATTCAGCCCATATATACGAAGTAACTCCATCACACCGATCAGCGAAACCGCACACATTACCAGACATGTAAGTGCTCCGCCAAAATAAAGTGTGATTGCTGCAATGATCACCAGGATCACTGCACTGATTGCCCGTTGTTTAAACATATTATTTCCTCTTTATTTTACCCCGCCATACCGACGGTCTCTATGACTGTAATACCGACATGCATTAACCAGCTCGTCCATATCAAAGTCCGGCCATAACACATCCGTAAAATAAAATTCTGAATATGCGATCTGCCATGGAAGAAAATTCGATGTCCGAAGCTCTCCGCTGGTACGAATCAACAGATCCGGATCCGTCAGTTCCTTTGTATCAAGGTAGGCACTGACTGTATCCTCTGTAACCGCATCCGGTGATAACTTTCCAGCCATACAGTCGGATGCAATCTGTCTGACCGCTCTTGTGATCTCATCCCGTCCGCCATAGTTAATCGCTACAGAAAACTGAAGTCCTGTATTATTTGCTGTAGCTTCCTCCAGATTATCCATCTTCTCTACGATATCCTTCGGAAGGTCCTCACGCTTACCAATGATCCTTACGCGCATGTTATTCCGGTTGGATCGCTCGATGCTGTCAACCAGATACTTACGGAAAATATTCATGATCGTAGATACTTCCTCTACTGAACGTTTCCAGTTCTCGGTAGAAAATGCGTATACAGTCAGGTATTTAATACCAAGTTCATCTGCATTCTCGCATGTTCGCTCGATTGCCTTTGCGCCCTCTGAATGTCCATAGGTTCTTGGCATCAGTCGTTTCTTCGCCCATCTTCCGTTTCCATCCATGATGATCGCAACATGCTCCGGAATATTGATCATTTCTCCATTTATTTCTTTATTCATACTTACTCCAAATTAAACAGTTAAGATCTCTGTTGATTTCTTCTCAATAGCCTTATCGATCAGACCAACATATTTGTCTGTCATCTTCTGGATCTTATCCTCGTTTGTCTTTAATTCATCCTCTGATATATCTCCGGCTTTCTCCATCTTCTTGATTGCGTCATTTGCATCTCTTCTGATATTACGGATAGCAACTTTTGCATTCTCACCTTTTTTCTTAATATCCTTAACGATTTCTTTTCTTCTTTCCTCTGTCAGTTCAGGGAAATTCAGGATGATATTCTTACCGTCATTGTTTGGTGTCAGGCCCAGATCTGAATTCAGGATTGCCTTCTCGATCGCCTTTACCAGTGATGGCTCCCATGGTGCGATCATCAGCGTTCTTGCTTCCGGTACGGTGATATTTGCAAGCTGCTGCATCGGTGTTGGCACGCCATAATATTCCACCTTGATCTTATTTAAAATGTTAGGGTTGGCACGTCCTGCACGGATCGTAGCATATTCCCCTTCCAGGTTTTCAACTGTCTTCGTCATTTTCTCTTCGTACTGTGTCAACATATCTTTGTTCCTCCTGTTTATTTATACGTTCACATATGTTCCTGTAAAGCCACCGGTAACGGCCTTTACAATACTGTCTTCACCATTTAAGCCGAATAACATCATCGGCATTTTGTTTTCCATAGCAAGAACTGCAGATGCAAGATCGATAACTCCAAGCTTATTATCAACAATATCTTTCATCTGCATGCTGTCATATTTCTTTGCATTTGGATTTGTCTTAGGATCACTGTCATATACGCCGTCAATTGCTTTTGCAGATAAGACTACATCTGCCTTTACTTCAACCGCCATAAGAACAGTTGCCATATCTGTTGAGAAATACGGATGTCCGATTCCTCCGGCAAAGAAAACAACTTCTCCCTGCTCCATATATTCTACAGCTTTATCACGGTTGAACAGCTCTGTCATTGTTCCGCATGCAAATGGTGTCATGATATGTGATTTGATTCCAAATACACGAAAAGCATCTGCGGTATAGATACAGTTCATAACAGTTGCAAGCATGCCGATCGAATCTGCTTTTACACGATCCATATTTTCTGAGGTTCTGCCACGCCAGAAATTACCACCACCGATTACTACACAAAGCTGGATTCCTTTATCCAGGATCTTCTTTACCTGTCCGGCAACATCATATACAGTCTTTTCATCAAAGCCCTGCTTTTTTTCTCCGGCAAGTGCTTCTCCACTAAGTTTCAATAACACTCTGTTCATTTCCATAATTGTAACCTCTTATGTTTTCTCAAAATTTTTCTATCCTAGTATAGCACAATATAACTATATTTCAAACAGGAAGTTGGAAAGATTTTATTCAAATTATCGAAGCTCCGGATCTGTTCTCCATAACAAAAAGAACACCACAAAATCTGACTGGTTTCATGATGTTCTTTCGTTTCTGGTATGTTTCTATATACTATTTATTAACGATTGAATCCGGATCATCATCTACTGTAAACGTATCCAGATCGATCTGGTTATAATATCCTGTATCGTTGATAATATTTGCACTGATATTTTTAACTGTCTGGGATGGAACATAATCATAATCGTTAAACAGATATCTGTGAAGAACGACTACATTGTTCTCCAGATCTCCTGCTACAACCAGACTTCCCTTACTTCCAAGTGTTGGTGTTGACCATGTAAATGGGAAACCGGTTGAGGATTCCAGTTTGTAATTGAAGCAGTTCGTTGCAAGATCCATAATCTCTTTCTTTGTAAGGCTGGAGCTGATATCATCTACAACTGCATTCAGGCAGTCATTTAACTTGGAGATTCCGGCACTCTTTGCCTTTTCGATCATAAGGCTGATAACCTTTCTCTGTCTCCATGCTCTGGTGATATCACCCTGGTCTGTACTTCGGATTCTTGCATATGCGGTAGCCTGAACACCATCAAGATGTACAACACCTGTATCATATACATACGTAGACTGGATGCCATTGACTCTCTGCTGTTCATCGATACACTGATTCAGCTTGTCAAGCTCGCTGGACTTCAATTCGATATCAAGACCGCCAAGTGCATCGATTGCTTCTGTCAATGCCTTGAAGTTTACAGTTACATAAGCTGTAATATTCAGGTCAAGGTTCTTGTTCAATGTATTGATCGCCTCTGAAGCTCCGCCATAAGCATAAGCATGTGTGGCCTTCTCATAGCTCTTGGAATCATTTGCAAGCTCCAGATATGTGTCACGATATACGGAAGACATCTTAACCTCCTGTGTATCATTGTTAATGCTTACAATGATGATTGCATCGGATCGTGCTCCGCTTTCTACCATATCAATATCACGGCTATCTACACCGAATAATGCGATCGTTGTATAACCGGTCATCTTCTTTACGGTTTCTTCTGCAAGGTCATCATTCACCTTAACGTCTTTTAACTCTTCAAAATTCATTTTATTAAATGCTGAATTGATATAAGCATTTACAAAAAGGACACCTCCAAGAATGATCACCAGTATTTCTGCTATAAGTGCAATGATCCATGGTTTGTTTTTGCTCTTTTTCTTCTTTTTTCCGGAAGATCTGCGCTCAGCAGATTTTTTCTGTGCCCGCTTTGCTGCTGTATCTTCCATATCATCATAATCGTCGAAATCTTCATCGCTAAAAATATTATCGCTCATTATTCATTCTCCTATACGTTTGTGTATATGTTTCATCTCAACAGAACTATTTTTCGTACAAAATGTCAATTTTCCACGAACAAACAAGGTGTATTCTACTACAAATAATATTCAAATTCAACCTGTTCATAAAAATATAACATTTACGCCGGACTGTCTTCTTTATTCGCCCAGGATAAATTTGTCAATAACCGGGACCAGACCATCTTCATCATTTGAGAGTGTTACATAATCTGCATGTTCCTTTACGATCTCCTGTGCATTTGCCATCGCCACACCGACACCCGCATATTCGATCATCGTCAGGTCGTTATATCCATCTCCGCAGGCAACCAGATCCTTTACATCCATGTGCAGATATTCCAGAAGCTTTTCAAGAGATGTTGCCTTATGCACACCCTTTGGCATGATCTCGACAAAGAAAGGCTCGGAACGGAAAACAGTAACCGAATCTCCATACAGGGCTGCCAGCTCCTGCTCCACCTGCTCTGCAACATCAGGTTCTGCTGTCAGCAGGCACTTATTGATCGGGAAGTCAATAAAGGAACGAAAATCCTCCACCTGTACGATCTCCATACGATTGATCCTTGCCTCAAGACTCATATAATCATCAACCGGGGTTCCTGTTACAACGATGTCATCCTTATAAGTCACCATCCCAATCTTTTTCTCAACACAGTAATCATATATTTTTCTTGCAATCTCATTATCTACACATGCCTGATATGCGATCTCACCTGTTTTATAATTCACGATACGTCCGCCATTGAATGCCAGCACATATCCACCATACTGATTCAGTTCCAGTTCATCCGCAATCTTCCGGATTCCAGGCAGCGGCCGTCCGGATGCAATTGCCACAACATGTCCTTTTTTCTGGATCTCCATGATCTTATCCAGTGTAGGCTTTGTGATCTCTTTTTTCGAATTAGTCAATGTACCATCAATATCAAGTGCTATTATCTTCTTCATCTTGTTATCTCCACGTTTATCTTCAATTTGTAATGATCAAGTTGATAATATATAGTAGTTTCACCTCTTTGTCCAGTAGTTTACCCGAAAAAATGCGATTCTATTGTAATTGACGGTGCGATTGTATTATAATAATCAATCATAAATGCATCTTTTTTATTAAATTTCGGAGTTTTGGCATGAATTATACGATCTATATAAAAGAAAAGAATCTGACAACAAATATAAAAGCGGCTGTTCATGAATATATCAAGCGGCTGTCACCTTTCTGTAAAGCTACAGTCTGCTGTGCAGGCAAAAAAAAAGCTGCCTTTGCAGGCAGCGATATCAATATCCTGATCACCCCTGACCAGACAGGCAAGCACACGATCTCTTCCGAAGCCTTTGCCCGAATGATCTCTGACTATGCTCTGGGCGGATATTCAAAAATCAGTTATTTTATTGGATTTTCTCCGGATGATCTGCCGATTTTATCCAATCAGATCTTTTCCGTTTCCAGTATGACATTATCTAACGAGATCTGCTTGATTGCCTTTACGGAACAGCTCTATCGTGCCTATACCATCAATAACAACATTACTTATCACAAATAATACGAATCTGGTCAAGCAACATGACACGCATCAACTGATGTGGGAATGTCATATCCGAAAAACTCATTTTCACATCTGCACATCTGACCAGTTCGTTTGAAGTTCCCAGAGAACCACCGATCAGAAAGGATACTGCTTCATATTCCCGCTCTTCTGCCTGACGGATAATTGCCGCGAACTGTTCGGTTGTATATTTTTTACCTTCTATGCAAAGAGCGATCACAAAATCATTTTTACCGATACTTGCAAGACTGTTTCTGCTTTCTGTTTCAATAATCTTCTGCTTTACAGCATCGGATGCATTCTTCGGTATTTTTTCATCCTCACTCTGAATGATCTCTACCCGGTTCTTTTTATTGATCTGTTTACAGAGTTCCTGTATCTGACTGCTATAATATTCTTCTTTTATCTTTCCAACACATATGATCTTGAACAGCATCATGCATCTCCATTTTCTATCTCTGATCCAGCTTTATCTGGTCAAACAATTTCTTTTCCGCTTCATTTTTCTTATGCGTAAACATACTGACAATGATCGTTACCGCCAAAGCAAATACAAAGGATGCAGTTCCCGCACTCAGTTCTGTTGATACCGCCAGTGTATTTCCTTCTATCATCGGTACAAAATACCAGACAGAACAAACCGCAAGCCCTGTAAACAGTCCTGCAAAAATTCCCGGTCTGCTTGCTGCTCGCCAGACAACTGCCAATATACATGGAGCTGCCATTGCAGATGCATACTCCCATGAAACCGTGATCAGTTTCTGATACTCCGGCTTCCATATACCGACGATCACCAGTAATGCGCCTGAAAGAATAACCAGCAGGCCTATATCTGCCACATTCTGCTGTTTTTCATTCCTGATCCATTTCATTTTTGGCAGAAGTCCCCGGGCTACTTCCATACTCATTGCAAATATACGCTCGGTCAGACACAACAACGTAATAACCAAAACTCCAAGTATAACATATCGGATCTCTGTCGGAACTTCCAGCTTATGACATAAGGCTGCAATATAAGTCCGGAGCAGTTCGTCAATTCCAGAATCAAGCGTCACCTTTAACGGATAGATACATACTGCATTTAACAATGACCAGACACTGATCACAACAATCATCACGCCTGTATACAGGATTGACAACACCCGTCCACGATCCAGCTCATGACTGTCCTTTGCTTCAAATGCTCCATTAAATAAAAATGGAAGTCCAAGACAGCCAAGTCCCATACCGACCATGGATATAATATATGTAACACCGGTCTGTGTGCCGTTATAATACAGAATATTCAGATATACACTGGTTCCGCCCTTCATATGCAGCTTTCCATAAATATCGAGAAGCTCCGATGGTTTATTTACCATAAACAAACTGATGACCAGCACAAAGAATACAAACAGCAATATTATATAGAAGATACTCCTTATTACACTTCTTACTTTATTTCCAAGTATGCACATATAAATGCTTAAGATCACCACGATCCCTACGGCAACCCAGTGATATTCCATGCCAACCGTCTTGCTGATCACCTTACTCCCATATTCCAACAATGCTGCAGTCATAGACAGAAGGATCAGCAGCCATACAACAAGAAAGCTGTCCTTTAATATAACCGACCGGTATCTGTCATATAAAAATTCCCACATACTTCCGATGGTCTTCCGGGAAAGATCCCGATAAGAACGGAGCCGCTTTACCAGAAACAACCAGGCAAATGTTGTACCGACAAACAGACCAATATTGATAAAACACACACCGGCTCCATATACTCCGATCACCGGCGGCAGCAGGACCAATGACCAGAGCAGCATCTCTGCCATTGAATTATTTCCAGCCAGCAGTGCCCCGTTTAATGTATTTTGATCATTCTGAAATAAATATTTTCTTTTGCTTCTGCTCATATCAAAGACTCCTTCAAACCCACCCGGGTTCCGATCATTTTTTACTGCTTTATGTTCTCACTATCCGCTTCTTCATGTCAAGTCTCTTTTTATATAATTTTTCTATATTTCTTTTTTATTTCTATTATATTATTACAAATTTGTAAGCATCCTAATAAAAAATATAGAACAAGAAAACTATCTATGTTATAATATCCAAGTATGTAAATTTTGTTTTACATGGTCATTACATGATTTTGACATTTATTCAGAAGGTAATTTTTATTCACAGGAGGATATGGAAGTGGACTTTTTTTCAATTCTGACTTTACTTGGAGGCGTAGGACTGTTCCTGTTTGGAATGAACATGATGGGCGATTCCCTGAAGAATCTGGCAGGAGGAAGTCTGGAACGGATACTTGAAAAACTGACAACCGGTAAGAGTCAGGCAACCGGCGCGATTAAGGGCTTTGGTCTTGGTACCGGTGTAACAGCGATCATTCAGAGTTCTGCAGCAACTACGATCATGCTGATCGGTTTTGTAAATGCCGGTATCATGAAGCTTGGTCAGGCGATCCCTGTTGTATTTGGTGCCAATGTCGGTAGTACCGCAACCGCGCAGATTTTACGTCTTGGTGATCTTGGCGAAGATATGTTTATCCTCAAATTATTAAAACCGTCTTCTTTTGCACCCGTTCTGATCGGTATTGGTGCTTTTATCATTCTGTTTGCCCATAAGAAAAAACATAAAGATATCGCCGGTATCTTAGTCGGTCTTGGTATCTTATTCCTTGGTATGAATACAATGGAAGCTGTGTTCGCTCCTTTAAAAGAATCTGAAGCATTCCAGAATCTGTTCATTTCTTTCAGCAATCCACTCCTTGGTATCCTGATTGGTCTTGTCTTAACAGCGATCATCCAGAGCTCCTCTGCTTCAGTCGGTATCCTTCAGGCATTATCCTCAACAGGAGTTGTTTCCTATGGTTCTTCGATCCCTATTATTATCGGTATTAATATAGGAAAATGTTTCGCCATCCTGCTCGGCAGTATCGGTGCAAACAAAAAGGCAAAACGTGTTGCCATGTCCTATCTGTTATTTAATATTATCGGTGCGATTTTCTTCGTTGTTGTGATCTATGGACTTCAGTTGTTTATCACCTTCCCATTTATAGATAAGATCATCAACCGTGGTGTAATCGCAAACCTACATTTTATGTTTAACTTTATCATTGCGATCCTGCTGCTTCCATTCGCAAATAAGATCGCAGATCTGACCGGTAAGATCATCGGCGACGATAAAGAATCCAAAATTGACAAAGAGCTTGCATCTCTCGATCCAATGCTTCTTGATACACCAAACATTGCTCTTACCCAGGCGCAGAAGGTAATGTTCTCCATGACAGACTCCATCAAGGAAAACTTCGAACTTGGAAGTCAGTTATTATCGGAATATAATGAAGAAACTGCTGGAAAACTTCTGGAAAATGAGATGTTCATTGATAAATGTGAAAGTGCGTTAAACGAATATCTGTTAAAGATCACCTCCAAGCGGCTGCATTCATCCGAACGAAAGCTGGCATCTGAATTATTAAACAGTGTCAGTGACCTGGAACGAATCGGTGACCACTGTGAAAATCTTCTGATCGTCGGCAGAAAGATCACCGATGAAAAAATCTCCTTCTCCACACAGGGAACCATGGAGATCAATACGCTCTTACAGGCTACAGCCAATATCATTGATACAACCTTTATGGCATTCAAAAACGATGATTTAACGGCTGTCTCCCGTATCGAGCCGCTTGCTCAGTCAATCACAGAGGTAAAAGAGATCATCAAAGATCACCATGTTATCCGTTTACAGACCGGAGACTGCGATATCGACGGTGGTTTTGCTCTTGTAGATATCCTGACCAGTCTGGATCGTATCGGAAGTCACTGTTCTAATATCGGACTTCATATTGCAAAGAAATTAACTACAGATTCCTTTGACGAAATGCACGGTCATATCTACACAAATGGATATAAGACCTCCGAAGAATATAAAGCACTCTACTGCTACTACATGTCTCTGTACTCTGATCCGATCACCGAAAAGTATAAGGCGAGCCTGCCAGAGCTGGAACATAAGATCTCGCAATCAGATGCAAATAAATCTTCTGCTTCGAAATCTGTGGATCTGAACACAGCTAAGGCAGATAAAAACGAACAGCAGGCAAAAAAAGAGCCTAAATTAAAAGAGATCAAGAAGACAAAGATTGAAAAAGTAAAACAGAAGAAAGACTCTAAGAAAAAATAAAGATTATTCTGATAATAAGCATTATAAAAAGATACTCTGATCACGGGATCATACAGGTCCTTTGCTTTCAGAGTATCTTTTTTATTTCCTTTTATTCTTTAATACTGCATTTTATTATTATTTGATCTTGTATCTCGTTTAGACAGATATACATAATGACTCTATCTCAATCACGGCTTTCAATTACAATTAATAATCCGGATTCAAATTCGATTAGACCACACTCTGCAATCAGCTCATTGCTGACGCCGATGCTTTCTCCAAGCTTCAATGTAAGCCCCTGTGCATTATAATAAAAACCCTGAAGTGTTACACCGGTCACCTGTTCCGTATATGGAAGCAGTGACACATATCTGTATGCATCGGTACGCTTCACGATATGTTGGTGTGCTGTCATCGTGATCCTGTTATGCTCGTCGATCAGATATGCCGATATTTCGGTCTCTGCAAACTGCTTTAATAAGCCAATATTGGCAAGAGTATGATCCATACGGGTTCCGGTTGCTCCAACCAGAATTACTTCATCCGGTCTGATCTCCTGCTCCAGTATATAAGAGATTGCAACATGGGTATCTGTAAAATCCTTATGTGTATCCAGATCCAGAAATTCTGTCTTTTCCCGATATGATGCTACAATATCTGTCTTTGCCGAATCAAAATCTCCAATAACCAGATCCGGAAGTATGTCACATTCCTGACAGATTTCAAGTCCTTTATCACATGCTATTATTTTTTGAAAATCATAATCGGAAAGAACCGTTTCAAGCACTTTTTTTGAAACGGTTCCTCCTGTAACAACTAAATATCGATTCATATATCCTGTTACCTGTTCCGGCAGACAGCAGATCTGCTTTCTGCCTTTTTATTACTTTCTATTGTATTTCTGAAAAAATCTTATGGAAGGCTTTTACATTCTCAACCTTATCTCCCTTGAATACTGCAGATCCGGCAACTAATACATTTGCACCTGCCTGAATGATCTCAGCCACATTAGAAAGAGTGACACCGCCGTCTACCTGAATATCTGTCTGAAGTCCACGGCTGTTTAACAGTGCTCTGGTCTCTGTAATCTTCCGAAGGGAAGATGGAATAAACTTCTGTCCTCCAAAGCCCGGATTTACTGACATGATCAGAATCATATCTACATCCTCTAATACATAATCAAGTACCGATAATGGTGTTGCAGGATTTAATGCAACTCCGGCTTTCATTCCCAGCTCTTTTATGGCTGCGATGGTTCTGTGAAGGTGCTTGCAGGCTTCTGCATGTACTGTTACGATATCTGCTCCACAATTCTTATAATCCTGTAAGAAACGCACCGGTTCATCAATCATAAGATGAACATCAAACACCTTATCAGATACCGGACGAACACTCTTGATAACCGGTGCTCCAAATGAAATATTCGGCACAAAGGACCCATCCATAACATCCAGATGAATATATTCACTTCCTGCCTGATCTATGATCTGTATATCTTCTGCCAGATGTCCAAAATCCGCAGACAATACTGATGGGGACAGCTTTAACATTACCATTTCCTCTTTTCCTTTAATTCATTGTATATCATAACATAATCATCATACCGCATCTTACTGATTCTACCATCGCTGACAGCTTTCTTTACTAGACATCCCGGTTCACTGATGTGATTACACATGTTAAATTTACAGGTTCCTGTATATGCTGCAATCTCAGGAAAATACAGCTTCAGATCTTCTGCTTCGATTTCTTCTGTATATAACGAACTGAAACCCGGTGTATCCATAATATAAGTATCATCATCTACAAACATCAGCTCTGAATGTCTCGTTGTATGTTTTCCACGCTGGATCTTTTCACTTAAACCTCCCGTCTGCACATTGGCATCCGGAAATAATGAATTCAGTGTCGATGACTTGCCTACACCTGAAGGTCCTGCAAATACCGTTGTTTTTCCTTTTATAACTGCTTCCAACACATCAATCCCATAGCCGCTTTCGGCACTGATAAACAATACCTCATATCCACTCTTTGTATAAGATCTGCATATATCTTCACTCTGACGAAAGCCCTCCAGATCCACTTTATTAAAGCAGATCACTGTAGGAACCTCATGCTGCTCCATATTGATCAAAAAGCGGTCAAGCAGATTGAAGTTAGGTGCTGGTGCAGACACTGCAAAAATAATTACAGTCTGATCTACGTTTGCAACTGCAGGTCTGTTTAACCAGTTAAATCTGGGCAATATATCTTCAATATTGCCCAGATTCTTCTCTTCATCTAATATCTCTATCTCAACATTATCGCCTACCAAAGGTTTAATCTTCCGATTCCGGAAGACACCCTTTGCTTTACATTCATATGTGATGCCGTTTTCACAGACAACATAGTAGAAACCACCAATGCCTTTTATGATCTTACCTGTCATACCTGCACCTATTCCTTTGTAAAGGATGCTGACAAGCCACTGGTGTTAAAGCTTGATGTTACATCCTGTCCTTCTGAATCTGTGATCATAACCGTAAATGTACCGGAATCCTCTGATAAACCGCTGATGGAATCTGCTCCGCCGATATCCAGTGGGAAGGACTCCTCTCCGGCTGCTCCGGAATATATCTTATAAGTTGCATCTCCGATCGTATAAGATACGGTCACTGATACATTACCTGCTGCCTCAAAATCATATCCTGCATTTGTGATAGCACCTGTAAATTTAACTGTATAGGAAACTGTTTCCGGTCCGTCACTGATCACATACTTGATCGTTGAACCTTCTTCTACCTTACTGTCTGCATCAATTTCCTGGCTGATCACCTTTCCTGCTTTTACATCATTACTGTATGCATGGCTTGGATTTCCAACCAATCCTGCATCACTCAGCAGAGATTCTGCTTCCTTCTCTGTCTTACCTACCAGATTTGGCACCGGTACATCCTGTACCTCTTTACCATTGCTGACAATGATCTTAACAGTAGAACCCTCCGGCTGCATTGTCTTTGCTTCCGGCGACTGATTGATTACATAATTTTTCTCTACTGTATCGTCATATTCATAACCATGGGTAACCGTAAAGCCTGCTTCTGTAAGCAAGGTTGTTGCCTGGTCATCGGAATATCCTCTGACATCCGGAACTTCTTTATCTTCCTTGCCTTCTGAAACCGTTACAACAATCTCCTCATCTGCTGAGACCGCCGTTCCTTCGTCTACGCTCTGACTGATTACATAGCCCTCCTGAACGTCATTGTCCTTCTTTGTTTCAAATGTATAGTTTGTGAATCCTGCTTTTTTCAGTTCTTCTTCTGCTGCTGTTTTATACAGACCTACTACATTGACCATTGGAATCGTTGCCTGTTCACTTGTAGTAACATCATCTGTACTGGCATCACTGTTCTCATCTGTATCGTCAGTACTTTCTGTTGCTTCCGTAGTCGTCGGTGTATCTGTCGTATCCTTCTTTCCGGAGAATAGCTTGAAACCGGCAATCTTCGAAATCAATAATGCAACAAGGATTGCAATGATAACTACAACTGCAATACTTGATATCATAATGATCTTTTTCAGTTTTGGATCCAGCTCATCCAGTTCTGCATCGTCATCATCTTCCGGCTGTCTGAGTTCTTCCTCGTCATCCTCCTCATCGTCGTCATCATCAAACAGATTATCAAATTTGGAAGGTGGTATGATCGGTGTGTCTTCCGGATGCTCTTCCGGTTCCAGATCTTCCTCATCCAACACCGGCTCATTCATCTGCCTTCCTTCTTTGATTGCTTTCATTTCATCCGAGGTCATTTCAACCGTTGGCGAACTTGGCACGATTGGAGGCACAACAACACAGTCAATATCCGGATTTGCCTGCACGCGCTTCAGATCTGCGATCAAAGCACTTGCTGTCAGATATCTGCGCTCTGCCTTCTTCTGTGTACATTTCAAAATAATCTTTTCCAGACTCGTCGGTATGTCCGGATAATATTCTCTAGGGGAGATCATCTCACCCTGTATATGCATCAATGCAACCGCAACATTATTCTCTCCCTCAAATGGCACATGTCCGGTTACCATTTCATACATAGTGATACCAAGCGAATAAATATCACTTCTTTCATCACTGAAGCCGCCTCTTGCCTGCTCCGGGGAAATATAATGAACACTTCCCATGGCATTTGCTGTCATAGTGTTGGAAGAAGCTGCTCTTGCAATACCAAAATCTGTAACCTTTATTCCGCCATTTTTTGACACAATAATATTCTGTGGCTTTATATCTCTGTGGATCGTATGATTCTGATGGGCTACTTCCAGTCCCTGTGCGATCTGGATCGCAATATTAATTGCCTCATCTGATTTCAGTCTTCCCTTTTCCTGAATATATTCCTTTAAGGTAATTCCTTCTACCAGCTCCATTACGATATAGTAAATGCCATTGTCCTCCCCGACATCATATACATTTACGATATTCGGATGGGATAATCCGGCTGCTGACTGCGCCTCGATCCTGAATTTTGTTACAAAATTCACATCGGAACTGAATTCCGGCTTTAAAACTTTTATTGCTACATATCGGTTCAGCACATGGCATTTTGCCTTATAAACCTCAGACATTCCGCCCGTACCGATCAATTCTATTATCTCATAACGATTACTGAGTATCATTCCTGGATTTAACATGTTTACACCTCTCACTATTTTACAGCAACCACAACGGAGATATTATCTTTTCCTCCGTAATAGTTCGCTCTGTCAATCAATTTTTCAACCGTTGCTGTAATATCCCCGCTGTCTTCCATCACGATTTCTTTTATCTCATCATCCTCGATCATATTGGTCAAGCCATCTGAACATAACAAAATCCTGTCATTTTCCTTCATATCTAACTCAAAGAAATCGATCATGACCTTATCTGATATTCCCAGTGCTCTGGTTATTATATTTTTTTCGGGGTGATTTCTGCCTTTATTTCTGTCTAACTGTCCGGATCGTATCAATTCCTCCACAAGGGAATGATCCAGAGTTACCTGTCTGATATCATTATCTATAAAATACAGCCGGCTGTCCCCGATGTTTGCAACATACAGGGCATCTTCCTCACATACAGCCGCCACAAGGGTCGTTCCCATCCCTTTCAGATCTTCGTTCTCCCTTGCCATTCTGTATATCTTATCATTTGCATAAACAATCGCTCTTTTTAGAACGGATACCGAATTGTTCAACGTGCTTTCTTTTATATATTCTGTTACACATTCAATCGCAGTCCTTGATGCAACATCACCAGCTTTATGACCACCCATACCGTCTGCTACTATGTACAGATTTGGCAGTGGCCCAATTGGCTCATCACAAAAGAAAATGCTGTCCTGATTCTGGGCTCGTTTCTTACCGATGTCTGTTCTACCATCCGATCTCATCTGATGCCTCCCGTCTAAAAAGTCTCTTTTGCCTCTTCATATTTTCTTCGAAGCTGTCCACAGGCAGCATCAATATCTCTGCCCATACTTCTTCTTATTGTAACATTTATATCTTTCTTTTCAAGTATATATTTGAATTTTTCAACAGAATCACCGAGTGAACGACAATACTCACGCTCTTTGATTGGATTTACCGGAATCAGATTCACATGTCCATGCATATTTTTTAGAAGCTCCGCCAGCTTATATGCATGCTCCGGTGTATCATTTTCGTCCTTCACCAATGAATATTCAAAGGTTACCCTTCTGCCTGTTTTTTCAAAATAATACCTGCATACTTCCATCAGTTCTGCGATCGAATACTTATTTGCAATCGGCAACAGCTTTCTTCTGTCTTCATCCGTCGGACTATGAAGAGACAAAGCAAATGTAATAGAAAGTTCCTCATCTGCCAGTTTTTTTATTTGTGGAACCAGTCCGCAGCTTGAAACCGTAATATTTCTCTGGCTGATATTTTTGCCCCGCTCGTCATTGATGATCCGGATGAAACGGATCAGATTATCATAATTATCCAGGGGCTCTCCGGTTCCCATTACAACAATATTTGACACGCGTTCTCCTGTGATCCGTTCAATCGCATAGATCTGATCAAGCATCTCTGATGCTTCCAGATTCCGAATCAGGCCGCCTATTGTAGAGGCGCAGAACCGGCATCCCATACGGCATCCGACCTGAGAAGAGATACAGACGGAGTTGCCATGCTTATACCGCATCAGCACACTTTCCAATACATTTCCATCCTGTAAACGGAACAGAAATTTATTGGTTCCATCCTGTTTCGATACCAGTCTGGTCACCTCTTCTACACCATGCATGCCCTGCTTTTTTATCTCCTCGATCAGTTTCTTTGGAACATTTGTCATTTCTTCCGCATCTGCAATTCCTTTTTCATGCACCCATTCAAATATCTGTTTTGCACGGAATGCCGGCTGTCCGACTGCCTTTACCCAGACTGCCAGTTCATCAAACATCATGGAGCGGATATCCAGTTTTTTTATATCTTCTATCTCTGTAAACATATCTTTCTCTTCCTGAACCATAGAATAACCGGAAAAGTGTTCTGCTCTCCGGTATCAATTTTCTTATCTGCTATTTCCGTCTGCGCAATCTTGAAATAAAAAATCCATCGCAGTGATCCACTCCCTGCAGCAAAGTGATACACCCTTTTTCTGCACGTTTTTTTAAACATTCCGGCATATAGTCAGAAAGGCTTTCCAGTTCGTACTCTTCATGTGCCTTTAAAAATGTTGTCACGTTTTCTTCATTCTCGATCCGGTCGATCGTACAGGTGGAATAGATCAGTGTTCCTCCCGGTTTTACATAGGCGGCACAGACATCCAGAATCGTCTTTTGTATTGCTGCAAGTTCTCTTACCATATCCTCTGTTACATGATATTTAATATCATTTTTTCTCGCCATAACACCAAGTCCGGAACAGGGAAGATCTGCAAGAACAACATCTGCTTTCTCAATCATATCCGGATCCGGAACCGCTGCATCCCATACCTTTGTTGATACGTTATGAAGCTCTAACCGTTCCAGATTCTCATCGATCTTATCAACCTTTTCTTCTGAGATATCACGCGCATATACATGTCCCTGTTCTCCGGTCTGTTCTGCCGCATACATGGTCTTTCCGCCGGGAGCTGCACAGACATCAAGAATCACATCACCCGATCTGATCCCTGCTGCAAGCACCTGCAGGCTGGAGCTCTCATCCTGAACCGTAAACAAGCCTTCATGGAATCCCGGAACCGTACGGATATAATCATATCCTGAAATAATCAGGGACGTCTGATTATAATATCCTTTTTCTACTTTTATGCCTTTTTCGATCAGAATATTCCGAAATTTCTCAGTTGTCGTCTGCATCGTATTTACACGGATCGTTGTGCCACGCTCCTGCTCGCCTGCCTGTAGGATCTGCTCTAACTGGTCTGTACTGTATTCCTTTAACAGAAATCCCACCAGCTCCTCCGGAACTGAATATTTCACAGACAGATATGATTCTACACCATCCTCCATGGAAGGATAAGTAATTGCAGCTTTGTTCCTGCATACACTCCGGAGCACGCCATTTACATACCCTTTTAATGTCCGGAACCCTCTTTTTCCTGTCAGGTTCACATATTCATTACAGGCAGCTTCATCCGGTACTGCATCCATATAAAAGATCTCATATGCTGCCATCCGTAAAATACAGCGGATGACCGGCTTACATTTTTTAATTTTTGTTTTTGAAAATTGATTAAGAATATAATCCAATCTGATCTTCTGCTCTGTTACACCCTCCGTCAACCGGCTGATGTAAGCACGTTCTTTTTTATTCATAAACTGATTTGCCCGGAGTGCTCCACCTAGAGCATCCCCTGCAAATCGATCATTACGGTCAATATCAAGCAGAATATCCAGAACGATCTCTCTTGAAGTTTTACTCATATATCATCTGACCTGTCTTAAGTTTATTTCCTGCAAGAAATGCTGCACAATCCATCGGCTTCTTGCCTTCCGGCTGAAGCTTTCTTATCATTAATGCTCCATTTCCACATGCAACCGTAAAGTTTTTCTTCGTCACACGAACGATCATTCCCGGAACGATCTGTGTTCCATCCTCCAACGTCTCCTCCGGTTGTTCACAAACGGAAGCCTCATAGATCCGTACAGTCTTCTGATTCATCTTCGTATAAGCAACCGGCCATGGCTGTAACCCACGGATCAGTCGTTCCAGAGAAGCTGCATCTTTTGTAAAATCAAGCTCTCCCATTTCTTTCTTCAGCATGGATGCGTAACAGCTTAACGAATCATCCTGTGGTGTCCGTATCGCTGTATGGTCTTCAAGCTTTGAAAGTGTAGACAGGATCAGCTCTGCACCTGCGTCTGCAAGTTTATCGTGAAGCGTAACTCCGGTATCGGTATCTGCGATCGGAACAACCGTCTTTTCGATCATATCTCCGGTATCTAATCCCTTTGCCATATACATCGTAGTAACACCGGATTCTGTCTCACCATTAATGATCGTCCACTCAATCGGAGCTGCTCCTCTGTATTTTGGAAGCAGTGACGCATGGATATTGATGCATCCGTACTGTGGAATATTTAAGATAGATTCCGGAAGGATCTGTCCATAGGCTGCTACAACGATAGCATCCGGCTGATAGTCCCGGATAATCTGAACATTTTCTTCCTCCCTGAGTTTTACCGGCTGATAAACTGGTATATCAAGGGAAAGTGCCTTTTTCTTAACAGGTGTTGGCTGAAGTGTTTTTCCCCTTCCCTTCGGTTTATCTGGCTGTGTAAAACATGCAAGAACCTTGTGCCCTGCATCTACGATTGCCTGCAAAGGCTTTACAGCAAATTCAGGGGTTCCCATATATATAATATTCATACGATTGTATCTGCCTCCTTATAGTCATCTGGTAATTCTTTTATTCTGTCTCGTATAAGCCATCTTCTACTTTATCTTTATATAAGATCCCATCCAGATGGTCAGTCTCATGGCAAATTGCCCGTGCCAGAAGTCCTTCCCCTGTTACTGTGATCTCATTCATATCTCGATCCAGAGCTTTGCACACAACATGCATAGGTCTTGTCACCTGACCAACCTTACCCGGAAGGCTCAGACAGCCCTCATCTCCGGTCTGTTCGCCGGAAGTCTCTATGATTTCCGGATTAATGAGCGTCAACGGACTCTTATCTCCGATATCAATTACAACGATTCTTTTTACAATTCCTACCTGTGGCGCTGCAAGCCCGACACCATTTGCCTCATACATGGTATCAAACATATCATCGATCAACTGAGATAACCGTGGAGTCATCTCCTTAACAGGCTTACATATCTTTCTTAAAATACTGTCGCCATCGATTCTTATCTTTCTTGTTGCCATCTCACGTTCTCTCCTTAATACATATTTAAAGGATTAAAGTCAAATTGAAGACTTAAATCCTGAACTTCTTTTTTCTCTGATATATATTGTTCTATCCGATCTTTTAAAACCACCAGCTCATTATACCGATAATTCTTAATATAGACAACCCTTCTGTAAATATCACGGATTTTTGCAATTACCGGAGCTGACGGTCCGATTATCTTCATGTTCCGATCATCTACCGAACAGCTTCTGATATAATCACAGATATCTTCCGCCATCTGATCCAGAAAGGCTTCATCTGAACTTACCATCAATACCACCATCATATTCCATTCCGGCGGATATTTCATCAGTCCCCGATATGCCTCTTCTTCTTTATAAAAATAAGAATAATCCTGTTCGGCTGCTGCTTTTATCGCATAATGCTCCGGCTTATAGGTCTGGATCACAACCTTTCCCGGCTGTTCCCCTCTTCCGGCTCTTCCTGCCGCCTGGGTGATCAGATCAAAGGTTCGTTCTCCTGCCCGGTAATCATTCTGAAACAGCGTAAGGTCTGCAAGAATGATCCCAACCAGTGTTACATTTGCAAAGTCATGTCCTTTTACGATCATCTGTGTTCCGACCAGAATATCAGCTTCTCCGTTTCCAAACTTTTCCAGGATCTGTTCATGCGCATTCTTCGCAGTTGTTGTATCCTTATCCATACGAAGGATCCTCGCCTGTGGAAACAATCTCTGTACCTCTTCCTCCACCTTCTGAGTTCCGGTTCCATATCCGCCGATCAACCCTGAATGACAGGAAGGACATACTTTTGGCTGAGGCATCTGGAATCCACAATAATGACAGATCATCTGATTATTTCCATGCCTGGTCAGGCTGACATCACAGTGTGGACATTTCAGTGCCTCCCCACAACTTCTGCATGACACGAAACTGTTATATCCTCTTTTATTGATAAACAACATTACCTGCTGCCTGCGGGCAAGCCGATCCGCGATATCATCTGCAAGTTCCCGACTTATGATCGATCGGTTTCCTGCTTTTAATTCCTTTCTCAGGTCAACGATTGATGTCTTTGCGAGTTGTCCGCTTCCTGCACGTTCATGCAGTTCAAGCAAACGATATGTCCCATTAAGTGCCCTGTGATAACTCTCAACGGACGGAGTTGCCGAACCAAGCAATACACTTGCATGTTCAAGCTCCGCCCTTTTTACTGCTGTCTCTCTTGCATGATACTTCGGCGGATAATCACTCTTATAACTTGATTCGTGTTCCTCATCTATAATAATGATCCCCAGGTTCTGAAATGGTGCAAATAATGCCGAACGTGGACCGATCACAACATCTACATCCCCGTTCTTTGCCCGCATGAACTGGTCATACTTTTCTCCATCACTCAATCTGGAATTCAGGATTGTCACCCGGTCTCCAAAGTAATTCCGGAAATACCGTACGGTCTGATATGTCAGTGCAATTTCCGGGATCAGAACGATCGCCTGTTTTCCCATCTTAACTGTTTTCTTGACAATATTCACATAGACTTCTGTCTTACCGCTGCCGGTAATTCCATGCAACAGATAAGTCTGTTGATGTCCCTGTTCCATATCATGGGTTATCTCATCTACTACAATCTGCTGTTCTTTGTTTAAAGTGATCTGAAATCCCTCTTTATAGTCATAAATCCCCGCCGTCCGATATCGTTCTTTGCTGATGACTGCGATGACTTTTTCCTGCTGCATCGCTTTCAGTGTAACCGAAGAGATATTCAGTCTCTGTCTGACAATATCCATTGACAGATACCGTTCCGGCACTTCTTCCAGCGCCTGTAGCAGCCGCAGCTTCGCCTGTGCATGTTTTTTCTGATATTGTTCTCTGACCTGTGCTAACTGTTCTGCATCCATCTGATCCGTCAGCACAACCATCTGATCCGTCAACTGCCGGATCGTCTTCTTTACCGGCATTACCATGCGGATTGCATTGATCATTGTAGATCCATAGTTCTCCCGGATCCATGCAGCGAGCGCAAGCAGTCGTCCTTCCACCGGAACCGACCGGTCACAAAGTTCTGCAATCTTCTTGATCCGATCCGGCTGATATTCCGTCTGATCCGAAAAACCGATCACATATCCTGTACGAAGGTGGTTGCCTCTGCCAAATGGGATTTTAACCATGCTTCCTATCTGGATTTTTTCCTGTAATTCATCCGGTATCCGGTATTGAAACGGCCGGTCAATGGCTTCATGCGAAATATCGATTATTATATCCGCATATCTTGGTAACATCTTCTTCCTCCAGTATCTCCCGGATCAGGTCTCTCTCATCCATGTGATATTTCACACCCTTGATCTCCTGATAATCCTCATGTCCTTTACCTGCAAGTACGATCACATCGCCCGGTTCCGCATGCATGATCGCATACCGAATTGCTTCCTTCCGGTCAATGATCTCAACATATTTTCCTGTTGTCTTATCGATTCCTGTTTTTATATCATTGATGATTGCCTGTGGATCTTCTGATCTTGGATTATCCGATGTTATGATCGTGAGATCTGCCATATTTCCGGAAACCTCGCCCATCTCAAATCTTCTCTCTTTGGAACGGTCTCCTCCACATCCAAACAGGCTGACCAGTCTGCCAGGATTATATTCACGCAATGTTTCCAAAATGCTTTCAAGACTGACTGCATTATGTGCATAGTCGATCATGATCGTGAATTTGTCTGAGATTGGGATCAGTTCTACTCTTCCCTTTACCTTGATCGTTTTCAGGATTGCCTGTATCTTGTCAAATGAAACGCCCATCAGATCTGCAACTGCAATCGCTGCCAGTGAATTATAAATACTGAAATTACCCGGAAGATTAACCAGAACATCACCATTTAATTTTCCAGACAAATGATAACCAATACCCAGATGTCCGTCTTTGTTATACAGATTATGATCGTTTGCCTTGTAATCATAATCGCCATGAATTCCATAAGTCACAATCTTGCAGGCTGCATGCTCTGTCATCGTATCTACATGTGCATCATCTGCATTGAAGATACCCGTTTTGCACATCGTGAATAATTTGCTTTTCCACATTGCATATTCTTCAAATGTCTTATGTTCATTTGGTCCGATATGATCTCTGGAAAGATTTGAGAAAATACCGTAATCAAAATCAACCCCTGCCACACGGTCAAGCATCAATCCCTGTGAAGACACTTCCATAACAACACTGTCTAAGCCATTGTCGAGCATGTCCTTTAACTTCTTATGCACGATCATGGATTCCGGTGTCGTATTGTTCGCCGGTATGACTTCTTTTCCATCCATGATCTCGATCGTTCCGATCAGTCCGGTCTTGTGTCCTGCACTCATCAGCATCTCACGGATCATATATGTTGTTGTTGTCTTGCCCTTTGTTCCTGTAATGCCGATCACTGTCAGCTTGGACGAAGGATTTCCATAAAAATTGCTGCTGACGATTCCCATCGCATACCGGGTACTTTCAACCTTTACGATCAACACACCCGGAACTGGATTTACATCCTTCTGGACGATCAGACAGACAGCTCCTTTTTCTGTTACATCTTTTATATATTCATGCCCATCAAACTTGGCTCCCACTATACAGAAAAACAATCCCTGTGCTCCAACTTTTCTGGAATCATTATAAATCTCTTTTATCTCAATATCTTCATCTCCGCAGATAACCGAATACTGCAGTCCCTTTAATAATTCGCTTGCTTTCATATGCTGCTCTCCTTTTTAGAAAAGAAAAAGGTTGCGCAAAAATGCAACAACCTCTTTTTTTATTAGTTATCTTCTTCGTCGTCACCGACAATCTTTACTTTGCCGCTGTAAAGCTCATCAACTGCTATGGATAAAGGCTTATTGCTTGCTGTATTTACAAGTGGCTCCTGTCCTGCTATTATCTCTCTTGCGCGCTTAGCAGTTGCAAGCACGATAGAATATCTGCTCTGAACTACCGGATGTTCTCCAGGTTCAACCTCTGAATTTACAACTGCCATTAAGTCTGTGTATGATGGATGTAACATAAAATTATATCCCCTTTCTATATTTTTTCTTACCAGATGCCTTTCAGGTCATCTCTTATTTCTTTTATATAAGCCTGATTATTTGATGTTCTGCATGCATAGCCTACGATCACTGAATTCACCGTCTGTATACATTCTTCCAGATCATCATTGATCACTATGTAGTCATATTTATCCATGTCTGCAGACTCTTCTGTTGCTTTCTTTAAACGCTTCAGAATTACATCCTCTGCTTCCGTTCCTCTGCCCCGCAGTCTGTCGCGCAGGCTGTCAATGCTCGGCGCACTGATAAAGATCAGCAATGCATCAGGGTACTGTTCTTTGATCTTCATAGCACCCATGACTTCTATCTCAAGGATAATATTTTTACCCTGATTCAGACTTTCTTCCACAAATTTTCTTGGTGTACCATAGTAATTCTCAACATATTGTGTCCACTCGATAAATCCGCCATAATCAATCAGATTCTCAAATTCGCTCTTATCCATGAAAAAGTATTCTCTTCCATGTTCTTCTCCGGTCCGTGGACTTCTGGTTGTTGCTGATATCGATAACTCATATCCATAATCAGACACCAGTCTCTTTACAACGGTACCTTTTCCGACTCCGGAAAAACCTGAAATTACAATTAATGAACCTCTGTTTCCCATCTTTGTTTACTCCAAATTCTGTATCTGTTCTCTGACTTTTTCAATGTCCGTCTTTAATTCGATCGCACGGTTTGATACATCCAGTGAGTTTGCCTTGGAAAGGATCGTATTCGCCTCTCTGTTCATCTCCTGCGCAATAAAATCAAGTTTTCTTCCAACACTTCCACCTGCCTCCAGAATCTTTCTGGTGCTGTCAATGTGGCTCTTCAGACGAACCGTTTCCTCATCTACACAGATCTTGTCCGCATATATAACAACCTCGGTTGCAATCCGGTTCTCATCGATTGCTGAGCTATCAATCAGTTCTGAAATCTTGTCGATCAATTTCTGACGATAAGCTGTTATAAGCTCCGGTGATACTTCTTCAATATAATCGACTGCAGCCGTCATATTGTCAAGCTTCTCCAGCAGATTAACCTTCAAGTTCTCACCTTCCACCATTCTTGACTTCACAAACTTATCAGCCGCCTCGTCAAGTGCACCTTGTATCAGGCTCCATAACTCATCTTCATCTACTGTCTGCTCTTCCAGAACAAAAACCTCCGGAAGTCTGCATATAATCGATGGACTGATATCATTTGTAAGATTAAAATCTGCTGCCATCTGATTCATATAGCCAACATATTCCTCTGCCAAATCTTTATTATATTTTACTGAGACATTTGTCTCGGTCAAATCTTCATAAGTGATAAAGACATCTACCTTACCACGTTCTATATACTTCTTTAAATATGCTCTTATAGTTGTTTCAAAAAAACTCAGTTTCTTTGGTGTTTTTACATTGATCTCGCAAAACCTGTGATTAACAGCCTTAATCTCCACAACTATCTTACGGGCTCCGGAAACGACTTCGCTTCGTCCAAAACCTGTCATGCTCTTAATCATAAAAATCACATTCTCCTTAAAACAATGGATACTATATTATACTTCAACCGCCATAAAAAATCAAATATTTTATCTCGTTACTTCTTCTATTCCACGGATCACCGGTTCTGCTATCATTGAATAATTCGTATGATAGATGACAAATCCCGGTTTGGCTCCTGCCGGCTTCTTCAGATTCATCCGTTTTGTATAGTCGATCTCCACCTTTGGATTCTCTCTTCCAGACGAATAATATGCTGCAAGCCTTGCCGCCTCTTCATAGGTCTGATCCGGAAGTTCTTCTGCTCCCTCCATCCGTACGATCACATGCGAGCCCGGCATCTTCTTTGCATGGAACCACATGTCCCCGCCATTTGCGAACTTAAATGTCAGTTCATCATTCTGCAGATTATTCTTGCCGACATATATATGAAAACCATCAGATGATATATAGTGATATGGCTTGCTCTTGCTGGTATGCTTATCCCCTTTTTTGCCATATCTTCCCTTGATATATCCGCTGATCATCAGCTCTTCTTTTACCTGAGCTAACGCATTTTCATCCAGTGTCATATCGATAAATGTCTGAACCGATTGTAGATATTCCAATTCATGTCTGGTCTCAACAGTCAGCTTTTCTAACGCCTCATATGTCCGCTTCTGCTTGTTGTACTTTGCAAAATACCGTTTGGCATTCTCAAGCACCGATATTGTCGGATCGAGTGGAATCTCGATTTCTTCATTTGTGTAATAATTCAATGCACGGAAGCTCTTTGTTCCCTGCTCCACTCCATATCCATAGGTATTGATCAGCTCACCATATACCTTATATTTCTCCCGACCTTCGGTATCCTTCATCTGCTTTAACTGCAGATCATATTTCTTGCTGGCTCTTTCAATCGCAGTTGAGATAATTTTCCGCAGATCTGCTGATTTCTGCCGGATTCTTGTTACCTTACTCTTCTTATAATAATACTCATCTAAAACCTTTGAAATTTCATCCTTATCTTCTACCTGATAATCCTGATACATACTGAGTCTTACTGATGAAAATTCAACCGGAATATACCCATCATATACAATATTCGGCACATAGTTTTCTGCCTTTATATCGGAAACCATTTTCTCAAATTCCTGGTACAGCTTCTCTTTCTGAATATCCGTTAACGCTGCTGTTGACTGTCCGCCATCGATTCCCACACGATAACAAAGCTCATTTGCGATCAGGGGTGAAATACCTGTAACTGAGGTATAAATTGCCTTTGTAACAGTCACAGGCTTTGTATATACCGAAGATGCAAAATAATCCTGATCTGTATCATATGGAGAACGCTTATCACCGGACGGCGGATATACATAAGCTTTACCTGGAAGGACCTCTCTCACCGAGCTTACCAGATGGGATATATGCTTAATACTATCAATTATCATTCCATCCGCATCCGTGAAGATAATATTACTGTGCTTACCCATGATTTCTATAATAAGCTTCTTTTTGCACAGATCTCCCATCTCATCGAGGTGCTCGATCGTGAATTCCACGATACGTTCAAAGCCCGGCTGGCAGACATCTACGATCCTGCCATTTCCGATATGCTTACGAAGCAGCATACAGAAATTCGGAGCTGTCATCGGATTCTCCTTAGGCACCTGCAGCAGATAGATCAGAGGCAGACTTGCATCTGCAGATAACAGTAAGCGGTAATTCTCCCTGTTGTTTTTTATAATAATATTCAGTTCATCATTTTCCGGCTGGTAGATCTTATAGATCCTTCCATCCACTAATTTCTTTTTCAGATCACTTACAACATTTGATATTACAACTCCGTCAAAAGCCATATGAAACCACCTTTCCTGCACAGCTCCACCTATTTTCGTACGACCGCAGCCCCAGATCTGTATGTTCTGCGGTAAAAAGGCAGAAAATGTATCGCAACATCTTCTGCCTGATTTTTCATTTATGAAAAATGAGTTTGACCGTTTGTTTTTATAATGAATTGTAAAGATCGTTATAGATCTTTGCTGAATTGTACCAGGAGTAATCCATTCTCATGCCACGCTCCTGAATACCATACCATGCGTCTTTGTTGTTATAATAAACTTCCTTTGCATAGTTGATCGCATCTAACAGCTCATATGCATTATAATTTGCAAATGAGAAACCTGTACCTGTATTCTCAAACTGGTTATATGGTTCTACTGTATCTTTCAGACCACCAGTCTCTCTTACGATCGGAACTGTTCCATAACGAAGTGCCATTAACTGAGTCAGACCACATGGCTCAAATCTGGATGGAACAAGCATAACATCACAACCCGCATACATCTTATGGGATCTTTCATCCGAATAATAAATATTCGCAGAAACCTTTGCAGGATGAATGCCCTGATAATAACGGAACATATCTTCATATCTGCTGTCACCGGTTCCAAGAACGATGAACTGGACACCATCACAACAGATATCATTCATAATGCGATCAACCAGATCAAGTCCCTTCTGGTCTGTCAGTCTGGATATAATACCGATCACAAACTGCTTATCATCCTGTGGAAGTCCACATTCCTTCTGAAGTTCAACCTTGTTGATCTTCTTCAGTTCACGGAAATTGTCGACACTGTAATTCTTGTACACCTGTGAGTCTGTAGCAGGATTCCATACATCGTAATCAATTCCGTTTACAATTCCCCAGAGTGACTGCCATCTTGCACTCAGAAGCCCATCCAAGCCTTCACCGTAATATGGTGTCTGAATCTCTCTGGCATATGTGTTACTTACTGTTGTGATCTTGTCTGCATATACAAGACCACCCTTTAACATACTTGCATCTTTTCTGACTTCCAGCTTATCCGGTGTGAACACATAATCCGGAAGACCGGAATCTGCCTTGAGCGTATCGATATCCCACTTACCCTGGAACTGTAAATTGTGGATTGTCATAACAGACTTCATGCCACTGAAAAACGGATTTCCGGCAAATAACGTTTTCAAGTATACCGGAACCAGACCAGCCTGCCAGTCATGGCAGTGCAGGATATCCGGCTGGAATCCTACTGCCGGCAGAATACATAATGCTGCCTTTGAAAAGAAGCTGAACTTTTCAATATCCCACTTTACATCTCCGTATGGGGTAAATCCATTGAAGTAATATTCATTATCAATAAAATATACTTTTACTCCTTCGTATTCCAGATACATAACCCCGACATAATCATTCTTATATCCGATATCCATATAGAAATGGGTCAGATACTGCATTTTTTCTCTGTATTTATTTGGAATACAAAGATAGTTTGGCATGATAACCCGAACATCATATTCATTTCTGTCAAATATTTTTGGAAGTGTTCCTACAACATCCGCCAGACCACCCGTTTTGATAAATGGTACACACTCTGAAGCAATATAAGCAACTTTCTTCATCTTCTCTTATTTCCTCCCATGGAATAACTCCAAAATAATATTAATTTTATCATATTTATACATATAATTCAATGAATAAAGGTGCTGCATTTTATTGCAATTATAAAATTTGGCTGTGGACTTTTGGTTACTTTTCCATTATGATGAAAATGATCGGTCAACACAGTTTTAAATGGTATCCGGCATACCCGGAAATGACCGTCAATTTTATTTTAATAAGGAGACCAAACATGGCAAAACAGAATGATGATGAATTAGATGATATCGAAATGATGTCACTTGAACTCGACGACGGAACAAACCTCGAATGTGAGATTGTTGCTACCTTTGATGTTGAGGATACCTCTTATATTGCTTTGCTTCCTGTCGAAGCACCGGAAGGTTATGATGATGACGAGGTTCTTGTATACCGTTATATTGAACTTCCAAACGATGAATTCACACTGGAACCAATTGATGATGAAGAAGAATTCGATATGGTTGCTGATGCTTTTGATGAAATTCTGGATGAGATGGAATTCAATTCCATGTCTGAAGATGACTAATCATCTTCAGACACAGTAACCAGATTATTTTTTATCGTATATTCGATACTTAATGTTTTTGTAATCTGATCTTTTTCAAAATACACACAGATTTTTTTATCATCCACAAATGTTATGACACCTTTGCCATATCGTTTGTGGATGATTTTATTTCCAACCTGCAGCATATCATAGTCGATCACCATTTCTGTTACGAACCGGGAAATCTGTCCCGTCTTTCCATACACCACCTTCGGTACATAGATATACAGACCATATCGTGCCCTGGTAACGGCAACATAGAACATTCTCCGTTCTTCCTCCAGTTCCGCATCTGTGACCGATTTCTTATGGGGCGTCATTCCTTCTACTGCATTCATGATAAATACCTGATCAAACTCCAGTCCTTTTGCCCCATGCATCGTCGCAAGTACAACTGCATCCTTTGCGTGTTCCGCTGTTTTCCCCTGTTCCTTCAGTTTTATCCTATATTCATTTAACAGGTTAAACCACTCAATAAAGGAATCGGCACCTCTTGCCATCTCCTGAAATTCATCCGCAATATCCATATACTCCTGTGGATCGATTCCCCTATATGAAGCATATTCCTTCAGATATTCATCATACCCAACCGCTTTCCTGATATAATTAACGGCTGCATATGGTTTTAATTCTGCGATCCTCCTGAAATCCGTTTCCAGGGTTACCAGATTCTGCACTATCCTGTGATTGTCCTTATAGAATTCCTGCATCCGCTCCAGATCTACCGGATCAGTTTCCAGACACTCCCGGCTTATATACCGGTTCGGTCGATTTATGATCCGTAAAAATAATGCCCGTTCTCGGTTTCCAAGTGCTGCCTTAATATAATCAAGGATATTCACAACGACAAAATGGGAAAACAGATCCGGCATATTATCCTTCATCCGGAATGGAATATTATTCTGCATCAGCTTCATTGCAAGTCCGGATGGTTCCGAATTGGTACGATAAAGAATAGCAATATCCAAATATGGGATACCCTGCTGATTCATCTCCCGGATTTTCTGTATGATACCATCTGTTTCCTGCCGCATTCCCTCGACTTCAATCACATGCACACGCTCACACTGACTTTTCTCAAATGCAGACCGGATCTCCTTCTGATACCGCTTCTTATTGTTCTTAATAATACGTCCTGCCGATTCCACGATTGCACTGCTGCATCTGTAATTTATACTTAAGCAGACCATCCGGGTATCCGGGAAATCATCCGGAAAGCCAAGCATGATCCTCGTATCTGCGCCACGGAATCCATAAACAGACTGGTCGTCGTCTCCCACCGCAAATATATTATGTTCTTTTCCTAACAGCAGCTTCACAGTCTGATACTGGATCCTGTTAATATCCTGAAACTCATCAATCAGAATATACCGGAACCTCTGCTGCCACATTCTCCGGATATCCGGTCTATCCCGAAGCAATTCATATGTAAATACGAGCATATCATCAAAATCAATCTTATTATTCGCCCGAAGTACCTCTTCATACTCCCGGTAAGCAATCCGGAAATCTTCCGGCTTCATGTTCATCGAATGATACTGTCCGATCGGTGTCAGTTCACTTTTTACCAGACCGATCTCTGCAATTACATTTTTTGCAAAATCATCCTGTCCATTGTATTCCATATTATGTTTTTCAATAATACTGCGAATGATCTGATATTTCTCCGATTCCAGTATGATATTGCTTCCATTATATCCATAGGCTTGACGTAAGATCATAAAGAATACCGAATGAAAGGTTCCAAAAGTAACACCACTCGAATATCCCATTATTTTCTCAAACCGGCTTTTCATCTCACCTGCTGCTGCCTTGGTAAAAGTGATCACCAGGATCTGACTTCCATTTACCCGACCATGCTCCAACATATATTTCACCCGGTGCGTGATCACCGTCGTTTTTCCACTTCCCGGTCCCGCCAGAACTAGCATTGGCCCTTTTTCATGCCGGATCGCTTCTAATTGTTCTTTACTGAATTGCTGTTTTTCTTCCAATCGTTCTTCCCTTCAACAGAAAAGAGAACAGGACGGATACAACCATCTGTCTGTTCTCTTTCTCTTTCCTGTTATAAAATTCTGCTGTAGTTCTTCTTTATCAGATTATCTACCGCAGCATTTCTTATACTTCTTACCACTACCACAAGGGCATGGATCATTTCTTCCAACCTTTGGAGGCTTTACAAGTGTTCTGGATGTCTTCTCTTTCTTATAGAGTTCATCTCTCTTTTCCTGTGTAAGGATCTTGTCCCATGCAGGTAATGTATATAACCATTCTGCATTGCATCCAACCATATTCATATACAGCTTCTCATAATCAATACCAAGTGTTACTTCTGAATCCTCTGTAACCTCGTCGAGATTATTCGATGTGATCAGACTGTCATCAATTCCATCCAGGAAACCGATCATGGTCTGGATACTTACTTCAAACTTCTCTGCAAGTGCCTTTACTGTTCCTTTTACAGGATCTGCCTTTGGATTTGCAAGAATTATTTCATAAATACCTTTTTCTGCCTGAAAATAATCAAACCAGAACTGCTTTCCTTCTGGTGTTCTGTCATCAAAACCATACGCATAATCGCGCCACTGTGATAATAAACTCATGTTACATACCTCGTTTCAATTTTTAAAACTTTATAGAGTATATCAGATAATCCCTTATTTTTCAACATTATTCTTTTCTGTTTCATCTGACGACACAGCCTGATCTGCCAGTTCTTTTCCTTTTGCTGTAAGCAGCTTTGTGATCAGACTGATTCCATAAAATAATACCGGAACCAGAATGCACAGAAATAATGCCGCTGAAAAATATTCACTGCCTGTTATTCCCAAGATAAATGCCCAGACAACCAGTCCAAGAATCACAAGGACCATAAGAAAGGCTGCTATCCGCTTCATTTTCTCCATTAAAGTTCTTCCTTTATCTTCTTAAAATATTGTTTTATGTTCTGCTCATATCCATTATCCGTCGGTTCATAAAACTGTCTGTCTGCGATCTCATCAGGCAGATACTGCTGCTTTACATAATGATTTGGATAATCGTGTGCATATTTATAACCTGTATGTCCAAGCTTCTTTGCTCCGCCATAATGTGCATCCCGCAGATAGACCGGAACTTGTCCTGTCTGCTCATGTTCCACAACATTTTTTGCAGAAAAGATCGCATTCACGATCGCATTACTCTTTGGAGCGCACGCCACGTAGATCGCCGCATGTGCAAGTATGATCTGAGCCTCCGGCATACCGACCCGCTCTACCGCCTGCGCACATGCTGTTGCAACACAGATTGCATTTGGATCCGCATTTCCAACATCCTCACAGGCACATATCATGATCCGTCTTGCTATAAATGTAATGCTTTCTCCACCGCACAGCATCTTTGCCAGATAAAATACGGCAGCATCCGGATCGGAACCACGCATACTCTTGATAAATGCAGAAATGATATCATAATGATTGTCTCCGTCCTTATCATATCGGAATGCTCTTCTCTGAATACATTCCTCTGCCACCGACAGCGTAATATGAATCTGCCCATCTGCTTCCGGTTCGGAAGAAAGAACTCCAAGCTCTACTGCATTTAGTGCACTTCTGGCATCACCTTCTGACATATCACTTAAGAATTCCACGGCATCATCATCTATACATGCATTAAAGGCTCCCATGCCCTTCTGGTCATAAACAGCCTTTAATATGATCTCTTTTATATTTTCTTTTGACAACGGTTTTAATTCAAAAATATTAGATCTTGAAATTAAAGCCCCATTCACTTCAAAGTAAGGATTCTCTGTCGTTGCTCCGATCAGGATGATCGTTCCATCCTCCACAAATGGAAGCAGATAATCCTGCTGTGATTTATTAAAGCGATGGATCTCATCAATAAAAAGTATGGTTCGTTTTCCATACATTGCCTTCATATTCTTCGCTTCTTCTATGATCTGCTCCATATCCTTCTTACCAGAGGTTGTTGCATTAATCTGCTTGAAATCCGCCTTTGTCGTATGTGCGATCACCATGGCAAGCGTCGTTTTTCCGGTTCCCGGCGGTCCGTAAAAAATCAGCGAGCTAAGCTTATCCGCCTTTATCGCACGATAGAGTAATTTCTCTTTTCCGATAATATGCTCCTGCCCGATCACCTCATCCAGGCTCTCAGGTCGCATTCGTTTTGCCAGAGGAGAATCATCATCCTTCTGGTTTTCTCTCATATAATCAAATAAATCCATTCTTATTCATCCTAAATAACATCAAGCTTCTTAAGGATCTCGTTGAATTTCATAATATCAATCGGTTTGCAGATGTAATCATCATAATCATCACTGGCCTGATTGCTGTCAAAGCTGGTTTCATCCAGTGCACTTGTCATAATAACCTTTGACCGTAACATTCTGGATACGCCATGCTTTCTCTCTGCATTTCGAATCGATGCAAGTACCTTATATCCATCGATCTTCGGCATCATGATATCCAGACAGACAAGTTCAAAATTTTCGCCCTTTTCCAAATGATTTACAAATTCATCAACAGCTGCAATTCCATCTGGTGTAATTACAACTTCTCCAAATTTACTTAAATATTTTGATAAAAACTTTGCATTTGCAACATCGTCCTCAGCAATTAATATTCTCATGACAAACTTCCTCCTACTTTAAAATCTAAGCATCTTTTCAATCTGGTTCAGCATCTCTTTTACTTCAACACGAAATGTTTTCTTGGAATATTTGGTTCTTCGCTCTAAAAGGCCCTCTGTAAATATACCGTTAAACATCAATGTCAATTCCCGTGGGGTAAATACCTCCCGAATCTCTCTGTCTGCTATAGCGTCTTCAAACAGCTTACAGACAAATTCATTTCTCTTCAGAATACATTCAGAAATAACCTCTCGTGTCTCACTCAGATGCAATAATTCCTCATAATGCAACATAATCGCACCCATACCGATATAATTATCATAATAGGTTGCATATGTATCTGCATAAAACCGTAACTTATCCATATTCGATCCGGTCTGGTGATCCACGGTCATCTGGATATTCTTATCAAATGCCGCATACTGTACGACCACTTCCGTCAATACTTCATCAATACCCCCGAAGTATTTATAGATCAAAGTTTCGGATATATTTTCCTTACGAGCCAGATTCTTGGTTGTCAGAGCATTCAATCCCAGATCGCCGATTAATTCAACTGCCGATGCAACGATCTTATCCCTTCTTGAAACGTAATTCTCAGCCACACCGTTCTCCTCTCAACACATAAACTTACACCCAATATACACTATATAATTCTATGTCATGCTCTTTCGTTTGTCAATCAAAAAAGCTTCAAATTAATATACGCAGAACACAGTTGTAATCTTCTCTTTTTTCTTCTGTTTTCAAGGTGCTTTTATGCCTGTGTTTCTGATGAAACACCTGTTTTTATACAGTTACAGTCGTCAGCATATGCTTTTTCCGGTCGTAATAATAAACATTATAAGAAAGGATATCCTGTCGGTGAAGCACACTATCATTTGCTTCTTTCACAATATCTGCCAGCATCTTTGGCTCCGACACTTTTCCAGCCTCCACAAACATACACTCATGAATACTGGACGGCATAATATAGATACTGTCCCCAGCAAGCTCCGTACACATATCAAGGATTCCCCTGTACAACATAGCTCCGGCTCCGTTTAATCCCATTTCATTTGATATTACATACAGTTCTCCGCACTCGCCCGAAAACTCATCTTCCACAAATGCAGGAAGACAGTTTCTCGCCTTCAGATATGCTGTGATCCGGTCGATCACTGGAGGAAAATATCTTGGAGTATTCCTTTCTGCCAGTTGGTAAAGTGTCTTCGTATCTGTATGCCATCGTTTCAGATCATCCTCTGATACCGTTGATGATGCCATCCCATTCTCACCTTTATGAAAGACACATCGAAATATGATCGCAAGATCATGAAACGGAATATACGGAACATGCTCCAGATATTCTTCATTCATACTTTGATTCACAACCGTATAGATCAGCCGGTTCTTCACCCAGTTAAAATCCATATAGTTCTGAATTTCATTGTCGGATGATACTTTGGTACATCGTTCCGTAAAGATATCCTTTATTCTCAAAACAACAGTATGTATCTCCTCCTTTTGAATATCCTCTCTATAAAAATCGTCAATATATATCGTTGGTGTTATCATGGAATTTCTGTCCCTTATATTGATTCCTGTAAGGATCAACCCGTTATTTTTTACAACTCTGGTAACCGCAACCTCCATATTGTCCGGTTCAAATAAAACTTCCAGCCCATCTCTGACTGTTTCTGTAAATTCATTAAATTTCATTTTATCTCTCCTTCGCAGCTTCTTTGTCTGAAACATTTCGAAAAAATGATAAAATCCGGATTCTATTGCTGAAATATTTCTTCCATCATGATAAAGAATTTCCTATGTGTCGTCAACATTTTGCGTGTGTTTATTTGTAACAGCTTGTGCGTTTCTGTAACAGTTTTTCTTCCGAACAAACAAAAACGGATGTGTATTTCGCATCTTTCTTATCAAAATCTGCAAAAAACACATCCGCTCTTATATTTTTTTATCGATGGATAACAATGCTTTTATCCGCCTGCTCACAGGCAAAACCAGCCATCCCTATTTATATTCTTTTACATATTTTGACAAAAAACTAACAAATACGTCCATCTCTGCATCCGTTCCGATCGAGATTCTCAGATAATTGTCAATCCTTGGCTTATCAAAATAACGCACATAGATATTATTCTCTTTTGCCGCAGCAAAGATCTCCTTTGCAGGAATACTCTCATGTGTTGCAAATACAAAGTTTGCAGTTGATGGCAGACAGGTAAATCCAAGCTCTGCGATCTCTTTCACAAATCTTTCTCTGGTTGCAATGATCTGTCCAACCTTCTCCCTGAAATATGCATCATCATGAATGGATTCTACACCGAGCACAAGAGACGGGCGGTTCATCGTATATGAATTATAGGAGTATTTCACATCATTTAAGGCTTTGATCAATTCAGGGTTGCTGATCGCATAACCGATTCGAAGTCCCGCCATGGAACGTGATTTTGAAAAGGTTCTGACTACCACAAGATTGTCGTATTTGTCGATCAGCGGAAGTGCTGTTTCTCCTCCAAAATCAATATATGCCTCATCTACGATCACGATCACGTCCGGATTGTTCTTTATGATCTCCTCTACATGATCCAACGATTCGTAGATACCGGTCGGTGCGTTTGGATTCGGGAATACGATTCCACCGTTTTCGCCCTTATAATCATCTATCTTCAGACGGAAGTTCTCATCAAGTGGCATCTGCTTATATGGAATTCGGAACAGTTCTGCCCATACATCATAAAAAGAATATGTGATATCCGGGAACAGAATCGGTTTATCCGAATTAAAGAAGGTCAGAAATGACATTGCAAGTACATCATCGGAACCTACACCTACAAATACCTGTGATGCATTCACACCATGATACTCCGCCAGTGCATCCACCAGTGCGCCTGCTGTCGGATCCGGATATAACCGTAACAGATCCTCATTATCCTGAACCGCTTTTACTCTTGGAGACGGTCCATACGGATTCTCATTTGTATTTAATTTGATCACATTTGTATTCTTTGGCTGCTCACCAGGTACATATGGTTCAACCTGACGAATATTATCTCTCCATGATGCCATGATTTATCCTCCATGTTATCTCTGCTAATCAGCAGGTTATCGTTTTCAGTTGTCTATTCTATCATTTTGCAGGATGAGATACAAGATAAGAATCATAAGACTGCAGCTCACCCGTATCGTCAGATGCGGTAAGGGCATCACTGAGTTCCCTGCTGTAAAATGCTGTGATCAGGATTGCATTTTTATTTAACCGTTTCAGATAATAAAGCCGGTCATAACATTTACTATAGTCAAAAAACCACCCGGATCCTGTTTTTGTATTTTCTGAAAATGCCATTTTCCGCTCCATATTCAAACTGACATACTACAACCTTCGTTCTATGCCGGGGATAGGTACATTCTATATCTGTACTGCCCGGATAGAAATATTATACTCAATTTTTCAGATATGGCATATAAATCCTTTTATAACAGAATGTGTTTTTTCCAAATTCCGGTTTTGTAAAATAAAAATGATATTATAGCTCCAACGGCTGTCGCGATCGGTATAGATATCGCAATTCCTCTTACACCAAGTTCACAAAGGAACGCCAGAACATATGCTAACGGAATACGAACGATAAATGCAGATATCATATTTGTAACCAGCGTAATCCATCCATTTCCAGTTGCAGTTGAAACCGTATTAAATGACATGATAAATGGAAGTCCCACATATTCAAACGAAAAAGCAAAGATATACGGCATACCATAGACTAGGACATCTTCTTTTACGCCAAACAGATGAAATATCTGCTCCGGGAATATGTGCATCAACGTAAACACGACCAAAGACACACCAATACAGAGAACCAGACAACAGTGCATAGTCTTTGATGATCGTTTCACATCTTTCTTGCCCATATTCTGTGCAATCATGGCTGATGCAGCCGAGCTGATCGCTGCTTCCGGAAGAATTGCAAATCCATTAAAGTTATTTACTATTCCTGCTGCAGCCGATGCTGCTACACCACCCGCCCTGTTAATGAATGTAGTCAAGATCAAAAACGAAAAATTTGTACCAACCATTTGAATACTAAGCGGCAATCCGGTACGAAGCAGAGTGTGGAATTCCTCTTTTATAAAATGAAAAGAAGATGGTTTGAAATCAAACATAAAATCATGATGTTTTAAATATATTATACAAAATAACATCGAACAGCCCTGTGCAAATACAGTTGCAACAGCAGCACCACCGGCTCCTAAATGACATCCGGCAACCAGCACCAGATCCAGAATAATGTTGATCACACATGCAATCATAACAAAGATCATCGGTGTCCGGCTGTCACCAAGTCCACGCATAATTGCACTTAATGCATTATAACCATAAATAAATAATAGGCCCAAAGTGCAAATAAACAAATACTGTTCTGCCTGTGAAAATGCCTCTTCAGGTGTATCAAGTAATCGAAGTAACGGCTGTTTTAATATAAATAACAGTACCATAAATGCTGCTGCCATAACTGTCAATGTTATGAATAATGTACTGATCGCTCCATTGATCTTATCCTTACGTTTTGATCCTAGATAATTTCCAAGCATCACAGTTCCTCCGCCTGACAGTCCCGCGGCAAGATTTGTCAAGATCACAAGCACCTGCCCTCCGATATTAGCTGCCGATATAGAATTTGTTCCGCCAAAATGTCCTAAAATGATCAGATCGATCAGGCTGTATAAGGACTGGATCAAATTACTGATAAAAAACGGCACAGCAAACCATACAAGCTGCTTCCAGATATTTCCTTTTGTAAGATCATGTTCAAATGTACTCATGTCTACATTCACCTCTTTTGTAATTAAAATGGTATATATCCTTTATTAAAGTCATGTTTTTATTTCTAATTCATACGCTCTAACATACTTATATCGCCAGACTGTATTGCCTGAATATTCTTTTTAATTCGTTCTTCTTCCCAGTCCCACCATCTGATTTCTTTAAGTTTCTGAATTGTTTCTTCATCAAATCGTTTACGGATTGGTTTTGCCGGTACTCCTCCAACTATCGTATATGACGGCACATCTTTTGTTACTACTGCACGAGTGCCTATAATTGCGCCATCACCGATTGTTACACCAGACAAAATAACTGCTTCATATCCAATCCACACATCATTTCCAATTTTTAGCTTATCCTTATTAACAGGATAATGATACAAAACATTATTTTTTCAAAATCAATCGGATCATGTACAAAATCATTGTACATTGTATAATCCCCTACCTCTATATCAGGGGTATTTATTACATTTTTCAGATAAACGATCTGTTTATCGAATGTTCTTGGGAAAATATTATCTTTCATTTTCGGCCTCCTGTTGTCGAAAATATCTGTATAATTCTCGAAATCTCAATAACTGCAACCTTCAGCATCACACCACCGGACATTTTAGTTTGATATATTTTTCTGCATTTCCTGTAGAAAATGATCCATGTGATCTTCCAGAAGCCTTATCACCCGACTCTTGTCATCTACTCCATCATATATGCTGTAAAGCAAAAAAATAGGTCCATAAAAATCAAGTGCTGTCTGTCTGGCTTTTCTTGCATCCCCCAGCATATTCGAGAACAAAGCTTCTATATAAGTTAATGGTCCACCTGCAAGATAATTCTGATATAACTGTGCCATCTGCGGCTCCCTGTACTGTTCCAATGTCAGCATCTTACGGAAACAGGATGAGAATTCTTCTTCTGTCCAGTGAAGAAACTGCACCTTTGTAAACTGCTTAATTTTATTATATGCTGTTTCTTTGTACTCAGCTGTAACCTTTTCCAGATCGCCCTCCGGCATTTCATACCGCTTTACTCTCTCCATATCCAGTTCATTCATTTTGTCAATAATACTGTCCAATATCTCCTGCTTGCTTTTATAATGCTTATACAATGCAGCCTTGGTTACTCCAAGCTTTGAAGCAATATCATTCATGGATGTTCCCATATATCCACTCTGTGCAAATAATTTCAAAGCTTCTTCCAGTATTTTGTCCTTTGTGTTCTTTTCTTTAATCTCCATACTTGTCTCCTAAATCAGCCTCATCAATCGGTTACCTTTTGGTTACTTTATTGTAGTTACCTATTGGTTACTTGTCAACAATTATTATTTAAAAACAGAAAAGCACATCATTAACTGCCTATCAAACTCTTCCACTTCCTGCTCGTCAACCAGATAGCCCTCCGGCAATCCGTGATAACGGATACCATACTCGCTTGCCTGTCTGAAACCACTCTTACCATAAAAATCAATATTTTCCTTCATGATATTATATTTTACAAAATCATCCAATGACACCGTCTCATACTTTTCAGGCATTCTCTCTTTATCATCCTCCGGCATATCATGCTCTGATGCCTGCTCACTATCCTGTTGCTTCATCCGCTCCACAATACAGTTAAAAATATCTTTTTTGCTCTTATAATGATGGTATAATCTCCTTTTGTCATACCAAGTTCTCCTGCTATCTGGCTGACTGAGGCAGTCTCGTAACCATCCCTGGCGAAAAGATTAAGTGCCGCAATTAATATTTCTTCTTTCCTATTACTCATACTAATAACCTCCGGGCAAAAAATAAACGACCGTTTACACTTTTATTTTAGTAAACGTTCGTTTATTTGCCAAGGCTTCATTTTTTAACATTTAAGCAAAACCTGAAATGTTCTCATATCGGCTTTTACACAAAACAAATAAACTATAGCCGAACGGTATATTTGTTTGCATAATATACCATTCGGCTATGCCTATCATAAATAAATTTACTTACTAACAGAAACATCCATAATACAATCTGTCTGATCATAATCTATAGAAACACTATATCCATCATCCCGCTCCGCATCATAAGAATCCTCATCTTTATCTGCGTCCTTTGTATATCCCCTTTTCTTGCATAAATCCATATATTCCTCAAATTGTGACTCTGATACTCCATACACATCAAAGCATAGATAATCATCCAGATCTAATGTTACTTTTATAACTTCTGCTTCCGGCTTATCAATCTCTGTTCCAATCTCTTTTTCTGTCCATTGTACGGTCTCTTCACTATCAGATTCCAAGGAGTATTTCTGTGATTTGAAATCATAATATTCTGTATATAATCTACCATTACTTACGAATTCTATTGTTGCAATATCCGGCTGCATAAGTTCCAGATGTGCTTTATCCTTTAAATAATAAATTCCAGAAAAATAGTGACATGGTACGTTAGATACTTCATCTCCTTCTTTCACCAATCTTTCTACACTTGTATTCATTCCAATTGTTTCTTCTTTTATTTTAATCATATCGTCATCACTCAAATTAAATTTCTTCTCTATGTCCGAATAAAACTTTTGTTTTTCTTCTTCCGTTATTTCCTCTTTTTCAGTATAGTCCAGGCCGAAATAAACAATGTCCAACTTTGAATTATTTACATAATTCATCACAATATGTCTGTCTCCATCTATTATTCCTTCTCCTACATTCCAATCAATATCCTCAATTTTTACAGTTTCAGAGTCTGTTTTTTTATTATCTTTTTGCTCTTGATCTGTTCCTACACTGTGACAACCTGCTAGCAACATGATTGCCCCAATAAATGTTGTGATTATAATTTTCTTTTTACTTCTCATTTGTCTTCCCTCCATTTTCAGATTTTCCATTAATGCTATTAATATAAACTCTCGCCTGTTGAATAAGTTCCGTCATTTTTTCTGTTTCACATTCAAGCATTCTCACATGTACTTCCATCGCATCTTTTCTTACATTATCAGGTGCATCTATAATTTCTTTTACCTCCTCCAGTTTAAACCCAAGCTGTTGTAAGAAACGAATCATTTGTGCTCTCTGAAACGCCTGCTCATCATATAGCAAATGACCATATTTATTTTTTGCCGAAGGCTTCAATAAACCAGCCTGCTCATAACATTGAATACTTCTTCTTGAAACATTCAATCGTTCACACATTGTTCTTAAAGTCATTAGTTCCATATACATCCTCCTTCAGCCTAAATCTGCACGTTACGTGCTGTCAAAGGCTTTTATGATTTTTTATTTCATAAAAGAGAATGTTTTTTTCGCGAACCATTTCCCATGCTACAAATTATTCGGTTATGTCCCTCTTTGTATCTTCAATTAATTCATTCAGTTTTTTCATAGCACTCTCAGGTTTATTTCTAACCAGAAGATTTCTCAGTTCTTCTAAATCTCTTAACAATTTTCTGTTAAATGCTGTAAATATAATTGTATTATCTTCCGATTCTCTATACATATCATTTATCTCCTATTCAAATTCTAATTTTACTTTTCCGTTTGTTATGATCTTTCTGATGCTATTTCCAGATTAAATCTGCACGTTACGTGCTGTCAAAAAATTTTTCTCTTATAAAATTTCGCGAATATGAGAAGCTCTGAAAGATATTCATGAATTTGAAATCTGTCAGGCATGGGACAAAATGCCACATCTGGTTGAATTTACAGAGAACTCGAAGATCGTCATAAGTTTCCAAATTCAAGTAATCCATCTTCTGTCACTATTCCAGAAGAATCATTTGCTAATATTCTTGTATTGACTTTAGAAGATGCATCATGATATGTTCGTTGTTTCTCCTTGCTGACGTATTTGCCCTCGGACAGATCTGTGTATCTTACATGCCTGAGCTTATCTGTCTCTGTGCTGTTCTTCTCGTCAATCTTCGCCTGTACCTGCTTATACAGGTCATCTCCTAGCAGTTCCTTTAATTCCATTGTTCCATCCTTTCTGGCTTTAATCGTAGCCACACATGGCAGTTATCACTCTTGCCTGAGTTATTTTATCGTCACAGTTTTACCGCCTTAAGCCGACTTTGGGCATAAAAAAAGGCCATGTTTTTACCATGATCTGAATTAGCTACCATTCTGTTCTTATTCCTCTGTATAACACGTATTTGTCAACTTATGGTATACATCCTCATACAGTTCCTGCCTATCGCCATTGTAGGTATATTCAGCATATATCCCATCACCACTGATATATGTTGACGCAAGGCATTTATAATTCTGTAATGTCTTGCATGACCAGACGATATATATGTCGCCCTCGTCTATCTGTATATCTGGGTGATTCTTACGATACCATTCAGCCAACTTCTTGCGACATACATTCTCAAAGTGTTTCATTCCTGTTACTATCATTACTTATCCTCCTATTTTATGCATAAAAAAAGCACCCTGCTACTGATCAGACCCCTGTCAAGTAGACAAGTAAAAAATCTAAAATAAGTTTATAGATATCCGCCACATTTGACTCAGTGTAGCGGATATTTATGTTATGAGACGTTTATGCACACCATTTTGCTTTGTATGCTTCTATTCTTTTGTTCTCTGCAATCGGATATTGTGTCGGGGTTTCCGCCGATAATGCTTCGCTTCGTACTTCCAGTGGCGTTTTGCAATGGAATCTTTCCTGCAGTCTTTCTTCGGCATAAAACTTTATATATTTGTCGATTGCCGAACGTAAAGATACCTCGTCGGTTATCTTATACATACAATACATCTCTGATTTGATAATCCCCCACAATCCTTCAGTAGGACCATTATCAATGCAGTGTCCAACACGGGACATAGACTGTTCCATGCCTTGTTCACGAAACCTTTTCTGAAATATTTTACTCGTGTACTGAAAACCTCTGTCAGAATGAAAAATCGGTCTGGCATCCGGATTATCTTTGAGAGCCTTATCGTATGTGTCAAACACGAGCTTATTGTCATTTCTTCCGCTTATGACATACGCAACTGGAAATCGATCATATAGATCAATGATGACACTGAGATATAGTTTCCTGCCAGTCTCAGGAACCTTGAATTCCGTAACATCCGTAGCCCATTTCTCATTAGGTTTCGTTGCATTGAATTCCCTCTTCAGCTTATTTTTCGCTGTTGCCTCCGGTCTGGACGACTGGTATTTCTTCTTTTTACGGATAATAGAATGAATTCCCAGCTTCTTCATGATTCTGTGAACTCTGTTTTTGCTGTAGCTGGTGTGATTGAAATGGTTGATCCAGCTTGTCATCCGCCTGTATCCTAAGATATGTCCGAACCGCTCGTCATACTCCTTTATCAGTTCTGCCAGTTTTGTGTTCTCGGATTCCTGCTCTGGAATTGTCCGGTGCAGCCATTTATAGTAAGCAGCGTGTGATATGCCCAATTGTTTGCACATCCAGTTGATACTCCATTGTTTTTTTTCGTAAAAATATTTTATTGCCTGATATTTTGATTCAAACCGTAGTTTACCAAGCCTCACATCCCTTCGAATTCCTTCACTTTTTTTAACAGTTCCACCACCATATCTTTTTCTTCAAGCTGGCGCTTTAGTCGAAGGTTCTCCCGGCGCAGCCGCTCCAATTCATCAACTTCATCATCCGTTTTGTGGTGTCCACGTTTATCGGATAGACCATCTCCTCCAGCAATATCATATTTTCTGACCCATGAATACACCTGGCTATAAGAAACATCATATAGAGAGGCTGTTCCTTTATAATCCCGGTTGTGGGTAATACAGTATTCGACGATTTCTTTACGTTCAGCTAGCGTTGTCTTTCTTCTTGCTTCTGCCATATAGACCTCCCTTTTGGGATCATAATCCCTAAGTTTTCTATTGGCATTATACAACGAAATCCATTTTTGTAGTGTTGCATGTGCAGGAATTCCATATCTGGCGCATAAATCGGTAACCGATCCTTCCCCGTTGATATACTTTCGAACCATTTCAATTTTAAATTCACTGGAATAGGAATGGTTAGCTGTAACAGAGCAGAGGGCTTCTATTCCCCCATTTTGATATGCCAGTATCCAGTTTCTTATAGTTCGTGTACTTTTTATAGATAAATCTACCATAATTTCAGAGACAGAACGTATTCCATTCAGATAATCCTCGACAGCAGAAATTTTTTCTTCAACCGTACACTTGGTTTTTCTTCCCATAAAAATACCTCCAAAGTAGATTTTGGTTATTTACCTTGTCTACTTCAGAGGTATCATATCATACTGCGGAGTGCTTTCATTCAAGCTTTCAAATTTATATCCATTGTCGCCTTCAATATTTTTTTCGTGATTTATTTTATTCCAAAAAACATCTTCTGGGATTCCATCCGGATATGCTTTGCAATGGAATGTATTATTATCTTTTTTTCCTATAAAATTTTTGCAATCCAAACACTGAGAAAAAATAACCATTACTTTACCTTCTTTAATACATATTTTTCTAGTAATTTCATAATATTTGTTGGCAATTCTTCACCATGTCTATATTGTACAAACGCTTCTGCTATTGTTTCAGCTCCATCATACGTACTATCCGCATATAATGAACCACCTCTAATAAACTGTTCCTAACTTTCTCTTCCATTTGTAAAAATAAACCATATATATCGCAATTTTGAAATGTTAGTACATGCGCCATCTCATGTGCGATTAAGTCTTCAACATTTTGAGCGGCCAACACATTATTATTATGGTTTCTCATAATTCTAGCAGAAAATGCTTCTAGACTCCCATTAAAATCATAATCTTTATTCAACACAAGTTTGTATTTCAAAAAACCGCCAACATTCTCTGGAACATACTGAAATGGCACTTTTTCATTGCCACTACCTAAACTTTCTAAATCAATATTGTTTATACGTACATTGTATTCTTCTTTTATCTTATCAAATGCATCACAAATGGCTTGCTTTGTTTCATTTGACATTCCCTTTATATTGTCGGTTTCTGACGGTAATTCAATTTTCTTTATTTTAACACTATTTTTTATATTATCAATATCTTCCTGAGTTATCCCCAGATATTTCCGCTGGTACTTCTCAAACTCATCTGTCTTGTCAAGATCAAAGTATGCTGCCCTGTCCTTTAGAGTCTGAAGCTCTTCATCATCCAGCGCCCATCTGGCACGCTGCAAGAGACAGCACCAGCAGTTGCAGTCTTCCGCCGGATCTCCAAACATCCCCGGAGCATCTACTTGTACACCACCAGCTTCAAAAGGTTCATCTATTTCACGAATCTGTCCGTCAAGCAGTCTATGCAGATCTCTTGTATTGCCATCAAAAGTGGAAAGCCTCAGATCATCCATGTTCCATTCACGCCGAAGGAAATAGATCTACTCTGGAAGAACATAAACTATGGTGTTGTTGATATGATTCTAATTGGTATATACAGCGGATGGCGACCACAAGAACTGTCTATCTTGAAAATAGCCGATATTGATCTGGAAAATAATACCATGTTCGGCGGTCTTAAGACTGATGCAGGGCGCAACAGGTGCGTTCCTATTCATCCAAAAATAAGAGATTTGATCATAAAACGAGTAGATCAGGCTAAAGAATTGGAATCCGATTATTTATTCAATGATTCGGATAGTCAGTCTGGTATGCGCATGACATACGACAAATACAGAAGCCGTTGGAATAAGGTCATGGGAAAATAAAAACTCTCCCACCGTCCTCACGATACAAGACATACATTTATTACATTGGCAAAAAATGCTGGCATGGATGAATACATCATAAAGCTGATAGTTGGTCATTCTATCGAGGATGTGACTGAGAAAGTGTACACCCACAGAACTTTAGATCAATTAAAAGAAGAAATAGAACTGATACAATAATAGCAAAAACCCCGGGAGCATATAATCTCCCGGGGCAATTATTTGTGTTCTACGACTGTGTTCTACCTGTGTCTTATTTGTGTCTTACGCACTAATTTTGGCACATTCCAGCAGAAACAGAAACCGCATAAATACTAGCTTTTTTAGAACTTACCAGCCTTTGCTGCTTCCTCTACAGAAACAGCTACAGCAACTGTCATACCAACCATAGGGTTGTTACCAGCACCGATCAGACCCATCATTTCTACGTGAGCAGGTACGGATGATGAACCAGCGAACTGAGCGTCACTGTGCATACGTCCAAGTGTATCTGTCATACCGTAGGAAGCAGGACCTGCTGCCATGTTATCTGGGTGAAGTGTACGACCTGTACCACCACCTGAAGCAACTGAGAAGTACTTCTTTCCTAACTCGTTACATTCCTTCTTGTAAGTACCAGCTACCGGATGCTGGAAACGAGTTGGGTTTGTTGAGTTACCAGTGATAGATACATCAACACCCTCTTTGTGCATGATAGCAACACCTTCTGGTACAGAGTTCGCACCATAGCAGTTAACCTTTGCACGAAGTCCTTCTGAGTAAGACTTTCTGAATACTTCTTTAACTGTGTTTGTATATGGATCATACTCAGTCTCAACAAATGTGAAACCGTTAATTCTTGAAATAATCTGAGCAGCGTCCTTACCAAGACCGTTTAAGATAACACGAAGTGGCTCTTTACGAACTTTGTTAGCTTTCTCTGCGATACCGATCGCACCTTCTGCTGCTGCGAATGACTCATGTCCTGCTAAGAAACAGAAGCACTTTGTCTCTTCTTCCAGTAACATCTTACCAAGGTTACCATGTCCAAGACCAACCTTACGTGTATCAGCAACTGAACCTGGGATACAGAATGACTGAAGGCCTTCACCGATTGCTGCTGCAGCTTCTGAAGCCTTTCTGCAGTTCTTCTTGATTGCGATTGCTGCACCTACTGTGTATGCCCAGCATGCATTCTCAAAACAAATAGGCTGAATGCTCTTTACCTGATTGTATACGTCTAAACCAGCATCCTTTGTGATCTTCTCTGCCTCTTCGATTGAGGAGATACCGTAGCTGTTTAATACTTCATTGATCTGTTTGATTCTTCTTTCATATGATTCAAATAATGCCATTATATCGTTACCTCCTTCTATTATTTCTCAATCTCTTTGTCTGTACGTGGGTCGATGAGTTTAACTGCATCTGCAACACGTCCATACTGTCCACATGACTTCTCATAAGCTGTGTTAGGGTCATCACCCTTCTTAATGAAATCAGTCATCTTACCAAGGTTAACGAATTTATATCCAATGATCATACCCTCTTCATCAAGAGCGATAGCATTTACATATCCTTCAGCCATCTCAAGGTATCTAGGACCCTTCTTTAATGTACCGTACATAGTACCAACCTGTGAACGAAGTCCCTTACCAAGATCTTCAAGACCAGCACCGATAGCAAGTCCATCCTCTGAGAATGCACTCTGTGAACGACCATATACGATCTGTAAGAATAACTCTCTCATAGCTGTGTTAATAGCATCACAAACAAGGTCTGTGTTAAGAGCTTCCATAACTGTAAGTCCCGGAAGGATCTCTGCTGCCATAGCTGCTGAATGAGTCATACCTGAACATCCAACTGTCTCAACTAATGCTTCCTGAATAATTCCTTCCTTAACATTTAATGTCAGCTTGCAGGCACCCTGCTGTGGTGCACACCAGCCAATACCATGTGTAAAGCCTGAAATATCCTTTACTTCTTTTGCCTGTACCCATTTTGCTTCTTCTGGAATTGGAGCACATCCATGATGTACGCCCTGTCCAACTGGGCACATGTTTTCAACTTCCTGTGAATAAATCATTGTGAATCTCCTTTCGAAATATGAAAATCTGCTTAAAGCGGTTATGAATATCTATTCTTTTTTCGTAACCATCAGACATATTTTCTCATAAACCGTCAATTAAGTCTATACCAATTAATAAAAAATATCAATAAGTTTGTCTAAAAATTTGCCATGTTTTTAGATTCATATTATAATTATTTTGGTTTGCTTTTATCTTTTTAGATTTCGGTAAACCAATCCTACATTGTATAAAGAAAAGAGGAATACATATGCGTTTTATAGATCTACATGTCCATACAACTGCTTCGGATGGTTCTTTTACTCCATCTGAAGTGTGCCAGATGGCTCTTGATAAGGGACTTGCCGCTCTGGCGATCACCGACCACGATACGGTTGATGGAGTCCCGGAAGCAATCCGGTTCATGGAAAATCATCAGCCGGCCCCGGATACACAGGATTCTCTCCCTATGGAATTGATTCCCGGTATCGAACTTTCGTGCAACTATGGTTCACGCGAGATCCATATTCTGGGCTTCTATATGGACTATACCAATCCCGGACTTCTTGCTGAATTGAACGCTTTAAAAGATGCACGTTTTAATCGAAATGTGGAAATGTGCAAGCTGTTTCAGCGTGACGGCATCGATATGACCATTGAAAAACTTCAAGAGGGAAATCCGGATACAGTCATTACCCGTGCGCATTTTGCAAGAGTTCTGATTGAGGACGGCATTGTCAAGAACAAGGATCAGGCATTTAAAAAATACCTTGGCGAAAAATGCAGATACTATCTTCCGAAACCGGAGGTCACATGTGAACGTGCTCTCTCGATCATCAACCAATATGGCAAATGTGCAGTTCTCGCACATCCATTACTCTATAAGCTTGGTTATAACCAGATTGAGGAATTACTGGACTATCTGAAACCACTTGGGTTAAAGGGCTTAGAAGCTTATCATTCTTCTAATAATTCCTATGAGAGCGGAAAGCTCCGGGCGATTGCAGACAGACATGACTTGTTTGTCTCCGGCGGTACGGATTTCCACGGTGTGATCAAACCGGACATCTCTCTCGGAACCGGGCGCGGCGGTATGCGGATCACCACAGGAATTCTGGACAATATAAAAGCGCATCTTTTTTGAAGAACAGAAAAAAATCTCCGTATCCAGTTTTTCCACTGAATATGGAGACTTTTCTCTGTTCTGATATCTTCTTAAATTTAAGAAGCTATTCTTTATTTCTTTTCCTTGTCTTCTTCCACTACTGCTGCATTCTTCTTTTCAAGCTCAGCAACTGCATTCTTATGCATTGGAATACGACAGTTCTTGTTATTACCAAACTCAACAATGATAGTTGTGTCATCTACAATATCAAGGATTGTGCCATAGAAACCACTGGTTGTCATAATATTGTCACCCGGTTCCATCTGGTTATGCATTTCCTCTGTCTTAGCCTTCTGCTTCTTCTGTGGACGGATCATCATGAAGTAGATAATTGCAGCAAAGATCAGGATATATACAACAATAAACATTGTGCTGCTACCTGTATTTGCTGGTGTACTACCGCTTAAAACCATTCCTAATGTGTTCATAATATTCTCCTTCTAAACTTCATTTGATGTTAAACTCTCTATCATAGACTTTTTATACGATGCATATGAGCCTTCTTCGATAGCCTGTCTAATCTCTTTCATCATATTATTATAAAAATACAAATTATGCAAGACGCAAAATCTCATACCAAGCATTTCATTTGCCTTTAACAGATGTCTGATATAACCTCTGCTGTAATGCTGACATGCCGGACATCCGCAACCTTCTTCAATCGGTCTGTCATCTGTCTCATATTTTGCATTCTTCAGATTCAGTTTTCCATGTTTTGTGTATACATGTGCATGTCGTCCGTTTCTGGATGGATATACACAGTCAAAGAAATCCACACCACGGTCAACTGCTTCGAGTATATTGATCGGCGTTCCGACACCCATCAGATAAACCGGCTTATTCTCAGGAAGATATGGCACGGTTACATCCAGAATATGATACATTTCCTCCGCTGTCTCTCCAACAGCCAATCCACCAATAGCATACCCCGGCAGATCCAGCTCTGCAATTCTTTTTGCATGGTCAATACGAATATCCTCATATACTGCGCCCTGATTGATTCCGAATAGCATCTGTTCCTTATTGATCGTATCCGGCAGGCTGTTTAAACGTGTCATCTCTGCCTTACAGCGCTCCAGCCAACGATAGGTTCTGGCAACCGAATTCTCCACATAAGAACGTTCCGCCTTTGCAGGTGCACACTCGTCAAACGCCATTGCGATCGTAGATGCAAGATTAGACTGGATCTGCATACTTTCCTCCGGTCCCATGAATATCTTGCGTCCATCTACATGCGAGTTAAATGTAACGCCTTCTTCTTTAATCTTTCGAAGTCCTGCAAGCGAGAACACCTGAAATCCGCCAGAATCCGTAAGAATTGGACGATCCCAATACATAAACTTATGTAAACCGCCCATTTTCTTCACAACCTCATCACCCGGTCTTACATGTAAATGATAGGTGTTTGATAATTCAATCTGACAGCCGATTTCTTTCAGATCTGTCGTAGCAACTGCACCTTTGATCGCAGCAGCAGTTCCCACATTCATAAATACAGGAGTTTCCACTGTACCATGAACAGTCGTAAAGGTAGCTCTTTTTGCTCTGCCATCTTTACAAATAATTTTATACATAATTACTCATTCTCCTTTAATATTCTTTCTCTATAATGCCCCAGTCTGAACGGAAATGCAACAGTTTCTTCTTATTAATTTTGTTCCTATCCACAATACGATTGAAAACTGTAACATTTGTACCAAATATAATGACTATTTTTTATTTACTCACTCTATTTTTAGTCATATTTACTTGTTTTTTATCAATTTTCATCGTCCTTTACCGAACCTTTACCGAAAAATATTGACTTTTTGTGCAATCTTCCTATAATGATAAACGGAAAAAAAATATTATAAATAAGAAGAGATACTACCATTATGATTTTCAGGTATCTCTCAAGAAGGAGGAAACATGTTAGCATCCATCTTAGCAGTAACCATCTTCCTGGCTATGTTTGTGCTGATCGTTCTTGATAAGATCGAACATTATCTTATAACGCTGGGCTGTGGATTACTCACCATCATCTTTGTCCTTGGTATCTGTCTGCACAGTGGACAGGCTATCATGGAAGTGTTAAACGTTAAAAGCATTTTTACAACCAGCTTCTGGCATACAGTTGGACAAGCATCTGAAGATTCCAGCGGTATCAGCTGGGCGACCATTATTTTTATTGCCGGTATGATGGTCATGGTTGAAGGTATGAAACGTGCAGGTTTCTTTACATGGCTCTGCATGCTGATTGCAAAGCTTGTACGATACAGAATTGTTCCAATTCTGATCACCTTTATGATCCTGTCAGCATTTCTTTCCATGTTCATTGCAAGTATCACGGTTATTCTGTTCCTTGCAGCTGTAACAGTAGAACTCTCACAATTATTAAAATTCAATCCGGTTCCAATGATCTTGGCAGAAGTCTTCTGCTCCAACCTCGGTGGAACTGCTACCGTCTGTGGTGATCCACCAAACATCATCATCGGTACCTCACTTGGATTTTCATTCTTTGATTTTCTGACAAATACCGGTGTGTTTGTTCTTATTTCACTGGTTATTATGATTGTCTATTTTTATCTTGCTTTTCGTAAGGAATTAAAGCAAAATGAAGGTGGGGTTGATACCTCAACAATACCAAGTCCTTCAGAAGCAATTACAGACAAATCCGGATTTATCTTCAGCTGTGTTATTTTCCTGCTTTCTGTTGTTCTGCTTCTTACACAGACACAGACAGGGCTGACAGTTGCTGCGATTGGTGTTATAATAGCTATAATCACACTGATCTGTTCCGGCAGACATGTACTGGAACTTTTAAAGAAGATTGATTACAAGACACTCTTATTCTTTATTGGTTTATTTGTTGTCGTTGGTGGTTTGGAGCAGACCGGTATTCTGGAAGTCATTGCAAAATTCATCAAAAACGTCAGCGGTGGAAATATGTATATCATGGTTGCTATTATCATCTGGCTCTCAGCTATCTGCAGTGCCTTTATCGATAATGTTCCATTTGCTGCTACTATGGTTCCTGTTATCAAAGAACTTGCAGCAGGTAATGGTGGGGTTCTTGCCGTCCTTGCCTATTCATTAGCCATTGGTACAGATATTGGTGGAAATGCAACACCTATCGGTGCTTCCGCAAATGTTGTTGGTACTTCAGTAGCTGCTAAAGCAGGTCATCCGGTCGGATGGGGCGAATATTGTAAGAAGATGGCTCCTGCTACTATTCTTGTTATGATCATTTGTACACTCGGTGTATTTATTCGATATAACAGCGTCTTCTAAGAAACTTACATATTTTTAGGGAGGTTATAAAATATGGACAAACAGGTTATTATCACGATCGGTCGTGAATATGGAAGTGGCGGACATGTAATTGCTCAGGACATTGCAAAACGTTTTAATGTCCCATATTACAATCGTAATCTAATTGAAGAAGTTGCAAAACAGAATAATTTTGATACAGATAATATTAAAGACTATGATGAGTCACCTAGAAAATATCTGTTCTCTCGTACCGTTCAGGGATACAGCAATTCTCCGGAAGAGATTCTTGCCGGTCTTCAGTTCGATTTTATAAAAGAAAAGGCAGCATCCGGAGAATCCTTTGTAATTGTTGGCAGATGTGCCGACTATGTATTAAAGGATATGGATTGTGTAGCTTCATTCTTTATTGTCGCTGATGCCGAAGCGAAGTTACAGCGTACTATGGAAACCAAGCAGTTATCCCAACGTGATGCTGAAGCTACGATCAAACGTCATGACCGTAACAGAAAAACATATTACAAGGATCACACTGATATGGAATGGGGCAACAGTAAGAACTATGATATGACGATCAATTCAACCGTCCTGGGCTTCAAAAAGACCGCCGATATCATTGAAGATTTTGTAAAAACAAAATTTGATCTGTAATTCATAATTTACTGACAGAAACAAAGCCGGGTATGAAATGTCATATCCGGCTTTCTACTTTATTCATATCTCTCGTCAATTACACGTTTTGTCTTCTTCTCACTTCTTGGAAGCACCCCAATCTCTACAACCTTAACAAGTGGGGTAAATCCAATCCGACTCTTTACTCTCTCTGCAATACGCTTAGATAACTCTACGAAATCTACGCTTCCATCCGTCTCTACATAGATTCTCATTGTGTCTTTTCCATCCAGATGGGAGATACGAATCTGATATTCACTTGATAATTCAGGGAATTCCTTCAATACTTCTTCAATCTGGCTTGGGAATACATTTACACCCTTAATTTTCATCATATCATCCGTTCTTCCCATAATCACACCTAACCTTGGATGCTTGCATCCACATGGGCAATCTCCCGGAATAATTCTTGAAAGATCATGTGTACGATAACGAATCAGAGGTGCACCCTCTTTTACAAGCGTTGTTATAACAATCTCACCCATTTCGCCATCCGGAACCGGCTCTAAGGTTACAGGATCAAGAATCTCGATATAGACATAATCATCCCAGTAATGCATACCGTTGTCATATTTACAGCTGATTCCGATACCCGGTCCATAAATCTCTGTCAAACCATAGATGTCATATAATTCAATTCCCAGTTCCTCTGAGATACGTTTTCTCATCTTTTCGCCCCAGCGTTCAGAACCGATCACACCCTTCTTCAGGCAAATCTTATCTTTGATACCACGTTTCTCGATCTCCTCTGCAAGAAGAAGTGCATAGGAAGACGTCGAACAAAGGACAGTAGATTTCATGTCCTGCATCATCTGAAGCTGTTTATCCGTATTTCCTGGTCCCATAGGTATGACCATAGCACCTAACTTCTCTGCTCCGTTCTGGAAGCCGATTCCTGCCGTCCAGAGTCCATATCCCGGTGTGATCTGAATACGATCCATATTCGTGATACCTGCAAGCTCATAACAACGCTTGAACATAATCGCCCAGTCATCTACATCCTTTGCTGTGTATGGAATAATAACCGGAAGTCCTGTTGTTCCTGATGATGAATGGATACGAACGATCTCACTTTCCGGCGCTGTCATTAAACCAAGTGGATATGCATCTCTCAGGTCTTTTTTTTCTGAAAATGGAAGCTTCTTAAAATCCTCCGGTGTCGAAATTCTTGTAATTCCTGCTTCCTCCAGCTTCTTTCCATAAAAACTTTCAGCCTTAATCAATGCTTCGATCTGTTTATTGACCTGACTGATCTGTAACTCTGAAATCTCCATTATTTATCCTCCAAACTTTCTATTTTATAAAATATTTTTATTGTATATAATCAAGTGCTCTGAAATTCAGCTCATGTAATTTTTCCGGCAATCTTTTTATCAAAGCCTGTTTGATATCTTCTTTTTCAAGTCCAAGCATACCGGTCGAGATTGCGGCTCCAAGCATCAGGACATTTAACACCTTTGCAGACCCAAGAGTTTCACATGCCTGATCTGTATCGATCACCAGAACCTGATCTACCTGTGTCTTCAAATAATCAATCATAGATGCTCCGTTATAACCGGTCTTCGCCAGCGATGCTGTAACCGGCATAACCGCACGATTGCTGACGACTACTGCTCCGTTTTTTTTCAGATAAGGAAGCATCCGCACCGTTTCTCCCGGTTCAAATCCCAGGATCATATCTGCTGTTCCTTTTGCTATCATTGGTGAATACAGATTTTCACCCATTCTTACATGGCTGAATACGCTTCCTCCGCGCTGTGCCATACCGATCGTTTCCGCACTCATAACCGGGATTCCTTTCTCCATAGCTGCGGCTGCGATCAGCTTGGATGCAAGCACTGTTCCCTGTCCACCGACACCACACAGAATAATATTCTTATTCATTATGCCTGCCCCCTTTCTTCTTGTCCGTCCCCGATTGCATGTACCGGGCAGAGTTGGCTGCACAAAGTACATCCTGTACAGAGACTTTCATCGATACAAACCTTGCCTTCAAATGTGTAAAGTGCCGGACAACCGATCTCTCTGATACATTTCTGGCAACCTATACATGCATCTGTATCTATATGCATACATCTGGACGACTTCGTAATGGCTATACATGGAGATTTGAAAATAATTGCCTTCACACCCGGTTCTGCTGCAACACGCGCAACTGTCTGTACCGCTGCTTCATGCTCAAATGGATTGATCGTCTCTACTGTCTTAAGACCAATTCCCTTTAAGATACCAACAATATCAATCTTATTTACAATATCTCCCATCATCGTATGTCCGGTTCCAGGATGTGGCTGGTGTCCTGTCATAGCCGTCGTGGAATTATCAAGAACGATCAATGTCATATCTGCCTGATTATAAACCGCATTTACGACGCCGGGAATTGCTGACGCGAAGAATGTAGAATCTCCAACAAATGCAAAACATGTCGTATCCGGTTCTGTATGATAAACACCCTGCGCAATTCCAAGCCCTGCGCCCATACACAGACAAGTGTCAACCATATCAAGCGGCATGGCATTTCCAAGTGTATAACATCCGATATCTCCGCAAAAGATTGTCTTCTTTCCCTTCATAGCGCATTTTACATCATAAAAGGAAGCACGATGAGGACAACCTGCACATAATACAGGTGGACGTACTGGAAGCTCCGGCATCTCTGCCAACTCTTCCGACTGATTGTTCTTTTCACCTGCGGTAAGCGCCTTGTACCGGTCTACTGCAATACCCTGATCCAATAAGAACTGTGTGATACTGTCCTTTACACTGTCAATCGTGTTCTCACCTGAGGCTGCTACATGACCGGTCAGCTTACCATAGATCTTTACCGGGAGATGATATTTGCCCGCTATATAGGTAAGCGCACGTTCGATCACCGGATCTAATTCTTCCACACATAAAACCGCATCTAACTGTTCCAGATATTCAACTGCTTTTCGTTCCGGGAACGGAAACGGGGTCGCTACTTTAAATATCGCTATTTTTTCTGCATCGTCTCCCAGGGCTTCCATTGTATATGTATAATTGATTCCACCGGTTGCAATACCAAATCTTGTCTCTGTCTTCCTGCTCACAACATTTCTGTCATATTCAGAAAAGGCATCCCCCAGCTCGACATTTCGCTTTTCAATATTCCGATGTGCCTGAAAGGACAGCTTCGGGAAAATAACCCACCGTTTGGAATCTTTCACAAATCCCTCCGATTCATTCTTTTTGTATTCTGCTGCATCCTTTACTTCAATCGTTGCATATCCATGACACACTCTTGTTGTCGGTCTTAAGAATACAGGTGTTTTATATTTTTCCGAGTACTCAAAAGCCTCCTGTACCATTTCATAAGCTTCCTGTGCCGATGTAGGATCAAAGCATGGAACCTTTGAAAATGCTGCAAATGTCCGCGTATCCTGTTCTGTCTGTGATGAGATTGGCCCCGGATCGTCGGCAACCAGAATCACCATACCGCCTTTTACTCCCACATACTCCAGACTCATCAACGGATCAGATGCCACATTTAATCCGACCTGCTTCATTGTTACCATAACTCTCGCGCCTGAATAAGCAGCACCGGCTGCTACCTCCATGGCAACCTTCTCGTTAACCGACCATTCTACATAACAGTCATTTGTTCTGTTCTTTGCAACCGTCTCAAGTACCTCTGTCGATGGCGTTCCCGGATATCCGGAAATCAAATTTACCCCGGCAGCAATTGCCCCAAGCGCAATTGCTTCATTTCCCATTCGAAATTCCTTATGCATCTTTCTAACTCCTGTAATAATCTTGTGAATGATTTTTATTATAAATCTTTAAAATGAAATTCTTTCTTTCCTGTTGCATAATCATCTACAATCTGTCCACATCCAAACAGTTTGTATTTATAAGTAACAAGCCCTTCCAGACCAACCGGACCTCTTGCGTGGATCTTTCCTGTACTGATTCCAACCTCTGCACCAAAACCATAACGGAAACCATCCGCAAACCTAGTTGAACAATTCTGATAAACTCCGGCAGAATCTACCATCTGCATAAATAATTCTGCAGTTTCCGCATTTTCGGTAATGATACTGTCTGTATGATGGGAACCGTATTTATTGATATGTGCGATCGCATCATTTACCGTATCTACAATCTTAACAGAAACAATCAGATCCAGATATTCTTTGAACTCCTGTTCACCGATTGTCTCTCCGCCAATCAGATCTGTTACTTCCTTTGTTCCACGAAGCGTAATTCCATTTTCCTTTAATGCTTTTGCAAGAACCGGAAGAAATTTTTCTGCTATATCTCTATGGATCAACAAAGTTTCCACCGCATTACATGCTGCTGTATACTGGGTCTTTGCATCGATAATAATCGGAATCGCTTTATTTGGATCATAATCTCTATCTACATAAATATGACAGATTCCATCTGCATGTCCCATAACAGGAATCTTTGTATGATTCATAATATACTGAACAAAACTGTTCGATCCTCTCGGTATCAGAAGGTCAACCGTCTCATGGCACGACAGAAGTTCATCAATCTCACTGTGCTGCTCTGCCTGAAGCATACAATCTGCCGGCAATCCTGCATCTATTATACTGTTATGTATAATCTGAAACAGGATACGATTGGTATATGTTGTCTCCCTACCACCCTTTAGTATCGCACAATTTCCACTCTTAATACAAAGAGATGATATCTGAACAAGTGCATCCGGTCTTGCTTCAAAAATAACTCCGATAACACCAATCGGACAGGTGACACGATTCAGAACTAATCCCTCATCCAACTGGCGTTTTAATGTCACCTTTCCTAATGGATCAGGCAGAGCAACTAACTGCTCAATTCCTTTTATAACATCTCTTAGTTTTCCCTCATCAAACTTCAAGCGTTTCATTACTGCCTGTGCAATATGATCTTCTTCTGCCGCTGCCAGATCTCGTTTATTCTCTTCAAAAATCTTTGCCGCATTTGCCCTTAAATTCTCTGCAACCAGTAGAAGTGCTTTATTTCTCTGTTCTACCGAAGAAGCTGCCAGATAAGGTGCTGCCGCTTTCATTTTTATTGTTTCTTCTTTTATTCCCATACCTTTTTCAATAGCTGCCTGCTATTATATTTCCTTTCTATTACAATACATCTGTAATTATTGTTCTTGTTTATCTGATATAATATATCAGATATATACCCTTTTTCGCACTGTTTATGTATGATTCACCATATCTATTTTATAGATTTATGTATGTAATTGCAATAAAAATACATAATCTTTTACCATTATATTAGTTTTTAAATACCATAACAGCCTTCAATATCCGGCTATCTAAGAATAACATGCCGTTGCTTTTTAATTTTTATATTTTACAATCTTTTATGAGGTACAGAATGATTATTTCATATTTTAAATTAATATTTATACACAAAAAAAGAAAGCGTTTTTTGACGCTTTCTTTTTTTAAACTATTTCATGTACCTTCAGAATTTCATACAGAAAGTCTTGCGACTTCATTCTCTCCAATCTCTTTCCCGCTTATCTTTCGAACCTCTCAGGATAAGTCTTCGACCTATTAGTATCTGTCAGCTGAATGCGTTACCGCACTTACACCTCAGACCTATCAACCTCGTAGTCTTCAAGGGGTCTTATTTCTTTAAAGAATGGGATATCTAATCTTGAGGGGGGCTTCACGCTTAGATGCCTTCAGCGTTTATCCCTGCCGGACTTGGCTACTCTGCCATGCTGTTGGTCAACAACAGATACACCAGCGGTCCGTCCATCCCGGTCCTCTCGTACTAAGGACAGCTCCTCTCAAATATCCTACGCCCACGCCGGATAGGGACCGAACTGTCTCACGACGTTCTGAACCCAGCTCGCGTACCGCTTTAATGGGCGAACAGCCCAACCCTTGGAACCTGCTACAGCTCCAGGATGCGATGAGCCGACATCGAGGTGCCAAACCACTCCGTCGATGTGAACTCTTGGGAGTGATAAGCCTGTTATCCCCAGGGTAGCTTTTATCCGTTGAGCGATGGCAATCCCACGTTATACCACCGGATCACTAAGTCCTACTTTCGTACCTGCTCCACCCGTCGGTGTCGCAGTCAAGCTCCCTTCTGCCTTTGCACTCTTCGAATGGTTTCCGACCATTCTGAGGGAACCTTTGAGCGCCTCCGATACCCTTTCGGAGGCGACCGCCCCAGTCAAACTCCCCGTCAGACATTGTCCCCCAGCCGGGTCACGGCTGCAGGTTAGAAACCCAGTACTGTAAGGGTGGTATCCCAAGGTCAGCTCCATGACAACTGGCGTCATCATTTCCTAGCTTCCCACCTATCCTGTACAGACAGTACCGAATCCCAGTATCAAACTGGAGTAAAGCTCCATGGGGTCTTTCCGTCCTGGCGCAGGTAACCAGCATCTTCACTGGTATTTCAATTTCACCGGGTGTGTTGTCGAGACAGTGCCCAAATCATTACGCCTTTCGTGCGGGTCGGAACTTACCCGACAAGGAATTTCGCTACCTTAGGACCGTTATAGTTACGGCCGCCGTTTACTGGGGCTTAAATTCAAACCTTCGCTTGCGCTAAGCTCTCCTCTTAACCTTCCAGCACCGGGCAGGCGTCAGCCCATATACCTCACCTTTCGGTTTTGCATAGACCTGTGTTTTTGCTAAACAGTTGCTTGGGCCATTTCTCTGCGGCCACATCTCTGTGGCACTCCTTCTCCCGAAGTTACGGAGTCATTTTGCCGAGTTCCTTAACAACACTTCTCCCGCCGGCCTTAGGATTCTCTCCTCATCCACCTGTGTCGGTTTACGGTACGGGCACATACAAAACAATAGCGGCTTTTCTTGGCAGCTAGCTCACCAGCTTCGTTACTTATAGTTCACTCCGCATTACGTCTTCTCCTTGCAAGGGGGATTTGCCTCCCTTACGGATACCTCGCTTGCACCGGCTTTTCCATTTCCGGCTCTGGCTTTCTCTCTGCGTCCCCACAGTTCTGTTTGTATGTGGTACAGGAATTTCTACCTGTTATCCATCGACTACGACTTTCGTCCTCGCCTTAGGCCCCGACTTACCCAGGGAAGATCAGCTTTACCCTGGAAACCTTAGATATTCGGCCTTTAAGATTCTCACTTAAATCTCGCTACTCATTCCGGCATTCTCTCTTCTTAACACTCCACTGCTCCTTCCGGTACAGCTTCGTCACGTTAAGAATGCTCCTCTACCAATGTTTTCACATTCCATAGCTTCGGTGGTGTGTTTTAGCCCCGGACATTTTCGGCGCAGGACCTCTCGACTAGTGAGCTATTACGCACTCTTTGAATGTATGGCTGCTTCTGAGCCAACATCCTAGTTGTCTTCGAAATCCCACATCCTTTACCACTTAACACACACTTTGGGACCTTAGCTGATGGTCTGGGCTCTTTCCCTTTTGACTACCCAACTTATCTCGTGCAGTCTGACTCCCGTACATCATCTCTGCGGCATTCGGAGTTTGATAATCTTCGGTAAGCTTTGACGCCCCCTAGGATATTCAGTGCTCTACCTCCGCTAGACTAATACGAGGCTAGCCCTAAAGCTATTTCGAGGAGAACCAGCTATCTCCGGGTTCGATTGGAATTTCTCCCCTACCCACACCTCATCGCCACCCTTTTCAACGGATGTGCGTTCGGTCCTCCATTGCCTTTTACGGCAACTTCAACCTGGACATGGGTAGATCACCCGGTTTCGGGTCTTCTTATACTGACTTTACGTGCTATTAACACTTGCTTTCACTTCGGCTCCGTACCTGAGGTACTTAACCTTGCCAGCACAAGAAACTCGCCGGACCGTTCTACAAAAAGTACGCGGTTCTGCTTTATTCGCAGTTCCACAGCTTGTAAACACAGGGTTTCAGGTTCTCTTTCACTCCCCTCCCGGGGTCCTTTTCACCTTTCCTTCACAGTACTATGCGCTATCGGTCACTGAGTAGTATTTAGCCTTGGAGGGTGGTCCCTCCGCCTTCCCACAAGGTTTCTCGTGTCTCGTGGTACTCCGGATCCTGCTAGGTGTGTTTCTGATTTCATGTACGAGGCTTTCACTCTCTCTGGCGGGACTTCCCAGACCCTTCTACTATCTTCTACACTGCCATATCGCAGTCCATACCCCGTCGTGCACGCACAACGGTTTGGGCTCTTCCGCGTTCGCTCGCCGCTACTTACGGAATCGATGTTTCTTTCTCTTCCTCCGCCTACTTAGATGTTTCAGTTCAGCGGGTTCCCTCCGTATACCTATGTATTCAGTATACGGTGACTGAGGTTTGCTCAGCCGGGTTTCCCCATTCAGATATCTGCGGGTCATCGGATATTTGCTCCTTACCGCAGCTTTTCGCAGCTTATCACGTCTTTCTTCGGCTCTCAGTGCCAAGGCATCCACCCTGCGCTCTTTCTAACTTAACCTTACAGCATACGTAGCTTGATATGCTGTGGTCCGTTGCTATCTTTCGATAACTTGATTCGCGTTT